>JAYVSO010000075.1:0-15038 GCA_043775315.1 Verrucomicrobiota bacterium
ACGCGGGTATAGCTTAGTGGTAAAGTTCCTGCCTTCCAAGCAGGCCATGCGGGTTCGATTCCCGCTACCCGCTCCCTCTCCTTTCTCCTCCGGTTTCCGGGCGAACCCGCTCCCATCCGTCACCGGTGACCGATTTTTCGGCCACTCGGCAAAAAAGACGCGCCGGATTTCTCCGACGCGTCTTATGATCGAGGCAGTTGTTATTGCGCGGCCTTAGGCGGCCATCGCCGTCGCGGGCGCGCTCCATTCGCTGGCCCCGGCTGAGCCGTTCGCGCAGGCGCGCCCAGAGCGCTTGACCGGGCGTGAGGCCACCGATGACCACGCGCGCGGAGGCCCGGCTCCGCGTCTTTCCAGCGATAGTAGCCAGGCCGGCTCACCTCGAGCGCGGCGCACCACGCGGCCAGCGAATGTGCGTCCTTCATGGCTTCGATGCGCTCGTAGCGGGCCGTGGCACTTCCGCGAGGATGCCCAGCGTTTTTTTTAATAGGTCGCGCGGCTCGCGCACCCGCGCCAACTCCACGCGCAGCGCCCGGTTCTCCGCTTCCAGATCGGCCCGCGGCGGCGCGGCCGCGCCACCGTAGCGTCGCGTCCACTCCTTGGGACTGGGCTAGCTGATCCCCAGCTCCTGCGCGAGCTGCGGCCCGTGCCGGCCGCTGCGCAGCCAGTGCTCCACGGCCTGGCGTTTGAAGGCGCCGTCATAGCGTTTGGGGGCCACGACCACGGTCGCCGCACCACGCTGCTCGTTCTTGGTCTTGTTCATCGCCGTTCATTTCACCCACCGCCCCTCAGGGGGTCCACTAAACCGGGGCAAGCTCAGGTGTGGCGAGTCGCCGAAACCGGCACTCGGGTCGAGTGCTCCACCCGGAAACCACGAACCGCCGCACTCCCCGCTTGCGGGCGCTTTCCGCGAAACCTACCGTCCCCACCCTTTCCATTATGCCCGACGAACGCAAAACCCTCGAACAGCGCCAGCAGATGACCGAACTGGAGCGCATCCGCCACTCCTGCGCCCACGTGCTCGCCACGGCGATTCTCAAGCTCTTCCCCGAGGCCCAGTTCGCCGCCGGCCCGCCGGTGGACAACGGCTTCTACTACGACCTCGAAATGCCCTACCGCATCACGCCCGAGGACTTTGCCCGCATTGAGGAGGAGATGAAGCGCGCGGTGAAGGCCAACCACACCTTCGAGCGCATGGAAGTCACGCGCACCGAGGCGCTGGAAATGGCCACCACCGGCCGACTCGGCGGACTCGCGGAGCGACCGGGACAGCCGAGCAAGTTCAAATTGGACATCATCTCCGGCATCCCCGAGCACGAGCAGATCTCGCTCTACAAAAACGGCGACTTCATCGACCTCTGCGCCGGCCCGCACGTCATGCGCACCGGCAATATCGGCGCCTTCAAGCTCACGCACATCGCCTCGGCTTATTACAAAGGCGACGAAAAGAACCCGCAGCTCCAGCGCATCTACGGCACGGCCTTCAAGAACAAGACCCAGCTCGACGAGTATTTCACGATGCTCGAAGAGGCGAAGCGCCGCGATCATCGCAAGATAGGCGCGGAGATGGGGCTGTTTGCGATTGACACCGAATACGTCGGGCCGGGCATGCCGCTGTGGCTGCCCAAGGGCACAGTGCTGGTGGAGGAACTGGAAAAGCTGGCGAAGGAAACCGAATTCGCCGCCGGCTACGTTCGCGTCCGCACGCCGCATCTGGCCAAGGAGAAAATGTATAAAACCTCCGGCCACCTGCCGTACTACGCGGAGAGCATGTTTCCGGCGATGAAACTTCCTCTGGAAGGTCAATCAAAGGCAGAACGCGAGAAACGGCTTTCTCATTTGGGGATCAACTTGGACAAAGCTCGTGAACAACTGAAGTCAGCAACTGGCGAAGACCATCTGAGCCGATCCATTTGGGCAGCGCTAAAACCAGAGCACCAGCCCGCCGCAATTGAATTCTCCGCCGCAGAAATTGAGTATATGGCAGAACTCACGGCTGAATCAGGGACAGAACAGTATTACCTCAAAGCCATGAACTGCCCGCACCACCACCGCATCTTCGCGGCGGAACCGCGCAGTTACCGCGCCCTCCCGCTCCGCCTCGCCGAATACGGCACCTGCTACCGCTACGAACAGTCCGGCGAACTCATGGGCCTCATGCGCGTCCGTTCCATGCAGATGAACGACGCCCACATCTATTGCACTGCCGAACAGTTCGCCGCCGAGTTCCGCGCCGTGAACGAGATGTATCTGAAATATTTCCAGACCTTCGGTCTCGGGAAATACCAGATGCGCTTCAGCACCCACGACCCCGCCAAGCTCGGCCAGAAGTTCGTCAACGAACCCGCGCTCTGGAAGCAGACCGAGGACATGGTCCGCCAGGTGTTAATCGACTCCGGCATCAACTTCGTGGAAGTGGCCAACGAAGCCGCCTTCTACGGCCCCAAGATCGACGTGCAGGTCTGGAGCGCCATCGGCAAGGAATTCACCATCGCCACCAACCAGGTGGACTTCGCCGTGCCCGCCAAGTTCGGCCTGACCTACCGGGACAAGGACAACACCGACAAGACCCCGCTCTGCATCCACCGCGCGCCGCTCGGCACGCATGAGCGCTTCATCGGGTTCCTCATCGAGCATTACGCCGGCAACTTCCCGCTCTGGCTCGCGCCCGACCAGGTCCGCGTCATCACCATCGGCGACGACGAACGCCTCGTCGGCCACGCCAAGGGACTGGTCGCCGAGCTGCGCCAGAACCAAGTCCGCGCCGAAGGCGACTACGGTCCCGAGCCCATCAAGGCAAAGATCTCCGACGCCGAGCACGCCCGCGTCCACACCATGCTCGTCCTCGGCGCCCGCGAGCTGGAGAACGACTCCGTCGCCGTCCGCCTGCACGGCCAGGGCAACGTCGGCACCAAGCCCGCGTCCGAGGCCGTGGCGGACATCCTCACGGCGATCAAAGAACGCCGGGCGTGAGCCCGCCCGGAGCGCGGAGCATTGCTCCGCGTGTCCGTCCTGAAGAGCCCCATCGCCCGCGCGGAACCGCTTCCGCGCGATTTTTTCTTTTCGGTAAGCAGTGCATCCCTCGCGGAGCGATGCTCCGCGCTCCGTCGCTGCGACCGGCTCCCGCACCAGGAGCTGCCACATTTCCAATACCGGAGCGCGGAGCATTGCTCCGCGTGTCCGTCGGCTCAATTCGGGAGCTTCAGCTCCCATGTCTTCGGATCGCGGAACCGCGCGCTGCTGGACGACGACTCTTCCGGCAATTGACAGAGCTTCGCCTTCACGGGGTTGTTTTCGATGTAGCGGATCGCCTTCGCCGTTTGGGCCGAATCCCGCATGTAGGTATCCCAGTAGTCGGGCTGCCAGAAACGTCCGGATCGCCCCAGAAGTTTGTTCGCCTCGACCGCCACGAGGGATTTCCAGTTTTGCACGATCTTGGACAGGGGTGTTGCCCCGACCTCGATCAGAGCATGGACGTGATTCGACATGACGACCCAGGCGAGCATTCGGAATCGCCTGCCGTGGTAATGCAGCAGTGCCGTTTCCGACAGCGCGGCGATTCGCGGGTCCCGCAGGAAACATTCTCCAAAGCCACGGTCCAGGTATTCCTCCAGTTTTAACCGCCGCTCCCGGCGAGCACTGTCCGACGCCCCGGAGCGCGGAGCATCGCTCCGCGAATCCACCTCCAACAGATGCTCCCACTCCCCGCGCCTTGCCGCCGGCATCGAATCCCACAGCCGAAATGTCACGAGTTGGACCAGCCCCGGCTTGTCGCAGTGCGGCAGGTAACCGCGTTCGTGCCAGCCTTTGAAGCCCTGCATCCTGGCGTCGGCGGACAGCGGCTCGCTAGATTCCTGTTTGCCCGCGACGAGGTGGCGCAGGTGCTCGCGTTTGGATTTGGGCGGCCGTTCCATTGACTGATGTGCGGAGCATCGCTCGGCACGAGGCCGATTGAACCCATCGCGAACCGGCGGAGCAATGCTCCGCGCTCCGGGTGCTTGTATGCCGAAGGATCGTTCTCTGTGAAGGAGCTTGGGAATCGCAGCAACAGCCCGCCGTCCTGGTGATCCGCCGATTGGGTTTGCGGCTTGTCGGTCCATGATGAGGGAGTTAATCAAACCTCCATGACTCCCGACTCCTCCGCCCGCTCTCCCCTCACCCGGCGCAACTTCCTCGCCCTCTCCGGCATGGTTCCCGCCGCCCTCGCCGTGCAATCCATGTCCGGCCGCGCTTTCGCCGCGGCCACCGACACGGCCGCACCCACCGCGAAGAAGTATCCCATCGGCATCGAGCTCTACGCCGTGCGCGGCGAGCTGATGCGGAACCCGTTCACCACGCTGAAGACCGTGGCCAAGATCGGCTACGAGGCCGTCGAGTTCTATTCGCCCTACTTCCTGTGGTCCGCACCGTTCGCCAAGGACATCAAGTCGCTCATGGACGACGTCGGGCTGCGCTGCTACTCGACCCACAACCACGTCGCCTACTTCGCGGCCGGCGAGGCCATCGCCAAGACCATCGAGCTCAATCAAATCCTTGGTGCACGGCATCTGATCCTCTCGTCCGCGCCGGGCGACACCAAGGGCGCCGAGGGTTGGAAACGACTCGGCGAACAGATGACGAAAGTCGTGGACCAGCTCAAGCCGCACGGGCTGACCACCGGGTTCCACAACCACCAGACCGAGTGGGCCAAGGTCGACGGCGACCTGCGGATCATGGACGTGCTCGCGGCCAACACGCCCAAGGAGTTCGTCCTCCAGTTCGACGTCGGCACCTGCATGGAAGCCGGCGCGGACCCGGTCGCGTGGATCAAGGCGAATCCCGGCCGCATCCGGAGCCTTCATCTCAAGGACTGGGCGCCGGGTGAGCGGAAGGATGAGAAAGGCTACCGCGTCCTCTTCGGCGAAGGCGTGACCCCGTGGAAGGAGATCCTCGCCACTGCCGAGTCGGTCGGCGGCGCGGAGTATTATCTCATGGAACAGGAGGGCAGCCGCTTCACGGAATACGAGACCGCCGAACGCTGCCTCGCCACCTGGAAGAAGATGCGCCAGGGTGCCTGAACCGACCTGAACCGACTTTCCGTTCCCTTTCGTCCGACAACCAACCAACCCACAACTCACATGAGAACCAAATCAAAGATCCTCGCGGCACTAGCCGCCATCGTCATGACCACCGGCGCGTTCGCCGCCGACATCGCCGGAAACTGGAAGTGGACCTCCCAAGGCCAGAACGGCGCGCAGGAAAGCACCGCCAAGTTCGAACTGAAGGAAGGCAAGCTCACCGGCAACGTGAAGAGCCCGCGCGGTGAAACCGACATCAGCTCCGCGTCCATCAAGGACGGCGCGGTCGCCTTCAACATCGAGCGCGAGTTCAACGGCAACAAGATGGTCATCAAATACACCGGCAAGCTCGACGGAGACACCATCAAGGGCTCCATCGAACGCCCCGGCCGCAACGGCGGCGAGGCGACCAAGACGGATTGGACCGCGACGCGCGTGAAGTAGTCCTCAACGATCCCAACGACTCAGAATCCCGCTCCGATCAGGGGCGGGATTTTTTGTGCCCACGGGACTAGAAGGATTCCCACCCTACTTAGAAGCGGATCGCGCTGGTTCCGCCAGGCAGTAGAGGAAGCGCTCACCGCGCAGGTAGAGTTCCCGGCCGACGAGCGCGGGCGAGGCGCTGAAGGAGTCGTCGAGCTGGTTGACGGCCAGCGTGGCGTTCTCGCGGTCGTGGCGCAGGACCACGGTCGAGCCGTCGCGTCCGGTGATGTAAATGCGGCCGGCCGCGCCGACGGGCGACGAGAAGATGAAGTCGCGGATGCCTTCGAGCCGGAGGAGTTCCCCGATGTGCTGGCCGGTCGCGGGATCAAGGCGATTGAGGACGTTCTGGTTGTGCCGGAAGAAATAGAGCACATCGCCGTAGAGAAGCGGCGACGAGACGTAGGGCGTGAGACGGTTCAGCTTCCACGCGACACTGGTCGTGCCGGTAATGTCACCCTTGGCCCCGGCCAAGCGGATGCCGAGCATGGCCTGTGAGTAGTAGCTGTTCCCCGCAATGACCATCCCGTTCCAATGCACCGGCGAGGAAACCACGTTGTCGGTCAAGCCGGCGCATTCCCAGAGCTGCGCGCCGGTGGCGAAGTCGTAGCCGCGAACGCGCTTCGTCGCGCTGACAACGACCTGGGTCATGCCGCCATGCTCGACCACGAGCGGTGTGGACCACGAGGTCTTTTCGTCGCGGGCAACCTTCCACTTCTGCTGGCCGGTGCGTTTGTCGAAGGCATGGAGGAACGACTCGCCCTCGTGGTCCCAGCAGACAAGCAGCGTATCGCCATGGATCACGGGCGAACTTCCTTCGCCGTGCGCGTGCAGCGTCTGCATCTTCCCGAGATCCTTCTGCCACTTCACGTCGCCCTTGAGGTCGAGGCAATACAGGCCGCGTGAACCGAAGAAGACGTAGAGATGTTCGCCGTCGGTCACGGGGGAGTTGGACGCGAGGCTGCCGGTCGTGTGGCCGCCTTCGTGCGGGAAGGTTTCGTGCAGAACCTTCTTCCAAAGAACGCTTCCATCCCGACGGCTGACGGCGAACACGATGAACTGGTGCCGGTGCTTGACCGGCACGCTGTCGTGAACGCCCGGGGCCTTGTCGTGGACCGGCGGCAACGCGTCGCCGACCGGCGCGGCGGCGGTGAAATAGACCGCGTCGCCGAAGACGACGGGCGACGAATGGGCCTTGCCCGGCAGCGGGAATTTCCAGCGGACGTTGTTCGTCTCGCTCCAGCGCAAGGGCGGGTCCGCGTGCGGCGCGACGCCCGTCGCCAACGGACCGCGCCAGGCCGGCCAGTCGCGAAGAAGGTTGGTGGTGACGCCGCTCCCGGCGGCATGGCCCGTGGCAACGAGGGCAAGCAGCAACCCAAGGAGCGACGTGGTGCAAAGGAATCTCGGCATGCCTGCTTCGTCTCTAAACTTTGGCCGGCCCGGCGTCAAAGCGCCGACCAACGTCGAGGGATCTGGTTCGTTGCTTTGAGGACACGCTGGATCGCAGATTGATTGGGGTGCGCTGATCTGCCGTGACTCTGTCTTTCTCCAGCCCAAAATCCCGCCATGCCGCTTTCCTGGAACGAAATCAAACACCGCGCCATCGCCTTCTCCAAGGAATGGAAGGACGAGACGCGCGAGGAAGCCGAAGCGAAGTCTTTCTGGGACGCCTTCTTCCATGTCTTCGGCGTCCGCCGCCGCACCGTGGCCAGCTTCGAGGAACCGGTGAAAAAGCTCTCCGGCGACTGGGGCTACATCGACCTCTTCTGGCCCGGCAAGCTGCTGGCCGAACACAAGAGCGCCGGCAAGAACCTCGGCAAGGCCCACTCGCAGGGCATGGAGTATATCCGCGCCCTGAACGACAGCGGCCGCGAAAAGGAGACGCCCCGCTTCCTGATCGTCTCCGACTTCCAGCGCATCGCCATCCACGACCTTGAACCCGGCACGGACTCCGCGTCGCCCGTGCTCCAGAGGCTCCCGCCCTCCGTCGAATTTCCCCTGGCCGACCTGCACAAACACATCCGCCACTTCTTCTTCATCGCGGGCTACAAACAGCACCGGCTCGACCCCGAAGACCCGGCCAACGAGGAGGCCACCCGCCTCATGTGCGACCTCCACGACGCGCTGGAGACGGGCGACTACGGCACCGACGCCACGGGCCGCGCCGGGCACGAGCTGAAACAATTCCTCGTCCGCCTCCTCTTCTGCCTTTTCTCCGAGGACAACGGCATCTTCGCTCCCCGCGCCTTCCAGATCTATTTGGAGGACCACACCGCGCCCGACGGCTCGGACCTCGGCCCCAAGCTCCACGAACTGTTCGAGGTGCTGAACACCCCGCCCGAACGCCGCCAGAAGAACCTCGACCCCGACCTCGCCGAGTTCCCCTACATCAACGGCCAGCTCTTCGCCGAACGCCTCGCCCTGCCCGCCTTCACCAGCGCCATGCGCGCGAAGCTCCTCGCCTGTTGCGGCTTCGAGTGGGACAGCATCTCCCCCGCCGTCTTCGGCTCCCTCTTCCAGGCGGTGATGGACTCCAAGGAACGCCGCCAGATCGGCGCGCACTACACCGCCGAGCGCAACATCCTCAAGCTCGTCCGCTCCCTCTTCCTCGACGATCTCCGCGCCGAGTTCGACCGCGCAAAGGGCCTCAAGATCGGCAAGGCCCAGCGTCTCGCCGACCTCCAGAAACGCCTCGCCAAGCTCCGCTTCCTCGATCCCGCCTGCGGCTGCGGCAACTTCCTCGTCATCACCTACCGCGAACTGCGCGCGCTGGAACTGGAGCTCCTAGCCGTGCTCCACGGCGGGCAGCAGGAGATGACCTTGGCCGACGTGAACAAGCTCTCCTTGATCGACGTGGACCAGATGTATGGCATCGAGATCGAGGAGTTCCCCGCCCGCATTGCGGAGACCGCCCTGTGGCTCACCGACCACCAGGCCAACATGGCGCTGGGCCAGCTCTTCACCCAGAGCTACCTCCGCATCCCGCTCAAGAAGAGCCCGCATATCCATGTCGCCAACGCCCTGCGGAAGCCTTGGAGCGAAGTGCTGCCGCCAGAGCAATGCAGCTACGTGCTCGGGAACCCGCCGTTCGTGGGAAAGAAGGAGCAAAGCCCGGCTCAAAAAGCGGACATGGATGCCGTATGGGGCGCTACCCAGGGCGCGGGCGTTCTCGATTTTGTGACCTGCTGGCATCGCCTTGCGGCCGAATACATCCAGGGTTCAACTGTCGGAGTCGCCTTCGTCAGCACGAACTCGATCACGCAGGGCGAACAGGTGAGCGTCCTTTGGAACCATCTCTTGTCCCGCTACCGGGTGAAGATCCACTTCGCGCATCGAACCTTCCCGTGGGAGAGCGAAGCGCGCGGAAGAGCCCACGTCCACGTCGTCATCATCGGCTTTGGTTTGACTGATGCGCTCGAAAAGAAGCTCTACGACTACGATGATGATCCGATCCATCCGGCCGTTTCCATCGTCCGCAACATTTCCCCCTACCTCATCGAGGGCAGCGATACCGTCGCGACAAGACGTTCAGCGCCCATCGCGAAAGTGCCTCCAATGGTCTTCGGGACAAAGGTGGTGGACGACGGGCACTTCGTGTTGGACGCAATGGAGCGAGCCGACCTCCTGAAGAACCATCCCGGAATCGCCGCCTACATTCGCCCATTCATCGGGGGCGAAGAATTTCTCAATGGCGGCGAGCGCTGGGTGCTTTGGCTGAACGAGGCCAATCCCGCCGACCTGCGCGCCTGCCCTTCGGTCTTGGAGCGGATCGAAAAGGTCCGGGCCTTCCGGGCGGCCAGCAAGAAGGCCCCGACGGTGGAGTTGGCGAAAACCCCGGCTGCGGTCGGCGAGGATCGGCAGCCGTCGAGCGACTACCTTCTCTTCCCAAAAGTTTCCTCCGAACGCCGTCGCTACGTTCCGCTGGGTTTTCTCTCGAAAAACATCGTTGCCAACGGCAGCTCCCTCGTCGTCCCGGACGCCACCATCTATCACTTCGGAATCCTATCTTCCGCCATGCACATGGCGTGGATGCGTCAGACCTGCGGACGTTTGGAATCACGTTACCAGTATTCCAACACCATCGTTTACAACAACTACCCTTGGCCGGAGCCGACCGACGCCCAACGCGCGGCGGTGGAGAAAGCAGCGCAGCGCGTGCTCGACGCGCGTTCGTCGTTCCCCGACGCCACGCTGGCCGACCTCTACGACCCGCTGGCCATGCCGCCCGTGCTGGCCGCCGCCCATGCCGCGCTGGACCGCGCCGTGGACCGCTGCTACCGCCCCGCCGAGTTCCCCAGCGACCGCGACCGCGTGGAATACCTCTTCCAACTCTACGAACAACTCACCGCCCCGCTCGCCGCCGCCGCCAAGGCCAAACGCGCGCCCCGCGTCAAACGGCCGGCCTGATCCCCTCTCCCAGCGGGAGAGGGCTAGGGTGAGGGAGAACGGCCATGAATCCATTCGACATCCGAACGCGCCCAGCCAGCCCGCCGCTTTCTCCCTCACCTCATTCCTCTCCCGCTGGGAGAGGAGGCCACCCTCCCCAACCCTGTCCGCCTTTCCGTTACAGGCTCACTCCCGGTTCACAGAGCGTGTCCAAAGACGCCAGCAGGCCACGAAGTCTTCCCTCGCCCAGCGGGAGAGGGTAAGGGTGAGGGAGAAGGCCACGAACCATCCGCAAGCCACCCCATGCTCAAGCAGTCCCCCAAGCAGACCGGCATCGCCCGCAAGTTGCGCAAGGCCGACACCTGGGCCGAGCAACTCCTCTGGGGCTGGCTGCGCGACCGCCGCTTCTCCGCCTACAAGTTCCGCCGCCAGCATCCCATGGGGCCGCACATCCTCGATTTTTTCTGCAACGAGGCGAAAATCGACATTGAGCTCGACGGCTTTCAACACGGCCACCCGGAGCACGCGCAGGCGGATGCCGAGCGCGACCGTTGGCTGGAGGAAAGGGGCATCAAGGTGTTGCGTTATTGGAACGGGCGGTTGCGCCGCGAGAAGCAGGTCGTGCGCGACGCCATCTGGCAGGTGTTGCAAGAACGCGCGCCGAAACCGTTGCCCGAATATTGCCGTCCCGGAATGGTGCAGGCGAAAGCAGCGGGTGAAAGGACGCCGCCTGGTTAACCCAGGTTTTCTCCCTCACCCCTACCCTCTCCCGCTGCGAGAGGGAGGACACAGTCCGCGTGTCGATGCCGGGATCGGGGCACGGACCACACGGTTCCCGTCTTCCCAATCCGTTTGCCGGTCCGGTAGGCTCACGCCCCCGAATCGAACCGATGAAACACGACTTCCATCCCGGCCAACGCTGGATCAGCGACAGCGAGCCCGAGCTCGGCCTGGGCTCCGTGCTCCGTCTGTCCAGCCGCACGGTCACCGTGGTCTTTCCCGCCAGCGGCGAGACGCGCGAATATGCCGCGGACAATGCACCGCTCCGCCGCGTGCGCTTCCGCGTCGGTGACACGATCCGCGACCACGCGGGCGACTCGTTCGCCGTCGAGGCCGTCGCGGAACGCTCCGGTCTCCTCCACTACCGCTGCGCCGGACGGGAGTTGAGCGAAGCGGATCTGAGCGACGCCATCAGCTTCGACAAACCGGAGGAACGCCTGCTCGCGGGGCAGCTTGATCCAACCGAACTCTTCGACCTGCGTCTCGCCGCCCTGCGGCAGCAGCATCGGCGTCGGCAATCGTCCGTGCGCGGGTTCGTCGGCGGGCGCATCGATCTGATCCCGCACCAGCTCCACATCGCGGCGGAAGTGTCCGGGCGGCTTCTGCCCCGTGTGCTGCTGGCGGATGAAGTGGGCCTGGGCAAGACGATCGAAGCCTGCCTCATCCTCCATCGGCTGATCCTCACGGGACGCGCCCAGCGAGCGCTGATCCTTGTGCCGGATTCGCTGGTGCACCAGTGGTTCGTCGAGCTGCTGCGCCGGTTCAACCTCTGGTTCCACATCTTCGACGAACCGCGCTGCGCCGCCATCCAGGCGATGAATCCGGAGTCCAATCCGTTCCTCGACGACCAGTTCATCCTCGCGAGCCGGAGTCTCTTCACCGGCGATGAAAAGCGGCTCCAACAGGCGCTTGATGCCGGCTGGGACATGGTCGTCGTCGACGAGGCCCATCATCTCGGCTGGTCGCCGGACGCGGTCAGCCGCGACTACGCGGTGGTCGAAGCTCTCGGCCACAAATCGCCCGGCCTCCTATTGCTCACCGCGACGCCGGAGCAGCTGGGAATGGCCAGTCACTTCGCGCGTTTGCGGCTGCTGGATCCAGCAAGGTTCCACGATCTCGGCGAGTTCATCCACGAAGCGGAAAGCTACCGCGACGTGGCCAGGCAGGCCGATGCGCTGCTGAAGAAACCCCGGCGAACGGCCGACGATGAATCCAATCTCAACGACCTGCTCGACCGTCACGGCACGGGCCGCGTGATGTTCCGCAACACCCGGGCGACGATCACGGGATTCCCCCGACGCATCGCCTGCCTGCACGCCTTGGAAGCCGCGGCGGACCCGACGAAGCTTCTCGACGCGTTGTCCGAAGAGTTCACCGCCGATACGGATGCGGGCGCGGCGGAATACTTCGAGCCGGACTTCGCCAAAGACCCGCGCATGGACTGGTTGGCCGAACTCCTCCGCAGCTTGGGCGAGGAGAAGATCCTGCTCATCTGCCGCACGCAGGCGAAGGTGGAGGAGATCGACATCGCCCTGCGCCGCCGGCTCACCGTCAAGATGGCCGCGTTCCACGAAGGGCTGACGCTCGTGCAACGGGACCGCCACGCTGCGTGGTTCGCCGATGAACAGGGCGTCCGCATCCTCCTTTGCTCCGAGATCGGCAGCGAGGGACGCAACTTCCAGTTCGCGCACCATCTCGTGCTCTTCGACCTGCCGCTCGACCCCGAACTGCTGGAGCAGCGCATCGGCCGGCTTGACCGCATCGGCCAGACGTCGGAGATCCGCGTGCATGTGCCGTTCGTGCGGGGAAGCGCGCAGGAGGTGTTGGCGCGGTGGTTCCACGAAGGTCTTAGTTCCTTCGAGCGAAACCTCCACGGCGGACGCGAACTGCTCGAGCGCTTCGGCCCGCGCGTCCACGATCTCGCGTTGGAGTTCCATGAAAGTAGGGCAGTGCTTCCAGCCTGCCTCTCGGATTTGGACCAGAAGACAAACGGGGGCAGGCAAGATGCCCGCCCTACCCGGACCGAGGCTCCGTCGGCTGAATCCCTGCTCTCCCGCCTCATCGAGGAAACCGTTGTCGCACGACGCGAACTGACCGAGCGGCTGGAGCAGGGCCGTGATCGTCTGCTGGAGCTGAATTCCTTCCGGCCTGAATCCGCCGCACGGCTGGTGAAGGAGATCTCCCTGCGCGACGCCGACACAGCACTGGAACGCTTCATGGTCTCGGTCTTCGACCACTTCAACATCCACGTCGAGCAGCTGAGCGCGCGCACCTACCAGCTGGGTTCCGCCGGTGTCTTCGCCGATTCGTTTCCCGGACTTCCAGCCGAAGGCATGACCGTCACATGCGACCGGCAAAAGGCCCTGTCGCGCGAGGACGTCCAGTTCCTGACGTGGGATCATCCGCTCGTCACCGGTGCGCTCGACCTGCTGCTTGGCTCCGAGAAGGGCAACAGCAGCTTCGCCAAATGGCCCGATGCAAAGGCCGCCGGCATCTACGTCGAAACCGTCCACGTCCTCGAATGCATCGCGCCGCCTTCGCTGCATGTGGATCGCTTCCTCCCGCCCACGCCGCTGCGGGTTCTGGTCGACCACTTGGGCGATGATGTCGGCGCGGGGCTGCCTTCCGACGTGCTGAACAAGAACCTGAAGAACGGCGACGCCTATC
Source organism: Verrucomicrobiota bacterium (assembly GCA_043775315.1). Lineage (GTDB taxonomy): Bacteria > Verrucomicrobiota > Verrucomicrobiia > Limisphaerales > CANJSG01 > CANJSG01. The sequence goes on from JAYVSO010000075.1 coordinate 13,368, forward strand.
CGCTGATCGACCAGGAGGAGTTTCGCGAAGACCTGATGCCCGCGTTGTTGGAGAAATCCACCGCGTTGGCCGAACGCATGGCGCCGGCGACCATTGCGGAAGCCCGCAAGGCGGCGACGACCCGTTTGGACCAGGAGATCGCGCGGCTCCGTGAACTTCAGAAGGTCAATCCCAGCGTCCGCCCAGAGGAGGTCGCATTGCTCGTCGAGCAGAAAACCGCGCTCGACCAGCACCTCGCCGGAGCCCGGCTGCGGCTCGACTCCGTGCGGCTCATCCGGCGCGGGCCGGGATGAACGGAAGTCGGGTGATCTGACGGCAGAATTTCGGCTTGGGATTGTGCTGATTCGGCTCCGTGCATTCAGGACGGCTTCGTTCGCGAACAAATTGCTGACAACCCCGGAACCATCCCTTTGACTCTGGCTGATTTTCGACCATGCCAAAGCGCACTGACATCCACAGCGTCCTCATCATCGGGGCCGGCCCCATCATCATCGGACAGGCCTGCGAGTTCGACTACTCCGGCACCCAGGCCTGCAAGGCCCTCCGCGAGGAAGGCTACCGCGTCATCCTCATCAACTCCAACCCGGCCACCATCATGACCGACCCGGAGTTCGCCGACCGCACCTACATCGAACCCATCACGCCCGAGTGCGTGGAGAAGATCATCGTCCGCGAGAAGGCCGAGATGCAGAAGATGGGTGCCACGGGAAAGCTGGTTCTGCTCCCCACGCTCGGCGGCCAGACGGCGCTCAACACCGCGATGGCGCTGAACAAAAACGGCGCGCTCGCCCGTCACGATGTCGAGATGATCGGTGCGAAACCCGAAGCCATCCACAAGGGCGAGGATCGTTTCGCGTTCAAGGAACTCATGTTGCAGATCGGCCTCGATGTTCCCATTTCCGGCGTCGCGCACAATCTGGACGAAGCCCGCGCCGTCGCGAAATCCATCGGCAAATTTCCGCTCATCATCCGGCCCGCGTTCACCCTCGGCGGCACGGGCGGCGGCATCGGTTACAATCAGGAAGAGTTTGAAGCCATCGCCAAGAACGGCATCGAGCTTTCGCCCGTGAACGAAATCCTCATCGAAGAATCCCTCCTCGGCTGGAAGGAATACGAGATGGAAGTGATGCGCGACAAGGCCGACAACTGCGTCATCATCTGCTCCATCGAAAACTTCGACCCCATGGGCGTCCACACCGGCGACAGCATCACCGTCGCGCCCATCCAGACCCTCACCGACAAGGAATTTCAGATCATGCGCGACCAAAGCTTCGCCGTGATCCGCGCCGTCGGCGTCGAGACCGGCGGATCGAACATCCAGTTCGGCGTCAGCCCCGACAACGGCCGCATGGTCATCATCGAGATGAACCCGCGCGTCAGCCGCAGCTCCGCGCTCGCGTCCAAGGCCACCGGCTTTCCCATCGCCAAGATCGCCGCCAAGCTGGCCTGCGGTTACACGCTGGACGACCTCAAGAACGACATCACCAAGGTCACGCCGGCGGCCTTCGAGCCGACCATTGACTATGTCGTCACCAAGATCCCGCGTTTTGCTTTTGAGAAATTCCCCGGCGCCGAGCCACTGCTGACCACCTCGATGAAGTCGGTGGGCGAAGCCATGGCGATCGGCCGTACTTTTGGCGAGTCGATGCAAAAAGCGCTACGCTCGCTGGA
>JAYVSO010000076.1:0-45852 GCA_043775315.1 Verrucomicrobiota bacterium
GCCCTCATCCGCCCTGCGGGCACCTTCTCCCGCATGCGGGAGAAGGGAAGATTTGTCGCCGCGCCAGGCGTGGTAGGTGGCGACGATCTTGTCGATGTCGGCGTCGGTCAGTTCGCGGTGGACGCGGTCGATGAGGGTGCCGAGTTTGCGGGCGTCGATGAAGAGGGTTTGTTTTTGGCGGTTGGTCGCGGAACTTGGGCCCCGGCCTGCGCCGGAGCGACGGATTTTGTTTTTGGTGAGGAACCAGAGGCAGACGGGAATCTGCGTACTGTAGAAAAGCTGTCCCGGCAGCGCGACCATACAATCCACCAAGTCGGCTTCGATGAGCGCCTTGCGGAACTCGCCTTCGCCGGATTGGTTGGAGGACATGCTGCCGTTGGCGAGGACGAAGCCGGCCATGCCCTGCGGCGCGAGGTGGTGGATGAAGTGCTGCACCCAGGCGAAGTTGGCGTTGCCCCGCGGCGGGACGCCGAACTGCCAGCGCACGTCGTCGTCTTTGCGGAACCAGTCGGTGTCGTTGAACTGCGGGCCAGCGAGGACGTAGTCGGCGCGGAGGTCGGGATGGAGGTCGCGGCGGAAGGTGTCGGCGTGCTCGGGGCCGATGTCGGCCTCAATGCCGCGCAGGGCCAGGTTCATGATGGTGAGGCTGTCGGTGAAAGTGTCGGCAAGACGGAACTGCATTAACGCCTCAATTCAAGATGTTGCCGCTGTGGATTCGTGGACAAAATCAATGTGATCCACTTCAAGAGGCTCAATGGCGGCGTTCACTGCCGCCCGAAGGCGCGTGAAGAATCTCCGGTTCTCCCCTTGGTCGAGCGAGGTCCAAGTGCCCCAAGGGGGAGATGCTTCGCGCTTCGCAAGAACCACCAATCGTCGTCCCTTCGCTCCTTCAAATCGGAGAGGCGAAGTCACCGCACGGAGTTCCTCACCCGCAACTTCATCCCAGCAGGCGCGCAGGATCTCGATGGCGTGCGCAGCGGATTCGGCGCTGTTCTTGGGTTTCGGGTCGGAAGTCCACCCCCAATGCAAATTGTGATAGCTGTCTTGATTCCACTGTTCCTGAGAACACGAGTTCCACTGCTCGACCGGGATGTCTCTCAAGTAGCGAAGCGCATCATCCAGACAACCGTTCTCACTTGCCCAATGAAGCTGGGCGGACAGTCGGTGGTGCTTGGTAGCGTTCGATTCATCAGACGCGGCCAAAATCAATGGGACGGGCGGGTCTTTCTGCCCTGTCTGTTTCTTCGCTTGGAGGAACAGATGGAACTCATGCCAGTCCTCCGGACTGGATCTTCCAACCGCTTTCAGATCGGCGAGAAACTCTTCAATCTTCGGATCAGATGTGCTCATATTCGTTGGGGTCTTCGGCACTGGTCCCGGCGAAGTCGCCCTTGCTCGCGACGAGCCTGGCGTGGTGCTCATCGAAGGTGTCGGAGATGTATTTGAGGAAGATGAGGCCGAGGACGACGTGCTTGTATTCCGCCGCGTCCATGTTGTTCCGCAGCTTGTCGGCGGCGAGCCAGAGCTTGGCCTCGAAGCCGAGGTGGGCGGAGGAGTCCTTGGGGGCTGAGGTCTTGGTGCGGGCCATTGCGGTTCGTGATCTCGTCCGTCGTGAATGCGTGTCCGACGTTCCTTGTGAGCGTTGGGACCGGGCAGTTGTAGGAGGGCAAGATGGCGCACGCCAAGGGGAAAGCTGGCCGTCGTGCTCCTACCTGATCTGCGGAACTGAAAGACCGACTGCGGTCGCAAAGGGGTCAGTTCTTGATAACGGCTACTTCCGGTCGAGCTTTCTCCAACGACACGGCAACTGATGGGGAATTGCTCTTTTGCCGCTGCTTGGCGGTCTGTTCCGCTTGCGCTCCTGCAAGCGCTGCCCCAAGAGGTCAAAGAGTTGCTCGAACACGTCCGCCTGGATCAACGCCTCCCGGCAATCCCGGACCTGCCCGCCGATTGACAGGCGGGTCGTGTTGGCGTCCGGCGCTTTGTCCGCCAGCGTCCAGCCGATGAACCGCTGGAAGCTTCAGCCGGTCGCTGACCTGATATTCCGTCTGTTCGTCGGACAGATTGGAGAAGCGTGGCTCCACCAGCGTCTTGCACATCTGCAAGCGGTCGTGGGGCGGCCGGCCCGTGTTGGGACGTTAGTGCTGGGCGAAAAGGTTTGGTTCATCTGGCCCACCGAGATAAACACGCACAGGAATCCCGGGGTCGAATCACTGCTTCTCCAGGCCGCGCAGGCGCCCCGTCGGGCGCCCGTCGGCCGGACGTTCCGGCACTGGTTCGGGCGGGAACAGCCTTTGCCATGAGCCGCTTCATCAATCTGGAACTGGGCGACGAGTCGGAGAAACGATCGTCGGGCGCCGCCTCGGTGACGGATGAACTGCGTTTCCTCGCCGATGCCGAGGCGGCCTTCGCCCAGGCTCGTTTCGACCATGCGCTGCGCTGGTTCGCCCGTGTCCTCGAGTTCAATTCCGCCAATGCCGCCGCCTGGATCGGACAGGTCCGTTCCCTGATCGAGCTCGGCGAATTCCGCGAGGCCAGCATCTGGGCCGACAAGGCGATGGAGAAATTCCCGCGCGAACCCGAGCTCCTCGCCGCCAAGGGCGTGGCCCTCGCGCGCCTGGGTGACCTCGATGCCGCCGCCGCGTTCTCCGATGCGGCCTTCGAGGAACGCGGCGACAGCCCCTATCTCTGGCTTGCACGGGGCGACGTGTTTCTGGCCCGCAAGGATGCGGCCGCCGAAATGTGCATCGCCCGGGCCTTGGAGATGACGACGGGGCAATGGCTCTACGCCTGGCTCGCCGCCCGCGTCCGCATGTTTTACCGGCAGTTCACCCTCGGTCTGAAGCACGTCAGGCAGGCGCTCGAGTGGAATCCGGTCAACCCGCAGCTCTGGGCCTTGGCGGCGCTCTGCGAACTCCGCATCGGGCTCGTCCAAGCCGCCCAGGCGTCGCTCGCCAGGGCGTTCGAGCTCGATCCCCACAACGAGGCCGCCCAAAATGTCCGCCGCGAGCTGGGCAATCCCGGTGCGTTCCAACGGATCGCCGGATGGTTCAAGCAGGCCTTTCCCAAATGACGCCCAGCATCCTCGACCCGTATCTGGAGGCCGCGAAGGAGTCCAGCGCCTCCGATCTGCATCTCGTCGCGGGCGTTCCTCCGACCTACCGCATCAACGGCGAGATCCTCCTCGCCGACGCCGACGCGCTCACTGAAACCCAGCTGGACGAGATCGCCGGCGTGCTGCTCAACCCCGGACAGCTCGCCAAGTTCGAGGCCGAATGGGAGCTGTGCATCTCGCGCCGCCATCCCGTCGCCGGACGCGTCCGGATCACTTTTTACCGGCGCAACGGGCATGCCGAGATGAGCTTCCGCTTCTGCGGCGAGGCCGTCTTGACGCGCGACGAACTCGGGCTTCCGCCAAGGATCGACGACGTCGCCCGGCGTCCTTCCGGCCTTGTGCTCATCACCGGCCCCACGGGCGCGGGCAAGACGACGACGCTCAACTACCTCGTCGACCTCATTAACCGCGAGCGCCGCTGCAAGATCGTCACCATCGAGGACCCCATCGAGTTCGTTCACCAGAACAACCGCGCCATCATCGTCCAGCAGGAGGTGCTGACGGATGTCCATTCCTTCAACCGCGCCCTGATCCACGTCCTGCGGCAGGATCCTGATGTCGTCGTCGTGGGAGAAATGCGCGACCACGAATCGATCGCCACCGCGCTCACTGCGGCCGAGACGGGCCACCTCGTGCTGGCCACGCTGCATTCGCCCAACGTCTCGCTCGCGCTGGAACGCATGATCGGCGTCTTCGAGGGGGCGGCCCAGCGGCAGATCGTCCTCCAGCTCTCGAACAACCTCCAGGGCATCCTTGCCCAGGAGCTTCTCCCGTCCGTCGACCGCACCCGCCGCGTCCTCGCCTACGAGCTGCTGATCGCGACGAACGCGGTCAGGAACATCATCCGCGAAAACCAGCTCCACCAGCTGGACAATGTCATCCAGACCGGCCGCCGCGACGGCATGGTCCTCTTCGACGACTGCCTGCGCGACCTCTACACGAGGACGCTCATCAGTTTCGACACCGCAATGAGCCGCGCGCACATCCAGGAACGTGTCAGCCGGAAAACGGAATGACCGATGGCCGATGAAAGAGAACGAGGATCAAAGGCCGGGCCTGATCCATTCCTTCGGCCTTGGGCCTTGGTTCTTCTTCATTCCCGTCCGTGATTCTTCCTTGCCGGGGCGGTCCAACGCTTGATGGATTCCCCCGAAACACTCGTGGAACCGCCGGATCAATCGGAAGTGCCCGCCGCACTCGCGGACGAATTCGCCTCGGTCTACGAGGAGCATTCGCGCGCGATCTACTACCTCTGCCTGCGTTTCCTGTCCGACGACTCCCAGGCGCAGGACGCCACGCACGACGTGTTCCTGAAGGCGTTCCGCAAGCTCGGCTCCTTCCGCCAGGAGGCCAATCTGCGGACGTGGCTCTATCGCATCGCGATCAACCACTGCCAGAATCTCCAGTCCTCATGGTCCCGCCGGAACATCCACTCCACCGACGACGACGAGGTCCTCGAGAACGCGGCCGCCCGCAGCGAAAGCCCGTTGCACGTCCTCGAGACGAAGGAACTCGGCCAGCGCATCCAGACCTCCCTGGACGCATTGCCCGAGGAATACCGGCTCATCCTCCTGCTCGTCGCCGACGACAAGCTTTCCTACGAGGAGGTCGGGGAACTCACCGACCAGTCGGCCGATGCCATCCGCGGCAAGCTGCACCGGGCCCGCAAGGCATTCACCCAGCACTTCGCCAAAACCGCCTGACCCATGAACCCGAAGCACACCAAGCTCACGCAGAAGACCGGGGCGGAATCCCTTTCCCGGCAGAAGGCCGAGACCTCGGCCGCCCACGATTTCGAGACGCCGGAGGAATTGATCCGGTTCGACGCCGGAAGACATCAGCCGCCCGAGGCCCTCGCCCGGCGATTGGCGGAATCGATCTCCGGCGAGAAGCCCGCGCCGTGGTGGAAACGGCTCTTCCGCCGCAGTTGATTTGTCAGCCCTCCCCGCCACTCCCTTCTCGCCGCGCGTTGGAAGCCGGCGCACCCTTCGCCCGTCACGAACCACGCTCCACGTCCCGACGCCATGTCCTTCGCCGAAGAACTTGAGACCCTCATCCGGGCCCGCTACCCCGTCGTCTACGTCACCACGGGGGAGGAGCTGCGCGTCCAGCGGATCATCGAGGACGTTGGCGCCCGGCGTTCCAAGAAGGTCTACGAGTGGACCTGCAGCTCGGGCCTCGCGCTTGCGGGCACTTCCATCCAGTCGCAGAAACAGCGCAACCCCACTTCCCGCGATCCTCTCGTCGCCCTCGACCAGGTGATGGAGCAGGTCGAGCCCGCACTCTTCGTCTTCAAGGATCTGCATCCCTTCCTCACGCGGAACCACGTCACAGTCATCCGGCGGCTGAAGGACATCGCGCTGAATCTCCGGAACAGCTTCAAGACGGTCATCCTCGTGTCGTCCGTCCTGGAGATTCCCCCCGAGCTGGAAAAGGAGATCACCGTCCTCGATTTCCCGCTCCCGTCGCGCGACGATCTTGCGGACCTGCTCGACCAGATCCTCGTCGATCTCCGCCAGCACAAGCAGGTCGTCGTGGATCTCGACACGGGCGGACGCGAGCGCCTCATTCAGGCCGCGCTCGGACTCACCCTCGGCGAGGCCGAAAACGTCTTCGCCCGCATCATCGTCAAGGACCAGCGCCTGAGCGGCGACGACGTCAACGAGGTCTTCGCCGAAAAGCAGCAGATCGTCCGCAAGAGCGGCCTGCTCGAGTATTACGCCACCGCGGAATCCTTCTCCACCGTCGGCGGCATGGCCGGGCTCAAGGACTGGCTGAACAAACGCTCGCTCGCGTTCGACGCCAGGGCCCGCGCCTTCGGCCTGCCGGCTCCGCGCGGCATCCTCATGCTCGGCGTGCAGGGCTGCGGAAAAAGCCTCTGCGCCAAGGCCGTTTCCTCCCATTGGCGCCTCCCCCTTCTCCGCTTCGACATGGGCCGGATGTTCGGAAGCCTCGTCGGCTCCTCGGAGGAGAACGTCCGGCGCGCCATCGCCGTCGCCGAATCCGTCGCGCCCGCGATCCTCTGGGTCGACGAGATCGACAAGGCCTTCGCCGGCTCCCAGGGCAGCGGCCACACCGATGGCGGCACCACCGCCCGCGTCTTCGGCACCTTCCTGACGTGGCTCTCCGAAAAGACCGCCCCCGTCTTCGTCGTCGCCACGGCCAACGACATATCCCAGCTGCCCGCGGAACTTCTCCGTAAAGGACGTCTCGACGAGATCTTCTTCGTCGACCTGCCCGTGCCCGATGAACGCATGGAGATCTTCGGCATCCACATCGTTCGTCGCGGCCGCGAGCCGATGCATTTCGATCTGCCCGCCCTCGCCCAGGCCAGTCCCGATTTCAGCGGCGCGGAGATCGAGGAGGCCATCAACAGCGCGCTCTACGACGCCTTCTACGCCGGCGAGGAGCTCACCATGGGGCACCTGCTGGAATCGCTGCGCCAGACCGTTCCGCTCGCCCGCACGATGGACGAGCAGATCTCCCGCCTCCGCGCCTGGGCCCACGGCCGCGCCCGCAACGCCTCCATGCTTCCGTCGCCGTCCCCACCGAGCCCCTGACAGGCCACGGCATCGCGCCGTCGTTCGCCGCCGCGCTTGACCACATGCCTGCCACGGCTGACTGTCCCCTTGCTGGTTCTTGTGGGGGCGCACCGGTTTCGACCCGATGGTGGCGCCAGAAGCGGCATGCCGAGGACGGTTCGTTGGCCTCGTTAAACTCCGAACCAAAAACATAAAAGCTAACGAAGAGTTGGCCCTCGCAGCCTAAGGCTGTGACGTTCGTCCCACGACGCCTGCTGGTGGGGTGCGAACGCTGACAGCAGGCTGGGCGGAGCCGGAGACGGCGCGCAACTCCGCCAAGACTCATCACGCCGACTACGCTGCGGGACTTGAGCCGGACCGTTATCCCATGGCCGACAACATACGTTCGGATAAGCATGTAGTCGCGGCTGGTTCAACTGTTGGGGACGCGGGTTCAATTCCCGCCGCCTCCACCACTTTCTTTGGGTTTGCTGAGGGTTTTGCAAGATTACTGACGATTTACTGACCAACTGCGTGGCGGCATGGCCAAGCCGCAGTTTCCAGTGGCAGTAAGCGTGGGCATGGGGTGGTGAAAATCTGCCTCAAGCCTTCCAATGGCTCCGACCAGTTCACAGTCGCCTGCCACTTCGATGGGAAACGGGTCCGCCGAACGTTCGGCGATTACCACCGCGGCCCGGCGGTGGCAAAGCCGGTCGCCACCAAACTCTGCGAAGGGGAGCTGGATGTCCTGACGCTCAAAAACGAGGACCGCTTGGCGTATGTGCGGGCCGTGGAGGCGCTGAAACCCACCTGTGTTCCCCGGGAGTTGGCAGCGCTTCAGTTCGCCAGGATCCATCAACTTCTGGCCGGGGCCGCTATCGTGCGGGCTGCGGCGGAGTTCTTCCTGTCTTGCGCCGGGCTTCTCAGCTCCGCGCGTGAAACGGAAAGTCGGTGTAGCCCGAAGCCGTGGGTGCGGACCACGCCTTCATGTCCGCCGGTGGATTCAACTCCCAGCCTTTCGCGAAGCGCTCCACGAGATCCGGATTGCTCAAATAAGGACGGCCGAAGGCGATAAGGTCCGTCTGGCCGGAGGCGATCGCCGCCTCGGCCGTTTCCTGCGTGTAGCCGCAATTGCCCATCAATGGACCGGCGAACACGGCGCGAAATTCCGCCAGCGTCATCGGCTTGCCCTGCTCGTGAAATCCGAACGCCAGCCCGTCCACCACATGCAGGTAAGCCAATCCGTAGCCGTTGAGCTGCCCCGCCACATGCGTGAAGGTCTCGCGGAAATCCGGCGCGCCCATGTCGTTGAAATTGCCGTTGGGGGACAGGCGCACCCCGACCCGGTTCGCCGGCCAGACTGTCAGGATCGCCTCCACGATTTCCTTCAGGAATTGATACCGGGTCTCCACGCTCCCGCCGTAGCGATCCGTCCGGTGATTCGTCTTCGAGTCGAGGAACTGGTTGATCAGGTAGCCGTTGGCCGCGTGAATCTCCACGCCGTCGAAGCCCGCCGCCTTCGCCCGTTCCGCCGCCCGCCGGTAATCTTCCACCACTGCTGCCACCTCGGCCGTCTCCAGCGCGCGCGGCGTTTCGTATGGCTGCTTGCCGACGGGCGTGTGGATGGTGTCCCCGTTGATCTTGATGGCCGAGGCCGAGACCGCCGACTTCCGGCCGTGAAAGCTGCTGTGCGACGCGCGCCCGCAATGCCAGAGCTGGAGGAAGAACGGCGTCTGGTGCGTCCGCAGCGCTGCCGTGATCTTCGACCAACCCGCCACCTGTGCCTCGTTGTAAATGCCCGGCGAATCCACCCAGCCAAAGCCCTGTTCGGAGATCGTCGTCGCTTCCGCGATGATCAGCCCCGCCGAGGCGCGTTGTGTGTAATATTCCACCATCAGATCGTTCGGCACCCGGGCACTCCCCGCGCGGCCGCGGGTCAGCGGCGCCATCACCACCCGGTTGCGCAGGGCCAGTCCGTGCAGGTCGAAGGTCGACAGCAGATGCGGTTCAGGCTTTGGGGATGCAATCGCGGTCATGGCCGAAGAGTCTAGTGGAGGACTTTATTCATGCACGAAGTTTGGTGCCGTTGGTGAATTCGCCGAGAGCAGTGGCGGGCCTGGGATTCCAACGCGTCCACCAAGGCCGTCCGTTCGTCCACGTCCGCAATCACGAGCAGAATGTTCCTCGCCGTGGCGGCCCGCGCGGTGGGAGCCGCCGCGACCAGAAACAGGCCGACGAAAACCGAGACAACTGCCCCGCGGTTCAACAGTCGCGTGATCAATCGTTCGATTGGGTCCGGGCAGTTCATCGGACGCGGGTGTCCGGTTGGCCACGTTTCGCAAGGGTGGCCAAACCGCACAACTCCTCATCGTTCGACTTGTCCGTGAGTGTGCCGCTCGCGGTTCCCATAAGGTTCAACTGCGCCTGGGAATCAATGAGCAGGTTCCCGGTAACGACGACATGTTCACCTTCGTTTAAGCCCTCGACCACCTCGCACGAAACGTCTCCGACCCGCCCGAGCTTGATCTGCCGTTGCTGATAACGACCGGGGCCGCTCTGGACGTAGACCCGGGCCGTGCTGTCGGGCCGGATCACGGCGCTGCGGGGGACGGAGAGGACTTCGGGCGCATCGCATTCAACGAGGGCCTGCGCCTGGGTGTTGTTCTTGATGCGCCGGTCTGGATTCTCGAGGACGACGCGGACGCGGGCTGATCGGGTGAGTTCGTCGAGGTTTGGGCTGATGAAGGAAACCCTCGTCCTCAACGTCTCTCCCGGAAGCGACGGCGTCGTGACAGAAACGAGCTGACCGACCCGGATCATGGCAAGGTCTCGCTCATACGCGGTGAAAACGAACCACATCTTCGTGAAGTCCGCGATCTCGAACAGCTTGTCCCCTTCCTTCACGAACTGTCCCTCGCTGATGTAGCTCTTCACGATCGTGCCGGTCAGCGGAGCCGGCAGGCCGAAGTGGATGTCGTCCGGTTGGCGCGTGGGGATCGAGGCGATCTGTTCCCACACCAGGCCGTATTGGAGAAGCCGGTTCCTGGCCCTCTCAAGTTCAGGACCACCTTTGGCCAAAGAGGCGTTGTAGTCCGCGGCCGCAGCCAGCAACGGACGGCTGAAGATGGTGGCGAGCGGTTGCCGCCGCGTGACGCGGTCGCCCTCGCAACTCATCCCAAGGCAGTCGATCCGGCCCTCGACAGGAGCCGTGATGACTCCATGCCTCGACTCGTCCTCGCCAATCATGCCCGCGACACGGAGGGTGCGCACGAGGGGTTGACGCTTCACTTCCGCGGTTTGCAGTCCGATGGCTTTGATGCTTGTGACCGGCAGAAGAACCAACCCGTTGACCGGGCCTCCTGGGTTCATTCCACCAACTGGCAGGGCGACCAGCGCCATGCCGCAGACGGTGCATTGGCCAGGCTTGTCGGATTTCACCCAAGGATGCATCGGACACTGGTTTGGCCTGACGGATATCCGCGCTCCGGAAGGGCTCGGCGCCACAATTCCACCGCCAGCTTGAAAAACAGTGGCGGCGAACCAGCCGCCGGCCGCCGCTACGAGCACAAGAGTGATGTGGGCGATCTTCATGGTTCCGTTGGCTCAGGGAATGGTGGGGATCTTCACGCGGTAGAATCCGCATGGTTGGGCAAGGCGCACCGCGGAGGTATCCGTGAAACTGGCGGAGGTGCCGTCGCTCGTGACGGAACCGATGTCCACCCAACTCCCAGTCGTGAGGGTCGTGGAGTATTGCACCGTGTAGGTCGTGCCCGGCGTGGAGCGGAATTGGAACACGACGCTACCGTTTGGACCCGTGCGCGTGTAGCTCGCGATGGCGAGATCCTCGACGGCGTTGTTCACGACGAGGAACTGCCCCATCAGACCTTCGTCTTCATGGTTTGAGAAATGGCAGTGATACATGAACGGGTTCGACGGACTGGCGAACCCGTCGAACTTGGCGATGAAGGTGACGGACGAGTTCCGACCCACGAACAATGTGTCCTTCCATCCCTGCTCATAGGTGGCGATCGATCCGGTGCCTCCAGTCCGGGATATCAGGTTGAACTGGATGTCGTGGATGTGGAACGAGTGGCTGAAACCGGACGTGTTGCTGATGGTCCATTTCTCCACCGCGTTGAAGTTCACGGACTGGTTGAAGACCGTAGGACTGAAGATGACGCTGCCAAAGTTGAAGAGGGTTCCGGGCGTGCCGCCGGTTATGTTGATCGTCCGGCTGTTGTGCACGTCGTTGACCGTCCAAAACGTGTTGGTCCGCAGAACGGCCGGCCGGGTGGTGACGGGATTGGCGGTGGCCGCGCCGACATTGATGTGGAGGACGTTGAAGGTGGTGTTGTTCAGGAGACTCCCGAACTGCCCCGCCGTGCCCGGTTCGCCGCCAGGGAAGTCCTGCGTCTGGCCCGAGTTATACGCCTTCAGGTCGATGGACGAACCGACGACGTCGTTCGTCAGACTCAGCAGCAGTTCCACGCGCTCACCGACGGCGAGCACCACGCGGGTGACGGGAACCGGTGCGTTCACCAACCCGCCGTCCGTCGCGATCACGTGGAAGGTCCGGTTGTCGCTGAAGCCGAGGTTGTAGCTGCGCTCGATCTCCGCGTTAAGAATCCGGAGCCGGACGAACTGCGCCGGCAGCGTGACCTGCGGACTGAGAGTCCCGTTGACCAGCATCGAATCTCCGTAGGCGGAGTTGACGGTGACGAACTGGTTCACATTGGGATTCGTCGTCTGGAATCGGCGGCTCGTCAGGGCGAGCGGGACATCATCCACGCCGTAGGTTCGCGGCAGGTTCAGGGCCGCCTCCTGAGGGTCCCGGATAATTATCATTCCGCCGGCGCCGCGGGTCAGTTGTTCCTGCGTCTTCTCGTGGAGATGGGGGTGATACCAATAGGTCGCGGCGTCGTTCAGAACGTAGAACATCGGTGACCAGGTCGTGCCCGCGGGAATCGTCTGATGCGGACCGCCGTCCATGATCGCGGGGATGTGGAACCCGTGCCAGTGGGTCGTCGTCGTATCGAGCAGGTTGTTCGTGACGTTGATCTGGACCAGGTCTCCCTTGTTCATGATCAACGTCGGTCCCCAGAAGTCGGCCGAGTTGTAGGCGTAGGTGTCGGTCTTGGCGCCGGCCAGGAACTGTTTGTTCGTCCGGTTCAACGAGAGGTTGAAGTTCGTCCCCGTGAGAACCGGCGGAATCCAGAGAGAGTTGTAGGTCTGCGCTTCGAGAGACCAGGCCAGGACACACGTGAGCGCCACACAGAGGGACTTCGTTTTCATCTGTATCGAGGAAGCGCCCGCTATGTTAAGCCACCGTGAGGTCGATCGGGTTCAATTGTGAAGAGTTGGCAAACCACGGCTCAGACGAATCGGACGGCCACCGGGTCACATTGGGTTTGTAATCTAGGGCGCATCGACAGACGCTGAACCCAATGAAGCCCACGATCTCCCGTTCGGGGTTAGCTATTGTCGTATTCGGCTGCCTCCTTTCCTTTTCCTCGCCCGCCGCACCTCACTACGTCGGCCCGGTCGCGTGTCAGGAATGCCACAAGGCCGAGTTCGAAGTCTGGGACAAGACGCGCCACGCCGTCAGTTTCAAGGACCTTCACCGCAACGAAAAGGTGAAGGACATCCTCGCGGCCGTTGGCGGCGACAAGAACATCCGCAAGAACGCGCTCTGCACCCAGTGCCACTACACGCTGGAGCAGGCCGACGCCTCGGCAACCCCAATGGCCAAGACGACGGTCTCCTGCGAGAAGTGCCACGGAGCCGCGTCCGATTGGATCAAGATCCACAACGACTACGGCGGTCCCAACGCAAAGCGCGAAACGGAGTCCGCGGCCCACAAGACGGCACGCCTAACCCAGGCCGTCGCCGCCGGGATGGTGCGGCCAGGTTCGCTCTACGACCTCGCCGCCAACTGCCTTGGATGCCACAGCATGGCCCGGTCTTCAATCGACGGCGACACGATCTCCAAGATGCTCACCGCCGGCCATCCTTTGAAGAACGACTACGAGCTGGTGAAATACCTGCAAGGCACCGTCCGCCATCGCTTCTATCCGCCGGACGTGACGAAGAACGCCGACATGACGCCGGCCGAGCTGGCCCGCACTTTCGTCGTCGGGCGTGCCGCCATGCTCGTCACCGCCACGGGTGCGTTGGGCAAGACCAGCAACGCCGCCTACAAGGAAGCGATGCAGACCGAGATCAAGGCCGCCACTTCCGCGCTGCAAGCGGTAAAGAGCACGCCCGAAGCCGCCGCGCTGCTGGCCGCTCCGACCGAGGAAAACGCCCGCAAACTCGCGTCCGCCATCGCGTCCAAGGACCTGACGGCCGAAGTCGGCGCGATGCTTCCGAAGCCCGACACCTACAAGTGACCCAGGGCCGCCGACGCGGCCGGTTCGTTTGCCCCGCCTGATGACCAACGAGTCGTCCACCCACCGGCCCCAACGCTGGGACACACCCTTTGGTCCCGGGCTGTCCGACGCCGAGATCGACCAGGTGCTAGCACGGCCGGAGTTCGCCTCCATCCGCGCCGAACGGTTCCCAGCCCACATGCCGTTGCGCGAGATCCTGCGCAACGATACCCGCATCGTCCGTCTGGATCCCGGCGAACTGATCGTGCGCGAAGGCGACTACGGCAATTCCGCCTTCGTCATCCTGGCCGGCAAAGCCCGGGTGGTCCTCGCGCCGGGCCTGCCTTCCGAACTCCTCGGCCGCCACAAGACGAGTCAGAAGGGCTGGTGGCAGACCATTTCGCAGCTGTGGCAGAACCGCCGCATCCCGGAACTCAGATCCAATCGTCGCGGACCGGTGCCCAAGGCGTCCGGCGACACCGGATTCGAGACGCGGTTGTTCGTGCAGGACATCCCAGTGGCCCTCGACAAACACCGCACGGCCGTCCTCGAAGAAGGCGCGATCTTTGGTGAACTCGCAGCCCTTGGACGCGTTCCCCGGACGACTTCGATGTTCGCCGCAACGCTTATCGAGCTCCTGGAAATCCGCTGGCAGGGACTGCGAGAGATCCGCCGGCACGACGACGGATGGCGGAAGCGGATCGACGAACGCTACCGCGCCAACGCGCTCGAGTCCCATCTGCGGGCCTCGCCGTTGTTCGCGAAACTCGACGAGGCGACCCTCGCCATCATCGCGGCCGGCACGCTGTTCGAGACCTACGGATCGTTCGACTGGCACGTCACCTACAAGCAGCTCCAGCGGCAGCAGACGCCGGCCGACGAACCGGTCATCGCCCGGCAAGGCGACCACACAGACGGACTGCTCCTGGTCCGTGCCGGTTTCGCGCGAGTTGTCTCCACTCTCGGCTCGGCTGAACGCACGCTTACCTACCTCGGCGTCGGCGAGCACCACGGATTGGAGGAACTCCATGAGGCGTGGAAATCCGGCGCGCCCCGTCCGTTGGGCACCTCCCTCAAGGCCGTCGGCTATGTCGACGTCCTCCGCGTGCCCACGGCTCTTTTGGAGAAGCACGTGTTCCCGGCCATGGCGTTGCCGGAAAATCGTTTCGCGGCGCAGACCGCGCGTCCATTGGCCGAGGACGGCTTCATGGAATGGATCGTGGCCGAGCGCCTGATGAACGGCCCGCGGGCCATGCTCATCGACCTCGACCGTTGCACCCGCTGCGACGACTGCGTCCGCGCCTGCGCCGCGACACACGACGGCAATCCGCGCTTCACCCGGCAGGGAAAAGTCTTCGACCATTGGCAGGTTACGCACGCCTGCATGCACTGCGTCGATCCGGTGTGCCTGATTGGCTGCCCCACCGGCGCGATCCATCGCTCGCCGCAGGACGGCACCGTGGTCATCAACGACAGCACCTGCGTCGGCTGTAGCACGTGCGCGAACTCCTGCCCCTACGACAACATCGTCATGGTCGCCATCCGCGACGGTTCCGCCGGCGTCTACCGTGACTCGGCGGACGGCCAACCCATCCTCAAGGCGACCAAGTGCGACCTCTGCGCCGAGCAGGCCACCGGGCCCGCCTGCGTGCGGGCCTGTCCGCATGACGCCCTTCAACGGATCGACTTCCGGCAGCTGAAGGGATTCCAAGGACTGGAGTCATGAGTCCTTTCGGCAAAGCCATCCATCTGCTGCCGCTGATCCTGGGGGCATTGACGCTCCTTGGCGTTCCTTGGCTGTGGTCATCCCAAGCCCGGCGCACGCTCGGCGATCCAGCGGTAATCACGGGCTGGTGGTTGTTCGGCGTCTTCGTGCTGCTGGGTGCGTTTAACGCCCGCAAGAAACTTTCCGTGCTGCCGCTCGGCCGCGCATCGTCCTGGCTGCGGCTGCACGTAGCCGGTGGTTTCCTCGCCATCGCCCTCTTCTGGCTCCACGCGCGTTCGCTCTGGCCGACCGGCGCCCACCGGCAGGCGCTGGCCGGTGCATTCTACCTGCTGTCGGCCTCGGGCATCGTCGGATGGCTCCTGCAACGGACCTATCCCCGGCAACTCGCCGATACGGGCCTCGAGATCATCTACGAACACATACCGGCCGACATCGCCCGTCTCCGGAACGCCGCCGACCAACTCGTGCTCGACACCACCCGCGACACCGGCAACGACACGCTCGCGCGGCACTACATGGAGACGTTGCACTGGTTCTTCCGCCGGCCCCGTTTCTTCATCAACCACGCGTTCTTCGGTGGCAAACACGCCCGGGCATGGGTCCGCCAGCAGTGTGGCGTGGTGCGTCCCTACCTCGGCGCGGTGGAACGCGAGCGGCTTGAGCGCCTCTCCGCATTGGCGGAGGAAAAGCTCCAGATCGATTTTCACCATGCCGCGCAGTCGATCATGAAACGCTGGCTCCTGGTGCACCTGCCGCTGGCGGCCGTGACGACGATCCTGGTGGTCTGGCATGTCCTGCTGGTGCACGCCTACGGACGATGAGCACTCCTCCGAAACCACCTTCAGACGGCTATGAACGGCCGAACTGCCGTCATCGTTGCGGACGCGGTGCGGAGTGGGGAACGCCCTGTTCGGAAGGACCCAACCCGGACGGCACATGCCCGCAAAGCGAACTGCCGTGTGTTCCCCGTGCCACCCTGCGGGTGCGGCGCGGTTGGATCACCGTCTGGGCATCGCTCGTCACCGCGTTGCTGCTAGCCGCCGGTTTCCACTTCGGGGCGACGGGATCGAAGCGCCCACGCTCGGCCGATCCCGGACCGCTCTCGACCAGCCACGCCGCCTTCACCGCCGAGGCTGGTTGCGCCGCATGCCACGACGCCCACGAACGCGACGTGGCAGGATTGCTCACGGCAGTCATCAAGCCGCACGGATTCAACGAAGCCTGTTCAAGCTGCCACAGCTTCGCGGGTCCGGCTGCCACGCCGCACAACGCCGCCTTCGTCGCGAATCGGGGCCCTCAGACGACCGACTGCCGTCAATGCCACACCGAACACAATGGATCGCTTGCGGACATCTCCAGACTAACCGGCGACCAATGCCAGACGTGCCACAAGCAGCAGTTCCAACGCTTCGATCTCGATCATCCGGCGTTCCCCACGAACTTCCCTCGCCTCGCCCGCGCGACCATCAAGTTCGACCACGCATCGCACTTCAAAGACCACTTCCAGAAGGCGGAGAATCCTCCCGGTCCCATCGTCACCTGCGCGACCTGCCACGAGTCGGCTCGATCCCGGCCCAACGTCACGACATCCGGATTCGACGTGTCGTGCGCCCGCTGCCATGAGCTCCAGACCCGGCAGACCGAACTGACGCTTCTGCGCCTCCCGGATCCCGCGACCAAGCCGCAGGAACTCGACGCCGCCGATGCAACACCCTTCATGGCCACGCGGTTGACCGGCACCAACCAAGTCTACGGCGAACGCCTGCGCGCCCTGTTCGGCAGCATTGCCGGCAAAGGCCCGAAGGAGTTGCTCGCACCATCAACTCCGGCCACCAACGCCGCTGGCCTGACCGCCGGTCTCAGCCACGAGCTGCTGGCGACACCACTGAAAACCTGGCTCAAAGGCGAAGCGCCCAGTCTTTCGCCGAATGCGCCGGTCAGCGGCTGGTATTGGTTCGACGACCTCACGCCGGAATTGCGGCATCGGCCGGCCGGCCATTCCGATCCCGTGCTCCGCGCCTGGCTCGACCACACGTCGGCCGATCCCGCGTCCCCATTTAAGGCCGAGCTGCGTAATCCGCAGAAGGGCCCCGGCCGCTGCGCGAAATGCCATGTGCTGGATGGAACGGCACATTCCACCCCGTGGACCTACGCGCAGCGAACCACCAAAGCTCAAACCCGTTTCGCCCATGGCACCCATCTCGGACTGCGAACCTGCATCGAATGCCATGCGTTGGACGCGACCGTGGATTACAACCGCCAGTTCAGCCTCCCGTCATCCCCGCCCGTGAGCACTCTCCACGGCGTCACGGCCGCATCCTGCACCGAGTGCCACGGGAAGACGAAGGTCAGCCAGGACTGCCGACTGTGCCATCGCTACCACACCGAAGCGGTGACTCATCTTCGGATTCCGCAGGCAAAAGGGAAATGACGAAGGCCAAGGTCCGAAAGAAGGACGAAGTCGAAAGCCTCAAAATTGGTGGGCCTTTCAACCTAGCTGCGGAGCAGCGGAAGACAGTAGCCCCGGGGCGTGAGCCCGGGGTTGAACGGGATAGACGAGCGAGCTCCGGAGGAGCGGAAGAAAAGCGTCTGTCGCTCCTCCGGAGCTTCGGACCATCATGAAACCCAACCCACAGCTCACGCTGTGGGCTACTGTCTATCGCACCTCCGGTGCTGGGGATCAGACCAGCTCGGTTTGAAGACGCTCTCTGATGATTTTCTTTCGCGCTTCCTTTGGCCTTCGTGGCTTCGGCCTTCGGGTTTCACCTAGGCATCCAACACCAACGCCGTCTTCGGAACGGAAATGCACGCGAGGCAGGAGCCTTTTTCGACGGTCACGCCGGGTTCGCGCAGGTGCGTCACTTCGCCGGACTTGATGGCGATGAGGCATGTTCCACAGTTGCCCGCGCGACAGCCTGAATCAATAGCCACCCCGTTCTTCAGGGCGAAGTCCAGGAGGGATCCCGTCTCCGCATTCCACGCGCAGGTCTTGCCGCTGCGACCGAACTGGATCTTCAACGCCAGCGTGGTCGTGCTGTTGGTCTGCAATGCCGGCGCACGCACGGTGGAAGGGCCGAAAGCCTCGTTGAAGATGCGGTTCTCCGGCACGCCCCAGGTCTTCAGGTCCGCGACCAGCCCGCCCATCATCGCCGACGGACCGCACAGGTAATACTCGAACGGCCGCTCCGGCAGTTCGTGCTTCAACAGGTCGACGGAGACGCGCCCCGTGTGCTGGAACGCGTGCGGCTCCACGGCCAGGTCCTCGGGCGACGGCTGGCTGTAGCAGACGTGGAGATGGACGTTGGGATGCTTCTCGGCGACCGAGCGGAGATGGTCGCGCATGAGGTGCTCGGAACCGTTCCTCACGCCGAAGAAGAGCCAGACCTCGCGCTCGCCTCCCGTCGCCGTGATCGCGTTCAACATGCTGAGCAAGGGCGTCAGACCCACGCCGCCGCCGACCAGCACGACGGGCGTCTGGCGCTGCAGATCGAGGCAGAACCCGCCGGACGGAGCCTTCACGTCCACGATGTCACCGACCTTGAGGGCATCGTGGAAATAGTTGGAACCGACTCCGCCTGGCACGCGCTTGATGGTGACGCGGTAGCGGTCGGGCACGCCTGGGCGTTCAGAAAGCGAGTAGCAGCGCACGACGGGGCGCGGCTGGCCGGCGACGTTGAGCTGGAAGGTGACATACTGGCCGGGCAGGAAAGGCGGCAGCGGCTTGCCGTCGTGCGGTGCGAGATGAAACGAAATGATGTCGGACGTCTCGGCCACCTTTTCGACGATGCGAAACTTGCGGAAGCCGTGCCACGACGCCTCGGACTTCTCGCGCTCAAACCGGCGTTGGTCGGCGATTTGGCCGATGCGTTCACGCAGGTAGTCGCGCTCCAGCGCGGCGGTGGACTGGGCGGCGCGGAAGAGGCGGTATTGGTTCACGATCACCTGCGCCGAAACGACGGCCAGCATCAGCAGCGCAAGCCAGGCGAGGATTTGAAAGGGCTGGTCCATCAGAGGCTATGGCCAACGGAGAATAGATCGGCGTTGCGCGGTGGACTGGTGGAAGTCGGGAAAGGCCTTCTCATCGCCGTTTCAAAACTTGAGCCGCAGCTCCACGCGCACCCCTGAGATGTCCGTGTCGTTTTCGCGCCAGCCCATCATGGCGTCGGCGCGGAGAATCCACGCGTGGTTCAGCGGACGCTGGTAGCGGATGCCGACGCCGTATTGCGCGCCCTGGGCGATGCGGCCGACGTCGTCGCCCATGACCTGCACGGTGGCGGCCTCGAAGACGATCTGCTGGTCGAGCTTGAAGAGGTATTGCAGGCCGAAGGCCGCGCCGTAGGTGTCGTTGGCCGAGGAGTCTAGCGTGGGATAGCCGGTCAAGCCGTCGGTCTCGAACAGGATGCCCGTGTTCTTGAGCACGCCGCCGGCTCCGGCGTCGCGCGCGGCGGACTGCGGCCGGTCGAAGCCGGCGAAAAAGTTCGCATACGGCACCAGCGTCGAAGGCAGGCTGGTGACGAGGGAGTTCTCCACCAGGAGCAGGACGCCGTTGGCCGTGCGTCCGCCCGGCTGCGCGGACTGCCCGACGTTGCCGATGACGCGGATCGAGTTGGACACGCGGTCGAAGTAGCGCCGGGTGAAACCGAGGGCGACGTTATGGTAGCCCGCATCCTTGCCATCGCGCGCATCACGCAGATAGGCGTAGCCGGCCTCCCAGTATCCGTGGTTCGCCTCGACAAAGGCCGTTGCGCCGAAGATCTGCACGTGGTCGTCGGACAGCCGTCCGGCGTCGACGAAGGCGGGCGAGGTGAGCTTGTTGAAGCCGGCGAAGAAGGTCAGGTCGAAGTTGCTCCAGTCGAACAGGGCCGAGTTTTTCGCGGGAATGCTGAAGGCCCCGCCGACGAAGGCGTCCTCCATCCAGACGCCGTTCTGGAAGATGAGCGGGATGAGCCCGAAGGTGAACGGCAGGTCGAAGGTCGAGTCGTGTCCGGTGATGCCGGAGCCGATCGCCCCGAGGTCTCCCTCGAAGAACAGGGCTTCGGGATTCCCGTCCAGTTTGAATTCTTCCTTGTTCTTGGCCCGGCCGAACTCGACCCGGGTGAACTCGCCCTTCCGATCGAGCGGCCGAAAGAAGGCGTGGACCCGTTCGGTCGCGGTGATGCGGAGGTCGAGGTCGAGGTTGAGGCGCGTGGCGACCACCCCGAAGTCGTCCTTGCCGGTGTCGTTCCAGGCCGCCGCCGTCCGCCAGTCGCCGCTGGCCAGGAGGTTGGCGAAGACGAGGTTCTTCTTCCCAAGAAACTCCAGGCCGGGCTTGAACGGGCCTTCGCGATAGAGCTCGCGGCCGAGCTCGATCAACGGCCGGGACATTGGGACGGCCCGCTTGTCTCCGTAGATCTTGAGCTGCTCGTCGGCGTCGTAGCTGTTGGCGGGATAAAGCGGATCGGGCCGGAAGACCCCCGGTTTGTAGGGAACCAATTGCGTGCCGGCCGGTGCGGCGGAATCGGCGGCGAAGGACGATAAGCCTGCAACGAGAAGGCTGGGAAACACCGAACATCGAACATTCAACATCCAACACCGAAGAGGGGATGGGGGCCGGTCACCTTGGATGTTCGGTGTTGGATGTTCGGTGCTGGATGTTTCTTCCGGGGATTTCATTTCACCTCGAACTCCACGGTGTAGGGATGCACGTCGAGCGTCCACTCGTTCATGGCCTGTTCCATCTCGCGCGTAGCACCGACGAACTTCATGAAGTAGATCGGCTCGGCCCGGCTGCGCATCCGGACGGCGAGCCTGTATTTGCCGGGCGTGGCGAGCAGCTTGGCGGGCACGGTGTATCTCGCGTCGCGGCTGGCGAGCGGCGGGAGGCTGCGCTGTTCCATCCGGATGAAGGGCGGATGGTTCATCACCGAAACCGGCTGGCCCGACGGACGGATGAAGGGGATCTGGTCGATGTCCATGTTCACCGGCAGATACATCTCGCGGTCGGTGCCCTTGATGTTCGTCGTGAGAAACTTCGACTGGAGGTTGAAGAGCTGGGGATCCCTCGAGATTTTTCCGGCGGCCACGTCCAGCGAATGCAGGTCGGCCATGTCGCCGTGGCTGTCGACATAGCCGGACTCCCAGAGATTGGCGCCGTCGGGACCGACGAGCGCGACGTTCAACCACAGCTCGGGCTGGGCGCCGAGCGAGCCGCTCGGAAGGTTGTGACCGGAGTTCAGGTTGGTCAGCTTGTAGTGGAATTTCAGCTTCTTCCCGGCGGCGGGTTCGCCGCTGAAGAAAGGTCCTTCGAGCTTGGATCCGTTCTCCATCGTCTGCCGGCGGAGCTCCTTCCGCTGGATGATCAGCTTCATGTTTTCATCGACGATCCGACGCGCCTCTTCACGGTCGATATCGTTCTCCCATTCCTTGGGGAACTTGGCCTTGAGCTTGCCGTCGCTGACCTTGCCCTCGAATTCCGACGCGCCCCAGCCGGCCCGGTAGTCGAACTTCAGCCACGCCTGCATGGAAAAGTTTCCGGCATCCGGATGGTGCGGGAACAGGCCCGGATGGGCGATCGGGTAGCCGGGGCCGGAGAAGAGATGGGAGCTGTGCTTGCGGCCGGGATTGATCGGCTTGCCGTCGACCATGGCGGACGGCGCGTTGAGATATCCGTCGGCTTTGCCCGGCGTCTTGCCCATGTGGCAATCCTGGCATGTCACGCCCTGCTTGAAGGCGGGCGATGCGCGGAACTGTTCCCAGACGACCTCGAGCTTGATGCCCGGGTGGACGGCGACCTGGTGGCAGCTCACGCAGAACTCCGACTTGTCCATCTGCACCATCTGGAAGACGCCGTCGTGGATCTCGCGGCCGCGGCCCTCGGGCGTGGTCCTCACCTTGTAGAAGGACTGGTTGGTCAGGACTTGCTGCATCGTCTTGCCGTCTGATTTGCCGGACATGGGCAGGACCATCGCGCCCCGCTCGATGCGGCGCTCGCCGTTCACACGGCCATACTCTTCGCGCACCCGATGGCACGTGACGCAGGTTATGCCTTCGCGGGAAACGGGGCTGCGGTCCCAGAGTGGCAACTCGCGACGCTCGTTGACTGTCGTGCCGACGCTCGCGTGGCACCGCAGACAGAACGTTCCGATGGTCCCCTGCGACAGGTCGTTTATCTTCTGCTCGAACTTGTGGAACATCGGCGAGATCGACGCATAGGCATGGGCGGACATCCGCCATTCCTGGTAGATCTGCGGATGACACGGCTGGCACGTCGTGGCTCCCGGGAACCCGCCCTGACGGATGATGAGTTGGAGATGCGCCTCGGCGGCCGAAGCGGCCGCGGGACTGTTCGTGGCCGCGGCGGCGCCCTGACAAGTGGACCTGCTCCCGTCGACCACGAGGAGGAAACCGATCAGGACAGCGAGAACATTGCCCAGAGTCCGGAACACCTGCGCCGGACTGTTGGCTTCAGCGATGGGAACGTGAAGCGGTGTTTTCACAGGGATTACCTGTCTTGCTACGTGATCGCGCTTCGCGGGTCAACGGAACACCTGAGATCCACCCGAAAAACACGCCGACCCCTGACGCTTCCCCCAATGTCGTTCGCCGACCGATACCGGAACTTCAGAAGCGGACCATGGGGACTATCCCTGCCCCTTCCACCGAACCAAGCCGCGCTTTGCACGAAGCTCCATGTCTGGGTAACGTCTCCCTCACATGAGCCATTCCGAGCGCGGACGTTTTTTGTCTGGCCTGAACGATGAAGACCTCGCCGCGATGCGGCAGGCGGCGAAAGCCCGCGTCTACGCCGACGGTTCGCCGATCTGCCGCCAGGGCATGCCGGGCGACGGCGTGTTCCTGATCGAGCAGGGAACCGTCCGCATCTGCTTCGAGCCGGTCGCCGAAGATCTCCATGAACTCTACCGGCTCGGTCCCGGGGAGCTGTTTGGCGAAATGGCCGTGCTGGATAATCTTCCGCGCTCCGCAACAGTTCTCGCCGAGGGCGAGGTGAAGGCAATGTTCATCCCGCGTGCCGACCTCATGCGGCTCTTCGAGGAGCATCCGCGCATCGCGGTCGGCGTATTACGGCAGATCGCGAACCGGTTCCGCGACTTCAGCCGGCAACACGTCGAGCAGATCCTCCGGGCCGAACGGCTTGCGCTGGTGGGCAGGTTCACGGGCTCGATCGTCCATGACATCCGGGCGCCCCTGCAGACGATCGAGCTGGCCGCCGAGCTGTCGACCGATCCGCAGGCCGGACCCGAGATGCGGGCCGCTTGGCGTGACCGCATCGTCCGGCAGGCCCACCGGGTCGACGGATTGATCACCGAGCTGCTGGAGTTTTCTCGGGGCGAGGACGCGCGGGTCGACCTCAAGCCTCTGCAGTATGCCGATTTCATCCTCCGGCTGGTCGATGAAGCGAAGGCCGCGCTGGCCGAACGCAAGGTCGAGATCGTGATGGAGAACCGTCCGCCGCAAACGTTCCTCGCGGGAGATGCCGACCGGTTGGAGCGCGTGTTCCAGAACCTCTTCACGAACTCGCGCGACGCGATGCCCGACGGCGGAACCATCAAACTGCGATTCCGGCTGACCGCCACCGAGCTGATCACCGAGGTCGAGGATACCGGCCCGGGAATTCCCGAAGACGTCGTGAACACCGTCTTCCAGCCTTTTGTGACGCACGGGAAAGTCGCCGGCACCGGCCTTGGATTGTCCATCTGCCGCCGCATTGTCGAGGCGCACGGCGGCCGGATCGCAACCCGGCGTGAAGACGGCAGCGGCGCGATCTTCGTGGTCTCGTTGCCGGTGCATCACTGATCCGGGCGTGGCATGAACCGCATCCGCCTCCTCTCCGAACAGGTCGCCAACCAGATCGCCGCCGGCGAAGTGGTGGAGCGGCCGGCCAGCGTGGTGAAGGAACTCGTCGAGAACTCCATCGACGCCGGCGCGTCCCGCATCACGGTCGAGATCGCCGTCGGCGGGCGCAGCCTCATCCGCATCACCGACGACGGCACGGGCATGAACCGCGACGACGCCCTGCTCTGCCTGGAGCGCCATGCCACGAGCAAGATCCGCAGCGCCGACGACCTCGCGCACATCGCCACGATGGGTTTCCGCGGCGAAGCCATTCCCAGCATTGCCAGCGTCAGCCGCTTCAGCCTGACCACTCGCGAGCGCGATACCGATTCTCCGGAGGGCACGCAGATCCTGATCAACGGCGGCAAGATCACCGAGGTGAAGGCGGCCGGTTCCGCTCCTGGAACGACCATCGAAGTCCGCCAGCTTTTCTTCAACGTGCCGGCCCGGCGGAAGTTCCTCCGCACCGACGAGACGGAGGCGGCGCACATCCAGCATTACCTCACGTTGGCCGCGTTGGCCCATCCGGGCATCGGCTTGACCCTCATCCGCGACGGCAAAACCGTCTGGCAACTGCCCGCCGTTCGCGGCGAAGGGGGTTCCATCCGCGCTGCGGATGGAAGGCCGGCCGCAGCGCGGCCGAACCCGCCTGACGAAGGGTTCCTCGCGGCGTTGCGCGAACGCTGGCGCGCGCTGCTCCCGGCCGAGACCCGCCTGCTCGAAGTGGATTTCATCGGCGACCTAGGCGCGGTGCGCGATCCCGATGCGGAAGCGCCCTCCCCGGATCACGCGTCGCGGATCACGCTGCGAATTCGCGGCCTCATCGGTGCGCCGGGCGTTTCACGTTCCACCCGCGAGGACCAGCATCTCTTCGTCAACCGGCGTCCTATCGAGCATCGGGGTTTGAATCTGGCGTTGGTCGAGGGCTACCACACCGCGCTGATGAAGGGCCGGTATCCGGTCGGCTGCCTGTTTCTCGAAATCGATCCCGCCCTCGTCGACGTGAACATCCATCCGGCCAAGCGCGAGGTGAAGTTTCACGACGAACGCGGCGTGCGGCGAAACGTGGCGGAAGCTGTCCGGCAGACATTGCTGGCGTTCCACGGGAATCAGCCTGCGGTAATACCGGATGCCGGATACCGGATGCCGGAAAGGATTACGCCGGTCACGCTTGGCATCCCCGTCACGGACCATTCTTCGCGTTTTACGAACGCACCAGCCGCAACGCAGCTTCCGCTTTCATCGCCATTGCAACCGCCGCTCGCCGTCCAAGCCGAGCCGCTGTTCGCGAGAGCGCCGGTGGCGGATTCCGGATTCCAGATTCCAGATTCCGGATTGGTTAAAGCTTCCGTCTTTACAGGCGCCACTCCGGCATCCGGCATCCGGCATCCGGCATCAGAGTCTTCCGCCCCCGTCCCGCTTCTCCATGTCCCGCTGCGCGTCGTCGGCGTGGTCGGACGGCTCTACGTCGTGCTTGAGTCAGATCGCGGGCTCGTCCTGCTCGACCAGCACGCGGCCCATGAACGCATCCTCTTCGAACAGATGATGCGCCGTTTGGAGGAGGCCGGATCTGCCGCGTCGCAACGGCTGCTGCTGCCGGAAACCATCGAGCTGGGCGTGCGCGACGCGCAGTTCCTCCGCGAGAATCTAGGTGTGCTCACGCGGCTCGGCGTCGGGCTCAGCGAGTTCGGCGAACGCACCTTCCTGCTCGATGCGCTCCCGCCCTTCGTGAAGGCCAGCGACCCAAGGCGCTTCGTCGTCGGACTGGTCGACGAGCTCAAGGCCGCCGGCGACAAGGTCAACAGCCTGCGCCTCGGCGAACACGTCGTGGCCAAGACGGTCTGCCGCCACAGCGTGAAGGCGAACGACCCGCTCTCGGGCCCCGAGCTGGAGAACCTGGTCAGCGAACTGCGGCGTTGCGAGATGCCCTACACCTGTCCGCACGGCCGGCCCACGCTCATCGAGATGAACTTCCGCGAGCTGGAACGGAAATTCGGACGGGCGCAATAGGGTCGTTGGCCCCGTCGAAGCGCAGGTAGATGGCCTTCAAGTAGGCGGCCTCGGGGAAGGTCGCCCGGTGGTCGGGAGGATGTCCCGCCGTCTTCAGCTCCTTGAACCGTCGTCCGCTCATCCGTCCCGCTTCCCGCACGGCTCCGAAGAATTCCTCCGAGGAAACATGGGCTGAACAGGACGCCGCCAGGAGGATGCCGTCGGGTTCCAGATGCTGGATGGCCGCGATGTTCAGCTGGCGGTAGGCCCCGATGGCTTTCTGGCGTTCGATCTCGCGCTTCGCCAGCGACGGCGGATCGACGATGACCAGGCCGAAGCGCCGTTTGTGCGGTTCGCGGAACCACTCGAAGACATCAGCCTGGATGGTTTCATGGGGCACCGCGGCGATGGCCGGATCGGCGGCGTTGAGCTGGAAGTTCTCCTTTGCCTCGCGCAGCGCGTGTTCGCTGATGTCGAGGCTGACGACGGCACTGGCGCCACCGCGCGCGGCGTAGAGGCTGAAGCCGCCGGAGAAGCTGAAGGCGTTGAGCACGCTGCGGCCCCGGGCGAGCGATTCGACTTCGCGGCGGTTTTCGCGTTGATCGAGGAAGAATCCGGTCTTCTGGCCCTTGAGCACATCGGCCCAGAACCACAGGCCGTTCTCAAGGAACTGGACGCGGCCCGGGTAGGGCGAAGGCTCCCGCCGAGCCGTGGGCCGCGCGTCCTCGCGCGGCAAGGAGGTGCTCGTCCGGGAAAGAACAGAGGAAGCACCCAATGGCCGGGCAGGGATGCCCGGCCTACCGTCGAGCGCACCGAAGAGCACCGCTCCGTCGACGAGATCGGGGACCCCGGAAGTGCGCGCCGCCAGTTCCATGTTCCGGCTCAGGCGAAGCACGAGGCCGAGTCCGGGGAAGGCTTCGGCGAGGAGTTCCTTGAGAAGGCCGAAGTGCGGAATCCAGACCGGGCTGTAGAGCTTGAGCACGAGGACGTCCGCATAGCGGTCCATCACGAGGGCCGGCCAGCCGTCGCTTTCTCCGTGGATCAGCCGGTAGCCGGTCGTCTCGGGACCAAACAGCCCCGCGCGACGGGCGATCGTTTCCTGAAGGCGTTGCCGCCACCAGGCCGCGTCGACGTTCGCGGGTTTGCCGGCGTGGAGGCAACGGAAGCGGATGGGCGATTCGGGCTCCCAGAGGCCGACGGCGAGGAACTTGTCCTCACGGTCGAAGACGACGGCGAGTTCACCGGCGGTGCCGGGACGGTTCTGTTCACGGATGCTGTCCGAATAAAGCCACGGATGGCCCGAGCGCAGGATGGATTCGGCGCGGGCGGTGACACGGAGACGGAGACGGGCGGGGGGTTTCTGATCGGACATTGCTGCCGCCAGCGGAACAGCGGTTCAGCGCGGTTGCAACAGATACGTGGTCATGGAGCCCTTGCCCTTGACCTCGATGAGTCCGCGACGGGCCAGGTTGAACTTCCCTTTGAGCAGGAAGTAGGTGGCCTCCGACACCTGGATCTTCTCCGGAGTGCCATGGGATTCCATGCGGCTCGCCGTGTTCACGGTGTCGCCCCAGAGGTCGTAGATGAACTTCTTGGTCCCGATGATCCCCGCGATGACAGGTCCGCTGTGCATGCCGATGCGGAGCCTCCAGTTGGTGTCGTTCTCGCGGTTGAGCCGCGTGATCGAACTCTGCATCTCCAGCGCCATGTGCGCGCAGGCTTCGGCGTGATCGGTCCTGGGGACAGGCAGGCCGCCGACCGCCATGTAGGAGTCGCCGATGGTCTTGATCTTTTCGAGGCCGTAGAGCTCCGCGAGCCGGTCGAACTCGGAGAAGATCATGTTCAACCAACGCACGATCTCGGCAGGAGAGCTGCGGGCGGATTCGGCGGTGAATTCCACGAGATCGGCGAAGAGAACGGTGACCGCTGGGAACGCGTCGACGATGCTGTTGTGCCCCTGCTTCAGACGGTCTGCGACGGGCTTGGGAAGGACGTTCAGGAGGAGCGCCTCGGCTTTGGCCTGCTCGAGCTGGAGGTCCTGCATCATCGCGCGGTCATGGTCGCGGAAGCGTTTTTTCTCGAGCGATGAATCGATGCGGGCGCGGAGGAGGACGTTGTTGAAGGGCTTGGGGAGAAAGTCTTCGGCGCCACGCTCGATCGCGGTGATCACACGGTCGCTCTGTTCCTCTCCGGACAGCATCACGACCGGAATGTCCCTCAGGAGCTGGTCCGCCTTCATCCGGCTCAGGACCTCGATTCCGTTCATGCCCGGCAGGTTGAAATCCAGGAGGACGACGTCGATGCCGCCTTTGTGAAGCGCGACCAGGGCTGTTTCACCGGAGTTGCTTGTCTGGACGGAATAACCCTGCGCCATGAGGAGCTGCGAAAGGATTTCAGTGCCGAGCTCGTTGTCGTCCACGATCAGGAGCGAACCCTTGGTCGCCGCCGTCGCTGCATTCTCGATCTTGCGCGTGAGGGAGAGTTTGGCAGTGCTCCCGGCCAACGCACTGGGTGTCGCGGCCGTCGTATCGAGAATCAGCAGGAGATGGTGCGCGGCATCCCGGATCCGATCCACGCTTTCGGCCGAAGGACCCGAGGCGGCCGGATGGGCGATGTCTTCGGCGCATCGGATGATCTCCTCCAAAGGCACCCGGACCTGGTCACGGACCACGGCAAGGATGCGTTCCCGTGAAGCATTCAGCTCCGCCGCCGCCGTCGAGATCTTCGAAAACAGTTGCAGCCCCTCCGGAGCCGGAGCGGGTGCTGTAGTCATTTTTTCGGTCAACGACGCCATCGATGGGCCTCATCCGGATGGACCGGATCCGACCCATGATGACATCGGCGGGATGGATTCCCGTTTGAAGGGGATTGCACGAGAACCGGACAGGGGTCGCCCGCTAAACGATACAAGCCGCCCGGAGTGGGCAGCCTGTTCGTTGGAAAACCATTTTGAGTCGTCAGCCGATCAGATGAACTCGTTGATGATCGATTCGAGCAGTTCCTGACGGCCGGACTGGAGGCCCTTCACTTCGCCGATCTTGAGGGCGTGCTTCTCGCAGTCGGCGAAGCTGGCCTTGCCGGCCTCGATCTTCGCGCCGATGCCGTTGTCCCAGGTGGCGTAGCGGTTCTTCACGAACTCGCCGATGCGGCCGTCCTTGCGGATGGCGGCGGCGGCCTTGAGACCACGCGCGAAGGCGTCCATGCCCGCGATGTGCGCGAGGAACAGGTCGTCCAGCTCGAAGCTTTCGCGGCGGACCTTGGCGTCGAAGTTCACGCCACCGTGGGTGAGGCCGCCATACTTCAGCACGCGGAGCATGGTCTGCGTGGTGAGGTAGAGGTCGGTCGGGAACTGGTCGGTGTCCCAGCCGAGGAAGTAGTCGCCCATGTTGGCGTCGATGGACCCGAGCGCTCCGGCGGCCCCGGCGACTTCCATCTCGTGCTCCATGCTCTTGCCGGCGAGCCAGGCGTGGTTCACTTCGAGGTTCAACTGGAAGTGTTCGAGCAGGCCGTATTCGCGGAGGAAGTTCAGGCACGCGGCGGCGTCGGAGTCGTATTGGTGCTTGGTGGGCTCTTTCGGCTTGGGCTCGATAAAGAACGGGCCCTTGAAGCCGATCTTCTTCTTGTAGTCCACGGCCATGTGCATGAAGCGGCCGAGGTGGTCCATCTCGCGCTTCATGTCGGTGTTGAGCAGTGTGGAGTAGCCTTCACGGCCACCCCAGAAGACGTAGCCCGCGCCGTCGAGTTCCTTGGTCCACTCCATAGCCTTCTTCACCTGCGCGGCGGCATGGCAGAAGACGTCCGCGTTGCAGCTGGTGGCGGCGCCGTGCATGTAGCGCGGGTGGACGAAGTTCTGGGCGGTGCCCCAGAGCAGCTTGATGCCGGTGTCCTTCTGGAGCTTCTTCAGCTCGGCGGCCACGGCGTCGAAGTTCTTGTTCGACTCGGCGAGGGTCTTGCCGTGCGGGGCGACGTCTCGGTCATGCCAGCAGTAGAAGGGCGCGCCGATCTTGCTGGTGAACTCGAACATGGCGTGGGCGCGTTTGATCGCGTCCTTGACCGTGCCTTCGCCGGTGTTCCACGGACGCTGCGCCGTGCCCCAGCCGAACATGTCGCCGCCGCTGCCGCGCATGGTGTGCCAGTAGACCACGGCGAAGCGCATGTGCTCCTGCATGGACTTGCCCTCGACGAGTTCGGCGGCGTTGTAGTGCTTGAACGCGAGCGGATTCTTGGAGTCCGCGCCTTCAAACTGGATGGGGGAGATTTTCGGGAAGTATTGGGGCATAAAAGTGCTGGGCTGGATCGGTTTCGCGCGGGGCGAGAAAAAGCCAAAGACCCCGGCCGCGCAAGTCTGTTGTCCCGAGCGACGACCATCGGCCGAACGACGAAACCGGGGGTCAAATCCACCAATGCGCGGGCGAAGCGGTTGTTCAGAATTGGTCCTCCGGCCTTCGTCGTTCAAAGCGCCATTGACTCCGTTCGCCGCCAACGCGAACGATGCCAAGTCCGCTTCGGCTGCCGCGAAACGCGGGTGACGCAGCGGTTCCCAATCAACGCTGAATTTATGAGCCTGGATTCCTTCTACTCCAAATTAACCATCAAAACGGGCGCGAAAATGGCCCTCATCGTCCTCGACGGCCTGGGCGACATCGCCACCTTGGCCCAGGGCGAACTCACCCCGCTCGAAGCCGCCAAGACCCCGAACCTCGACCAGCTCGTCGCCTCGGGCGTGGCCCAGGGCCGCATGATTCCCGTGGCTCCCGGCATCACGCCCGGCTCCGGCCCCGGCCACCTCGCGCTCTTCGGCTACGACCCGATTGAATTTGAAGTCGGACGTGGCGTGATCGAGACCCTCGGCCTCGGTCTCGAGCTGAAGGCCGGCGATGTCGCCGCCCGGGCCAACTTCTGCACGCTGGACGCGAAAGGCATCGTCACCGACCGCCGCGCCGGCCGCATCGCCACGGAAGTCTGCGAGCGCCTCTGCAAGATTCTTTCCTCGAAGATCAAGAAGGTCGGCACCACGCAGGTCATGGTCGTGCCCGGCAAGGAGCACCGCTTCGTCGTCATCTTCCGGGGAGCCGGCCTCGAAGGCCCCGTGACCGACACCGATCCGAATCGCGAAGGCCTGCCCATCGCCGCCGCCAAACCGGTCGATGCGAAGAACGCCGGGCAGAAGAAGGTCGCGAAACTCATCGCCGACTTCTACAAGGCCGCGCTGCCTCTGCTGGCGAAGGAAAAGCCCGCGAACGGCTTCCTCATGCGCGGCGCGGCCCATCAGCCCGACATCCCGACCTTCGAGGAGCGTTACCTGATGAAGCCCGCCGCCATCGCCGTCTATCCGATGTATAAGGGCCTCTCGCAGCTCGTCGGCATGGTGAAGATCGAAGGCCCCCAGACCATCGCCGAGCAGTTCGAGCGCTACGTCGCCGAATACGACAACTACGACTTCTTCTTCATCCACTACAAATACACCGACAAGGCCGGCGAAGACGGGAACTTCGAGGCGAAGACGAAGGCCATCGAGGACTTCGACGCCGCCCTGCCCATCCTCCTCGGCAAGAAGCCAGACGTGCTTGCCATCACCGGCGACCATTCCACCCCGTGCGCCATGAAGGGCCACTCGTGGCATCCCCAGCCCGTGCTGCTGCACTCGGCCTACAGCGGCTCCGACAAGCTGGAGCGGTTCACCGAGACCGGCGCGAACATGGGCAGCCTCGGAGTCTTCGAGGCCAAGTATCTGATCCGCCTGATGCAGGCCAATGCCAAGATGTTCGACAAATACGGCGCCTGATTCGGGCGACTGTCCGAAGCAAGATTACGGAAACGGCGACTGGAGATCATCCAGTCGCCGTTTTCTTTGCCCATCCAACCGCAGCTTGTTCAACGGCCCAACGCGAGCAGCGCCGGATACGTCGCCGCCCAGGCCCAGAGGAACCGGTTGAACCCGAGCAATAGTGCGTTGGCCAGGTGGAAGAGCAGGCCCATCGACAGCACGATGGCTTTGCCCTCCATCGGCAGAATGAGGACGGCGGGGAAGATGAGTTCCAACCCAACCATCCCTCCACCGAGCACGGCGCAGAGCCGACGATTGGAAGCCAGCCGTCGCGCCGGAGCGAACACGACATACGGCCCTTCGGAGGCGAGCAGGTTTTGCAGCGCCCGACCCATCCACCAGCCCGCGTTTCTGAGTTTGGAAACGCCGGCCAGGAAGTAGGACAGGACGCTCTGCGCCGCGATCCAGCCCAGGCCCAGCTTCACCAGGAATGGTTCCAGAAAACCCAGGCCCGCGATCAGCAGACCGAGCTGCACCTGGAAGAACATGGTGTCGCTCCCACCGCAAACCGGCCCGCGCGACCGCACCGTCAGCCAGACGGAGTTCAGCAGCAGCAGGGCATGCACGATCACCGCCAACCACGACAGCGGCGGCACCGGTGCCAGCACCAGCATCAGGGCCAATACCAATCGCAGACCCAGCCACGGCGTCACCGGTGAACCTTCCAACAAGCCGCACTTCGCGTAGCAGCACCGCGCGGAAAGCAGCTCGGCCGTTTGGAGGAAAATTCCCGCGCCGAGCAGCCGCTGCGTGAGCACCACGGCCAGAGGCAGGTCAATGGTCGTCACGCTTCCGGTTCCTTGAGCGGGAGTTCGGCGGAACTGAGAACAACCTTGGGCGCGGCTCCGGGTTCGACCGTGACCAACCGGAATCGAAACCGATCCGCAGCCGCATGTCCGAGAATTCCCTCGACCTTGCCTCGCACGAGCCGCACCAGCATTTCGTGGGTCGCCACCGTCGGGATTGTGCTGCCTTTCGCAGCCGGATCACGGCTCAGTTCATCGACCGCTCGGGCGACCATGGATTGCTCCAGCAGTTCCAGATTGCACGTCGGATTAAAGAAGATGCGGCCGATGCCATGGGTGGAATGCCGAGGAAAGACCGGCTGCCATTCCCCGGAATCCATCCCAGCGCCCGTGAGCCGATACTCCAACCGCGACACCTCGCCAAAGTCGTTGAAGAAATTCCACGACGGCAGAAACAGCTTCAGGGCGGACATCCAGTTTTCGGAGGTCATAGGCGGCGAACTACTTGAGGTTTTCCAACGCCAGTCCACAAGCCCGTTTCACAGGCGAACGGGTCCCGTGGGTGCTGTGGCCGACTACGAAGCCTCGGGTGGCGTCAGAGAAACGTCCGACGGTGATGGAGGGGAGGAACTGGCCACGAACACGGCGGCCATTCCGCGCCCAACGCCATTAAGGGTAGCTCTGATCCGCCTGATGCAGGCCAGCGCCAAGATTTTCGACAACTTCGGCGCTTAACGGTTCTTCAAAAAAGTCCGATGTTGAAATGTGTGCCGCTCAGGCACACATTGCCGCCGTGCCAGTTGCCACCAAAGAAAACCGTGAAGAGCGCCTCGTCGCTCGCGTGAGCGGGTCGGACAAGGAGCTGTTCCGCCGTGCGGCCGCGTTGGAAGGCAGGTCCGTGGCCACCTTTGTCATCGCCCATGCACGGGAAGTGGCCCAGCGGCTGGTCGCAGACCATGACACCATCGAACTGGATGCCCAGCAGTCCCGCCGTTTTGTTGAGACGCTGCTCAAACCTGTTGCTGTTGTGCCAACCCGCTTGAAGAAGGCGGCGGCGGCGCATCGGCAACGAGTAGTCGCCTGAACTTCAGTCCTCGGAATCATCCAGCCCCAACCACTTGGGAACGGCCTTCATGGGCAGGAACATCGTTTGGGCATCCAGGGGTTGGAACCCGAATCCGGCATAGAACTTGGCTGCGCGCTCATCCTTGGGATCCACCACGATGGCGACCGCACCGATCACGGTGCTGTTTTCGTAGGCCCGTTTGAGCGCATCCACCATCAACAGATCGCCGACACCCGTGCCCTTGAAGGTGAGATCGCGGGCCAACCTTCCGACCAGCGTTGCAGGAAGACGCGGGTAACGGGGCAGCTTCTTGGCGAGTTCGACGGGCAGTTTTTCAAGCGCGATGGCCGTGGCTGACAGCGTGTAGAAACCGGCGATCCGGCCCGGATCGTCGATTGGCACCAGAACAACGCAGGCCAGCGCCTTGGCTTTCACCTCTTTGCGGGCTCGGGTCCGCAAGAAGTCCGTCAGTTCAAGCGACTCGCAGGCGAATTCTTCCCGGCGGTGGGTCGCTGGATTGAGCAGCTCGAACCTAAATTTGTGATCCAAAGGCACTGCGTAGAATCGGGTAAGTCGACCGGCCTCACGAAACCTTCGTCGAGTCGACAGCGTGTGGTCCCAGAAGAAACTTCCGCCAGTCGATGAACTCTGGGTAGAGGCCGATCGTTGTGAACAGACCCTGAACCAGCTCGTCTCGTCGCTCGGGATGCGCCCGCACCTCCAAGAGCAAGCCCAACAACTGTGTGGTCGTAATCAAGCAATGCTCTCGCTGGGTCGAATACTTGAGCATCTGATGAGGGAACGCATCCTCATTGCGATCCATCAGTGGAGTCTCACAGAAGGCGTTAACCAATAAGATGCCTTTGACGGACTCCCCATTGGCCTCAACGAAGCCAGCAACCCACTTTTCAAGCTGGGCCGCATCCTTTTCAGCGGCTGATCCTTTCCTGCCTTTAACCTCAGCCACAGCCTTCTTGTCGCCGAACTCCAAGATGATGTCGTCTCGACCGGGTTCTCCTCTCGTGACCTTGAAGCCCAACTCTCGGAAGACGGTTGCTGCCGCCTCTTCAAGCGCATCGCCTTTGCCAGTGAACAAGATTTTAAGCTGTTCCTCCAAGATCAGACTCTCGGTAGCTGCGACAATCAGTTTCGCGATAGCTTCGGCTTCGGTTTGAAGACGACCCAGGCCGCAACGAAGCGCTTGCTCCGATTTCCAGCCGTAGTTCGTGCTCCAAGGCGGCAGGTCTTCAACTTCCTTTCTTGGAAAAAGATGAGCACATAGCTGCTTAAGCGCGTTCCTGAATGCGGGATCGTAGTTAGGTTGTCCTGTAGGCAAGAATGGCAGAAACAAGACCGTTCCTAGACCGTGTCTTAAGATAGAACCAACAGCTTTGGTCGTATCCGAGGCGAAAAGGAAAGGCTGCCCTGGCGGTTCATCAAAGAATCCCAAGTATTGCATCATCGTTCCAACCTGCCCCCAGAACGTCTTCAAATGATCTGGGCCTCGGAAATCGATTTTCTTCCCCGCTCGAGGATTAACAGAGAAACTTTCTAGAGGGAGGAATTCGTAAATCCGTCCTTCGGATGAAAACACCACAACGACTCTGCCGAGTTCCAAAAACTCGACGAATTCCGCCCGCCGCTGAACGATGGACTCTGGCTGATGACGATGATCTCCCTGATAGAGACCTTCCACATCGATCAACACGACATCGAAATCTAAGATCGTTCTTGTAGACTCGAAATCGATCTCGGGTGCGCCAGTAAACGCTCGGCCTATAGCGCAAATGTTCATTTGCAGCGGTTCACAGCTCTAGGCTCGCATCGGTCACCGCGCCTTCGGAGGCGGTGTTGACGAGGTGGGCATACTTGGCGAGCACGCCGGAGGTGTAGCGGGGCTTGATGGGTTTCCACGCCTTCTGGCGCTGCTTCAATTCGTCCGCACTGACCTGGACGGTGAGTTCGCGCTTCTCGGCGTCGATCACGATGTTGTCGCCGTTCTTCACGAGGGCGAGGGGGCCGCCGACGTAGGCTTCGGGCGTGATGTGGCCGACGACGAAGCCGTGGGTGCCGCCGGAGAAGCGTCCGTCGGTGATGAGCGCCACGTCCTTGCCGAGGCCGAGGCCCATGATGGCGGCGGTGGGTCCGAGCATTTCCCTCATGCCGGGTCCGCCTTTGGGCCCTTCGTAGCGGATGACGATGACGTCGCCCTTCTTGATCTTCTTGGCGAGGATCGCGGTCATGGCGTCGGGCTCGGAGTTGAAGACCTTGGCCTTGCCCTCGAAGTGCAGGCCTTCCTTGCCGCTGATCTTCGCGACGGCGCCACCGGGGGCGAGGTTGCCGTAGAGGATGACGAGGTGGCTGTCCTTTTTGATCGGGTTGTCGAGCGGGCGGATGATCCCCTGGCCTTTGATGTAGGGCGGAACGTCCTTGAGCGTCTCGGCCATGGTCTGGCCGGTGACGGTGAGGCAGTCGCCGTGGAGCAGGCCGCCGTCGAGGAGCATCTTCATGAGCGGACGGATGCCGCCGATGGCGACGAGGGCGCTCATGCTGTATTTGCCGCTGGGCTTGAGATCGGCGAGGAGCGGGACGCGTTTACCGATGCGGGTGAAGTCGTCGATGGCGAGCTTCACGCCGGCGGCGCTGGCCATGGCGAGCAGGTGGAGAACGGCGTTGGTGGAACCGCCGAGGGCGATGACGACGGTGATGGAGTTCTCGAACGCCTTCCTCGTCATGATGTCGCGCGGGCGCAGGCCGAGACGGAGCATGTTGACGACGGCTTCACCGGCGCGGCGGGAGTCTTCCTTCTTGGCCTTGGAGATGGCGTTCTGCGCGGAGCTGTTGGGCAGGCTCATGCCGAGGGCCTCGATGGCGGAGGCCATGGTGTTGGCGGTATACATGCCGCCGCAGGAACCGGGGCCGGGGATGGCGCAGGACTCGATCTCGTGCAGTTCGTCGTCGCTGATGCGGCCGTTGGCGTGAGCGCCGACGGCTTCGAAGACGGAGACGACATCAAGCTGGCGCTTCTGCGGATCGCCGGTGATGCAGCCGGGGAGAATGGTGCCGCCATAGACGAAGACGGCCGGGCGGTTCATGCGGGCGATGGCCATCATGCAGCCGGGCATGTTCTTGTCGCAGCCGCCGATGGCGACGAAGCCGTCCATGCCTTCGCAGCCCACGACGGTTTCCACGGAGTCGGCGATGACCTCGCGGGAGACGAGGGAATACTTCATGCCCTCGGTGCCCATCGAGATGCCGTCGGAGACGGTGATGGTGTTGAAGACGATCGCCTTTCCGCCGCCCTCGTTGACGCCCTTCTCGGCTTCGAGCGCGAGCTTGTCGATGTGCATGTTGCACGGGGTGACGTTGCTCCAGGTGGAGGCGATGCCGATGATGGGCTTCTGGAAGTCCTCTTTCTTGAGCCCGACGGGATAGAGCATCGCGCGGCTGGGGGCGCGGTTCGGGCCGTCGAGCATGGGTCCGGAGAAGGGCCGCATGGGATCGGGTCCGATCTGGTCGTTGCGGCCTGGCACGGGAGCAAAGGGCTTTTTCATAAACGGTCCGGGAGCGTGGACTGGAAGACGGTTGGCTGACAAGCGCACGGCGAAGGGGAATGACGAAGCGCGAAGGCCAAAGGTCGAAGGAATCGAGCGAAGCCCGACTCGCAGATTGAGCGGATCGACTACCGGCTGGGAGCGCCCTACTTCCCGAAGAAGCTCCGGATCGTCGCGATCACGTGGTCGACGTGCGCGTCGGAGAGTTCCGGATACATCGGGAGCGGCAGGATGCGGCGGGAGATTTCTTCGGCGACGGGATAGTCGCCCACCTTCCAGCCTTGGTCGGCGTAGCACTTCTGCAAGTGGAGCGGCTGCGGATAGTAGATCAGCGTCGGCACGCCCCGGTCGGCGAGGTGCTTCTGAAGATCGTCGCGTTTGTCGGAGAGGACATGGAAGACGTGGTAGACATGGCCGTTTCCGGGAGCGGTTACCGGCAGTTCCAGCGGAAGGTCCTTCAAACCGGCGATGAACTTCCGGGCGATTTCGGCGCGGCGGGCGTTCCACCGGTCGAGGTGCGGAAGCTTCACCCGGAGGATGGCGGCCTGGATCTCGTCGAGGCGCGAATTGAAGCCGTGCATGTCGTGGAAGTAGCGGCGTTCGATGCCGTGGACGCGGAGCATCTTAAGCTTCTTGGCCAAGGCTTCGTCGTTGGTGACGATCGCGCCGCCGTCGCCGTCGGCACCGAGGTTCTTCGTCGGATAAAAGCTGAAGCAGCCGATGGCGCCGAAACCGCCGACGCGTTTGCCGTCCTTGGTCGCGCCGATGGCTTGGGCGCAGTCTTCGACGAGGTGGATTCCGTTCGATTCGGCGAGTTTTGCCAGCGCGTCGAGCGGCGCGGCTTGGCCGAAGAGGTGGACGGGAATGATCGCCTTGGTCCGCGGGGTGATGTGCCGGGCGACATCGGCGGGATCGAGAGTAAAGGTCGTTGGGTCGATGTCGGCGAAGACCAGCTTCGCACCCATCTGGATGACCGATTCGGCGGGGGCGATATAGGTG
Source organism: Verrucomicrobiota bacterium (assembly GCA_043775315.1). GTDB lineage: Bacteria > Verrucomicrobiota > Verrucomicrobiia > Limisphaerales > CANJSG01 > CANJSG01. Next base: position 37,744 of record JAYVSO010000076.1, read on the forward strand.
AACGGCGTGGTGATGACCTCGTCGCCAGGACCGATTTCAAGGGCCCGCAAAGCCAAAGTCAGTGCGTCCGAGCCGGAATTGACTCCGAGCGCGAAATTGGTTCCCACGTAGGCCGCTAGTTCCTGCTCAAAGGCGGCGACGTTCGGGCCGAGGATGTAATGGCCGCCGGCCAAGGCCTTTTCGACGGCGGGCAAGATCTCCGATTTGAGGGCTTCGTATTGGGCGGCGAGGTTGAGAAACGGGACGTTCATCCGGTTGGCAGAGGATTTGAGAGCGGAGGATTTCCGAAAAGCCTTTTCCCTACAAATCAGAGTCGAAGATCAGCCCTTGCTGAATCGTCCATAAACAATACATTCCTGACGGATTACCTATGAAAAAGTCTGTTTCGGTTTTTTCGGGCTGCTTGGGAGTCGTCGCGCTGGTGCCGACGGCGCGGGCATTTGTCCAGGTCGAACCTCCACCGCAGATCATCGAGGCCTCATTCCTGCAAAGTTCCTTCGGGATCAACGGCCTGACTTTCGGCGTGAAGGCTTCGGCCAGCTTTCCTGAACTCGCCATCGAACAGGTAAAATCGACAGGCGCGAAGATCGGCGTTCCCGTTTCAACGCCGACATCGGGGCTCAGCTACGATATTTCGACCACGGCGGAATTGTTCCCGAACAGCCCGTCGGAGCATGCCAAAGGAAATGCCTCTGCCAAATATATCGTTGGCGATGGCTCCCATCCCGATTCCTTCAACTTCACTTTCTCGGGCGATCTCAAGACGCTGACCGTGCCACCACCGGATCTGTTGGCTTCCAGTGCATTGGTAAACCTGACCTTCAGCCTAAGCGGGCGGGTCCGCGGGACCGGAGACGGGGCACCTGATGCCCATATCGCGGTGCCGCTTCCGAGGCTTTCGCTGGCGAACCTGCCTCCGGGCGCCTCGGAACTAGCGTCGGCCTTCATCAAGATCTACGATAAGAACTCCATCCTAACGGACATGGTCGATCTGACAGGATTGAAGTCGGCCAACGGGCTCTTTGATCTCCGGTTGGACGCCGGACAGCTGTTTTACTACGAGACCACCTACTCGATGGCGATCGAGGACAAGGTGGATCCCCCGTTCACTTTCACGGTGGGCGGCACGGCGGGCGTCTATGCTCCCACTCCTCCACCGGTTCCGGTTCCCGAGGTCAGCCTGCTATCGGTTCCCGTGATGGGAGCCCTGGCTGGCGGACTGATCTGGCGGCGGCGGAAGAAAGCCTGATCGGCCGGAGTCACAAATGATCCCGCAGAACCAAACGGTCCTGCGGGATTTTTTCTTTTCCGGGCGTCGCAGCAGGTCACGGCGCCGGTTTGAACTGCGCCTTGGCTTCGGGGAGCCATGCCTGGATTTGTTTGATCCGGACTTCGTCCAGCGGATGGGTCCGGAGAAACCACGGGGTGCCCGCGCCGCCGGAACTGCTGGTGAAGTCCGCGAAACGTCTCCAGAAATCCACCGCGACATCCGGCTGGTAGCCGGCCCGGGCCATGTAGGTCAGGCCGATGCGATCCGCCTCGCTCTCCTGGGCACGGTCATGCGGAAGGGAAACACCGACCTGGGAACCAAGGCCGTAGGCCGTGTTCAGGAGTTGGATGTTCTGCGCGCTCACACCTTTGGCATTCGCGTAGGTGCCGAGGAGTTGACCACCCAGTTGCAGTCCCATCGCCTTGGTCATCCGTTCGCCGCCATGCCTCGCGACCGCGTGCGCGATTTCGTGGCCCAGCACTACGGCGAGGCCGGTCTCATCCCTGGTGATCGGGAGGATGCCCGCGTAGACGCCGACTTTGCCGCCGGGGAGGCAGAAAGCATTGGCTTCCTTGCTGTCGAAGAGGACGAACTCCCATTGGGCGTTCGGCATGTCTGGTCCAGCGACCGCGGCGATGCGTTTGCCGACGCGGAGCAACATCGCCGTGGCCGCCGCGTCCGTGCTGACCTTCTGGTCCTTCTTCATCTGCGAGAAACTCGAAAGCCCAAGCTGCGCTTCCTCGCCCTGCGAAAAGACGTTCACCTGCTGGCGGCCAGTGACCGGGACCGTTGAGCAGGCAACGACGACGGATGCGGTAGCAGCGGCCGCGACGGTCCATTTGACGAGCGGTTTCATGCGGTAAGTGTGCCGCGGTTGTAGTGTTCGTCGACGCTGAAGTCGCTTCGCCCCGCTTGAAAATGAAAGCACCGGACTGGAACATCTCACAACAGTGCATTGGAGCGATCTGTTCAGCGCGTCGGAGGATTTCCGGTATCCGCTCAATCTGCGGCCCGGGGACGCCGCTGCGTTCTTCGACCCTACTTCGGACGGCGACGCGATCCTGTCAGAACGCCGGCAGTTGATTGAATCAGCGTCTCCACAGCATCTCGGTTTTCTGCCCGAGGCGAAAGACGCTCTCACGGAGGCCGCAGAATTCCTCGGGCTGCTTCCGGCAAACGGGACAATCGGAATCAACCTGGTCGCCGACCTCGGCCGGAAGCTGGAGCCGGATTTTCTGCTGCTTGTGGGCCCTCAGCTTCACGTCGTGGCCGGTTGCGTTTGTTTCCCGTCCATGTGGGCGCCGGAAGAGAAGTTCGGTCATCCGCTGGCGTTGGTGCACGCTCCGGTGCCCGGTCTGGACGAACAGTTGGGGAAGCAGTTGGAACGGTTTTTCGCCCAGCTCAAGCCGGGCGCTTCGTGGAGCCGCGGCAACTGGGGGCTGAGCCGTTCGGACGAACTCAATCAGCATCCGCTCAGAAACCTTCCGCGCCTAACCGATGACGTTTCGCCCGAAAACGTGTGGCTCAGGGTCGAACACCAATCGCTGCTCCGTTTGTCAGGAACCGGCGCCGTGCTGTTCGGCATCCGGATTGAAAACGTCCCGCTTACCAAGGTGCTGGCCCATCCGGAAGCCAGACGTGGACTGGCCCATCAACTGGCGACCATGCCCGCCGCGACCGTCGCCTACAAAGGCCTGTCCGCGGCCCGGCCAAGACTTGTGGAAATCCTCGGAGGATGAAGCCGCTCCACGCTTCGTTTTTCGACGCTTCAGCCGCCGTGGTTGCACCGGCCCTGCTGGGGCATTTGCTTCTACGTCGCGAAGACGATGGCAGCTTCTCCGGCGGGGTCATCGTCGAAACGGAGGCCTACCTTGCACACGGTGATCCGGCCTGCCACGCCGCCCGTGGACGCACCGGGCGCAACCAGTCGATGTGGGGTCACCCAGGCCGGGCCTATGTCTACTTGATATACGGAGTCCATCATTGCTTCAACGTCGTCTGCCAGCCGGACGGAATTGCGGAGGCGGTGCTCGTTCGGGCAGTGGAAGCCACTACCGGGCACCATCATCTCCGGCGGCGCCGAGCCGGTGTCTCCGATCGCGAACTGATGAACGGCCCCGGAAAAATCTGCATCGCGCTTGGAATCGACAGAATATCCGACGGCCTCCAATTGGACGACCCCGGCTCTTCGGCCTTGGTCGCGTCCAATCCGGATCGCGAAGGCGTGGTCCAACGGACTGGCCCGATCAAGGCATCCCAGCGCATCGGCATCACCAAAGCGACCGATTTGCCCCTGAGGTTCACATTGGCCGCCTCGGCTTTCATTTCCCGACGTGCCTGAAACAAAAAGCCCGGAAACAAAAGTTTCCAGGCCTCTAAATTGGTTGCGGGGCTAGGATTTGAACCTAGTTTTCCGCCCTGTAGCTCCAGTGGTTTACAACTACCGACACACACCGGCGCACACACGAAGCCGGTTCAGTCACAAAACGACCTTATCCGCGTCGTAGAGGTTTGGCCCTTCCTTCCTGAAGCACTGCGGAAGGCCATCCTCGCCATCGTCAATTCGGTGGAGGTGGTCCTGTGAACCTCCTCCTTTCAACCAGCGGTGAGAACAAGGCGAACCCAGGAGCAGGCCCGAAGGAGCGGAAAGGCGGAGCCGGGACACCCGCCGTCTCGAGCGGCGCGTTAGCCGAGCCGGGACGCGCGAAGCCGTGCCCCGAGGCACGAGTCCCGGCGGCCGGCAACACCACGACTCCCGATTCCACGATGAGCCTGCCCGCTCGCTCGGAGCCGTGCGCCTCCGATCTCAGGAGGTTCACCCAGGAGAGCATGGAACCCTTCAGCGATGGAGGTCCTGCTGGCGGTCCGTCGGCTGGGATCACGCCCGAGCGTGGCCCACCCGACGGACGGCCGGGCTTGTCCAAGAGTCATATTCCTTCGCCCCCTTCGAAGGTTGGATCGGTGCTCGTTTATCCAGGAGCGAGCTTCATGAAGTTGCGGCTCCGTGGTCCGTCGCTTCCGCAGACACCGCCGAAGCGTGGAGTCGTCACCGAGTTCACCAACAGCTCGCGCCGACGGATGATCCAGCTGATGGCGCAAACCTCGCGCGACGCGTTGCCGCACTTCATCACCCTGACCTATCCCGATTCGATGCCGCTCTACCGCGAGGCCTACAAGGGCCATCTCGAAAGCTTCGCGCACCGCATCCTGCGTCGTTGGCCGAAGGCGTCCGTCGTCTGGAAGCTGGAGTTCAAGGTGAGGCAGAGCGGTGATAATGTCGGGAAGATCGCGCCGCACTACCACCTGTTCCTCTACGGCGTGCCGTGGGAGTTCCCGATGCGGATCGAAGCGCGCCAGTGGTTCCGTTGCTTCGACCAGTTCATCCACACCACGGAAGGCAAACACCTCACCGCCTGGCATCGTGAAGTCTTCGACAAGGACTCAGGCCCGGCGAACCACTGCCAACTCGCGGTCAAAGTCGAAAACGAGTCGATAGACGGAACGACGGAGAAGCCCGGCGACACGCTGGTCGATTGGGTGTCTCGTCATTGGTATGACGTCGTGGGAACCGGCGATGCCCGCCACTTCCGGGCCGGAACACGGGTCGAGAAGATCGAGACCTTCCGGCAAGTCAGCGGCTACGCCGCCAAACGCTACGTCGCCAAGCAGGAGGACATAGACGTCCTGCCCGAAAAGCCCGGACGCTTCTGGGGCGTGATCGGGCGGAAGAACCTTCCGTTGGTGAAGCCACAGGAACTCGTCTTCACCGGACCGCAGATGGTCCAGCTTCGGCGGGTGTTCCGTCGTTACCGCCGGGCCAATACCCCGCCCGAGAAACGCCGATTCATCGACCGCCGCCAGTTCCGCGATGTGGAGTTCACGGTGAATGCCTACTGCGACGCGTCGTATTGGCTGGAACGCATTCCGTAGCTGGCTGGAGGAGACATGCCCGGAGGACTGAATCTTCTGCTTCGTGACGGGGATCTTGCCTTTACGCGAGGCGCAGAAAAATCAGAATCTACTTCAAACAAGGCATGTCCCTTCATCCAAAATTCCCGACGTCGCCATATGCCCCGCTGCTGCCGGACCAGCGCTGGTTTCCGGCCGATGAAGCATTGCGGGCGGTTGCCTATGAGAAGTTGCTGCCGCCGCTCGTCTCGAAGGTCCGCCAAGAAGTCTTCGCATGGCGGGCGAGCGGTTACTCCGGGGCTTCACCTACGACAAAGGCTCTGCTCCGTTGGTGGTTCGAGACCGACCACATGCTCGAAAACGCGGACGGATCGCTGGCTTCGTTTCGCTACTACTACGCCCAAAGAGAAGCCGTTGAGACTGCCATCTGGCTTCATGAGGTTCGCAAAGCACGGGAGAAGTTCGACCTGCTCCGTTTCGATGCCTCGGGAGCCGTCTCGGCGGGAATGTTCCCCGAAGACTGGCCGCGCTACGTGCTCAAGATGGCCACCGGCGCGGGCAAAACCAAAGTGATCTCCCTCCTGATCGCCTGGAGCTTTTTCCATCGCACTTATGAACCGGATTCGACGCTCTCCCGGAACTTCCTCCTGATCTCGCCGAACATCATCGTCCTCGACCGGCTCCGGGCGGACTTCGACGGTCTTCGGATCTTCTTCAACGATCCGATCCTTCCCGACAATGGCCACGATGGGAAAAACTGGCGGGACGACTTCCAGATGACCCTGCACATCCAGGACGATGTGCGTGTCATCAAGGAAACCGGCAACCTCTTCCTGACGAATATCCACCGGGTGTTTCTCGGCGAGGTGCCGGAACCGTCGATGGAAGACGAAGACCTCCGCGAATACTTCCTGGGCGAAGCGTTCGGCTCCAAACCCGTCGGCAAGACCACGGACAGCCAGACTGATCTCGGAGAGATCATCCGCGAAATTGGCGAGCTGGCTGTCTTCAACGACGAAGCCCACCACATCCACAATCCGAAGATGGCGTGGTTCAAATCCATCCAGGACATCCACCATCGGATGCTCCAGAAGGATGGCCGCTTGGCGCTTCAGATCGACGTCACGGCCACACCGCGGCACGACAGCGGCGCCATCTTCGTCCAAACCGTCTCCGACTACCCGCTGGTCGAGGCCATCCACCAAAACGTAGTCAAACACCCTGTCCTGCCCGACGCGGCCAGCCGTGCAAAACTGCATGAGAAGAAGAGTTCGATCTTCACCGAGAAATACTCCGACTACCTCAGCCTCGGAATCGAGGAATGGAAGAAGAGCTACGCGGACCATCAGCCGCTCGGAAAGAAAGCCGTGCTCTTCGTCATGGTGGACGACACCAAGAACTGCGACGAGGTGGGCGAATGGCTGGAAAAGACCTGCCCGGAACTTCAGGGCGGCGTCCTCGTCATCCACACCAAGAACAACGGTGAAATCTCCGAGGCCGCTTCCGGCAAGAACAAGGAGGAGCTGGAAAAGCTGCGGAAGCAGTCCAACGAGATCGACTCCTGGAAGTCTCCCTACAAGGCCATCGTTTCCGTGCTCATGCTCAAGGAAGGCTGGGACGTGCGGAACGTCACCGTGATCTGCGGGCTCCGGGCCTACGCCGCCAAATCGAACATTCTTCCAGAGCAGACCCTCGGGCGCGGTCTTCGCCGGATGTATTTCGGCAGCGACGCCATTCGCGAAACTGTGTCCGTCATGGGCACGCCGGCCTTCATGGACTTCGTCGAGTCCATCCAGAGCGAAGGCGTGAGCTTCGAGCATGTCCCCATGGGCGCTGGTGGAACCCGACAGGATTCGCTCATCGTGGAAGTGGACACGGACAATCCGGAGAAGGACCTGGACGCGCTCGACATCCCGCTGCCGAAGCTCTCACGCCGCTACAACCGCGAGTTCAAGGATCTGGCCGCGCTGGACCCGTCTGCGCTCGGCAATCCACGTCTCCCGCTCAAACCTTTCACTGAGGAGGAAACCCGCGAGATCGTCTTCAAGACGATGCTCAAGGCCGACATCCACCACACCATCCAGCTCGATGGCTCCGGTCCGGCGGACTACCGCTCCGTGGTCGGATTCTTCGCCCGCCAACTGCTCCAGGATCTCCGGCTCGTCGGCGGCTACGACATCCTCTACGGCAAGGTGAAGACCTTCCTTCGCGACCATTTTTTCGAGGATTCACCCGTCGATCTGGAAAGCCCCGTCGTTCTCCGCAACCTCTCCGAACCGGAAGCTGGCAAGGTCCTGTTCGACGCCTTCAAGACGGCCATGAACGCGCTGACCATCCAGGAAAACGGCATCACCCGGATCGAGGCCCGGATCAAGCTCCGGGAAACCCGGCCCTTCCGCACAGAACACCGTCCGTTCCTTACCGCGAGCAAGTCGGTCTTCACTCGGATCGTCGGGGAATCGAATTCCGGCGGGCTTGAGCTGTCGTTTGCCGCGTTCTTGGAAACCGCGAAGGACGTCCGTTCCTTCGCCAAGAACTACCTCGCGGTAGGCTTCAAGCTCGACTACGTGAAGGCCAACGGCGACCTCTCCACCTACACCCCGGACTTCATCGTTCGCACGACCGATGGCATGATTTGGATCGTGGAAACGAAGGGCCGTGAAGAACTCGACCTTCCGCAGAAGATGGCCCGGCTCAAGCAGTGGTGCGCCGACGCCACCGCCGCCGAAACGGAGGAAGGCGGCTCCTCCGGGCAGTCCTACGGTTTCGTCTATGTGGATCAGGGCGGCTTCGAGAAGCACCAGCCCAAGACCTTCGCCGCCCTCGCCGCGAGTTTCACCGAATATAAATCCCAGCCATGACCGAACCGGAACTCCAGCAAGTTTTGCAACGCCTGCTCGCCCAGTGGGAGAGCGAGTGCGTCGAGTTCA
>JAYVSO010000077.1:0-3359 GCA_043775315.1 Verrucomicrobiota bacterium
TGTTCGCCGCCGACGCGGTAAAAACGCCCCGTCTCGAGCGCCCGCAACAGCTTGATCTGCAGCTCGACCGGCATCTCGGTGATTTCATCGAGGAAGAGCGTGCCGCCGCTCGCGCGCTCGAAACAGCCGCGATGGGAGCGCACCGCGCCAGTGAACGCACCACGCTCAAAGCCGAACAGCTCGGCCTCGATGAGATTGGCCGAGAACGCCCCGCAATTGATGGCGACGAATGGTCCAGTGCGGCAACTGCTTTCGTCATGAATGGAATTTGCAGCCAGCTCCTTGCCGGTGCCGCTTTCGCCGAGGATGAGCACGGTGCTGTCCGTGTTGGCCACGCGTTCCACCATGCGGAAGACGTCCTGCATGGCCTGCGACGTGCCGACGATCTGGTCGAACTGGTATTTCTTCTTCAGCTCCTTTTTGAGGATCGCGTTCTCGGAGACGGCCGTGCTGTAGGAAAGCGCGCGCTGGATCGTGAGCTTGAGCTCCTCGAGCTTGAAGGGCTTCTCAAGATAGTCGAACGCGCCCTTGCGCATGGCTTCGACGGCGGTTTCCACCGAACCGAATCCGGTGACGACGACGACCAGCGATGGCGGGCTGAGCTCTCGCGCCTTCTGCACAAGTTCAAGCCCCTGGGCGCGGCTTTTCTCGAGGTAGAGGTCGGTGATGACGATCTCCGGGTGGACCGTCTCCAGGGCTTCGGCGGCCGCCGTGAAATTGCTGAAGGAATGCACCTCATGCCCCTCGCTGCGCAGCAGCTCGGCGACCATTTGGAGCATGGTCACCTCGTCGTCGATCAACATTACCTTCGCCATAGATGCTTCGTTCCTGAAGCAGGGAGTGCTCGGACCCGCCCGGTCCGGTTTCCTGCCAGGACAAAGATCGGCGCAAAGGGATCCGATCCTGAGTCGCAACCGTGAGAAATCTTAAGGGGAGTTCGGAGGCCGGAGTGTCGGCGCCGGCCTAGGCGCGCTTGGGCCGATAGACCTCGAAGGAGATCTTCTTCCCGGGCTCCTGGGTGATCAGGTAGCCGTGAACCATGTCGTCGAGATTTTGGAGCGTCCAAGGCTGGCGGTAGCTGGCGCCGTTCTTGGTGAAAACCATCCCGTCGGCGACGAACACGCAGGCATGCATATACATCCCGCGGTGTTCCTTCAGAACGATCAGGTCGCCAAGCCGCATCGGGCCGCTGGCCGGGGTGTAGTCCCGGTCGAGCCGTTCGGAGATCCCTTCCGGATCCGCAGCCGCCTCGTCCGCGGCGTCGTTGAAGAAGTTGAGCGAGGACCAGAAACAATCCGGGCCCAGCCGATCCGCGCTGCGCTTCACCTGCGGATAGGTGTAGAGGCGCGTCCGCGCAAACCGGGGCAGCAGGCTGGCGATCTGCACACGTGAACCGCCTTCGCCGTGGGCAGAGGCCTCGAGCATCGCCCGCACCTCCCGCTCGCGACCGCCGACACCCCAATAGCGGGCGAGCGCGTCCAGATCCGAGTGGGCATCGACCTTGAGGTTGGCCACGAGCGACGGCACGCGGGACAGCGTCAGGAGCAGCTGCAACCGGGTCGCTTCATTCGCCGCCGCGAACGCATGGAGATCCGAAAAACACATCGCATCGCCCCGCGCATAGGCGAGTTTCCGCACCTGTTCCTGCACGTGCTCGTCGAGCCCGCTGTCGGCAAGCCAGCCGTGGAAAAAATCGCGGGGAACGCTGAAGGGCGTCCGGTGAAACGGATTCAGGTCACTCTTCGCCAGCTCGTAGTAGATGATCGAACGCGATTCCGGCGACAGGCTCAGGATCGTCGCCGGATCGGGCTCCACGGTGTAGATCCCGCGATGCCCCGAAATCCGGTAGGGGTTTTGCAGCGAAGCCAATTGCCCCTGCGTCAGCCCGGCGCGCTCAAAGATCTCCGCGACCATCGAGGAGGATTCCACCTCGAAGACCCACGGGAGCTTCGCCCAGAACTCGGGACCGACCGGGCTCTCGTGATCGGCGAATTCGAGTTCGATCCGCACCTTGTCGAGATGACCCCATGGCGCATTCGTCTCCACGCTCTTGTAGGGAAACCCGTTCCAATCCGCTTCCGTCACCGATCCCCAGAAAGCCGCGTTCGTATACGGTGCCGACGGTGGCTGTGGAAAAAGCCGATCCGACAACGCGGCCGGCAACTCCAGCCTCAGGGCAAGAAACACCAGCGCACTTGCCAGGAAGAGCACCGCCACGGACCAACGTCGGATGAACATTTTGTTTCGCATTCGGAAGGCCATTACCGGCCACAACAGGTTGACCGGATCCCCGATCGATGGTTACGACGACAACCGTAACCGGCCGCGATCATAGCACACTCCTCCGATCCTGCGCGGAATCTCCGATGAGACCCCGCCTGGCTGTGCAAGAAGTTCGCGCCGCGCACCTGAAAAACCGCCTCCGCACCCGCCTTGTAGTTTTCCCGCCGCCTCGTAGGCTCCGCGCCCATGTCTCTGAAAGCTGGCATCGTCGGCCTGCCCAACGTCGGCAAGTCCACCCTCTTCAACGCCGTCACCCGCACCCGCAAGGCGCAGGCGGCCAACTACCCCTTCTGCACGATCGATCCCAACATCGGCATCGTCACCGTGCCGGACGAGCGCCTTCATGCGCTCCAGCAGATCGCGAAGACCAAGGTGGTCATTCCCGCCGCGATCGAGTTCGTCGACATCGCCGGCCTAGTGAAAGGCGCGGCTTCCGGTGAAGGCTTGGGCAACAAGTTCCTCAGCCACATCCGCGAGGTCGACGCCATCGTGCAGGTCGTCCGGTGCTTCGAGGACGCCGACATCATCCACGTCGCCGGCACCGTTGATCCCGTGCGCGACATCGGGGTCATCAACACGGAACTCGTCCTCGCCGACCTAGAGGCCGTCACCAAGAAGCTCGAACGAGTCTCCAAGGACGCCAAGCGCGGCGACAAGCTGGCCATCGCCGAACAGGCCGTCCTCCAGAAGCTCCAGCCCGTGCTAGACGCCGGCAAACCCGCCATGCTCGCGGAGCTGACGACCGAGGATAAGGTCATCTCCAAGGCCCTCTACCTGATGACAGACAAGCCCACGATCTTCGCGTGCAACGTCAAGGAGGGCGATCTCGCCACCGCCGAAACGAACCCATTCGTGCTGAAGGTCCGCGAATATGCCCGGACCCATCTCGCCTGCGAAGCGGTCGTCATCAGCGCCCAGATCGAGAGCGATCTCGTGGACTTGTCGGACGAAGAGGCCAAGGCGTTCCTCGCGGAACTCGGCGTGCAGGAATCCGGCGTCGGCGGGCTCATCCGCGCCACGTATCACCTTCTCGGGCTGCGGACCTATTTCACGGCGGGCGAAAAGGAGGTCCGCGC
>JAYVSO010000078.1:0-46307 GCA_043775315.1 Verrucomicrobiota bacterium
GCTGCCCGCGCTGGTGGCGGGATCGGACACGCTGGAGACGGCCTACAACGGCGCGCAGGCCGCCCGCCAGGCGGCCAAGACAAAGACATCGGTCCAGGATGACGCGGCCGCCGCGCTGGACTGGGTGCTCACGCAGATGGCGAACTACGTGGAGAACGCCAGCGGCGGGGACAAGACGATCATCGAGAGCGCGGGCTTCAGCGTGAGGAATCCGCCCAGCCCGATCGGCGCGCTGCCCGCACCGGAGGATCTCCAGGTGCTGCCGAGCCAGCACGCGGGCACGGCCGACGTGCAATGGAAGCCGGTGCGCGGCGCGCGCGCCTACATGATCGAGCGGGCGGTGGACGCGCCGAGCCTGGCCTGGGACATGATCGGCAACAGCACGAAGGGGGAGGCGTCGCTCAACTCGATGGTGAGCGGGACGAAGTATTGGTTCCGCGTCGCGGCCATCGGCGCGGCCGGCCAGAGCGCCTACAGCGATCCCGTGCCGCTCTTCGCACCGTGACATGCGCCTGCCCTGCAGGAGGGGGAACAAGGTTTTCCATCCACGAAGGGCACGAAGAACACGAAGAATTCTATGCGCGGCGGGACGGGCTTCGGCTGGTCCCGCCGATTGTTTGCCGGAGGCCGGGCGTCCGCGCCCGGCAAGGAGGTTTTCCTGGGGCTGGCGCGGGAAATGGAAGCACCCACTCGCCGGGTAGGATGCCCGGCCAGTGGGTGCGCCATCAGAACGAGATTGGATCTTCCGGCTGCAGGCCCGGAGGCCCGGTGCGGGGCTCAGAACTTACCGGTCAGTTCGATGCCGACCATCATCGGATCGCCGGGGGTGCCGACGAAGAATCCGTTGTTGAATCCCGGACGGGGCCCGAGGTCGAGCGCGTTGGCGTAGTAGGCCGTGTCGGTCAGGTTGCGCCCGAAGACGGCGATGCCGAAGTTCTTCTGCTCCCATCCGGCGCGGGCGTAGAGAAGGCCGTAGGCCGACTGGCTCGTGGTGTTGGGCTCGTCGAAATACCACTGGCCGATGGCGGTCACGCCAACGGTCGCATACACGCCGCACTTGCGGCAGCGCGCGGTCAGGCTGGCGTCGAGCGTGAACTCGGGAACGAAGTTCACGTCCTTCCCGGCGAGATCCTGGACGAAAGGCGCGGGCGTCGTGAACTTGCGGAACTCGGCGTTCTGCAAACCGCCGGCGACCTTGGCTTCGAGCCATTCCACGGGCGTGGCGCGCAGCTCCAGTTCGCCGCCGAGGGTGCGGACCTTCTCCGCATTCACGATGTAGAAGTCGAGGCCGCCGAAGTTCGCGACGGGCCGGTAGACTTGGTAGTCGCGGGTCTCGATCCAGAAGGCGCTGGCGCTGGCGGTCAGCTTTCCGCCGAGCATCCGGGCGGACACGCCGACTTCGTAGTGCAGCGACTCGGCCGCGTCATAGGCGGAGACTCCGGCATTGTCGGTGGAGGAGCTGAACCCGGCCGGTTGGAATCCGGTGGTGAAGCTGGCCCAGGCCGTCACCTCGGGCGTGAAATGGTAGGCGATTCCGACCTTCGGCTGGAAGGAGCTGGAGCTGCCGGCGAACGACTGCGGCGCCGCGATGGGGAATCCGCTGAAGGTGTGGTCGCGATTTCCACGGCGGTCTTCGTGTTCGAAGCGCAGGCCGGCCGTGACATCCAACTTCTCGTTGAAGGTGTAGGTCGCCTGCCCGAACACGGCCGCGTTCTCGCTGCGCGTGCGGCCGCTGGTCAGGTCCGTGCCGGCCGGGGGCGCGGAGGGACTGACGACGACGGGAGCGAGCGGACCGAAGTCGTAGCCGACGGCGTTGTCGGTGGTGAGCTGGGCCCAGTAGGCGCCGGCGTTCCACTTGAAGGCGGCCCCCTTGTCGACGGACTCGAACCGCAGTTCCTGCGACCACTGCTGGACGTCGGGGCTGCTGAAGCCGGTGAGGCCGTTCAACGGGAAATTGTTTCCGGAGAAGAATTCGGCGTAGTCGAAGTCGCCACGGATGTCCTGGCGCCAATCGCGGCGCGTGGTCACGGAGACAACTTTCAACTGCTGACCCGTCCACGCGGCGCGCAGCGAGAACGTGTGTCCGTCCTGACGGTTTGACCCATCCTGGTCCAGCTTCACGTCGTAAAGGTCGCCCGGTGCCGCGATGGGCCGGGTAATGACGCCGCCGTCGCGGAATCGTTCCGCCGACGCACCGAGAGTGACGTCGACACGTTCGCTCGGCGTCCAACGAAGCTGGGCGCGACCGGCCAACGTCTCGCGATCATCGGGGCTGTTGCCGGTGACTTGGTTGTGGAAGAAGCCGTCGCGGCGGGAGAACAAGCCGCTCAAACCGAGGAACAACTTGTCCTTCACCAGGGGCCCGCTGATGGAGCCGAGGCCGGTGATGGATTCGTAGCTTCCGTAGCTGACGGAACCGCGGCCGGTCACATCGTTGCCGGGGAGACGCGTCGCGATGTTGATGACGCCGCCGGGACGGTTGACCCCGAACAGGGTTCCCTGGGGCCCGCGCAGGACATCGACCGATTCGAGGTCGAACAGGGCGACTCCGCGGGTGAAGAGATCGCCGTAGGGCACGTCGTCGACGTAGATGCCGACGGCGCTTTCGCCGTAGCTGAAATTGTTTTCACGAAGACCGCGCAAACTGAAACGGGGAGACCGGTCGCCGTTGGCGTCGAAGGTCGTTAGGTTCGGAACGAGCGCGGTCAGGTCACGGGTGGAAAACGCCTGGCGGCTCTCCAGATCCGCCCCGGTGATCCGGCTGCTGGCACTGACGTTTCCGACGACGGGAAGCGCGTTGCCGGTCACCACGACCGTGTCCAACCGGTAGGGCTGGATGTTGGTGATCGATTGGGCGTGGACGGATCCGACGGCCAGCGCACCGATTCCGGCGAGCACGTAGGGGGATTTCTGGTTCAAGCGAGGGAGGATTTGTTTCATGGATGGTTGAGTGGAGCGGCGGAACTTCTGTCAGACACGCAATTGGACATTCAATTCAAAGAAATAGGCGCAGCTGGAAAGCTGCCGCGCCCAGAGAAAACGGTTACAGACTATTCGAGGAACGCCTTGTGGACGGCGCGCATGGCCTGCTCGCCCTTGGCGAGGTCGATGACCACGGAGATGTAGATCTCGCTGGTGGAGATCATGTCGATGTTGACCGACTCGTGCGCCAACACCTCGAACAGCTTGGCGGCGACGCCGGAGTGGCTCTTCATGCCCACGCCGACGACCGACAGCTTGCCGATGCTCTCGGCGCTTTCGACGGACTTGAAGCCGGTGTCGGCCTTGAGGGCCTCGATGACCTTCTTGGCCTTGAGGAGTTCCGACTTGTCGCAGGTGAAGGAGATGTCGGTGCCGCCGCCGTGGCTCACGTTCTGCACGATCATGTCCACGTTGACCGCGGCATCGCCGAGGCTGCGGAAGATCTTGGCCGCGGTGCCCGGCTTGTCGGGCACGCCGATGACGGTGACCTTGGCCTGGTTCTTGTCGAGGGAGACGCCGCGAATGACGACGTCCTCCATGCTGGCGGTGGCTTCTTTCACAATGGTTCCGGGGTTGTCGTTGAGGCTGGAGCGGACTTCGAAGACGACGCCGAACTTCTTGGCGAATTCGACGGACCTTCCCTGCATGACCTTCGCGCCGAGGGACGCGAGCTCGAGCATCTCGTCGTAGGAGATCTCGTTCAGTTTCTTGGCGCCGGGAACGATGCGTGGATCGGCCGTGTAGACGCCGTCCACATCGGTGTAGATCTGGCAGAGATCCGCCTGCAACGAGGAGGCAAGGGCGATGGCCGTGAGGTCGGAACCGCCGCGTCCAAGCGTGGTGATCTGGCCTTCGGAGGTCTGCCCCTGGAATCCGGCGACGATGACGACGTTGCCCGCGTCGAGCAGGCTGTGGATCTGCTTCGGCGTGATGTTCTGGATCTTGGCCTTGGTGTGGACGCCGTCGGTCACGATGCCGGCCTGCGCGCCGGTCAGGGAGACGGCGGGAACCCCGATGGCGTGCAGGGCGATGGCGGTCAGCGCGATGGTCTGCTGTTCGCCGGTGGCGAGGAGCATGTCCATCTCGCGCTCGCTGGGCAGCGGGACGATTTCCTTGGCCAGCTTGATCAGGCCGTCGGTCACGCCGCTCATGGCGGAGACGACGACGACGATCTGGTCGCCTTCCTCACGGCTCCGGGCCACGCGGCGGGCCACGTTCTTGATCCGCTCGGGATTGCCGACCGAAGTGCCGCCGAATTTTTGGACGATCAGTGCCATGTCAAAGGGCGCGTATTCTAGCAAGCCAGAGCGGGATTTGGCAATGCCGGTTCTCCCGGCTCGCGGCGGCAGGGTGCATCCGGGGAATGCCCCCGATAGTGGAACAGCCGCCCTCGGCTGTCATTGTCCTGCGGGCGCCCTCGCCCGCAGTGCGACAGGCGGGGGCGCCTGTCGGACCGGACACCGGCGGGGGCGCCGGTGCCACTGGCACAGGGGCGGTGCCTGGATGCGCCCACGAAAAGGGCGGGCGAGGCGGCGGGATTTCCCCACGCTTGCGGTTCAGTCGCCGCGCTCCCTACTCTCCCCCGTTAGCAGAGAAACGACCACGACCAGAACCACCTTTCTACAAACTCATTTCGCGCAGCTTCGGCTGCTGTCCGCATCGAAACCTAGGAAATTTCAAGCAGAGGACAGCGCTAGACGCGCGCCCCATCGGGGCGCGCTGACAGCGTTCCTCTGTGGGCCCTCCTAGGTGCCTGATGCGGGGCGTTCGTTAGTGTCGCCCCCTTCTATTTCAGGCACCAGAGTTCCCACAGAGGACAGTTCCACCAGACAGCACTGATTCGCACGCGAGCGAACTCAGCCATGTCATCATCACAGGACAAGGAGGCTCCGCCTGCCCGCTACGGGCCGGCCAACCCTCATCCGCTCTCACAGCTCAAGACCGAGCTGGTCTGGGACGGCAAATACGACGAATACGGACGCCGCCGCGAGGTGGACATCGCCGGCTGTGCGATGCCGATGCAGCGCATCGAGACCATCGACCAGCCGCGCAGCGAAGCCGCCGCCGACGGCCAGTTGGAGATGTTTGAGAAGAAACTGCTGGCGGCAGGTAGGGCGCGTCACTCCGTGCGCGCCGGCGATGGCCAGACCGAAAGCGGCGCGCAGAGGACTGACGCGCCCTACCAGGCCTTCCGCAACCGGCTCATCTGGGGCGACAACAAGCTCGTGCTCGCCAGCCTGCTCGCTGAGTTCAAGGGCCGCGTCGATCTCATCTACATCGACCCGCCCTTTGATGTAGGCGCGGACTTCACGATGGAGGTGCCCATCGGCGACGGGAAGGAAACCGTCGGCAAAGACCAGTCCACCCTCGAAATGGTCGCCTACCGCGACATGTGGGGCAAAGGCACGGACTCGTATCTGCACATGATGTTCGAGCGGCTCTCGCTGATGAAGGAACTGCTGTCGGAGAAAGGGAGCATCTTCGTCCACTGCGACTGGCACATGGTTCATTACCTTCGCGGCATCCTCGCGGAAGTGTTCGGTGCAGACACGTTTCGGAACGAGATCGTCTGGTATTACTACAACAAGATGCAGGGGAACGTCGGGCGTTTTGCGGCGAACCACGACCTCATCCTGTGGCACTCCAAAGACAAAGATTTCACCTTCAATCAACAGCGTGAACTACGGCCTGAAACCGTCAGGCAGATCAAACGCGTGTGGAGCAAAGAAACCGGTAAGATCGTCAATGCGAAGAACGAGCAAGGTAACGTAATCTACATTGAGACCGACGAGAAGACGATTGATGACGTTTGGCGCATCTCAATGCTTCAGCCTGCGGACAAGACGCAGAATGTCGGCTACGCCACGCAGAAGCCGGAAGGGTTGCTTGAACGAATCATCAACAGCGCTTCGAACGAAGGCGACCTCGTGGCCGATTTTTTCTGCGGGAGCGGGACGACGGGCGCGGTGGCGGAGCGGCTCGGGCGGCGCTGGCTGATGGCCGATCTCGGGCGCTTCGCCATCCACACCAGCCGCAAGCGGCTCATCGAACTCCAGCGCAAACTCCACGCCGAGGGCCAGCCCTACCGCGCCTTCGATGTCCACAATCTCGGCCGTTACGAGCGCCAGTGGTGGCAGAAGGAACGCCTCGCGGGCGCAGACGGTGAGCATCGCAAAGTCGTGCTCGGTTTCTACAAAGCCGAGCCGCTGCCGCACGCGACCGGCCTGCTCCACGGGCGCAAAGGCCGCGCCTTCGTCCATGTGGACGGCATTGATGGCCTGCTCACGCGCGACGAGGTGCGCGCCGTCGCGCTTGCCGCGAAGGACACGGGCGCAAGCGAGGTGCATTGCCTCGCGTGGGAATTTGAGATGGACCTGCGGCTCGTCTGCCACGCGCTGGAGGCGGAGACGGGCGTGACGATCAAGCTCATCCCGATTCCCCGCGAGATCATGGAGAAGAATCGCACGAGTCCGCCGCCATTTCTGGAGATGGCCGTGCTCGAAGCGGAGGCCGTGTATCGGGGAGCGCACGCCTCTGGCGTGCAGCGTTCGGCGTCGCGCCGAACGCAATCGGTCGAACACGAGGTTTCCGGCGCGACGCCGGAAACAGCACGCGGGACGCGCGCGTTCCCTGCCGTGGATGTGAAGCTGACGAAGTTCATGCCGTCGCTCGCGGAGGTGCCGAGCAAGGAACTGGAGGCGCTGAAGGAGCGTGCGGTGAAGAGCGGCTTCGACTTCATCGATTTCTGGGCCGTCGATTTCGAGTGGCACGAAGGCAAGCCCTTCGAGCACCACTGGCAGGATTACCGCACACGGAAGGATCGCACGTTGAAAACCGTGAGCGACGCCGCGCACACCTACGCGAAGCCGGGCAAACACACGATCTGCGTGAAGGTCGTGGATGTCTTCGGCTGCGACACGAGCATTACGGTGGAGGTGACGGTGTGAGCACCTTGTCAGCGCCGGCCCAGCAGTTCCTCGACGGTCAGCCCGATGTCCCTGGCAATCTGACGCAGCAGTGGCGGGGCAATGTCGCGGCCTTTGTGGAGGGGAACCGTGGTGCCGCGTCCGTCAGCGTGGCGGTATTGAATGTGAGAGCCGCGTTGCCGCACGGCCACGAAGCCCAGGCGTTCCAGCAGGCGGCAGACTTCGCCCGGCTTCAAAACGGGAAGGGAACCCATGCTCAGGCCACGGCGACGTTTTGCGTGCCGATAAACTCGGATTCCATGGCCGGTTCACCGTCCTCCAGGAGCATCGCTACGACCTCGCGGAGATTGGCGTTCAGCTCATCGAGCGATGACGACTGCGAGTGCGCGCCGGGAAAGCCCGGAACATGCCCGACGAGCAGGCCGGTAACAGGGTCGCGCTCCACGACAGCAGTGAAATTCTTCATGCCCCCACTGTCCACATGAGCGCATCCACCGTCAATCTCTCCGCCTTGGAGCCGCTCTTCGCCCCGCACGAGGAGCCGAACCTGCACCGCGTCCGCGCGCATGAAGGCCAGGCAGCGGAGGCGAAAAAGGGCCGCCGCCCTTCGCCCATCATCATCGCGCAAAACCTGCGGCGCTTCGTGAGGGAATGGCGTGAGACGGATTATCCCGGCGCGAGCGACACGACGCGCGAGCTGCTGCACCATTGGTTCGCGCGCGAGCATTTGATCGAGACGGCGGGCGGTGAACGCGTGCCGTCTCGCTATTACTTTTGCCAGCGCGAGGCCATCGAGACGCTGATCTTTTTGTATGAAGTGCGCGGCGTGCGCGGGCTGGCGCGGCTGACGGATGAGTTCGCCGGGGCGGACGCGGAGACGGCGGCGGCGGGCGTGAACCCCGACGACGATCGCTGGGCGCGTTACGCCTTCAAGCTCGCGACGGGCGCGGGGAAAACAAAGGTGATGAGCCTGGCGATGGTGTGGAGCTACTTCCACGCGCTGCGTGAAAGTGAGTCGCCGCTGGCGCGGCATTTCGTGGTGGTCGCGCCGAATCTCACGGTCTTCGAGCGGCTGCGCGAAGACTTCAAACCCGCGCAGGGCGGGCCGGATATTTTTGATCGCGATCCACTCATCCCCGTGGCCTGGCGCGGCGATTGGAACGTGACGACGGTCCTGCAAGATGAGGCCGGCGGCGCGGCGACGGGCGGCACGCTTTACCTCACCAACATCCACCGGCTCTACGACACGAGTGAGCGGCGCAAACGCGAGCCGGAGACTTACGGCTGGATGGGGCCGGTGGTGTCGCGGGCAAAGGCGCTCGACACAGGTGCGGCGCTGCGGGCGCGCGTGACCGGCCACGAGCGCGTGCTGGTGCTGAACGACGAGGCGCATCACTTGTGGGATCCAGACTCGGCGTGGAATGACGCCATCGCTTTTCTCCACGACGAAATCGCGCGGCACTCCGGCGACGGCGTGGTGGCGCAGCTCGATTTCTCCGCGACGCCGAAGGACAACGCCGGACAGATTTTCCAACACGTCGTCTGCGACACGCCGCTTGGCGAGGCGGTGGATGGAGGCATCGTGAAGACGCCGGTAATCGGGCGCGAAAAAATGTGGGTCGAGCGTGCGAGCACGAACGCCGCCGAGAAATACGAAGAGCAACTCCGCGTGGGTTACGCGCGGTGGCTCAAGTCGCGCGAGGAGTGGCAGGCGAGCGGGAAAAAGCCGCTGCTTTTCGTGATGTGCGAGGACACAAAGGCTGCGGATGAAATCGCGCACCGGCTGAACAGCGATCCGATTTTCGCGGAACTCAACGGGAGGACGACGAACCTGCACACGAATTTGAAGGGGAGGATCAAATGGATCGGTGGGAAGAAAAACGGCTACCCGTCGTTCGAGCCGAGCGAAGCGGAGATCAGCGACGACGATTTGCAGGCGCTGCGTGAGCTGTCGCGGCAGATTGATTCGGACGCGAATCCCTACACCTGCATCGTGAGTGTGCTGATGCTGCGCGAGGGCTGGGACGTGCGGAATGTGACGACCATCGTGCCGCTGCGGCCCTACACGTCGAAGGCGAACATCCTGCCGGAACAAACGCTCGGTCGCGGCCTGCGTCGCATGACGCCACCGGGCACCGCGGCGGAACTGGTTACGGTCGTCGAGCATCCGGCGTTCGTGAGTCTGTATCAGCAGGAGCTGGAGCAGCAGGGATTGTTCATCGAGACGATGGACGTGGACCGCGTGCCGAAGACGACGGTCACGATTTTTCCCGACACGGAAAAGAAGGACTGCGTGGCGCTCGGCATCGCCATCCCGGCGGTGAGCGCGGGATTCAGCCGCCGACCGACGCTGGAAGGGCTGACGCTCGATGATGTGCGCGCACAGTTTTCAAAATACAGCCCGCTGCCCGTGGGCGAGAAGCGGAGCGAGCGCATCAAATACACGGAGCGGCATCTCATCACCGATGAGATCGTGATGAAGATGGAAATTCGGCTGCCGCTGCTCGAAAGCGGCGTGGGCGCGGTGGCGTTTTTCCGCGAGGAACTGGAGATGGCGTGCAGCCTGCGCGGCACGCACGCGCTGCTCGCACCGCTGCTGGAAACTTTCCTCACCGAGATGCTGTTCGTGGAAAAGCTCACGCTCTTTGACGACCGGCTGGTGAACCGGCTCGGCGATGCGGACGTGCGCGAACACATCCGCGCCGTCTTCGTCCCGCTCATCCGCCAGCGCACGACGATGAAGGAGGAACGCCGACCGGAAGGCGCAGCGCGCAGCGTGGCGGAGTGGAGGCCGTATCAGGTCACGCACTCGCAAGAGCGCCCGGCGATCACGGCGACACGGACGCTGTTCAATCTCGTGCCGTGCGACCGCGGGTTGGAAGTCGGCATGAGCAAGTTTCTCGACCGCGCGCCGGACGTGGCCGCGTTTGCCAAGAACGCCGGCCCGCAGGCGTTGCGCGTGGACTACTCGACGCGGCAGGGCCAGATCGCGTTTTACACGCCGGACTTTCTCGCACGCCTCGCGGACGGCACCCACCTGCTCATCGAGACGAAAGGCCGCGTGGATCGTGACGTGCCGCTCAAAGCCCGCGCCGCCGCCGCGTGGTGCAAGGCCGCGTCGCACGGGAAAGCAAAGTGGCGCTACCTCTACGTGCCGCAGGAAACTTTCGAGCTGTTTTCCGCAGACCGGGCCGAGCTGCTGGTGCGCGCGTGTGAGCCGGCGCTGCAAGACCTGCTGGAGGAGGCCGCCGAGCCGCAGATGCTACTGCCGTTCGGCGAAGCCCGCCCCGGCGATGAGCGGCTCGGCGAGTTCATCGCGGACGCCGATTTCGCCGCGCTCCCTCCCGCACATCAGAGAATGGTGCGGCAGGCCGTGAGCCTTTTCCGCTTTCTGGAGAACAAGTCGGGGCAGTCGCTGGCCCCTGTCTTCACCCCTCTGCTTGGCCCGCTGGACGAAGCCTCGAAGGCCGTGCTGTTGAAGCGGCTCGGGCCGCACATTCCAGCCGACCGTGAAACACAGAAGAAATTCTTCCAGCCAAACGCCTGCGGCCTGTCGGACAAAGAAGCTGACGAATACAGGCGCCGAAGCACAAACCTCAAACGAACGCTCGTGGATCACGGCGGCATGAGTCCGATTGGGCTATTGCGCGAGTGTTTGGAATTTGCGAGGCAGGCGCAACAGTCCGTCGGCCCTGTCTTCGATTGCGTCCGCACCAGTTTCCAATCAGATACCGGAGAGACCTTTGACTTGGTGAGTCGCATCAACTCGTTTCGGAACACCTACGTCGCCCACCAAAAGAAGGAACTGACCGACGTCACTTCTGCCCGCGCCGCGCTGGCTGAGTGGGCAGGTGGACTGCGGCGGATTTGGAAACTACGCGACTGATCTTTCGCCCCTTCAGGGCTTGGAGATTTCCGGGGAACGTGAACCCAGGGCGTCTCTCGCGGACTCGCTTTGCCCTGGGCGATTTTCTGGCCGCGCTTACAGCGCTCCGCATTCCGCCTTCGTCAGACTTCGGCGCGACAGACAGTGCCCACCGTGTTCTTCAGCGGTTGAAGATTTTCGCGGCTTGGCGGCCCGCGTTGGATTCGACATCTCGACGCGTTCGAGACGGAGAGGGGGAAGATTCTGCGCTCTGTGCGCCCTTTCGCGGCCAATCATATCCGTGGCCATCCGTGGCCATCCGTGGCTGAACCGTCGGCTTCCTCGCAGCGGCGGGGGGCGAAGGGGAGCCCACCGTTCAGGCCTACGAGTGCGCCGCGAGGAGGTAGTCGCGGAACTGTTCGTAGTCCGATCCCATCCGGTCGTAGTCCTCGGGCAATTTCAGGCCGGTGACCATCGAGGCGGGCACGTCGGGCGCCCAGCCGACGACCTTCTCGACTTCCTCGGGGAACTTGGCGGGGTTCGCCGTTTCGACGATGACGGCGGGCGAGGCGCCCAGCGGCTCGACGGCGTTCCAATCAAGGAAGCCCTGCCAGGCGACCACGCCATGCGGTTCCAGCAGGATCTGATACTTGTTCCAAAACTCGCGGAGCGAGGTGCGGGTCCGGTCGTCGGTGATGGAACTGGAGAAGATGTCGCGGCGCATCGCGTCGAGATCGGGCTGGCGGTGGATCTTGCCGGTCTCGTCCATCTGTCCGCCATACACGGCCACGAGCCGCGCGAGGTTGCTCGGATGGCCGACGTTCATCGCGTTGGAGACGGAATTGCGCGAGGGGGAAACCTTCTCGTAGCGGCCGCTGGCGAGGTAGCGCGGGAAGGCGTCGTTGTCATTGACCGACGCGATGATCTTCCTGACGGGCAAACCCATTTCCCGCGCGACGACCGCGCCCATCATGTCGCCGAAGTTCCCGCTCGGGATGCTGAAGACTATCGGTTCGCCCGGCTGCGCGAGGCGCGAGGCGGCGTAGAAGTAATACACGCTCTGGGGCAGGAGCCGGCCGATGTTGATGGAGTTGGCCGAGGAGAGGTGGATGTGGTCGAGCGCCGGGTCGGTGAAGGCGCGCTTCACCATCGCCTGGCAGTCGTCGAACTTCCCGTCGATGGCCACGGTGCGGATGTTGTCCTTGAGCGTGGTCATCAGCTTGCGCTGGCTCTCGCTGACCTCGGCGATCGGGAACAGCACGATGACGCGCACGCCGGGCACCTTGTGGAATGCGTGGGCGACCGCCGCGCCGGTGTCGCCGCTGGTGGCGGTGAGGATGGTGATCTGGCTGCCGTCCTCCTGCAGGAACCGCCCGATCATCTGCGCCATCATCTGCGCGGCGAAATCCTTGAACGACGCCGTCGGGCCCTGGTCCAGCCGCATCAGATACACGCCGTAATGGATGACCTCAAGCGGGACGCCGAAGTCGTAGGCCTTGCGGCACATCGCCGCCAGCGCGTCGTCCGGAATGATGCCTTCGGTGAATTTCCTGAGCACGCGGAAGGCGACCTCGCGGTAGGGCAGCTCGGCGAACTCGGCGATTTCCGAAGGGGTGAGGCGCGGGAAGGACTCGGGCAGATACAGCCCGCGGTCCGGTGCCTGGCCGGTGAGGAAAGCTTCGCGGAGATTGACGGCGGGCGACCGGCCGTTGGTGGAACGGAACAGGAGCGTGCTCATTCGAAACTCTCCACCCGGATCATGACGGGCGCGGACTTCACCACGGACAGTTTCGCCAGCGAGGCCAACGCCTTGCGCATCGTGCGGTTGGGCGCGTCATGGATCATCAGGATAAGCGGCACGGTGTCGCCCTGATGGCCTTCGGGCTGGATGATGGAGGAAATGCCGATCTTCGCCTGGCCAAGGACCGAGGCGACCTTCGCCATGACGCCGGGACGATCCACGACTTGAAGCCGGAGATAATATCGGGAAACCACGTCGTCGATGGGCAATACGGTGCCGTTGTGCTCATGGCTGACGAAGCTGGGAACGCGATGATGGCTGCCGCACTTGAGGTCCAGCGCCGCGTCGGCCAAGTCGCTCAAGACCGCGCTGGCCGTGGCGTCCTGCCCTGCCCCGCGTCCGTAGTAGAGCGTGTCGCCAACGACATCACCACGGACGAGGATGGCATTGAAGACGTCGTTCACGGATGCGAGCACGTGCGTGTTCGGGACCAGCGCCGGATAGACGGAAACCTGGAACCGCGGCTTCGAAGCGGAGAATGACTTCACGATGCCGAGCAGCTTGATCGTGTAGCCGAGCTTCTCCGCAAATTGGATGTCCTGCTGCGTCAGGTTCCGGATGCCTTCCGTGTAAACCTGCTTCGGCTGAACCCAGAAGCCGTGGGCCAACGAAGCCAGAATACCCGTCTTATGCGCGGCATCGTGGCCATCGACATCGAGATCCGGCGGCGACTCGGCGTATCCGAGCTTCTGCGCGTCGGCCAGGACGGCGGCGTAGTCGGCCTGCTCGCTCTTCATCCGGCTGAGGATGTAGTTACACGTGCCGTTGACGATTCCGTAGAGGCGCGTGATGCGGTTGCCAATGAGGCTTTCGCGCAAAACCTTGATGATCGGAATGCCGCCTGCGACCGACGCTTCGTAGTAGAGATTCACCCCGGCCTTGGCCGCGGCGGCGAACAGCTCTTCGCCATGGGCCGACAGGAGCGCCTTGTTCGCCGTGACGACCGGTTTGCCGGTCTTCAATGCGGCGAGCGCCACTTCACGGGCTATCGTGGTGCCTCCCATTAGCTCGACAACCACGTCGACAGAAGGATCGGCCACGACCGCCTTCCAGTCGGTGGCCAGGAGGGCCTTCGGGATGGGAACCGCCCGGACCTTCCCGAGACTTCGGACCACGACCCGTCGCACCTCGAGCTTGATGCCGAGGCGTGAGGACATAAGGGTTCCATTGCGGAGGATGGCTTGGTAAACGCCTCCGCCGACAGTTCCGCCGCCGATGATGCCGATTTTGACCGTCCGCACAGGCCGGGGAGATTGCAAAGAAGGTGCTCCCGTCACAACGCCTTTCTTGAAAACACGGAACGGTGGGAATTCCGGTGATCGTCGAGAAACAACCAACTAATCTCTTGCCCCATGGCGTCGTGTTTTCTAGGTTCTACGCCCGCTGACTCCCCGCGTCAGCCTCCGTGGGGCGGTAGCTCAATGGTAGAGCAGTAGCCTTTTAAGCTATTGGTTCCGGGTTCGAGTCCCGGCCACCCCACCACTTTATTTCCTCGGAAACGCCAGCAAATCAGTAGTTTCCCCGCCTTTTCCGCTCCTTCGCCCAATCACAAGCAATCCGACCGTTTGGGGTCGAAAAGGGGCAAATTGGCAAATCGTGGCAAATCCTTTGGCAAATCCGTTGGCGGCTTGGCACGGGAGGCGGCCGAATGACCCTCATGCACGGCTACGATTGGAGCGGCGAGGATGTCACCGGTTGGATGATGTCTGAAAAGCTGGATGGACTCAGGGCGCTATGGACGGGGCGCCAGTTGCTCTCACGCGAGGGGCATCTGTTCCGGGCTCCTCAGTGGTTCATTGATGCGCTGCCTGTTGGTGTCGCACTGGACGGGGAACTCTACGGTGGTCCGGGAACGCTGGCTAAGGTCGCTGGGATGTTCAGGAGGTCAGAGCCACGGGATGAAGACTGGCGGTATGTTCGGTTCAATGTCTTTGACGCGCCAGATGCCTCTGGAGGCATCGTGGAGCGTGAAGCGGCGTATCAGGTGGTATTGGCTGGTTGCGATCAATCTATCGTCAGGCCTGTCATCCACAGCGTTTGTCGTGGACTCCCCGATCTGATCACCACCTGTCGTGGTATCCAATCCCAAGACGGTGAAGGTGTCATGCTCCGAAATCCTTACTCATCCTACACCCACGGCCGGACTCGGAGCATCTTGAAGTTCAAACCCGGTCCGGTGGCAATGGAACAGTTGATAAACGGCCTCGCAGGAGCCCCGTCAGCGCGTTTTGATTTGTCGGCAAGGTGATCGGGACCCCTGCACGAAAAAGCCGCCCCGGCGCGGGCGGCTAGCAATCAGTTGATGTTAGGCTTCAGTGTCTCCGTGAACGCCGTCACGGAAGATTGGTCAGATTTTGATTTGCGGATGCGTCGCGTTCGCCCAAGCGCAGAAATCTTTTCGATTTTCGTAGGAGCCAAGCTTGAGTCCTTCGACGCCACCGAACTTTTCAGCAATAGCATCGGGCGTTGATCGTAGCACTCGCGAGGCGACGTTGAGCCATTCTTGCCAGTGCGTATGAACGATCTTTTTCCCGCCGGGGAGCATGCCCCTTTTCCGAAGACGGGAACGCTCGCATCGAACCCGGTCTTTGAGCAGCCGGGCCGTGATCTGATTGTGTGTAAGCATTGCCGACGCGACGACAGGTTTCCCCGCCGTCGCATCGGAACCGCTCGGGCCAGCCATGGTCTTCGCGGAAGGAGTAGGACGGCCAGTCATTGCCTCGGGCACAAATTGGCGGCGTGGCGCTGGCTTGTCTCCGACGCGTCCTGAAATTTCAACAGTCCGAGCGCATTTGTTCGCGATAATTTGCGCGGTCTGGGGGGTGGTGTCCCATGCTAGGATCAATGGCGTGTTCGCGTTCATCGGGCGGCCTCCAATGCGGCACGAATTTCTTCTGGCTGGACGGCGAGGCGGTCGCCTTCAACCGGCAGAGCGCAGCAACATGAATTCGCAATCATATCCTCGACCGGCCAACCGTCTTCCGCAACGGCGGCTTTGATCTGGGCGACAAGCTCGATGATCTCGGCGTCGAGTTGAGCCACGCGGAGCGCACCAGCCTGAGCACGAAACTGACGGCCAGCGAAATCAGCCAACAAAATCCACGCCCTTTCGCCTGCGCGACTCGCGAAAGATTCCAAATTGCGCGTAACCGGCATTTGAACGTGGTGTGGCTCGCCGTTCCGTGTCCTCGAAAGCGTGTAGGTGTCTTTCTCGACATGGTGTTGCAACATCAAGTCCGCCAACAGTTCGAGGTCACTCGGACCAATGGTCAGAGCGGCTTCCTCTCGGAACCACTTGCGTTCCAGAATTACACGGGCGAGATGATCAACTTTCTTGGCGCAAGCGGTTTGTCTGCCAGCGTGTGACCGGCTTACGCTGTCGAACTCCCCCGCTGCCTTAACGGCGGCCAAACGGAGCTTGTCGCGTTGTTGCTCCATCTTCCTAAGAAGGTCGCCAGATGTCATTTCTTGAGCGGTTTTCAGCGGAGTTCCATGCTCTGCGGCCATGTCCGGTGCGAACATTTCAGCGGCGGTTTTCAAGGGCGATTCGGGCTCGGAGTCGTCGAGGATCTTGAGTAATTTTGCCATGGCGTTTAGGCGTTGATCTGGGGCTTGGTGAAGAACTTTTCCCGAATGGATTCGAGCCGGTTCTCGGCGATCAGAAAACTGTTTCCTGAAAATCCATCCGGAACGAGCTGTCCAAGCTCGATGCGGCGCAGAAGCGTTCCGACCGAAATGTCGAGTCGTCGCGCAAGGCCGCTCGCACTGAGGAACTTTTTGCGCTTCAAAAGGGAGTTTGAATTGTTCGTCATACTGAAGGTCGTCGAAAGTCAACCGGCCGCGTCTTTATCCAGCACGTCGAACTCGCTGCCCATGTCTGCGAAGATTGCGTAAATCTCGTCCACGATCTTTCGCGCCACAACGCGGGCCGATGGAATGTCGGGCAATCCAGCCATGTCTAACGCCCATTTTGTTTCGAGCTCGAAACGGAACGATTGAAGCCGATTCTTGCCAGACAGGAAGCAGGCGGCCACGGCCTCACGCGATACGACGGCCCCGGCCTTCAAATCGTTCGCGTGTTTCAGTTTTCTAATCTCCTCAACCAGCTTCTCGGACTTGAGTTCGGGCGAACCTGCCGTCGGCTTTTTCACGGCGCGTTTGCCAGCGGCCTCAAGTTGCCGAAGCGACCATCTTGGCGCGGCATCCGACCCGCCTGCCGGGGGTGTTCCAGCGAGTAATTTCGCGACCGTGCGACGATCCAACTTGGAAATTACAGATAGCCGAGAAACGCTATATGCTTGGTCTTTTTTCATAAAATGTGTGGAGCTTGAGGTTTTTCACTAGTGCACGTTTCCGGTAGGCGATGTCTAATAACCTGCAACTCGTTGACGCTAAAGAGATTCCTTAAGACGTATGGGGGTAGGGGGTGCTCCTACGCTTCCCAGCGTCCTGATTCGAGACAGCCGTTGCTGTCGAACTCCAACGAGTCCAAGATTGCGATTTACCTCGGCAGCCTTACGCCCAACGGCTTGTTTGCTGACACCTGAACGATCGCCTATATCCTTGTAGCTCAGAGACTCTAACCCAGCGACAGTGACAAGCGCAAGCAGTTGTCGGCCAATGAGTTCTGGTTCACGCAGATGATGCTCGTTGTCACGGACCAACACGGCCAGAAGCCTCTTCACTGCCTCAGCCGTAGCAGCTTTGACCTCCACTGCGAAGTCAGGGTCTTCACCGTCCAACCTGTCGAAGATTTGATCGAATGGAAACCCCACGATTCCGTGCGGAAGGTTGCGGCCGTCGTCGTCCGAGGTGAACGCAAGGCCGCTGTTGCTGTCGGCGGAAAGCCGCTGGGTTGCGGTGTGTGAATGGGAAAAGTCGTCCATGTAATCAGTTTCCGAAAATCAACCGGGCAGGAGCGCGCCGATTCGTTCCAAGGCTCGGGCTTGCTCGTGGTCGTCCTTGTAGTTCCGAAACCCGAAGGCGAGCGACTCCCGCGTCGAACGTCCGGCTGAATCGAACTGCCCGCCGTTTACGCGGCGGGCGACGGCGAGCCAAGCGATCTTGTCAGCGCGGCCTTGGGCTGCAATGGCGGTGAATGCAGGGCGGCGGTGTTCGAGCGGGTCGGTCGAATCTGGCGGATCAGGCGGTGCCAGCGCGGCGGGTGCGGAACGTGCGGAACATTGAATTCCCGAATCCTTATATGCGCATAATGTGTTATTACCGCATACACGTAAAACATTTTCCCATGACGTAGAATGTAATTTCTCCTTGTTCCGCATGTTCCGCAAACCCTCAAAATCGGGGTTATTGTGGTGGGTTGGCGTAAACAGGTCCGAGAAGTTCATTCGTTCCCCTCCTGTGTTATCCGCCAACCCCGGACTTTTTGGTTACGCTCCCGCCCGCCTGCCCGCCAACTGGCCGGACTTATGCGGCCTGCCCACCTCGGACGGTTGGCAAGCTTGGCGAGCTGGTGGCCGAGGTGCCTTGGGCTTGATGATATTTTGAGCCGGGCAAGGTTGCCGTTCTGGGACGCGTCGAGCTCGTCGAATAGTTCAAGCGTCGGGATTTCCCGAGACACCGCTGGCGGAGTCCAACCTTCGACCCATGCCGCCAAAACGTCCTCGATTGCCCGCAATGGGTCGCCCGCGTCCAGCAATTCCAAAATGTAATTGTGGTGCCATTCAACGACGCCGAACCGCGCCTTCGACAGTTCGGGCGGAATCTCGAACGCGTCCACGCACCCTAAAAACGCGGGCAACTCGGATCGGATCTTATTGGCGAAACCTGCCCGCGCTCCATCGGTGTTCGGGTCGAAGAACGGCCGGGGTGGCATGTAGCATTGCAGGTAAATGATTTTGTCGGCGAAGCTTTCGTCGAGCGCGGGCAGGTTGCTCGCGGCCTCGGGATCGTCGTTACTCGACAACGTGATTCCCCAAACCGGGCGGAATGTCTGGCCGTCGCGACCTTTTGGATGCAGCGGATAATCCGGCGCGGCGACGGCCCTTTTTAGTTCGTTCCGGAGCTTTGACCGCTGTGCGCCGTCGAGGTCTAGGCTTTTATCGGAAAGCGCAAGATGCTCCGCGCCCCAAAGGTCCGCGTTGAACTGTGTTTCGCCCGTAAAAAAAAGACCAGGATCCGCGCATCGTCCGCCAAGGGCCGGGGTGATTACAGCTTCTTGAAGCAGTGATTTACCGCAATCCGCAGGCCCCACCAGCGCGAGCACTTGGCCGGGACGGTGCTCCCGCGAAATTACGGATCGCAATGCGCCTGAGCCTTAGCCATGCGACAAATAATGCCGCCTGCCTTAGCGCGTGTTCATCGCCGGCCGCCCGGCCGAACAAGTTCGCGACGAGGCTCACAATCGTCGGGCACTCTCCGGCGACGCCTTCGGTGAAGTGCGGGCCGCGTGTTGCTAAAACCCTCATACCGTTTTCCTCGTGTAATCCAGCGGGGCGTCCGCAAAGCGGGCCAGCGTAGTCTACACGGTTTGATTTTTGGAGTGCGTGGAGCGCGGCGTCGCACGGCGAAGGGTCGCCTTTTTTAGAAAGGCCGGACTCGTTCAGGTGAAGCCGGGCGTCCTCGCGACAAAGCTTTCCGAACGCCCCGGAATTCTCTCTCCTCCAATAATTTCCCCCGTCGAAAAACAAGGGATCCGCGCCGTCGAGGTCTAATGTCTCCAGCGCCTCGCGGGTTATATTCTCGGCTGCCTTCGATTTTGCCCGATCCGATTCCGTCCTCACGGCAGCGCGGAAACCGGCCTTTGGAATTTCCAGTGAACCGGTGGCGATTTCAGCCACGTCGGAAGCGGCCAAAGTGTCATCGGAAACGGCCACGGCCAACCTAACGATTCGTTCCCGCGCCTTGTCTTTCGCGTCGCCCGTCAACACTTTGAGCGCGTCCTGCTCGCGTTTGAGCAGCCGCACGGAAAGCGCGGTCATTTTCGTTTGCGCGGTGACAGGTTCGGCCCTGTCGAGAACAGCCTGCCAGCGCGCCGCAAAGCTGTCGCCCCACGCTTCACGGAGGTCGTCCGGGCCTTTGCCGGGGGCGTCGAGAGGAATTCGCGGAAGAGCGACCGGGACCGAAACTAACCCTGCCAACTTCACGGCCTCGCGGGCAAAGTCGAAGTTCAATCCCGTGTCGTTGTCGCCGATGAATTCGACGCGGGAGATTTGCCACTTTGAAATAAGTGCGGCGAGTGCGGGCAACAGTTCCGGCTCGTGGGTCGTTTTATTGCGCGGGCAAGCGGATGTAATGCCACCGATGCCGACGCAGGCGAATCCGGCTGCGACGAGGGCAAACGCCTTAAACTCGCCTTCGACGACAGCAAGAAGGCAACCGTCCTTTAGCAGCACGGACAAGCCGTGCGGAACGTATAGCTGGCAGCCGCTATTTGTCGGCGAGAGATATTTAGCGGAGCCGGTCGGGGCGTCGAGGCGGAGGCGATAAAATGGCGAGCCGTTCACTATAACAGGCGACCCGTCGGCGTTGAGGTAAGGAAGAATCAGCCCCGATTCTGCGAAGCCGATTAAAGCCTTAGCCTCGGCGGCGTCTACATGCCGAACGCCAGCTTTGTCGAGTTCGGCCTGCGACAGTCCGGGGCGTGTCGATTGATTTTGAGAATCATTCACTTCGCGGCCCAACCTTTCCGCGCAGGCTGCGAGTTGGAGACGATGTAATTTGCGTTGCGCTCGGAAGGCGGCGTCCAACCTTGGGCGATCATCGCCTCGATGCGGCGCTTCGTGCTGCCGCTGCACTTGGACCATCGGCAGAAGTATTTGCGGGCGCTCAATTGGCACCTCCTTTTGCGACCTGTTCCGACAACCGGCCCGGGAGCATCTGGCGAAGCATTTTTTCGATGGCTGCAACGGAGTAATATACTTGCCCGCCTCCGCGTTTTGCGTGCGGATTCGACTTCAGTCTGGGGATCTGCCACCGGTCGAACCAAACACGAAGCGTTTCGTCGGCGGGAATCGGGTTGATAAAAGCGGGCAACACGGTTTCCCGTATCGAACGCAGTGTTGCCAAGCGCGCTCGGGGATTGGATATGTTACTTGTAGTTTCCACACCAATGCGGATAGTGTCCGGCAATTAGCTTATGTCCGATTTGGAGCATAAAAAGAACGCGGCTTTTGCACCGTTGAACGCGGTTGATCCCTGTTTGTTGCAAAACGAACCGTGGCTCGACCCTAAGGCGGCTTATCGCGCTTTTTGCGATGCGGGCGTGCGTCCGCTCGTTTGGAAGGCAACACCGGAGGAGCGGGCGATGGGATTCACATGGTTTTCGGCGTTCAAGTCCGGCGTCGGCGGCAGATCCGGCCAGAAGCCCGCGTTTAGCCTCCAACGGCTCGCGCTATTGCTTGGAAAGTCAGCCCGAACGGTGAAGCGCTATTGCGAGGCGGGCCTGATGCCTTCTGGGGCGGCGTGGAAAACCCGATGCGGTCATTGGCGCGTTAGCAAAAGCCAAACGGTCGTTCGCCACTTGCGGGCGGCGCTGACGGGCAAAACTCGCAGGCGGGAAAAGTATCGAAACGAGTCGGACGTGATCGACCGATTAACCCGGCGGACGCACCTTGCGAAACACCTCCACGCGGCCACGTCGAACCAACTCCCAGAAGAATTTCCTTCACCGGACTCCGCGAGTTGTTCGGCACGGGAGCGGGCGTTCGAGCTGGGGGTGCCGTTGGATGAACTTCGCCGCCTCGTTCGTGCCGCCTGCGCGAATGCGTTCGCTGTCCTGATTCCGGGAGATGATACGATTCGGGCAGCCGGTGAACGGCCGAAGCAATCCGCGCTTTTTGTAGCGGCTCGGCGGCTCGGGATGCTCGGAAAGGGCCGCACGGCTTCGGCGTTGGCTCGCGAGCTTGGAATCGCGAGGAGCACGTTTTACTTGCGGCACTCGAAACGCGAAATCCGCGAGGCTCTCGGACTCGACGCCGCGCAGGCCGGAAGGTCCGCCGGTTTTGAAGGGGCTGAACTTGTTCCGGTCGAGGATCTGCGCGACGAGCCCTGCGACGGCGACGGCGATGGCGAGGGCGGCTAGGCCGACGGCGAAGGCTGGAGGGCGTAGAACGCGGAGGTTTCCGAACTCGTCACGGACCCCTCGTAATGTTTCACCAACATCGATTCAGAATTCCCAAGCTCCTTCGCCGCGTCGGAGTATCTGCCAAGGCGGCAGATGCAATGACTCGCGCCGGTGTGCCGCAACACGTCATGGACCCAGGGCTTGAGGTTTCCCGGCGCGGCACGATCCAGCTTGCCGACCCCGCCCTTGAATCCTGCGGCGATTCGAACCTGTGCCAGCGATGTTCGGCCCGGATTAAATGGCGCACCCTCCCTGCCCTTCAGCCACGCGGCCAAGTTGTCAGGCATGGAAACAACACGGCGCGACCGCACTTTCGATGATTCCGCCGTCACGATGATTCTCCGCTCGACCGCTTGAACGTTGGCCCATTCCAACTGGGCAGCCTCTTCCGGCCGCAATCCCGCGAAGAGCGCCACCGCGAGGCTGGGCACGCACGCTCCGCCGTCGATCTTCTCCGCGCATCGAAGCAGTGCTTCACACTCCGCCACACTCAAGATTTTGGGAGTTGCCGCAACCGGCCGGACAACCTCGGCTTCCTTGGCCGGGTTCAAGAGCAGCCATCGCTGGGGGCGGGCGATGCACCAACTGAAGAACCTCGAAAGCGCCCGCTTCGTGGCGTGTTGGTCGTAAGCGCCGGTCGCCTTGCCATGGATGAACGCCTCGACCATTTCCGTCGAGACGTTGCCCAACTTCACCCGGCCGATGCGGTCGGAAAACTTCTTGGCGTGAAACCGGAGCGGTTCCTTCGCGTTCTCGGACAGCACGCCAGCCCCCCGACGCTTCGGGATGCTCTTGGTTTCGAGGTATGCGAGCCATCCGCTCACGGCGTCGGCAAGGCTGAGGTTTGATGCGACGCGAGGCTTCCCGTTCTCCTGCCAATAGGCGTAGGCCCGCAACACGTCGCCGGGTTCTTCGGCGATTGCGAACACCCGTTCGGCGATGTCGAGTTGCTCGCGGTTCAATCCGGTTGTGATCGGGCGCTCGGGTCCGACCTTTTGCCAGAACTCGGATTCCAGTTCGAGCTGCCGAGTGTGCGCCTGCTCCCGGCTGCCGAAGTTCTCACGGATTCGGAACCCGTCCCGCTTCGTTCCAGCCACCCGCCAAACGATCTTCCCCGACGGGTTGAAGAAGCGTTCTAAAACAAATCGGACGCGATAGTTTCCCATTGCTTTTTATAGACCGATCTGAAATAAGTTTGCCAATGGTTTCGGCAAATTTGTGGCAAATCGCTGTTTTCTCGAACAAAACAAAGCCTTATGGTCGAATCTTTTAAGCTATTGGTTCCGGGTTCGAGTCCCGGCCACCCCACCACTTCTATTGCCTAACAAAGGTCCAAGCGGCGTGGCCTGTTTCCACGGCAAACCGCTTTCCCGAGAAGGAGCGGACCCCAATCCGTCGGAAGCCGCCATTAAAGGTCCGGGATGTGAGCGCGGCTCAAGGCCCGATCAGCACCCGGTAAAACCGGGCCGGCAACGTGGTGCCGGCAGGATCAACGAAGTGGAAGGTGCCGGTGAACGGGCTGTTGGTTTGGATGGGTATCCAGTTCACGAGGTTGGTCGATGCATGGATCACGTAGCCGGAGGCGGCAGGGCCGTTAATGTCGAACTCGAAGTTCCCAGCTACATTCTTCGCCGCGTTCGCCATGGCGATGCCCTGCTCCACGGAAAGCGTCATGACGGTCGAGCCGTAGTCGACCTTCCACACCCGACCGAGGGACAGGGGCGGAAGCTGGAGGGTTGAGAACTGTCCCGCTCGCGAGCCGTAGTGGAGGATGGCGAACGTCGCTCCCGTCGCCGGTTCGAATCCTCCGGCAAGAGTCGCCTTTAGGGTTCCGGCCAACGGCAGGTTTCCGCCGGCTGTGAGACGGGTGAAGCCTGTGCCGGGTTTTAGTCCGCCTATCGTGAGGGCGAGTTCGGATGTGGCGGCGGATGACAGGTAGGTTCCGCTTGCGTTGAAAGTGCCGGCGAGGATTTCGACGGCGCCGGCGTTGACGAACGTGTAGTTGACGCCCGACACCCCCGTTCCGGCCGTCTTCCGGATCTTCGACCCGACCGCGTTGGTAAGGAATGATGGATTATAGTCGTAGGCGAACATCAGACCGTCTGCGGCAATGTTGAAGACGCCAAGGTTGTTGACGGCAGCACGGTCGCCGATGTTGTAGGCGTAGTTGTAGATCGCCCCGGGCCCGGACCAGTTCATCGTTCCCTGATTGTTCAGGACCGCTCCGCCCGCGAGGACCTTGCCTGCGACACCGCCAATGGTGAGGACGCTTTCAGAGCCGATGGTCACGGATCCGCCCAGGGTTCCGGCAGTCCAGTCCAACGGCCCAGTTCCGCTGTAGGTTGCGTTGGAAACGCCCGTGACGGACCCGCCCTCCAACCGGACGGACGTCGTGCTTGCAACGCCGCCCGCAAGGGTGATGCCGCCCGCCCACTTGACCGTCCCCGCGCCGTCGAAGTTCGCACCCGGTCCAAAGGTCGCCACCGAATCGAACAGCAGGTTGGCGGCGTTGACGCGGACCTCGCCCTGGCTGTTGAACATGAAGTTGTTCACGGAGGTCACGTTGGTGCCGGAGGACTTGGTGAACCGCGCCCCGGGGAAGTTGTTGAAGACCGAGAAATTGTAGGCCTGCGCGAAGACTTGCCCGTCTGTCGCCGCGATGAACTCGGACCCACTCCGGTTGTTGATGGTGGCTTGGGTCCCCGCCGAATAGCCGTAGTTGTAGATTGGCCCCGGTCCCGACCAGGTGATGACGCCCTGGTTGTTCAGGATGGCGCCGGACCCCAGCGTTTTGGTGGCGGCGCCGCTGATGGCGACCGCGCTCGTTGGGGCGATGTTGAGCACGCCGTCGATCGTTCCTCCTGTCCAATCGAACGCGCCCGAACCCGTGTAGGTGGCGTTGGAGACGCCGGTCAATGTGCCCGCTTCCAATCGCAGGTTGGCCGTGGAAGACAGCGTTTCAGAAAGCGCCACGGTGCCGGCCAACCGGATTGCCCCTGCGCCGGTCAACTTGGCTCCGGGTCCGATTGTCGCCACATAGTCGAACAGGAGGCTGCCGGTTTCGGCACGTATCTCGCCCGGGCTGTTGACCACGAATTTGTTGATCGCCGTGGTGCCACCTCCTGCAGTCTTGGTGATTTTCGCGCCGGCCAGGTTGTTGAAGACCGAGGCGTTGTAGTCCTGGGCGAAGACCTGGCCATCACCGAGGATGCTGAAGACGGCGTTGCTCCAGTTGTTGATGGTGGCCTGTGTGCCCCCGGAGTAGCCGTAGTTGTAGATCGATCCCGGTCCAAACCAGGTGATCACTCCCAGATTGTTCAGGACGGCTCCGGCTCCCAGGGTCTTGGCACCGATGTTCGTCACGATTACCGAGCCGTCCGAAGTGATCGTCTGGTTGCCCCCAATCGTGCCGCCGGTCCAAGTCACCGTATATCTGCCCGGCATCGTGCCGGAACCCGCGATCGTTCCGCTGGTCAAGTCCACGGCCAACGGCTGAACAGATGAACCGAGGGTCAAGGATCCATTCAGCAGGACCGTGGCTCCATCGATCTGGACATGGCCGGCACCGGTGAAAAGGCACGCGTCGGCCAGCGAGTGCGTGCCGCCGATGAAGCGGAGAAAGGCGCCCGCAGCCGCGTTGAACGATCCGCCGGAGTTTCCGCCGCCGGAGAGGGCGAGCGTGCCGTTGGCAGTGTTCAAATTGCCCTGGTTGTTGAAGATCCAGGCGCACGTCGTCACGGCGCCACCGTCCAGCTTGGCGAAGGTCGCGTTGGTCGAGTTGTTGAACGTCGACGCGTTGTAGTCGAACGTGATTGCCGCGTTGCTGGACACGTTGAACACCGCCCCCGGCAGGTTGTTGAGGGTGGCGCGGTCGCCGAGATAGTAGGCGTAGTTGTAGATGTTGCCGCTGCCGGACCAGGTCACGGTGCCGGCGTTGTTCAGGATCGCGCCGCCGCCGAAAGTTTTCAGCGAATCGCCCCTGATGTCGAAGCGGGTTCCGGGGGCTATGTCCAGCTTCCCGACCTGCGTGCCGCCAGCCCAGTTGAACGAACCACCGTTGCTGGTGGTCAGCGTGGCGCTGGTCGACGGTTCGCCGAAGAACGTTCCGCCGGTCATGGTCACGGCCGCGCCGTCGATCGTGGTGAGGTTACTCACCGTCGTGGTGCCGGCAGTGAGCAGGAATTCGCCCGGACCAGACAACCGGCCGCCACCGCCCAGGTTCAGGACCTCGTTGAAGAGCAAAGCGCCGCTTCCGGAGACAACCTGCCCGGCGTTGTTGAAGGCGAAACGGTTCACCGTCGCCGTGCCGGCCCCGGCGGTCTTCCGGAACACCGCGCCGGCCTGGTTGTTGAACGAGGACCGGTTGTAGTCCTGGGCGAAGACCTGGCCGTCGCCGAGGATGCTGAAGACGGCGTTGCTCCGGTTGTTGATGGTAGCTTGTGTGCCCGCGTAGTAACCGTAGTTGTAGATCACGCCGGGGCCGCTCCAGGTCACTTCGCCCCGGTTGTCGAGCGTGGCTCCGCCACCCATCGTCTTGGTGGCCGCGCCGCTGATGCGGAGGCGGCTGCCGGCGGCGATGTCAAACGTCCCAACCAGTGTGCCACCGGTCCAGTCCATGCCGGCGCTTCCCGTGTAGGCGGCCGCTCCGGTCGCGGTCAACGTTCCGGCCTCAAGCCACAGGCCGGCGGTTCCGGGCAAGGGGCATTTGATCGCCGTCGTTCCGGACAGCCGCACGGTTCCGTTGCCAGAGAGGAGGGTGCCGGTATCGAAGGTGCTGGTGCCGTCGAAGCGGATTTCCCCGGTGTCCACGCGGACCTCGCCGGAACTGACGAGCGTGAAACTGTTGAACAGGTTCGAGTTCATGCCGCCCGACTTGATGAGCAGCCCGCCGGCCAGATTGTAGAAATAGGATGCGTTGTAGTCCTGAGCGAACACCTTGCCGTCGGTCGTCAGGTTGAAGACGGCGTTGGCCCGGTTGCTGATGGTGGCTTGCGAGCCCCCGTAGTAGCCATAGTTGTAGATCACGCCGGGCCCGGCCCAGTTGATGGCTCCGCCGTTGTCCAGCACGGCTCCGGCGGAAAGCGTCTTGGTAGGCGCTCCGCCGATGTTCATCGTGGCACCGGGACGGAGGATGTTGATGCCGCCCAACGCGCCGTTGGTCCAGTTCCAGACGGCGCCGCCGGACACCTGCAGGATGCTGGATCCAATGCTCCCTCCAAGATCCACCCCTGCCCGGCCGTAGACCTTATTGGTGTCGGCGCTGGCAAGTGTGAGCGCGCCGCCAACGGGCACGATCAACTGCTGGTGGTCCAAGCCGACCACGCGGCCGAAGCGGAGGCTGGCCACTGTGGCGTTGCCATTGACCAGGACGCCGTAGTCGCCCGGCGCATTGACGACCACATGGTCGGTGGAAAGCGGCACCCGGGCTGGCGTCCAGTTCGCGGCATCGAACCAGTTCCCGCTGGAGGGATAACGCCAATAGATGGTGGCGGGCGAACCGGTGTCGTAAAAGACGGAGATGGTGTTCGTGGCGGCGTCGCCAAACGCGTCGACCGCGCGGGCGGAGACGAAGTATTCGTGCTCGGTCAGCAAATCGGCCGGGGAGGGCCCGATCGGATAATAGAGCGTGGCCTGACCCGGATGCCCGGGAAAGTCCGCTCCCAGCCAAAGGGGTGTGGTGGACCAGTCCGTCCCGCTCCAATACCAGCGCGTCGCTCCGCCGGCGTCGGACTCCCCGCCGTCGTAGTAGAGCGCGACCTCGACGCGCTGGATGCCCACGCCGCTGTCCTCGACCGCAACCGCCGTGAAGTTGGTCAGGGTGTTCACGACGGAATTGTCCGCGAGGCTGAGGTTGACCTCCGGCGCACGGACCACGGTCGCGCCCAGTTGGATTTCAGTGACGATGCTGGCTCCGTTTATGACCCTCACAATGAACGTGTGGCCTCCGTTGACGAGGTTGGTGCCGTCCGGCAGGTCTGATTGGAAACCGAGCGTGAAGCCGTTCTGCTGCGCGGCCGTCACGGTCACGTCTCGGGCGGTGGCGTTGGTATCCCAGAGGTGGGAGGTGAAGTTCCACCAACGGCCGTCGGAGGCACGCGTGATGAACAGGCTCGCGATGCTCAACTGGCTTCCACTCGCCCCCGGAAAAGCCCGTATTGCCACGGGATGCTGGGCATCCAGTTTGGAGAAGGTCTGACCGCTGTAAGGAGGCACGACACCGGCGACATTCACCCATTCGGCCAGTGGTCCGCTGTTCGGACTCCGCGTGTAGAGGTCGGCGGTCATCACCGGGCCGGGGTTCGAAATGTTGCTCACCGTGACGAAGCTATTGTAGCCGGGAGTCGTCCCGACGTTGTAGGCGAGGCTGGACGGCGCGGTGTTGGGCCCGAAGACGCGGTTGTTGGAGGAACCCGGGAACGGATCACCGGCATCGCCCGAGCTGGTCAGCGACGGGTTTCGGTTGGTGACCTCCAACTGCCAGAGGTTGTCGGCCTGGATGAGGGATACGACGTAGTTGCCGGAGTTCGTCTTGGCTGGAGAACCGCCGCGGCTGATAGGATACCATTCCTGGGTGTTGCTGACCTTCACCTTGCCTTCGTCATCTGTGCCAGATGAGCAGGCCGGCTGAGGGCAATGCGGCATCGAAGCCGTTGGTCTGGCGGTTCTCCACCAGATAATATTGCGGCCCCGCCAATCCGTCCTTCCAGAGCCGTGCGGCGAACGCGTTCGATGTGGCGCTCGGAAACTGAACATTCTGGTAATTGAGCGTGTAGTTGATCGGGGAGAGCCAGCCGAGCTTGGACTTGCACCAGGGATCGAAGTGCGCGGGGCAGTCGCCATTGCGGACGAGCCCGTTGTTCGAGCCGTAGCTCATGCCGCTCCATTTCCCGACCCCGAGGGTGGAGTAGTCAGAATCGTAGAGATCGGGCAATCCCAGCGCGTGGCCGTGTTCGTGGACGAAGACGCCGATCGTGGTGGCGCCGCCATCGCCGGCGAGTTCCGGCTGGATCACGTAGTCGTCGATCACGATGCCGCCGGGGCCGACGACGGGTCCGTTCGTCCCGAGCTGGTTGCTCAGGCTGGAGCGGTGCGACCAGATCGTGTTCGGCCCACCGCCGCTTTCCTCGCCCCGCCCGGCGTGGACGATGTTCACCACGTCGACCTTGCCGTCGCCGTCCTGGTCGTAGGGCGCGAAGTTGTAGCCGCTGGCGATGGCCGCCTGGACCACGGAGCGCACGAACTGCGCCGCCCGGATGTCGACGGCGTTGGCGAAGGCCGGATTAGTCGCACCGTAGAACGCGGCCGGATTGGGAACGTTGACCCAGTTCTGCACGCCGCTCGGGCCGGGCGAGACGGTGAACTTGCCGTAGGAGACCTCGCTGAAGTAGGTCGACATCGACCGCACCCCGGGACCGGTGGCGAACAGGATGTTGCTCAGCGTGCCAGCCGACACTGTCGGGGTGGTGTCCGAGAAGTTCCCCAACAGCACCGGCACAAATCCAGTGCCGCTCGTGCGCGCTGCCATCTGGCGCCGGGCGGATGCCTGCTTCACCGAAAGCGTGTTTAACCGCATCACGGAGGGCTGCGGCTGCCATGGGGCCGCCGGGGGAAGGTCAAGACCGACGCGCTGTCCGCTCGAGACGAGTCCTTCGGTGTCCGCGGGAATGGAATACATCCAGAAGCCGCTCACCGAATCGAGCACCACCGGCCGGCCTTCCACCGTCTCATACCAGTGGAACCATTCGTCGCCCCGCACCCTCAGCGAGATCTCCGTGCCATCGGCTTGGCGGACCTTAAATGGAGTTGGATCGGCGGGAACGGCCAGGGAGTTGAAACCGAGCGCAAGCCAGGCGACGGCAAAAAGCACGCGGAACTGACAAAAGATTTTCATGTTGGTTTGACGAACGCAGGCCAATACCACCGATCACGATGAAACCGCAGGATACTCAGATGCCGAATGGCTGCATAGCGCCCTCCGCCGATTACGCTATGGAAATTACAGTTGAAGAAAACCAAATCGGCCGGCACGTTT
Organism: Verrucomicrobiota bacterium; assembly: GCA_043775315.1. Taxonomy (GTDB): domain Bacteria; phylum Verrucomicrobiota; class Verrucomicrobiia; order Limisphaerales; family CANJSG01; genus CANJSG01. The sequence continues at coordinate 29,692 of JAYVSO010000078.1, forward strand.
CAAGCGCGGTATGGTGCAACAGGCTTCTCTGCGGAAAGCTCCGAGTCCAGGATTCTGGCAAACAGCAACACTTGAGCCTGTCCTCGCGGAACCCCAATTTTCGGAAAACGTTCGAAGGGCATGAACAAAAACGAGGCGGGCGTCGTAGCGAGGCACTTCCGCCGCCGTGATGAACGCATCCGCACGGCGTTCTCATCTCTACGCAAAATTCTCCCATCGATTTTCAATGGGTAGAATCCCTACAGGACCGGGGCTTGCCATCGGTCGGCAAGTCCCGAGCGTCGAAAAAGCTCCGGGTGAAGGTTGGATCGGACTCAACCTCTCATGGGATCCGAACTGCGCTCCCGCCTTTATTCGGGGCTATGATTTACTTCCTCCGCATGGAGGATCCCTGCTCGCGGGAAAGCGCGGCACGATCTTTCGGTCGATCGCCGCCTCGGGACCGGCTCTCACGCATCCTATTGAATCTGGCGGACCCGGTAGAACTTGAACGGCGCATCGATCGGAGCCGCGACATCGTTGGTGGCGCTGTTCCCGCCGATCAGGCCCCCGAAATTTCCCCAAGGACTCGTCACGGTCGGGGCGGATTGGACCTGGTAGTTGAATCCATTGGTCGCAATCCAGCTGACTTGAACCCCTTGCTGGACGGATGCGGAAAGGACATTCGTCGTGCCGGAGAGGACCGGTCCCGTGGAGAGCGAGACATCGTCAATCAAAGTCACCCAGTCGGCGCCATTGTCTGCACCCATGGACTGGATCCATCCCGCGGTCATCTGGCTTGCTCCCGACGGAGGCGTGAGCGTCGCGGAAACCTGGGTCCACGCGGAGCCGACGGAGGCAAAACTCGTGAACGTCGGGCTGCCGACCAGACCATTGGCGCCGTCATAGAAGAACACGTGAAACTGGGGATTGGCGCCGCCAGTCTTCACCGGATTCGCGGCATAGAAGGAAAGATTGTAGACGGCTCCGGCCGTTACGGGAAAGAGGTCGCTTCGAACATCCGTGTTCGGCGCGGCCACCGGACCGGACGGGGCGGTGATCGATCGGAACATAAGAAACTTCGCGCCGCTGCGGGGCAAGAACCCCGGGAACTGGCTGACCACCGACATGCTGGCGCCGGAGTTGGGTTGCACGGCGATGTTCCAGTTCGTCGCACCGACGGCATTGGGCGCGGCAATCTCGAAGCCTCCATTGGGCACGCTGTTCGAGGCGCTGCTCGGTGTCGTCTCAAGGATCCGGTAGAACTGGGCCTGGATCCGATCGAACCGCGACGTGACCGCGCTTCCGGAGGCGGCGGCCCCAAGGTTGGTCCACGCCGCATTGTCCGACGATTTTTGCGGCTGATACGAATTGAGGCCGGCTGCGTTCCAACCAATCACCGTGCCCGAAGTGATGTCCGAGTGGACCCCGTTCGTCGTCGGTGAATACAGGTAGACGTTGTCGATGAAAAAGGTGCCCGCCTGATCCCCGCCAGCCCCCGCTTCGCCGTTATCCAGCCAGAGGAGTTGGTCCAGATTGGCCAGATCCAACCCGGCAAAGTTGCTCAGCGGAATGTCCAGGCTGACCCATCCGTTGTTGGTGATGACCGTGCTTCCAGAGACCACGGTCCGGGCGCCGCTCGTCGTCGTGCTGACGAGCTTGATGCCGAACTTGTTCGCGTCCGGCGTCCAAAGGTCGACATGCAACCCGGTCATCTGGCTGGCGTCGATGCGGTGGGGTGCGTAGAACTCCACGCCGGCAAAGATCAGACCCGAGTATTTCTTCACGAGACCCGTTGTCGCCGGAATGGAGTGGTCGGTGAGCACCGAAAATCCGTCGCCCCAGGTCGCATGCCACGAATCGATTGCGACGTTGGTGTAGGTGCCGCTGCTGTTGTGCAACGAGATCACATTGGCCTGCGGGTGGGTCGGGGTTGGGGCCGGAATCGGCGGGTCCACGGCAATCGCCATCGTTGCGGAACCGAATGCGACGAAGATCGATAACACCGAGCTGACCATCCGCGGCCATTTGTGGCCGACAAAGTTTGATAAGGATTTCATGGGAACGTGTCGGCGGTCTGAAGGTGGTTGATAGTGGTTTGATTTGATGGCGGATCACCGGGCTGCGGCCACGGAGTCGATCGAAGCTCTGCCGGAGAACAGATAAGCGGGTGCTTGGATATACAGGGGGCTAAATTAAAACTAGATGTCGTCCGGCAGCGTGCAACCGCTCATTTCCAAGATCCATTTCCGCCGATTCATCAACATTCCCGCGCCCGTTTGGCAATGCGCCATGATCGAGTTGCGACCCGAAAGCGCGTGCCGCTACTGAATTGAACCCCGTTGCACCACACAGCGGGGTCTGCTTCGCTGAGGGATCAAAATCGCGATCATAGGCGGCGGTCCAGCGGGCTTGCGGGCGGCCGAAGTGGCCGCGGCGGGCGGAGCTGCCGTGACCTTGTTCGACGCCAAAGCGTCGGTCGGTCGCAAGTTCCTCGTCGCAGGTCGCGGGGGCCTCAATCTTACCCACTCGGAACAGCAGGATCTTTTCGCCTCCCGCTACTCCGGTCCGGACCAACCGGCGAGATTTTGGTCAGACGGTCTTGCCGAGTTCAACTCCGAGGCGCTGCGGAAGTGGGCGGCTGATTTGGGGATCGAGACCTTCGCGGCGACGAGCGGTCGAGTTTATCCGCGCGAGATGAAGGCGGCTCCGCTGTTGCGCCGATGGGTGCACCGGCTGCGCGAATCCGGTGTCCAGTTCGCCTTGCGCCATCGCTGGATCGGGCTGCGGGCCGGAGCGCCGTGGTCGGTGGATTTTCAGATCGACGAAGAAACGCGGACCATCGAAGCGGACTCAGTGATCCTGGCGCTGGGCGGGGGTTCGTGGCCGGAAACGGGTTCGGATGGCGGCTGGGTTTCAGCGCTCGGCGCAATGGGTGTTTCGGTCGCGTCTTTGGCGCCATCCAATTGCGGCTGGGAGATCAATTGGCCAGTCGAAGTGATTGCCCTGGCGGAAGGAAGACCCTTGAAGAACATCACCGCCCGGGCCGGTGGTGTGACTGCCGTCGGAGAACTTCTCGTGACTCGCTACGGCCTCGAAGGCGGTGTGATCTACCAACTCGGAACCGTTCTGCGTGCGATGCCGGAACCAGAGATCATCATTGATTTCAAACCCAGCTCCTCGGCCGACGAGCTTGTCCGCAAGCTGGGGAACTGCAGGAGGAATTTTCTTCCGGAAGCACGTTCGCGGTGGCGCCTGTGCGACGCCGCCTACGCCATCCTGTCGACGCTGCCAGACAACAAGCCGTTTACGTCGGCAGCGACTTTGGCGCTCATGGCCAAGAAATGTGCGATCCGCCTCACAGGACCCCGACCGATCGCGGAGGCGATTTCCTCCGCCGGTGGCGTTCGATGGAGCGAATTGGATTCGCAGCTCATGCTTCGCCAGTTGCCCGGAGTCTTTGTCGCGGGCGAAATGATCGACTGGGACGCTCCGACTGGCGGCTATTTGATGCAGGGATGCTTCGCGACAGGAACACGCGCCGCACAAGGGGCTATCGAATGGCTGCGCGATCGCCAATAGGCCGTCCTCAATTTGGAATACGGACGTCCGTTCGGTTCATACCGTTCCCCGCCCCGCCAAGTCATTTGCGAAAACGATCGGCATCAGGTTAACCTCCGGCGTCTCCTCTGCCCGGTGCGTCCATTCAAGCCGATTGAAGATTCGGCTGAATGTTCCGGCCCCGGAAAGAGTCGGCCTGCCGATGCGTTCTGCGAACCGCCAATCCAGTTCGAACCGTGATCCCTGGCCGGGATCGCTTGGGTGGATTGTCGGCACGCTTGTTTGGATGTTGGTCGGCTTGAATTCGAGCGCGGTCGCGACCGATTTCGCCAAGGACATCAAGCCGCTGCTCCAGTCGTATTGCTTCGATTGCCACGGCGAGAAGAAGCAGAAGGGCGAGGTCGACCTGTCCAAGTTCCCCGATGAAGCCGCGTTTTACCGGAATCCGAAGCTTTGGGAGAAAGTCCACGAACAGATCCACCTCGGCGAAATGCCGCCCAAGAACAAGAAGCAGCCAAGCGCGGAGGAGAAGGACCAGATGGAAGCCTGGATCAAGCAGGCTTTGGCCGGGATCGACGACACGAAGATCGAGAAGAACCCCGGCTATGTCGTCAGCCATCGGTTGAACCGCGTCGAATACAACAACACGGTCCGCGACATGTTCGGCGTGACCAACCGGCCCGCGGACAAGTTCCCGTCGGACGGCGGCGGCGGCGGCGGATTCGACAACAACGCCCAAACGCTTTTCATCCCGCCGATCCTCATGGAACGCTACCTGGCCGCGGCTTCCGAGATTCTCGATGCCGCGGCCTCAAACCGGATCTTCATCGCGCAACCGGGTTTCTTCTCCGGCAAACGCGCCACGGCCCGGAAGATCATCGAACATCATGCCTTCCGGGCGTTCCGCCGCCCGGTATCAAAGGACGAAACGGACCGGTATCTGAAACTCTACGACCAGGAACTGGCCCTGGGTGAGCGGCACGAAGACGCGGTGAAACTGGCGCTCAAAGGCGTCCTCGTTTCGCCGAACTTCCTGTTCCGGACGGTCGAAAATCGCAACACGACCCAACCCTTCAAGCTGGGTGACTGGGAGATCGCCACGCGCTTAAGCTATTTCCTCTGGTCGACCATGCCTGACGACTCGTTGTTTGCCCTGGCGAAATCCGGAAAGCTCTCCGATCCGACGGTCGTCGCCGCGCAGGTGAAGCGAATGTTGGCGGATGCGAAGGCGTATGCGATGTCGGAGAACTTCACCCAGCAATGGCTCGGGCTGCGAACCTTCAAGACCTCCGCCCAGCCGGACCCGCGGCGTTTCCCCGAGTTCACGCCTGCATTGGCCGAGGCGATGCAGCAGGAGCCGGTGAAGTTCTTCCACAGCCTCCTGTCCGACAATGGCAGCCTCCTGAAATTGATCGATGCGGACTACACCTACGCCAATGAGGAACTCGCCAAAATCTACGGTATCCAGGGTGTGACCGGCAGCGAGTTCCAGCGCGTGAACCTGACCGACCGCAACCGAGGCGGCGTGCTTGGCATGGCGGCCATCCTGACAAAGACATCGTATCCTCTCCGCACCAGCCCGGTGCTTCGCGGCAAATGGGTGCTTGAAGAGATCCTGGGGACGCCGCCGCCTCCACCGCCTCCTATCGTCCAGAGCCTCCCGCATGACGACAAGAAGACCGATGGCATGACGCTTCGCCAACGATTGGAGAAGCATCGATCCAAACCCGAATGCGCCTCGTGCCACAGCAGGCTGGATCCGCTGGGCTTCGGGCTGGAGAGCTTCGACACGATAGGCCGTTGGCGGACCAAGATCGCGGGTGAACCGGTCGACGCTTCCGGCACCTTGCCCGGCGGACGCACGTTCTCCGGCCCCATCGAACTCAAGGGCATCCTTCTGGAACGACGCGAGCAGTTCATCAAGAACCTCACCGAGCGCATGCTGTCCTATGCCCTTGGTCGCGGTTTGGAATTCTACGATACTCCCACCGTCCGGAAGATCACCGACGCCTTGGCCGCCGACGATTTCAAGACGCAGAGACTGGTCACCGAGGTCGTGATGAGCTATCCATTCCAGCACAGAAAAGCCCCGTCTCACGACGTCGCAGGCAACTAACGAAGACCATGAAGAACTGGCAAATCTCCCGCCGCACAATGCTCAAGGGCACCGGCGCCATGCTAGCCCTGCCCTTGCTCGACGCGATGAAACCGGTCGCCGCCTTGGGCGCGGGAACTGTCGCCCCGTCGCCGGACAAGCAGCCCGTTCGCATGGCGGTGCTCTACATGGCGAACGGCGTCAACCCGCACCAATGGACCCCCAAGGGCGCCGGCGCGGACTTCGAGTTGGCGGAAGGAATGAAGCCGCTCGAGCCGCTCAAGAAGGACATCCTTGTCTTCACCCAGCTCTGGAATGCCGGCAGCGACACCGGCGACGGGCATTACGTGAAGACCGGTGGATTCCTCACCGGCCAAACCATCCAACGCACGACCGGCAGCAATCTCCGGGCAGGCATCTCGATGGACCAGCTGGCCGCCGCTCGGGTGGGCAACATGACTCCCCTGCCCTCGCTCGAGCTTGGGTTGGAGCCTCCCGCCACCGGGGTCGACGTGAACGTCGGTTACACCCAGCTCTACGGCGCCCACATCGCGTGGAGCTCTCCGACGACGCCAATGGCCAAGGAGATCAATCCGCAGCTCGCCTTCGACCGCCTATTCCGCTCGAACGTGGCGGAACGTCGCCGGGAAGCGATCCGGGACAAGTCGGTCATCGATGCCGTTCTGGACGACGCCAACTCGCTGCGGAACCGCGTCGGGCAGGACGATCGCCGCAAGCTCGACGAATACTTGGACTCCGTCAGGTCCGTTGAAAAACGCATCGCCTTCGACGCCCGCCGCAAGAAGGAGGAGTCGGATGGCGACCCGCTCGTCCGCGCCGAAGTCGCGAAGCTCGGGAAGCGTATCAGCGACTACTACAACGATCCGGCGAAGGTCTCGGAACGCCGCGGCAACCACACGGAACACACCCGCCTGATGCTCGACATCATGGCGCTTGGCTTCTGGTCCGATTCCACGCGGGTCAGCACGTTCATGTTCGGCAACTCGGTTTCCGGGCGGAACTTCTCCTTCCTCGACGGCGTGAAAGGCGGACACCACCAGATCTCCCACCACGAGAACGACGTTGCGAAGCTGGAGGAATACAAGCGGATCAACGCGTGGCACGTCGCCCAATACGCCTACTTCCTCGAACGCCTCCGGTCCTTGAAGGAAGGCGCGAGCAACGTCCTCGACAATTCGATGATCCTCTTCGGAGCCGGCATGCGGGATGGAAACGCCCACAGTCCCCGCAACCTTCCGATCATCCTGGCCGGCAAAGCCGGGGGAACCCTCGCCACGGGGCGTCACCTGACCTACGAAAAGAACACGCCGCTCTGTAATCTTTACGTCGGCATGCTCAATCGTATTTGCGCTCCGGTGGACCGCTTCGCGGACAGCACGGGTGAATTGAAGGGCCTCAGTGATCCGGAGTTCAAAGGCGTGGTTTCCTGACAGGCTGAGCGACCAAGTATTGCAGGATCATATTTGGGGTGGCACCGAAAGCCAAAGTTAGTCTTGGCTAAGTTTGCTTTGACCGCTTATGTCGCGGCATGATTCTTCAAAGGAAAGTGCATGACGACCGGGTTCACATTTCCCGGATTCGATTCAATCCGTTTTCGACCGCACTCGTTTCCCTCCTAACGGGCCTGCTCGCGTCCGGATCCCAAGTTGTGCGTGCCTCCAATCCGGCGCCTGACAAGAGTTCATTCCACTTCTTCAACCCGACTCCTCGCGGTCTCATGCGGGAATTGTCCACCGACCGGCCTGACAAGACCGAGTCGGCCTACACGGTCGATGCCGGCCATTTCCAGATCGAGAGCGACCTCGTGACGTATAGCCACGACCACGACACGTCCGGCGGAGCCGATACGACCGTGGATGCGTGGAGCTTTGCCGTGGCCAACTTCAAGGTCGGACTTTGCAACAAGGTCGACTTGCAGGTCGTCGTCGAGAGCTACAACCGCGTGCGCACAAAGGACCGCATCGCGAGCACGATCCTACGCCAGTCGGGCTTCGGCGACATCACCACGCGGCTCAAATACAACGTCTGGGGCAATGACGGCGGGGAAACCGCCTTCGCCCTGATGCCCTGGGTCAAGTTCCCGTCGAACCACGACAATCTCGGGAACAAAGCCGTCGAAGCCGGCCTGATCCTTGCCTTGAACGGCAGCCTTCCGTGGGGCTGGGATTTCGGCGTGATGACCGAGTTGGACTTCATCCAGAACTCGACCGATACGGACTACCACGCCGAGTTCGTCAACAGCCTCACCTTCAGCCACGACATCTGGGGCAAGCTCGGCGGCTACATCGAATTCTGGTCCCTTGTGAGCGGTGAACCGGGTGCCCCGTGGATCGGAACGGTGGATCTGGGCCTCACCTACGGCTTGACCGACAACATCCAGTTCGACGCCGGGGTGAACATCGGCATCACCCGTTCGGCCGAGGATATAAATCCCTTTGTCGGCATCACGGTCCGGTTCTGATCCGGCGTTAGACGGCATCTTTTCTTCAAGGGCAGGCCGGCTTGGACCGATCACCCCGCTGAAGCAGATGCCAGCCACCGCCGAAGAACCAACTCCGGAGTCCGCCGCAGCCGTGGAGACTACTCCCGTCACGGAGAGTGTTTCCACCGTCGTGGACGCCGTCGAGAGCGACCGCAGCGCTCTGGTCCGGAAGACGTTCAGGGGGATCGAAGAGGGGTTGCGGAACCAAGAAACGGCGTCGATCACCCAGGTGGTGGAACTGATCCGGGAGATGGCGGTGAAGGTGGAGTCACTGTCGGTCCATCAGGTCGGGGAAATTCTTTCCCGAGATCTCACGACCACCACCAAGCTGATCAAGATCGCGTGCACCGTGGGCTACAATCCCGACGGGGCGGAGATCACGACGATCAACCAGGCCATCGCGACCGTCGGCTACAACCGCGTCCGCAACATGGCGATTTCCCTGCTGCTCCTGCAGAACGCAAACCGGCGATGGAGCACTGACGATTTCGACGAGATCGCCTGCATCACCCTTACCAGCGCCCTGATGTCCGAGACGATCATGGAGACGCGCAAGTCCCATAATCCGGAACACGCGTTCGTCGCCGCGGCGCTGCGGAGCTACGGCCGCCTGCTGCTCGCATCGTTCTTTCCGGATGAATACGGCGCGGCCATGACGGCCGGTGAAACCGAGGGCTACGAAACCGCCCTCCGAAGGGCGTTCGGAATGTCGGCCCTGGACCTAGCCCGTGAGCTACTGCAGCGCGCAGGCCTGCCCCCGGCACTGCTCCGGTTCATCGAGGCGATTCCCGACAGCAGGTTTTCGGCGGAACAACTTTCGCGGGACGACCAGCAGCTCATGCTGGTCGACTTCAGCGTGAAACTCTGCGAACTCCTTTCCCGACTGAAAACGCAGGAGCACTTCCAGACCGGCTACCAGGAACTCATGGAGCGTTACGGCAGGTCCCTCCACTACTCGAAGGAGGACATGCTGGCCCTGCTCGAGGCGACGCTTTCCAAGGTGGATTCCTACAAGCGGCAGCTCGCCAGTCCGCTCTTCGGCAACCGGATCGTCACGAACATCCGCGCCTACGTCGAACAGCAGCCCCTGACGTTGCAACCCTCGACCAATCGTTCGGGCCAGTCGAAACGCTGTCCGCTCAACGCAAGTTTCACTTGCGGCCAGAACGCGGAGCGCCTTCTGCGGGCAGGCCTGAAGGAGCTTGAACCGGTCGTTCTTTCCAAGCATCCGGACCACGCCGTCGCCTGGGAACAAGTGACCCGGCTGCTCGCCCGGGCTCTCGAGCTGGACGACACGCTCCTGCTGGTCCAGCCACCATGCTCCCCGGCATTCCAGGCGGAATACGGTTTCGGCCAGCAGGTCGCCGCGATCCGTCCCAAGGCCATTCTCGATCCCTCGACCAAAAGCATCTTCACCGTGGCCATCACGAGGGCCCAGGACGTCGTCATCCAGAACCCGAACGACCATGCCATCCAGCCGTTCATCCCGGCCTGGCTGAAGCCCTATGCCATGGGCGGAATCATCCTCCTGCCGATTGGTGACCACGAAGGCACGTTCGCGATCCTGATGGGTCTTGCCCGGGCCAAACACTCCCTCTCCCTTAGTCCTAAGACGATGGATCACCTGCGGACTCTGAAAATTCTTCTGGGCGCCCTTCGCCCAAAGACGGATCCACACCCTCCGACGAAGTGAACGGATCCACCGCGAAGGGTCCCTGAACGGCATTCGCCATCCGGGCCGGCATCGAACTGATCGGCCATTCCCTCCACGGCTTGCTGTCGCGTCGCTCTGCCAGCCGAGCTCGGAATCTTCAACCCGTTAAGCCCAACTGCCATGGAGCCGATGGACTACCTGACGCACCATGTCTGCCGCTCCCAATGAATCCGCCCCGGCCGCTGCGCCTGGCCCCGCCGGGGCTTCGATGGATTCACCCCCTGTCCCGCCTGTGCCGACTTGGCTGGAGGAGAAGGAGGCGATCGCGCGGACAGCGCTCTACGAACAGACGCTCGTCCGGATCGACCAGGGACTAAAGGCCAGCGAAACCGCCTCAATCACGCAGGTGCTTGAGCTGATCCGGGAATTGTCGCTCAACGTCGATTCCATCTCCGTCCACCAGGTCGCCCGGATCATCTCACGCGACCTGACCCTTACCACGAAGATCATCAAGGTGGCCTGTTCGGTCGCCTATAATCCGGACGGCGGCGACATCAACACCATCAGCCAGGCGATCTCCAGCGTCGGCTACCTGCGCGTCCGCAACATCGCCGTCGCCCTTCTCCTGCTTAAGAACGCCAACCGCCGGTTCAGCGCGGACGACTTCGACGAGGTCGCCTGCATCACCCTGATCAGCGCGCTGATGTCGGAGGCGATCATGGAAAACCGGAAGTCCCACAACCCCGAGCACACGTTCGTTTGCGCCGCCCTTCGCAACTACGGGCGTCTGGTGCTCGCGTCGTTCTTCCCCGAGGAATACCGCGAGGCGATGAAGTTCGGCGAGTCAAAGGGCTTCGAGCCGGCCATCCGGTGGATCTTCGGGATGACCTCGCTGGAGATCTCGAAGGACATCCTTCGCCGGGCGAAACTCCCGCAATCGCTGCTCCGCTTCATCGCCGCCGTCCCCGAATCCACCTTCACGGCGGAGGAACTGTCGCGTGACGACCAGCAGCTGATGCTCATCGATTTCTCCGCGAAGTTCTGCGAGATGCTTTCCCGCTTGAACAGCCAGGAGCAGTTCGCGGTGGCCTACGGCGAGTTGATGGAACGCTACGGGCGCATCCTGAAATTCACCCGCGACGACGTTAAGGCGTTCCTCGAGGCCACCATGGTCAAGGTGGATTCCTACAGGCGCCAGCTCGCCAGCCCGCTCTTTTCACACCGCATCGTAGCGAACATTGAAGCGTTCCTCGAAGAGCGTCAGTTCGTCCTCCAGCCCACCGCCACTCCGCTCGCGAAGAGGAAACTCGGCCCGGTCAACGACACCTTCACCTGCGGCCTCGACGCGGAACGCTCCCTCCGTGCCGGCCTCCAGGAACTGGCCCCGGCCATCAACGCCCAGGCCGCCGATCGCGATGCGATATGGAAGGAGGCCACGCGGCTGTTGGGCCGGGCGCTCGAGTTGGACGACACGCTGCTCCTCATCCAGCCGACCGGTTCCCCGGCTTTCCAGGCGGAATACGGTTTTGGGCACCAGGCCGAGACCCTCCGGACCCACGGCCTCATCGACCGCTCCAACAAGACGATCTTCACCGTCTGCGTCACGAGGGCCCAGGACGTCATCATCCAGAACCCGAACGACGGCGCGATCCAGCCGTTCATCCCTGACTGGTTGAAGCCGCACGCAAAGGGCGGCATCATCCTGCTGCCGGTAGCGGACAAGGAAGGGACATTCGCCGTTCTCATGGGTCTCGCCCGCGCCAAACATTCCCTCTCCCTCAGCGCTAAGACCATGGACCACCTGCGCGCTTTGAAGGGGCTTCTTGGCCGGCTTCGTCCGGTCCCGGAAGGGGACTTCCCGGCTTAGCCGGACTCCCTGGGCGCACGACCGGACCCACGGTTCATTGCGCCGCCGTCCAAGGAGGTTTGTGTTCCCATCGCACCCGCCCACCCGGCCTTCAGCGACCTGCGGGCTTGCGCCGTCGATTCCCGCCGGATTGAGTCTGGGGAATGTTCCATGGATCCAGATTCTTGGTCGCAGTGACAATGCTTTCGGCCGCCTTAGCCGGCTGCAGCAAGAAGCAAGACGCACCTCCCGCCGCAAAGGGCGGCGGCATGGCCGTCCAGGTTGTCGCCGTGCCGGCCACCCAGCGGCCGGTGTCCGAAAGCATCTCGCTCGTCGGCTCCATCGCCCCGAACGAGATGGTCGACATAAAAGCGGAGGTCGACGGTTTGGTCACGACGATCAATTTCGCCGAGGGCGGCCGCGTCGAGAAGGACCAGTTGCTGGTGGCTCTCGATCAGACACGCTTCGTCGCGCAGTTGGCCGAGGCGGAAGCGAACCTGAAACTGGCGCGGACTACGTTCGATCGCACCAAGCAGCTGTTTTCGGACAAGCTCATTTCCCAACAGGAATACGACCAGTCTTCCGCCGTCTACGCCTCGAACGAAGCCGGAGTTGATCTGCGCCGGCGGGAACTCAGGAACGCCAAGATCATCGCGCCGTTCAGCGGTATCGCCACTGCCCGCATGATCAGTCCCGGCCAAGTCATCAGCCGGGCCACTCCGCTCACCACCGTGGTCGACATCGACATCGTAAAGGTCGAAGTGAACGTCCCGGAGCGTTACCTGGGCCAGCTGAAGAACGGTCAGAAGATCGCGTTCAAGGTAGCCGCGTTTCCCAAGGACCAGTTCACCGGCGAAGTGTTCTTCATCTCGCCGCAGCTTGAGACGACGACCAGGACCGCGCTGATCAAGGCACGCATCGAGAACCGCGATGGAAAACTCCGCGGCGGCATGTTCGCCAACCTCGAACTCTCGCTGCAGCTCCGCGAATCGGCGCTTCTGATTCCCGAGCCGGCGATCGTCAACAACGCCGACGTCACGATGGTCTTCGCGATCACGACGAATGGAACCGCCGTGATGAAGCCGGTGAAGATCGGCATCCGCATCGCGGGCCGCGCCGAAGTCCTGAGCGGACTGTCCCCCGGCGAAATGGTCGTCGTTGAAGGCACCCAGAAACTCAGGCCGGGCGCCCCGGTCCGTCTGTCGACGAACGACTCGGCGTATTCGTTCTAACCCATTTCTCCAGCCATGTTCCTCTCCCGCGCCTCCATCCAACGGCCGGTCCTCGCGACGATGATGAATCTCGCGCTGATCCTCTTCGGACTGATCGGCCTGTCCCGGCTTCCGGTGCGCGAACTGCCGGCGATCGACCCTCCCGTAGTCAGCGTCACGACAGTTTTCCCCGGCGCAAACGCCCGTGTGGTCGAGACCGAGATCACGGAGCGCCTTGAAGACGCGATCAACAATATCCAAGGCATCAAGACGCTCCGTTCTGAAAGCCGCGAAGGCGTCAGCGGCATCTCGATCGAATTCGACCAGTCGCGGAACATCGACGTCGCCGCCCAGGATGTCCGCGACCGGGTTTCGCGCGTCCGTGGCGCCCTGCCCCAGGACATCCTTGAACCCATCGTTTCCAAGGCCGACTCCGACGCCCAACCAATCATCTGGATCGCGATCAACAGCGATCGCTATTCGACGCTCGAGTTGACGACCCTCGCAGACCGTCAGGTCAAGCCCCGGTTCCAGAGCGTGGCCGGCGTTTCCTCGATCACAATCGGCGGCGAGAAGCGCTACGCCATGCGGCTCTGGCTTGATTCCAACAAGATGGCTTCCCGCGGTGTGACCGTGCTCGACGTGCAGACCGCCCTTCGTCAGCAGAACGTCGAATTGCCAAGCGGCCGTGTCGAGAACCTCGACCGCGAGATGACCATCCAGACCCTCGGCGAGCTGAAGACCGCGGCGGAATTCAACGAGTTAGTCGTCCGCAACGTCGGGAACACGCTGGTGCGCCTGCGTGACATCGGCCGGGCCGAAGAAGGCCCCGAAGATCTCCGCACCATAGCCCGCGCCCGCGGCAAACCGTGCATTTTCCTCGGCATCGTCAAGCAAGCCCAAGCTAACACGGTCTCCGTCGCCAAGGCGATCAAACTGGAAATGGAGGCGGTCAGGCCGACGCTCCCCGAGGGATGTGACATGTGGGTCGGCTTCGACAGTTCAACCTTCGTCGAGAAGTCCATCGCCGAAGTCTGGGAAACTTTGGCGATCGCGTTCGGACTCGTCGTCCTCATCATCTTCGTCTTCCTCCGCAACGTCCGTGCGACGCTCATCCCCGCGGTCGCGATCCCTGTTTCGATCATCGGCACGTTCGCGCTGATGTATGCCCTCGGCTACTCGGTCAACATCCTCACCATGCTCGCGCTGGTCCTGGCCATCGGCGTGGTCGTCGACGACGCCATCGTGGTGCTTGAGGCCATCTACCGGCACATCGAAGAGGGTGTCCCTCCGATGAAGGCAGCCTACCTGGCCATGGAGGAAATCAGCGTGGCCATCATCGCGATCACCATCTCGCTGATCGCGGTCTTCGCCCCGCTGGCCTTCCAAAAGAGCTCCACTGGCCGCCTGTTCATCGAGTTCGCGGTCGCAGTGGCCGGATCGGTGGCGATCTCGGCGTTTGTCGCCTTGACGCTCTCGCCAGCGATGGCCGCGCGGTTGCTGAAACCGGTCTCGAACAAGAAACCCACCGGCCTCTTCGGCGTGTTCGAGCGCACGCTGGACTGGATCACCCGGACCTATTCCCGCACCTTGAAGTGGACGCTTGCTCACCGTTTCGTCGCCATGATCGCAACCGCTGCGACGATGGGCCTGATGGTTTTGGCGTATCGCGGATTGGAGCAGGACTTCCTCCCCATGGAAGACAAGGGACGGCTGTTCGCCCTTGTGGTCACGCCTACCGGCTCGACCAGTGAATACACCGATCGCCAGCTCAAGAAGGCCGAGAAGATCATCTCCGAGATTCCCGAAGTCACCAGCTACGGCGCGATGGTGGCACCCGGCTTCAGCGGACCTGGCCAGGCCAGCCTGGGAATCGTCTTTGTCACCTTCAGCGACAGCTCCGAGCGGAAGCGCACGGTCCAGGAAATCGTCAATGGCCCCGGCGGTGTCGCCCAACGGATGTTCGCCGAAGTCGAGGGAGGCATCGGCATCGCCAACCTGCCGAAGTCGATCGAGGTCGGCTTCAACAATTCGCCGTTCGAACTGATTCTCCAGAACCAGGATCTCGACGTTCTGAGCAAGTCGGCCAACGACTTCGCCAACATCCTCCGCGGCCTCACCAACGATCTCGGCCAACCGCTTCTCAGCAATGTCCGCGTTGGCTTCGAGGTCAATAAGCCGGAAGTCCGCGTGAACATCGATCGCAACCGGGCCGCCGCCCTCGGGGTGAGCATCCAGGACATATCCCGCACGACGCAGATCCTGTTCGGGGGCTTGGACCTCAGCCGCATCAAGGTCGACGGCAAGGAATACAAGGTCATCGGCCAGCTGGAACGGGAATCGCGCCTCACTCCGTCGGACCTCGATCGCGTCTACGTCCGCAGCGCCAAGGGTGAACTCATCCAGCTCAGCGCCCTGGTCACGCGGACGGAAGGCGGCTCGCCAAACGGCATCAACCACTACGGCCGCCTCCGTTCTGCCAGCATCACGGCATCGGTCGGCTCCGTTCCGATCGGCACCGCCGTGAAGGCAGTGCAACCGCTGCTCGCAACCCAACTCCCCACCGGCGTCCTTCATGCGTGGGAAGGCGACGCCAAGAACCTGGCCGACACCTCGTCCGAGATCTGGTGGATCCTTGGGCTCGCCCTCGTCATCGTCTACATGACGCTGGCGGCGCAGTTCGAAAGCCTCGTCCATCCCTTCACCGTGATCCTCGCCGTTCCGCTCGCGATGATCGGGGCCTTCGGCGCGCTGTGGCTCCTGAACAAAGGCGGCGCCATTGGCCTCTACCCGCCGATCCCGGCCATGAACGTCAATCTCTTCAGCCAGATCGGACTCGTCCTGTTGATCGGCCTTGTCACGAAGAACTCCATCCTGCTGGTCGAGTTCGCCAACAAACAGACCGACAAAGGAATGGATTCCCATTCCGCCATGGAAGAAGCCGGCCGCGTGCGCCTGCGTCCGATCTTGATGACTGCGCTCTCGACCATCGCGGGCATCATGCCCATCGCCATCGGGTTCGGGGCTGGCGCGGAAAGCCGCCGTCCGATGGGCGTCGCCGTCGTCGGAGGCATGCTGACCTCCACCTTCCTCACGCTCTACGTCATCCCCGTCGTCTACACGCTGCTGGACGATCTCCGGGTCAAGTTCGGGGCCAAGGCACCGGCAAACCCGCCCCAGTCGGAGGCGATTCCGGTCAAATGATCGAAGAACTGCCTGAACTTTCCCCGGCAACTTTCGTTTTGAATTCACGGCCGCACCGGCCAAAGTCCGCCCTCGATTTCGCGGGAGACGCCAGAACAGATCCCGCACGACGACATGAAACGCACGCACCATTGCAACGAGCTCCGCGCCGAACACGCCGGACAGACTGTGACTTTGACCGGCTGGGTCCATTCCCGCCGCGACCTTGGCGGCCTCCTCTTCATCGACCTGCGCGACCGCGAGGGCCGCACCCAGTCGGTCTTTGATCCGGCGGACCTGCCGAAGGAAGTCTTCGAAGCGGCCACGCACCTGCACAGCGAGTCGGTCATCGAGATTACCGGACTCGTGCGAGCGCGTCCGGCGGGCACGAACAACGACAAGATCCCCACCGGCCAGGTGGAGGTGATCGTCAAGGGCTGCATCGTCCTCAACCACGCCGAGATTCTTCCCTTCCCCGTCGATGACCCGGAGATCGCCAGCAAGGTCAACGAAGAGCTGCGCCTCCAATATCGTTATCTCGACCTGCGCCGCCCGGAGATGATTCGCAACCTGCGCGTCCGCTC
>JAYVSO010000079.1:0-14765 GCA_043775315.1 Verrucomicrobiota bacterium
CCAGGACGGCGTTTTCGATGTCGGCGAAACCTGGAACTTCCTCGCCACGCACACCCTGACGCAGGCCGAAATCGACGCCAAGGGCAACGACAGCACCGATAAAGAAGATTTCGATATCGACAACCTGGCGATCGCCACCGCGACCCCCAAGGTTCTCGCCACCGGGCCGGTCATGGCACAGGACGATGCCTCCGCTCCGATCGTCTACATGCCATCGCTCGACAACCAAAAGGATGTCTCCAGCGTGACCAACAAGTTCGGCACCACAAATCCATTGGACGATGTTGCGGGCACCAAAGTGCTGAACGCGGGTGACGTGATCAACTATTCGATCACCGTCGCCAACACCGGCAACGTCACGTTGACGGGTATCGATGTCAGCGATCCCACCTTCGGCGATACGACCCCGACAATAGTTTCGGGTGACAACGGCAACGGCAAACTCGATGTCGGCGAGACGTGGGTTTATACGGCCTCGCACGTCGTGACCCAGGACGAGCTGGACGCGGGCGGTAATGCCGACGGCGCGGATGCCGACGCGCTAAACGACCAGTTTCTGAACACCGCCACCGCGACCAGCAACGAAGCGCTCAAGGATAGCGACGACGCCACCGTCGGCGTCGTGCTCGATCCCAAGTTCACTCTGACCAAGGTGATCACCTCGGTCGAGGGCGGTGTCGACAAGAATGCGACCGCGACCGTTTCAACCGCGGACGATTCAGTAAACAGCGCGGGCGACAAAATCCACTACACGATCACATTGGCCAACACCGGCAACGTAACGCTGACCGCGGTCAGCATCACCGACTTCCTCGATGGCAAGTCTGTGGACTTCCTCGGCAATACCCTGCCCGCCGGTCTGGTTGTGGACAGCATCGTCAAGAGCATCGACGGCGACGGCGATCTCGACGTGGTCCTGACACAGGCCAACGGCGCGCCGCTCCTGCTGCGCAACGAAGCGTCGAAGTCGGGCAATGGCTGGGTCCGCTTCAAGCTCGTCGGCAAGAAGGCCAACCGCGACGCGATCGGCGCCTGGGTGAAACTCACGGCGGGCGGAGTCACGCAGTGGCGGCAGGTCATGCCGACGAAGAGCTACCAATCCGCCTCGGAGTTGCCTGTGACTTTCGGTCTAGGAACGGCGACGAAGGTGGATTTCGTGGAAGTGACTTGGCCCGGCGGGCAGAAGCAGACGGTGGCGGTTCCGGAGATCCGGAAGCTCGTCGTGGTCGAGCAGGCGGATCAGTAAGCCCAGCCCACGCCTTCGGTCGGTCCCGGACAGATGCCTTTTTGCACACGACGAAGGTCCTGTAGTTCGTCCGCTCCGGAAACCGTGCGCCCCCAGATGCCGGGAGACTTCTTGGTCTTCCAGCGCCAATACTCCACGTGCCCGTCCGCGAAGGAGAAGTTGGCTCCCCGGTTGTGGCGATCGGATGGGATCTCGCCCCATGTGTCCTGCGGCTGGTTCTGGTTGAAGACGTAGGGATTTGAGGCCGGAGCCGTGCCGAAATGGGCGTCGAAGATGCAGTCCTCGTGGACCTCCGTGAAGATGAAGATCCCCGAGGGTCCGGGCCGCTTCATCTGGTCGATGCGGGTGTAGGCGGAGATCCAGGGAGTCGCTGTGCAGCCTACCGTGCCGTTCATGTTGTAGCTGCGATTGCGGATCTGGGCGGTCTCGAGTCCCGTGAGAGGGTCGCGGACCTTGGACTGGTCCATGGGACAACGATAGATCGCCGGCGACGTGTTCAAACTCCAGAGGATGCCGTTCTCGATGAACTTCGTGTCCGTGTCATAGGGCGCGAGACCGGCGCACCAGGTGATGTCGCGTTCGATTGGCGAACCCGTGGGGGTGTAGACGAAGTTGTTCGGGACGACCTTCCCGGCGTTGTCCGTGACGTAGAGGTTCCAGCAGAGTTGGAGCTGCTTGAGGTTGTTCAGGCAGGCTGTCCGGAGTGCCCGCTCCCTTGCGCCGGTCAGCGTCGGCATCAAAAGGGCGACAAGGATGCCGATAATGGCGATGACGATCAGAAGCTCCGTCAACGTGAACCCGAGGCGATCGTGTCGTGGGTGGAAGGGATTGCCGGTCTGCGATGTTGCGTGACGGAGGCACATGGAACTGAGGAAAACACTAGTCACGTCCGGTGCGGTGTCCACTGCCTTGGCGCCGGTCCGGAGCGTGCGTTGTGATGCACACTCTGGAAAATCCGTTTGCCCATCGGCGGCCGCAGGTCTGCAATTGTCTTGTGTGGCGAATCGGGCGGCTGGCTGATTTGCGCAAGACGCTCGTGCCTGCGCCGACTTTCGCCGAAGGCGTGGATGTCTATTTCGTGGAACGAGAAACCTTCAGCCTCACTGTGCGGCTTTGGATCAGGTGTTGCCGCCCTAGTGAGGAGTGAGCATTGTCGAGGGCTGTGATCGAAGAAGTTTCAGATTGCTACCGCGTTCTTGAGCTTGAGACCGGGGCGTCTCTGGAAGACGTGAAACGTTCATATCGCGAGTTGGTGAAGGTCTGGCATCCTGACCGGTTTTCCCACGACCCGAACCTGCAAAAGAAGGCGCAGGAAAAGCTAAAACTGATCAATCTAGCCTACGAACGAATCTGTAAGGGTGAGGCAGCAGAACCGCGCCACAGACCTTCATCGGCTGGTTCAAGTCCTCCACACGCGGAGCAACAGGCACGAGCGGCGGGCAGCAGGGGTTCATCGGGCCGCCCACGTGGCCAGCGGCGGGAAGAAGGTCGTCAATCTCCGCCGCCCCGCCCTCAATCATCCGGCCCGGTCGTGTTCGTCACAGTGGTCCTCCCCATCATCGTCCTGACCGGCCTGCTTTTCTGGATGATGATGCCGTCCAAGGTCGTCGTGCCCCAGTCGACTCCCGGATTGGACAAAGGCCGCATCGCGTCGTCGGCCGTCGCTCCGGCCGTGACGTCCGTTGTGCCCAACGCGTCGGCAGGCGGCGCGGCTGCGGCTCGTGAGCCGATGCCGGAGCCGGGACCGGCCCCCGTGCCGGCAACGCCCAAGGAAAGGGCGACCGCCCTCGTCAACGAAGGCGCACGGCTTTTCGAAGAGGGTCGGATGGAGGAGGCCATGGCCCGTTATGAGAAGGCCTTGGAATACTCGCCTGACGACGAGGACATCTTCTTCAGCCGCGGGGCGGTCTATGCCCGCACCGGGCGGATCAGCGAGGCGATCACGAACTACCTCCGGGCCATCGAAATCTTCCCGGGCTACGCCGAAGCCAAGAACAACCTCGGCAACCTCTACGTCAGCTTGAGCCGCTTCGACGACGCCATCCCGCTGCTTGAATCCGTCATCGAACTCCGGCCCGACACCGCGTCCGGCTACAACAACCTCGGGACCGCCCTGGCCCGGCAGCGAAAGTATGCCGAGGCCGCCAAACGTTTCGACGAGGCGGTCCGTCTCCAGCCCGACTACACCGAAGCCCTTGTCAACCTCGGCGTGGCCCATCTCTCCCTAGGGAATCTCCAGAAGGCGACCAACTCGTTGAACGCCGCCCTCAAGCTCCGGCCGGATATGCCCAATGCGATCCAAGCCATGGCCAAAGCCATGAACGCGTCTCGCGTGACGACGAACCAGCCCTCGGTTCCCCTCAGGCCTCGCGGCGCACAGTAAAGGCGCCAACGCGGCCGCTGGCGAAACGAGGGCGTCCGCGCTGCGTCCGTGTCACATGACCGTAACCCGGTCGTAACCATGCAGCGCCTGCGGAGTCGGCATGGTATGCGGCTTCCCCTCCTTTTGACGTGCCTGCTGGGCGCGACGCCCCTGGTGTCCCCGGCACAGGTTGTCATCAATGAAATCTTCTACAATGCGCCGGCCGACCTGGACGACCTGCAGTATGTCGAACTCCACAACGCCGGCGACAAACCCGTCGACTTGGCCGGCTGGTCCTTCGTCAAAGGCATCAAGTTCAAGTTTGCTCCCGGCACCCGGATCGATCCCAACGGGTTTGTGGTTGTTTGCCGGAACGCGGCCCGTTTCGAGGAGTTCTACAAGGTCCCGGTCGCGGGAGTGTTCGATTCGACGATCAGCCGGAAGGGCGAGCGTCTCGAACTCGTGGATGCCGCCGGCAAACTGGTCGATGGCGTGAAGTTCAAGGACCGGGCGCCCTGGCCGACCGGAGCCGACGGCAGGTCCGGGTCGCTGGAACGGATCAGTCCCTGGGCCTCCGGCGATGAACCGGCGAACTGGCTTTCCTCTCCGCTCTCCGAAGATCGCGATAGGCCGGCCGGCACACCCGGTGCGGTCAACGCCGGTTTCTCGGCCCAGTTGCCGCCGGTCATCGCCTCCGTCAAGTTCACGCCGGAGCTGCCCGCACCGGGTCAGGCGCTCGTGGTGGAGGCTAAAATCAACGCCGACACGCCGGCCGAACAGGTCCGGTTGCTTTACCGTCTGGCGGGGTCCGGGTTCGAGAAGCCCGAGGAAAGCCTCGTCATGACCATCATGTCCCCCGGGCGCTACACGGCGACGATCCCAGGGCAGGCGATCGGTCAATTGATCCGCTTCCGGGTGGAGGCCGTCGGGCCCCGGGGTGCGAGACGGTCCTATCCCGCCGAGACCGAGCCGAGACCCGCCCTGTCGGCCTACGTGCAGGGTCCGATCGAGCCCGCAAAGATTCCTTTCGGCTGGATCGTCCACACGTCGGAGAAGGAGATGAAGGCGGCTGAATCGCGCGTGAACACCCCGAGGTTCGGCGGTTTCTTTCCGCCTCCGCCGGATCCCGACGAGGAAGCGAGGCGCGCCGCCCGAAGCCAGTTTGAACAGGGTTTGGACGTGTCGCGGCTGTGGTTCGAACTGACCGCGCGCATCGCCGGGGGTGATGCCGCAGTCGTTCAAAAACTCAAGCCGGTCTTCCTGGCGAAACTGGCCGAGCGCAAGGGACTGATCGAAACGAATCTCGATCCGAAGGGCGTCGAAGGACGGCTCCCGTCGTTGCCCGGCGTCATGAAGGCGTTCATGTCGGGCGTGGCCGCCTCCGTCCGTCCGAGCCTTACGGCCGACCAGGACAGGCGCTTCTCGGCCTGGCTCGTGCGGCACACGGCACGGCCGGCGACGTTCGATCGGATGATCCTTGGCCGTGCCGACCTTGAGGGCGTCTGGCAGG
Organism: Verrucomicrobiota bacterium; assembly: GCA_043775315.1. Lineage (GTDB taxonomy): Bacteria > Verrucomicrobiota > Verrucomicrobiia > Limisphaerales > CANJSG01 > CANJSG01. Next base: position 5,119 of record JAYVSO010000079.1, read on the forward strand.
TGTTGACGCTGAATGCCGACAATGACCTTGGCCGACTGCCGACGCTCGGTGCTGCGCTCTCCTCGTTGGACAAACAACGTGATGTCATCCTGGCGGAAGTCGCCGCCGGCACCGGCCAGGATTCCGGATTCCGCGACCAGCGCGAAGCGGCCGAGGCCTTGGGCGACCGGATTGTGGCGACGGTGAAGCCGCACCTGACTCCGGCCCAGGCGCCGCTACTGGAAGCTTGGCGCACCGGGCCGCGTGAAGTCGCCGTCGGTCTCCGCAATCCGGAGCCGGTCCGGCGCGGTCCGGCGCAGAGATTTGGCGGCGGCCCCGGCGGTCGTGGGCCCTTCGGGGGACGGACGGGCCAGGTGGCGTCCGAGCCCGCGTCCCATCGTTCCGCGTTCGTCTACTTCGATCCGGCGACACGGAAGACGGAACTGTTCGACTTCGTCCAGATCACGGGCCGCAAAGGCGGCCAGAAGGTCCATTTCAACAAGGACCGGCCGCTGGGCCAGATGACGACCATCGCCCTGATCTTCGAGGGTGAAACCGCGGCGTTGGCCGAGCCTTTGGCCTATGAAGTCTATCGCCGCGCCGGCATGCCGGTGGAACAGAGTCACCACGTCCGGCTCTGGTCGGATGGCAAACCCTCCGGTTACTCGGTCCTCATCGAGCAGCCGAACCGCGCGTTTCTGCGCCGGAACGAGATCAAGGACGACGGCAACATGTATAAGCTCCTGTGGTTCGGTGGCGACCTCGTCGGACAGCACGAGAAGCATCTGAACAGGCGCCCCGGCCACGAGGACCTCATCGCCGTGGTGGATGGATTGTCCAAGACCACCGGCGAGGCCCAATGGGAATTCATCCGGAAGAACTTCGATGTGGAACAGGTGGCCACCTACTTCGCGGTCAACACGGTGCTCTCGCACTGGGACGGTTTCTTCAACAACTACTTCGCCTACCACGACGCGGGCGGCACGGGGAAATGGATGATGTTCCCCTGGGACCAGGACAGCACCTGGGGCCTGCGAACCATGGGAGGGCGGGGCGGCGTGTTCTACGACATGCCGCTCACCTTCGGTATGAACGGCGACTCCCCGCACAACGGCGGTGGCTGGTGGCGGCAGCCGGGATTCTTCTCCGGTCCGCTTCTCGCGAACCCGCAGTTCCGGAAGGTGTTCCTGGCCCGCACCAGGCAAATCCTCGAAACGGTCTACTCCGAGGAGGCGTTTGGTCCGGTCATCGCCGCCATGGAGGAGAGGCTTATCCCGGAGGTGCAGATCCGCGCGACGGCGCAGGGACAAAACCCGGCCGTCGCCGTCGCCAACCTCAAGTCGGAACTGGCCCGTTGCCGCGAGCACCTTCGGCTGCGACGGGAGTTCCTGCTCTCCCAGGCCGAGTTGAAGAACCTGCCCGCCGGCAAGTGAAAACACCGGTCTCCTGGCGCCGCGGCCTCAGGGCAGCTTTACCACGGTTTTGCCGGCGGTGGGAATGACCTCGGCCTTGCCCCTGGGCATCGTGACCCGGATGGCCGCAGGCGTCGCGCCACCGATCCATAGGCCGGCGGATCCAAGCGTCCTCGCGGCTCCGATCGGTTTTCCATCGGATGAAACAGGGACGATCGTCGCCCCTATTCCGGCGCCGGTTTCAGGGCCGCGGACTTGCAGCCAGTGGTTGGCGTTTCGATTCAGGAGCAGCCGTGTGGCGTCGCCGTTTTGCGTGATGGCCAACGAGGGCCTGCCGTCGCCCGCGAAGTCTCCCACGCCGACGGCGCGTTGCTCGCCATAGATGATGAGGCCCGAGTTCGCGCCCGCCATCGGAGCAAAGTCGCCGTTGCGCCGATTGAGGAGCAGCAGGCTTCGCCCGGCGTCGAGGCGCGATTGCTCGGGATGAAGGGGGAAGAAATTCTGGGCGATCACCAGATCGTCGAAGCCATCTCCGTCGGCGTCGAATGCGGCCAACCCCATGGCGGGCGAGAGCTGCGCTTCGCTGGGAAGAGGACGTGCTTCGAAGTGATCACCGCGGTTCAAGAAAACGGTCGAAGCGAGAGTGGTCACCGTGAGGCTGCGGGCGGATTTCCCACGAGGGCCGAGAAGTTCCGGCAGCCGCGCCTTGGAGAAGGAGTTGGCGTCCGCATACGTGTCGCGGAGGAAGGGCATCGAACTGGCGAGAGCGGCCAACGAACGACGCGGCGCCAGCGTGCCCGGAGTCAGTTCGGAATAGTATTCGACGAGATCCATCGCGCCGAGTCCGCCAATGTCGCCGAAGAACAGGCCGGCGGGATTCTCCGGCGATGCACGGTAGCCGCTGTTGAGTCCCCAGTTGCCCGCGACGATGTCGAGGCGGCCGTCGCCGTCGGCATCGAGGATCGCGAGGCTCTGCCACCAGCCCGTCATTCCAGCCAGACCGAGAGCCTGTGTCGCGTCCTCGAGAACACCGGCGCGGTTGAGGAACACCCGGACGGCGCCCCACTCCGTCGCGACAACAAGGTCCGACAGACCGTCGCCGTTCAAGTCCGCGAACACAGCCGCGCGCGTGATTCCAAGGCCGACGAGCTTGGCCGAGTTTGCTGCGTCGATGACCCACGCACCGTCCGGCTCGCGGCGAAGCAGCATCGACTTGTCCGCTTCCGGATAACGTCCCGGAAGAACGCTCCCGCCGACGAAGAGGGCCGGTGTGCCTCCCGTCAGTTCACCGAGTGCGAGCGGTCCAATGGACTTGGGAAGCGGCAACAAGATCGGCTTCGACGCTACTGTGTCCTTCGTGAAGGTGAACTCGACGAGGCTCGGTGCCGACGTGTCGCCGTCCTCGTAGTTCGAGCTGGCGACGAGGACATGGGCCGCGCCGCCGCTGCGCCATGCGGCGATGCCGGTCTGGTCCCGCGCGACAGCCACATCGAGCGCGGGGGCGGAAAGTGCGGAAAACTTGCCGGCGCCTTCGCTGCGGAATGCCGCGAGCTTTCCACCCGCGCCGGAACCAATGATGAGATCGTCGCGTCCGTCGCCGTCGAGATCGACAACGGCAATCGCGGGACCGGCTTGGCTGAGCTTTCGGAACAGCAATGGCTGGCGCGCCAAGTCATCGAACGGCATGTCCGTGTGGCGATGGTTGAGCGCGGCTGACACGTCCTGAAACAACGGGACCGGCTTGGCGACCGAGGCAACAGCGGGCTCCGTCTGCGCGCCGGCCTCGTCCACTTCGTAGAGGCGGTTCGGCTTCGCGTCGGGGACTCGGCTGATTGTGCCGTTGCGCCACGTGACTTCGATCGACAGCGCGGCGGCCTTGCCCGCGGCAAACGTCCTGATGGGCTGGTCGCCGGAAAGGTAACGACCACCCGCGATCATTTCCTGCGACTGGGGAACGGGTCCGCCGAGAACCCGGATCTTGGCCCCGATGCCGGCGGTGTTCGGCGAATTGCCGCGCAGTTGCACGGCGATGCGCGGGGCGGGGGAATCGTTGCGGTAGATGAGCGGCGGGCCGTTGAACGTGGTCGCCACCACGTCGAGGTCGCCATCGCCGTCGAGATCGGCGAGGGCGACGCCGTGGGTGACCAGCTTGGAGTTGAAGCCCCATTGATCCCCGACTTCCTCGAATGTGCGGTCGCCCCGGTTGCGGAAGAGGACATTGGGCGTGGCGAGGGCGGGATACATGCGGAGCAGTTCGTAGCTCTGCCTCGGCGTGCGGCTGCTACCAAGCGCCCGCACCTTGTCGGCCATGTCCAGGTCCTGCGTGTCGAAGGCGTGGCCATTGCTGACCAGCAGGTCCTCGTAACCGTCGAGGTCGACGTCGAGGAACACGGGGCACCACGACCAGTCGCTCGCGTCCACGCCGGAGAACTGCGCGATGTCCGCGTAGGTCCCGTCGCCGCGGGAACGGAAGAGGGAGTTGCGCCGGTTTTGAGGACGTTCCGAATCCGGCTCGAACGTGTGGCTGCGCGGCGGCGGCTCGGAGTTCGACTGCGTCATGCGCAGCGAATGAAACCGGCTGAGCATGTCGCAGACGAAAAAGTCGACGTGGCCGTCGCGGTCGATGTCGGCGAAGTCCACGCCCATCGAGAAGTGCGGCGTGGCGCGGATGGCCGGACGCGGGATCGCGCGGAAGTGTCCCTTGCCGTCGTTCAGCCAGATGCGGTCGGGGCTTTGGAAGTCATTGCAGACATAGAGGTCGGGCGCGCCGTCGCCGTTGAGGTCGTGGAACGCCGCCGACAGGCCCATGTCCATCGGAGCGAACGAAAGCGGCCGCCCCTCTTCGTCGAGGAAAGTGCCGTCGCGCCAACTGGCCGCGGTGAAGTTGCCCTTGCCGTCGTTGCGGTAGAGGAAGTGCGGTTCGCCCAGTTCGATCATCTTGCCGTCGATGATGCGGATGCGGTTCGCGAAGCGGCCGGACGGGGTGGTCTTGCCGTTGACCGTGCGGACGCTGATCTCGCCGCCGCTGCGCAGGACGGACATCTCGCCGTAATTGGCCACGTAGAGATCGAGCGAGCCGTTGCCGTCGATGTCGGCGAGGGCGAACGACTGGCAGCCGTTCTTCGACTTCAGCCCGGCGGCTTCGGTCATGTTGGTGAACGTGCCGTCGCCCCGGTTGATGAAAAGCTGGTTCGACGTGCCGAAACCCGCGACCAGCAGGTCCGGTTTGCCGTCTCCGTTGACATCGGCGAAGACCGCACCGGTGGCCATGTGGTTCGTCAGGCCGACGCCCGCCTTTTCCGTGACGTCCTCGAACTTCCAGCCGCCGAGGTTCCGGTAGAGCGCGGTGCGACCGGACTTGTTGCAGAAGTAGATGTCCGGCCGTCCGTCGCCGTCGAAATCACCGAGGGCGAGTCCGCAACCGTTGAGGTAGTTGTGGTTCGTGATCGCCGTGTCGTAGGCGAGGAAGTTGGTGTAGCCGATGCCGAGCGCGGCGTTCGGCATGAGGGTGAAGCCCGTTTTGCCCGGGCCGGCCGGGGCCAAGGCCATCGAGCGGAAGCCCTGGCCGGATTCCCATGTGGCCGCCGCGAGCGGCAAAGCGAGGCCGAGGACAAGCGACGTCGTGGCGAAGACGGGAAACTTCATGGATGCGCCAGAAGGGTGGCGGAACGACCGGAAAATTCCAGAGCCGTTTGGAGGTTCGTGTTGCTTGGCCGACGTGGAAGTCGCATTCCATGTCGGCAAAGGTGCCGGGAACGGCTTCGGCAGCCCGGAGATCAACGATAAGTTGCGGCAGTTACTGGCGAAAACGACCCATTATGAAGCTATCCACATTTCTGTATGCCATTGCATGGGTGGCGGTGGTAAATCCGACAACGGCGCTTTCGCAAGACGCTTATTGGGTTCGATCCGAGGACCTGCCTGAAATCTCCCCTCACTATGGCGAGCCTGCCTACGGTCTTCAATTGGGCTTGAGCGTCAGGACCGAAGTGCCGGGTGATCCGGCGTCGATAGCGGTCTATATGACTTTGCGGAATACAGGGACTAGCCCTGTATTTTTGGACCGTCAATCTTTTCTTTTTTTCGACTTTGCAGCGAGTTCATCGAACGGAAAGAAAGCCGTCCTGATGGACTTACCGGAGTCGAAGATTTACTTCATGAAGGATTTCGTCGACCGGGGCGAACCCACGTTTGACGCAGGAGCCTCGGCCACCGTCCGTGCCTACCTTTCCAGGACACTCCTCGTCCCTGAGGCCGGCCGCTACTTTTTCTTGGTGTCGACCAAAATGACCATCAGCACCCAGGTTCCTCCGACCAAGGCGTCCCTTCAGCAGATCGAGCTGATAGCGGGCTCGGTCGAATTCGATGTGCCGGCGAGCATGGTCTATACGAACACCGGAAAACACCCCAGCAGTGCGGTGGCGAGGCCCCTCTCGGCATACTACGTCGATCCGTCCACCGGGCGGGACCCTCAAGAACGGGACATGATCCAGCGGGCGAACGAGACACGGTCAAACGACTTCCGGAAGCACTGGCCGCACCTCATCGATGGAGCGCCGGGTGTATCCAATGTGTCTGCGACCGCCGTTTCGCCGCTGGTTTCTCCTCCTCAGGACACAGACACTATCGAAAATCGTGAAGGATCACGCTGGTGGCTGGCCGGAGTGGCGGCGATCTGTGCCGCCGTCACCGGCTTCGTCCTCCTGCGGCGAGCGCGGAATCGGCCACGTAGTTGAAAGCGTTGATCCGCGCGGTCTGTCGGCTTACTTCCCGGCCACGCGTCTTCATGGGATGATCAGAGCAGGTCGTTGGTCTTGGCGGCCTTCTTTTTTGTTTTTTGCGGATCGGCCGGGAGATTTCTGAAGACGGTGGGCGGCTTGACCTCCGGGACCTTGAGTTCCTTGCGGAGGCGCAGGAGTTCCTTTTGCAGGCCAGTGCCAGGAATGGGTAAGCCAATCGGCATGTGCTTGGAAGCCCCGACTTGGGACGACGGCCTCCACTTCGTCATCGTTGCCGCACTCTATTTCTTCTTGTCGTCCTTCTTGTCCTTCTCGCCGCACTTGCAGAGCCACTCGGCGTTCTTGCAGGCGGAGCAGATGGCCGCGTCGTATTCGAATCTCGCGGTGATGAACTTGGTCGATGGCTTCTCCTTGAACTGGACCACCAGCAGGTAGGACTCGCCCTTGAGCGCCGGGAAGACGAAGTGGTCGCCGGCCTTCTCCACCGTGGGTTTCTCGGGATTGGCGCGGTCACCGCCCGTGACGATCAGGACCTGGTCCTTGAGCGCGACCGGTTTCATGGCCTTGTCGAGCAGGGCGACGTGGAACTTGCCTTCCTTGAGCGTGACTTCGCCGTGGAGGGTTTCGTTGGTGCTGAACTCAAGGATGCGGCCGCCGTTGGGCCCGAGTTCGACGCCACTATGGGCGAGCGCGTTGGAGACGCCGAGCAGAAGCGCTGCGGCGAGGGCGAGTAACGATGTCTTCATGTGGTGTGCCATTGATTTGTGGTTAGCGGGTTGAAAAGGGATCACAGGTGCAGTCCGCGCCAGCCATGGACGCCCATGTAGAGCGCGATGACGACAAGCAGCGTGCAGGAAACGTAAGGCGCCCGGCGCATGAGCGAACCGAAGTTACGGAAGCGTTTCTGGGCGTGGCCGACGCTCCAAGCGGCCAGCGCGCCCACCGTCACCATGGTCAGCGCCAGTCCGAAGCTGAATGCTCCGACCAGCGAGAATCCAAGTGTGGCCCTTTTGAGCTGGAGACAGATGAGCAGGATGCTGAAGGCGGCCGGGCAGGGCATGAGGCCGCCGGTGATGCCGAACAGGATGATCTGGGGTGTGGTGACGCTCCGACCTGAGAAGCGCCGTTCGATGTCTCCGGCGTGTGCGCGTTCGTGGGCATCCTGAAACTCGGCGTTTTGAGGATCGGCGTCGTGGTGATGGTGGGCCGATTCTCGGAACTCGATGCGGTGGGTGTGGTCGTGGCCGTCGTGTTTCATCGTCAAGACCGCATCGAATTCATGCGGCTCGGGAATGTCCTCGCTGGATTCGAGGAATCCGTCCTTGGACTCGAAGGCAAACGTCTTCCGGACGCCGTCGGGACGGATGGTTTCCAGCGTCACGTCCGAGGCCGAAGGCAGATTCCGACCGGCCGGGGAGTGCAATCGGAAGACGGGCGGCACGCCGTCCTCGAAGACGCTTAGTTCCAGCTTTCCGTGGCCGGTATCGATCAGGAACAGCTCGCTGTGCGAATGATCGTGATGATGGGCGGCTTCCTCCCGCAGTTCGCGGCGCGTGCGAAGAAACATCCACGCGGCCAAACCAAGGATGATCACGGCGGAACCGATCTGGAGGTAGGGTTCAGCGGTCTCGGCGCTCCATTGACTGCCGAACTGGAGCGCGAGCGCGGCCAGCAGCCAAATGATGAGCGAATGGGAAATGGCCGCCGAAAGCCCCAGCAGAACCGCCTGCGCGACCGTTCCGCGAATGGCGATAATGAACGCGGCCATCATGGTCTTCGAGTGGCCTGGCTCCAGCCCATGCAGCGCGCCAAGGAGAATTGCGGTGGGGATGAACAGCCACAGGTTGGCTGTTCCATTCTGCAAAGCTTGGACGATGTCTGTCATGGCGTTGTTACTGTAGCAGACATCAATGGGAGGCTCCGGATTCGTTCGCGATGGCCTTTTCGGCTGCCTTCCTCCCGAACGTGTAGAAGACCGTCGGCGTCACGGCCAAGCCGAGCAGAGTGGAAGTGACCAGCCCGCCTACGATGACGACGGCCACCGGGTGGAGGATCTCTTTGCCTGGCTGATCGGCGGCGAGGACGAGCGGGATCAGGCCGATGCCGGCGGAGAGCGCGGTCATGAGCACGGGCACGAGACGTTCCTGCGTGCCGCGGATGACCATCGCCTTGGTGAAGCCTTCGCCCTCGTGCTGCATGAGGTGCAGGTAGTGCGAGAGGAGCATGATGCTGTTGCGCGCGGCCACGCCGGCCACGGCGATGAAGCCGACCAGCGTGGCGATGGAGATGTTGTTCAGCATGACCCAGGTCAGGACGAGCCCGCCGACGAGGGCCAGCGGGATGTCGAACAGCACCTGGAAGGCGAAGAACGGCGTGCGGAAGTAGCCGTAAAGCAGGAAGGCGATGATGACGAAGACGACGCCGCTGAGCAGCGCGATGCGCCGCGAAGCTGCGGCCTGCGCGCGGAATTCACCCTCGTAGGAAATGAAGTAGCCCTCGGGCAGCTTCACCTTTTCGGCGACGCGCTTCTGCAACTCGACGACCAGCGTGCTCACGTCGCGCACGCTCGGTTTGATGGCGAGGGCAAAGCGGCGCTGGGCGTTTTCGCGGAAGATGACGTTCGGCCCTTTGGCCTCACGCACATCGGCGATGAGGGCGAGCGGGATGCGCTGCACGCCGCCTTCGCTGTCGTGAATTTCGATGGGCAGCTCCGCCAGTTTCTCCGGCGATTCCCTCCACTCCAGCGGAAGCCGCACGGCGAGGTCGATCTCGCGCTGGCCTTCGCGGAGCGCGGCGACGTTTGCGCCGCCGAGCAGGGTGGCGAGCGTGGCGTTGAGTTTGCCGGGCGTGACGCCGTAGGCGGCGGCGCGGTCGCGGGCCACTTCGATGCGGAGCTGGGGGATGACGGATTGCTGATCGAGTTTGCAGTCCTCAAAGCCCGGAAAGCCTTTGGCGACGGTCTGCACTTCGATGCCGAGCTGGCGCAGCTTGTCGAGATCGGGGCCGAAAATTTTGACCGCGACAGGCGCGGAGACGCCGCTGAGCATGTGGCCGATGCGGTCGGCGAGCGGTCCCATGACCACGCTGAAGGTGCCCGGCACGCTCTGAACTTTCTTCTTCACCTCGGCCAGAATCTCGGCGCGCGTGCGGGTGTTTTTCTGATCGCGAAAATCCACGTCGAACTCCGCCGTGCTCACCGGCACGACATGGTCGCCGCGTTCCGCCCGCCCGAGCCGGCGGCCGACTTTTTTCACCTCGGGGATGCTGAGTAGCTGCTGCTCGATGACGTCGGCGATGTTGTTTGTTTCCTCCAGCGAGGTGCCCGGCGCGGCGGTCATCGAGACGAGCGCGGTCTCCTCCTTGAATGAGGGTAGGAAGTCCTTGCCCATTTGCGGGTAGAGCAGGAAGGCCGCGACCACGATCATGCCGACGACCCCGAGGAGCAGAAACGGCTGCGCAAGGCCAAGGCGGAGCAGGGTGTTTTCGAGCAGCGATTTCATGCCGCGCGTGATGAAGC
>JAYVSO010000080.1:0-2685 GCA_043775315.1 Verrucomicrobiota bacterium
CCGGATGGCCTCGCGCAAACGCCCCACCAGCACCACCTCGCCAAATCCATCCCGCTCCGTCGCCGGTTCACCGGGCGCAATCCGCGGCCCGTGCCCGACCGCATAGCCCAGCTCCCCGAACCACGTCAGCGCGGCGTCTTCGACGATGGATTCGTTGAGAACGGACATGCGGGCATCGCTCTAGGGCAGTTTGGCTGCCTCGGCGAAGACCGCTTCAGCGTCAGAAGTATCTTGCACATTCACAACGCGAGACATGGAACCGAGAAGGGTCAGCGTCTTTTCCACTTCGGTTTGATTCCGCTGTTCTGTGGTAACATCAACAAGAAGCAGAGCTTTGTCCGGGGTGATGATCCCGGCGTTATTCAGACTCTCAAGCGTCCACGCCATCGCATCACGGCTCTTTTGAATGCGGCCCTTCGTCTTTGGAAGCGGGAAGCGTTGGAACAGCCGTTCAATCGTCCCATTGGCAAGCGCGTGGCTGAAAACATACTCCTCCTCGACACCGCGCACCGTGCATTTCACGGGATAGCGATCCTGGAAGTGGTGATGCGCCTTCAACTGACTCTTCATCAGCAATTCGTCACAACGCGCTTCAAAACTGCGATCCTTGGGTTCCTCGGACGAAGATGCCTCCTGCACCAATTGCGCGAAAAGCTGGTTTGCCACGGCGGACAAATCATCTTCGCCGACTTGATCCATCACCGCTCCGGATTCCAAGAGCATAAAGTTCCCTTGGGCCGTCTCGCGCAGGGCCTCCATGAAGGCAGGTGACGATGCCGGAATGATTTCACCGCCGCGCAGCGGCTCGATGGAATTCTCCGACAAGGCATCCCGCCAATAGCGGACCCATTGGCGATAGGCATTGTGCGAAGTCACCCAATCCGGGATGGAGCGGCCATCCACGTCACCAGGGCGGCTTGGATTCTCTGCAAGGAAACGCGCCTCAATGCCCAGCGGCGACCAGATGACCACGCCGATGTTGCGCGGCTCGAACCGGTGCATGTTCGGAATGTATTTCGCCAGGAAATATTTGGTGGTGTTCATAGCGGCAGACTCCACTGGGTAATGGCCGCAAACTCGGCCCGGTTATCATTGATCAACTCTCGGAGAGTATCACGCCGCGTCTTCAAAAAGCCAGCGGCAGCATCACATTCGGCGGCACTCAGGCCATACGGCAAAGCATCGCGACAAACCTCCTCGATGTAAAAATCAGGCGCGGATTCGATGCGCTTCATCCAGTCGTCGAAGTGAGCATCACTATTCATCGCATCCAGCAGACAATGGCGGTTCTTCCCAGACTCCAAGGGGTCTCCAGTCTTCCAGGAAATTCCCAGGCTGTTTGCGTGCCCCATCAAGCGCTCCTCGCCTTTGTCTTTCGCGTAACCAAACAACGCGTGGCTGTGGTCAAACACGCTCATCAGCGGCGTCGCGGCCAGCGCATCCAGCGCGAGGTTCTTTCGATTCCGGTCGAGATTCGCGATCCAAACGTCGAACAACAAAACCCCGGCGGAGAGCGACGGCAGCAAGCTCACGCAATCGGCCGGTTTAACCGGCGGCAGATCGTTGCCTGTGAGGTTGAAGTTCAGTGATGCGAACCATGCCTCTCCGCCTTCCTCTGCCACCACACCCAATGGCGGCACCGGCAGACGAAGAAAGCGTCCCAACTCGCCGCAGATCATTTCATTCGGGATGCAGTAAGGCGCGTTGGCCACGTTCCGCTTGCCGATCGCCCCAACAGTCAAATGGCGGCTCTCAGCGACCCCGATTTTCAGCGGGTCGCCGATGCTCAAGAGGCGATAGTTTGCGGCTGGCATTGACGGGAATTTTAGAGGGTTGAGTGGATGTCTGCGAATCCTATTCCATCCGCCACGCTCAACTCCCCGCTCAGCAGCTTCGGCAGCAGCGTGTCCCGCAGGGTGGCGAGGGTGCGGGATTCTTTTCGGAGGTGAAGCGACTTCTTCAAGAGCGGCTGCACCGCGTTCTCGAAACCTTCGAGGATTCCATCAGGCGGGCGGAGAATCGAAATCTGCCGCAGGTGCATTGGACCGAAGTTCAACTGCACGCTTCCTGCAGCCAGTGCGAACATCTCGGAGAGGAAGTATTCTGATTGGAGAAAGCCCCACACATACCCGAGCCCGACAGCTCCACGGCCGCGCATCCGAATGATGGATGTGTTGAGCATGACCGGCAGGTGGTCAGGTCGGACAATGGCGAGGCGACCAAGTGTGCCCGAGGTAGAAATGACAATATCGTCGGCAGACAGAGCAAAGTGGCTGTAGGTCTTGTCGAACTCTTCGAGGCTGATGCAGTTCGCCTTTGCGATGTCTAGGTCGCCGTCGCCGATGCAGCGAATGTTCAAAAACTTCATGCCTTCGTCGCGATATTGCCAGTTGCGCAGGCCAGGCCCTTCAAGGAAATCAATTGCTTCGGGCAAGCCGACGACCTTCCACCCTTTGGGAATGTGGCCGAGGGGCGAGTCTTCCAGATGGGCGGGGAAGAGGGCGTCGGAGGGGTCACGCGGAGGCGCGGAGGCGCGGAGGGGGGAGTTGGATTCCTGAAATTTCCTTTCTGCCTCTCCGCGTTCTCCGCGCCTCCGCGTGAGACTCTCCCCATCCAGGTTCCGGCGGACGGGGTCGAAATCCACGAACCAGCTCTGGAACAGCGCCCGCGCCATCGCCTCCAGCG
>JAYVSO010000081.1:0-34091 GCA_043775315.1 Verrucomicrobiota bacterium
ATCAAGCTGGTCAAGATGCTGATCGCGCCGATCGTGTTCGCCACGGTCGTTGTCGGCATCGCGCACATGGGCGCGATGCGCGAGGTCGGGCGCATCGGCCGGCGCGCGCTGATCTACTTCGAGGCGGTGTCGACGTTGTCGCTGGTCATCGGCATGGTGGTCGTCAACATCGTCCAGCCGGGCCGCGGGCTGACGATCGATCCCGCGTCGCTCGACATGAAGGCGGTGAGCGCCTTCACCTCGGCGTCGAAGGCGCTGACCACCACCGACTTCATCCTCAACGTCCTCCCCACCACCGTGGTCGACGCCTTTGCGCGCGGCGAGATCCTCCAGGTGCTGCTGTTCTCGGTGCTGTTCGGCCTGGCGGCGCTGTCGCTCGGGCACAGTGTCGCGCCGCTGGTGGCGGTGGTGGACCAACTGGGCAAGACGCTGTTCGGGATCGTCGGCATCATCATGCGGCTGGCGCCGATCGGCGCCTTTGGCGCGATGGCGTTCACGGTCGGCCGCTACGGAGTCGGCACGCTCGTGTCGCTCGGCCAGCTGATGGCGGCGATGTACGTCACCTGCCTGTTGTTCGTCTTCGTCGTGCTTGGCGGCATTGCGCGGGCGACCGGCTTCAGCATCGTCCGGTTTCTGAAGTACATCAGCGAGGAGATCCTGATCGTGCTCGGCACCTCGTCGTCCGAGTCGGCGCTGCCGCGGATGATGAACAAGATGCAGAAGCTCGGGTGCTCACAGCCGGTGGTCGGGCTGGTGATCCCGATGGGCTACTCCTTCAATCTCGACGGAACTTCCATCTACCTCACCCTGGCGATGCTCTTCGTGGCGCAGGCCACGGGCGTTCAGCTTTCCCTGTCTGAGGAGCTCGGGCTGCTGGCGGTGCTGCTGTTGACCTCGAAAGGCGCCGCGGCGGTCACCGGCGGAGGGTTCATCACCCTGGCCGCCACACTCTCGGTCACCGGGAAAATTCCGGTCGCCGGCATCGTGCTGCTGCTGGGCGTCGATCGCTTCATGTCCGAGGCCCGCGCGCTCACCAACCTCGCCGGCAATGCCGTCGCCACCTTGGTCATCGCGAAGTGGGAAGGCGAGCTCGACCTGGCCAAGGTTGCGAAGGCCGGGCTCGGCACGGGCAAATAGCTCATGCGATTCGCGCAAAGCCTCATGGCCTCCGCCGCGGGGGGGCAGTAGCCTTTCAGCCGTTTACCCGACATCGTCCAGTCCCTCCATGATGCAACGCTCCTATCTCTTCGCCATCGTCCTCGCCGCCGCGACCGCCTGCGCCGACCGGGCCGTCGCCGACGGCGGCGACATCCATCCGCTCACGGCGAAGGCCGGTCCCAAGCCGTTCTCCTACATCCCGTCGCCCGATCCCTTGCCGAACTACGTCGCCGGCGCGAAGTGGGGCACGCAGACCGATGCCATCACCACGATGCAGGCGCCGTTGTCGCCGGGCGAATCCGCCCTGCGCATCGTCGCCCAACCCGGCTTCACCTCGCAGCTCTGGGCGGCTGATCCGGACATCACCAAACCCATCGCCCTCGCGTGGGACGAGCGCGGACGTCTCTGGATCGCCGAGACCGTCGATTACCCGAACGAGCAGCAGCCCGAAGGACAGGGACGCGACCGGATCAAGATCTGCGAGGACACCGACGGCGACGGCAAGGCCGACAAGACCGAAGTTCTCTACACCGGCTGGGGCATCAACGACACCCACGCCGTCATCAACAACCTGCGCTGGGGCATGGACGGCTGGGTCTACGGCACCGTCGGCTACACCCGTGGCAAGGACGTCCGTTCGCCCAAGACCGGAAAGAGCTTCGGCGACTTCTCCGCCGGCATGTATCGCTTCCGCCCCGATGGTTCCGCCGTGGAGCAGATCTCCGCCAACGGCTGCAACACCTGGGGCTGCGAGATCGCGCCCGACGGCGAATACATCTACACCACCGCCACCTGCGGCACGCCCATCCTCCACGTCGTCCTGCCCGAGAAGTATCTCGCGCGCGGCAGCGTCGGCGGACATCCGGCCTGGCAGAACATCATCGAGGAAAACAAAATCTACCCGGCCTTCGACGAGAAGCGTTCGCCCTACGTCCAGATCGACTGGGTCGGCGCATGGACCGCCGCCGCCGGTGCGACCATCTACGACGGCGGCGCGTGGCCGGCCAAGTGGGCGCCCGACGACCGCTTCTCGTTCTTCATGGGAGAAGCCACCCGCCAGCTCTTCCACCACGAGTTCCTCGATCCCAAGGGCGCGACGTTCCAGGGCCGCAAGGAAGATGGCCGCAAACAGACCGAGTTCATCGCGAGCACCGACTACTGGTTCCGCCCCATCCACAGCCGTGTCGGACCCGATGGCGCGATCTACCTCGTCGACTTCTACAACCAGATCGCCGTCCACAACGACACTCGCGGACCCGGCCATGGCGCGCGCAACGCCGCCGCCCGTCCCGACCGTGACCATCTCTTCACCCGCATCTACCGCATCCAGCACAAGGAGGCGAAGACGCTTCCTCCCGCGAAGTTCGACGCGACCAAACCCGCCGAGCTCGTCAAGTTGCTGGACCACCCCAACGGCTGGACCCGCGGCACCGCCAACCGTCTGTTGAATGAAACCCAGCCCGCCGCCGCCGTGAAACCGCTGACCGCGCTCCTCAGCAGCAAGTCCTCCAAGTTCTCGCGCATCCATGCGCTGCAAAGCCTCAACAACCTCGGCAAGCTCGACGAACCGCTCCTTGTCGCCGCGTTGAATGATAACGACCCGGCCATCCGCAAGAACGCCGGCAAACTCGCCGCCGAACGCGACTCCCTCGGCAAGGAAGCGACCGCCTCCCTCCGCGCCCAGCTCAAGGATTCCAACGACCGCGTCCGCATCAACGCGCTCATGGCCCTCGGCTCGCAGCCCGCCACGAAGGAGATCGCCGAAGCCGTGGTCGCCGCATGGCCGTCGCTGAACGGCCCCTTCATGCAGTCCGCCGCCGTCGGTGCTGCCGGCAAAGACCCGGTGCTCTTCGTCGAAGCGGCCCTCGCCTCCAAGGATGCCGCCACCCTGGCTGGCCTCGTTCCGCACCTCGCCCGCCTGGTGGCCAACAAACAGGATGGTGCGATCTCGGCCCGCTTCGTCGCTGCGCTGGCCGCCGCTCCGGCTTCGGTCGATGCCCTCAAGCGCGTCGCGCTCGACGCCTTCGCCCCGGCGCTTCGTGGAGACTCGGCGCCCGCATGGAACGCCGCGCTCGAAGGTTCATTGAAGTCGCTGCTCGCCTCCACCGGCACGGCCGGATCCGTCCTGCCGCTCGTCGCCAAGTGGGATTCCGGCAACCAGCTTGCCTCGGCCGTGAAGCCCGCCATCACCCGCGCCGAAGCGCAGCTCGCCGACAAGTCCCTCAGTGACGATGCCCGTGGCCAGGTCGCGGCCAACCTCATCGGTGTCCGCAAGGCGGAGGCGTCGATCGTTCCCGCCGTCTCCGGCCTGATCGGTGGCGACGCCAGCCCCGCGCTTCAACGCCGCGTTCTCGAAGTGCTCGGCACCAATCCCGACACCGCCGCCGTGATCGTCACGAAGTTCGCCGGGCTGCCCACCGAACTCATCGAGCCCGCCTTCTCCCAGATCCTCAAACGCAACGAAACGACCCTCGCGCTCGTCGAGCAGCTCGCGCTGAAGAACGTCGACATCGTGAAACTCGGCCCCGCCCGGCAGCATCGCCTCCGCACCCATCCCGATCTCGCCGTCGCCAAACGCGCCAGCCAGGTCATCGATGAGTTGAAGGGCCCCGAAGCCAAGGAGAAGGACGCCATCATCGCGAAGCTCGCCCCCGAGGTCATCAAGACTGGCAACGTGGCCAACGGCAAAAAACTCTTCACCGCGCAGTGCGCCGCCTGCCACGTCTTCAAGGATGAAGGCCGCAACCTCGCCCCGAGCCTCACCGGCATGGGTGCGCACGGCGCGGCGGACCTGCTTGTCCACATCGTCGATCCGAACCGGTTGGTCGAACCCAACTTCGTCTCCGTCGCGATCGAGACGAAGGACGACCAGTCCTTCGACGGCATCATCGAACGCGAGAACGCCAGCGAGGTGGTCCTGCGCAACGCCGCCGCCGACTACACGATCCGCGTCTCGAACATCAAGTCGCGCACCAGCACCGGCCGTTCGCTCATGCCCGAAGGCTTCGAGCAGCTCGGAGCCGAAGGCCTGCGCGACTTGCTCACCTACATCTGCGCCGACGAGAGTCGCTTCCGCGTGCTCGACCTGTCCAAGGCCTTCACGGCGAACAACAGCCGCGGACTTTTCGGCAGCCCGGACAGCCGCGAGGACACGATCAGCTTCCGCAAATACGGCCTGCAGAAGGCGGGTGACGTGCCGTTCGACATCATCAGCCCCGACAAGGCCGTGGCCAACGTCGTCGTCCTCAAGGGCGGCGCGCCGGGTTCCTGGTCCCGCCAGAGCGTGCCGCAAACGGTTGAGATCCCCGTCGGCGTGGCCGCCGCGCAGCTCCACTTCCTCGGTGGCGTGGCCGGTTGGGGACATCCGCTCAATCCCGACGCGAACGCCGCCAAGGTCACGATCCACTTCGTCGGTGGAGCCACCGAAGTCATCACGCTGAAGAACGGCATCGAGTTCGCCGACTACAACGGCAAGTTCGACGTGCCGGGTTCCAAGGCCCTTGAAAACTGGACGCGCGGTCGCGGCCAGATCCGCTGGTTCAGCAAACCCGTCCGGGGCACCGCCGTCATCGAGAAGCTGACCATCGCGAGCTTCGATAACGGGGTCGCGCCCGTCCTGTTCGCCGTCACCGCCGACACGATGCGCACCGCCATGAAGGCCGGGGCACCGGCCGCCAAGCCGGCCGCACGCGTCTTTGAATGGACCAAGGGCATCAAGACCCTCGTGGTCGGCGGCGGTTCGTCACACGACTTCGACCGATTCTTCAACCTCGCTGACAAGAAGACCCTTGAGGAAGGCGCGTTCGCCTCGGTGAACTACACGGAGAACTTCGCCGACATGGCCGCGAACATGAAGGCGGCCGACGTCCTCCAATACAACACGAACAAGGAGGTCAAGGACCCCGCCGAGAAGCAGGCCATCCTTGACCATCTCGCCGCCGGCAAGGGCATGGTCATCATTCACGCCGGAGCGTGGTATAACCAGCCGGGCTGGCTTGAATTCAACCGCGAGATCGTCGGCGGCGGTTCACGCGGCCACGACCGCCTGGGCGAGTTCGAGGTCAAGGTGACCAACGCCGCCCATCCCGTGATGAAGGGCGTTCCAGCCTCCTTCAGCCTCGTAGACGAGCTCTACTACCTGGAGCCCGACGCCAAGGGCGCGTCCATCGAAGTGCTGGCCGAGGCCCATTCCTCCGCCAAGAACAAGACCTACCCCAGCGTCCATGTCGTGAAGCACCCGAAGGCCCGCATCGTCGTCATCACCCTCGGCCACGACGCCCGCGCCCACGACCTCGATGCCTACAAGAACCTCCTGAAGAACTCCATCGCCTGGGTGAACACCGCGAAGTAAGGACGAAATCAGAGGGCCAAAACTCGAAGGAGCCCCGGGCACAAACTCGGGGCTCATTTCTTTGAACGCCCGCTCACTGTAGGGGCAGTTCGTGCCTCGTCACTCGGATTTCTTTCCGCCTTCGGCCTTCGGGCTTCCGCAGGAAATCCCTTGGCAGTGGGCGGGCGGGGCGCGTTTAGTCACGGGCAACCCGCCACAAACCATGAACCGCCGCCGCTTCATCTCCTCTTCCGCCACCGCCGCCCTGCTCGGTGCCGGGCTCGTCTCACAGACCCTTGCCGCCAATACGATGACCACGATCGAATCCGCCCCCTTCGGAAAGCTGGCCGACGGCCGCTCCGTCACCCGCTTCACCCTTTCCAACAGCCACGGCATGGTCGCCAAGATCCTCGATCTCGGCTGCATCGTCGCCGAGCTCCATGTCCCGGATAAGAACGGCAAGACCGTCAACGTCGTCACCGGCTCGGACTCGCTCGGATATTTTGCCAAGGGCGGTCCCTCCGCGAACATCGTCGGCCGCGTCGGCAACCGGATCGCCAATGCGAAGTTCACCCTCGACGGGAAGGAATACGCCCTGGCTGCAAACTCCGGGAAACACAGCATCCACGGAGGGCGGATCGGTTTCGACAAGAAGGTGTGGACCGCGCGCATCCTCAAGCCTTCCGGCCCCGAGGTGGCGCTTGAACTGCGCTATCGCAGCGTCGACGGCGAGGAAGGGTTCCCCGGCAACCTCGACGTCACCGTCGTCTACACGCTGACCGAAGCGAACGAACTGCGGATCGACTATCGCGCGAAGACCGACAAGGCCACGCCCGTCAACCTGACCAACCACGCCTACTTCAACCTCGCGGGCTCCGGCGACATCCTCGACCACGTCGTCATGATCAACGCCGACCAGTTCACCACGGTCGACGGCGACCTCATCCCCACGGGCGAGATCGCCACCCTGACCGACACCGAACTTGATTTCCGCAAGCCGACATCGATCGGCGCCCGTTACCTCAAGGCCGGCCTCAAGGGCAGTGGTTACGACCACAACTACGTGCTCCGCCCCAAGCCCGCCGGCGAACTCGGCATCGCTTCCCGTGTGACCGATCCGAAGTCCGGCCGCTCCATGGAAGTCCGCACCACCGAACCCGGTGTGCAGCTCTACACGGCCAACCACTTCAATTCGGACAGGCCCGTCGTCGGCCTTGGAGGAGTGACTTTCGGACGCCACGGCGCGCTGTGTTTCGAGACCCAGAAGTTCCCCGACTCCGTCAACCACCCGAACTTCCCGACCTCCATCCTCCGCCCCGGCGAGGAATTCAGCTCCACCACCGTCTTCGCCTTCAGCGCGAAGTAGGCGACGGAGCCAGGTAGGGCGCGTCACTCCGTGCGCGCCGTGGGAGTGCCCGAAGGCCGGGCGTCCACGCCCGGCCAGTTGGTGCGGAGGATTTACCCAAGAGCGGCGCAGCAGCGCACGCACTCCAAGACGCTGGCGCGATCTTCGAGGCCGCTCCGTGTTTCCTGGATCAAGCTGCTGCTTCACCTCTGCTTCGATCCGCCAAAGAACCCTTTTGAATTCGGCGGGCGGCTTTCCCACACTGCGGCCGATGCCGACATCGAAACCGCGCACCTTGAACATGCCTTGCCCCACCATGCCGATCGTCGTCGCCATCGACGGTCCGAGCAAAAGCGGGAAAGGAACCTGCGCCCTCGAACTGGCCCGGCACTACCAGTTCCTCCATGTCGACACCGGCGCGATGTATCGCCTGCTCACCTGGCATTGCCTCGAAACCGGCGTGGACATCGCCAAGCCGGAGAAGGTCATCGAGGCCTGCCTCACTTGGAAGACGGAGTTGAAGATCCTCGACCACGAAGTCCGGCTCACGCTGAACGGCGCTTTTCCCGAGAAGGAGATCCGCGGCCCCTCGGTCTCCGAGAACGTCGCCAAGGTCTCGCCCATGCCCGCCGTCCGCATCTGGATGATCCGCACCCAGCGCGAGTGCATCCACTTCGGCAGCCTTGTCGTCGACGGACGCGACATCGGCACGGTCGTGTTCCCCGAGACGCCCTTCAAATTCTTCCTCACCGCCGACGAGTCGCTCCGTGAGAAACGCAGCCTGCGGAAGGGCGAGGTCGCCAACATGAAGGACCGCGACGCCCGCGATGCGACGCGCAAATCCTCGCCCCTCACGCCCGCCGCCGGAGCCATCATGGTCGACAACACCCACGACCATCCCGACGTGACCATCGCCTTCATGAAGGCGCACATCGACTACAAGCGCACCCAGCTGGGGCTTTGATCCGCGCCATGTCCGCTCCCGAGCCCATCGTCATCGCCATCGACGGTCCGAGCGCCAGCGGCAAGAGCACCAATGCGCGCGCGGTCGCCCGGGAACTGGGGTTCATCTTCGTCAGCACCGGCGCGATGTATCGGGGCTTCGCTTGGTTCTGCCTGGATCAAAAGGTCGACCTGGCCAGCACGCGCGCCATCGGCAGCGCGTTGAAGCGTTGGAAGGCCGCGCTGGTCCTCGACGATGGCGAGATCCATCTCGAACCCATGGGCCGCCGCCGCACCAGCGACGAACTCGAAGCTCCGTCCACCGCGTCCGCCGCCTCGAAGGTTTCCGCCGTGCTCGCCGTGAGGAAATACATGAAAGACATCCAGCGCGAGTGCATCCGCTTCGGCAGCCTCGTCATGGAAGGCCGCGACATTGGGACCAATGTTTTCCCGGCGACCGACTTCAAATTCTACCTCGACGCCACGGACGCGGAACGTGACCGCCGCCGCAACGCGGCTGCCGCCCCGGCAACAAAGAGGGAATCTGTCGCGGCCTCGCCCAACACCGACGACCTGAAAGCCCGCGACAAACGCGACAGCCAGCGCGCGTCCGCCCCGCTCATGATGGGACTGGGCGCGCTGCGCATCGACACGACCAACCTGACGCCGCAGCAGACGACCGCGCTCATCCTCGCCGAAGTCGCCAAACGCCAGACTGCCTTGGCGCAATCCGGGAGGAAGGCGGCGTGAACAATCTTCGTAGCCGACGAGGTGGGGAGGATTCCTCCCGTCGCCCGCTTCAACTGCTCCGCCTCGTCACCTCGGCGGCTACACCGTTTTCCGCATGACCTTCAGCTACCGCGTCGGCTGGACGATGTTCCGGCTCATCTACAGCACCTTCTTCCGCTGGAAGATTGTCGGGCGTGAGCACGTGCCCTTGACCGGATCGGTGATCCTAGCCGGCAACCACGCGAGCTTCATCGATCCGCCGTTGATCGGCTGCGCGCTGTCCCGCGACATCAACTACCTGGGACGCGAATCGCTCTTCCGCTATCCGGTCGTCGGGTGGGTGCTGCGTTCGTGGAACTCCGTGCCCGTGGACCGCGACGGCGGCGGCGCGCGCGGGCTCAAGGCCATCCTCGACCGGTTGCTCAAAGGCGGGGCGATCATCCTCTTTCCCGAGGGCACACGGACGAAGGACGGCCGGATCCAGCCCGCCCGCAGCGGCGTCGGCCTGACCGTCATCAAGTCCGAGGCGGTGGTCATCCCGGTGCGCGTCTTCGGAACCTTCGAGGCCTGGGGACGGCACATGACGTTTCCCCGGCCGAAGCGGATCGGGGTCGTCTACGGTGCGCCGATGGATTTCACCGCGCTCCGGGCCGAGGCCAAGACGTGCGGCAAGGACCGCCTGAAACGGATCTACCAGGAAGTCGCCGACCGCATCATGGCCGAGATCGCGAAATTGGAGATGAAGTGGTGAGGGGTTGCCTTGGTCAGGGCTGAAGCGGTTCAGGAAACCAAGGCGTGTCTTCAAAGTGAGAAAGCGCACCGGCTCGCGTGCGGACTCGGACGAAGTCGAAAGGCGGTAGGGCGAAGGCTCCTGCCGAGCCGCCTTGTGGCTAACGAAGGCCGGACGGACTCATTCCGGGGAGCCTGTCGGTAGTTGAGGCCATAGTTCACTGCCGCCGTTGTCTTCCATGTTCGAAGGAGGTTTCCAGGCGGCTCGGCGGGAGCCTTCGCCCTACCACTTTGAACCTCTTTGCGGCTTTTGCGCCTTCTTGCGGCCATCCACACTTCCCGCGCATGAGCGACTACGATTTCCGTTTCGGAGGCATCGCCCGGCTTTATGGCCGGGAAGGTCTCGCGCGTCTCCGGGCGGCGCACGTCATGGTCGTGGGCATCGGCGGCGTGGGCTCGTGGGTCGTGGAGGCGTTGGCCCGTTCGGGCGTGGGGGAGTTGACCCTGGTCGATCTCGACGAAGCCTGCGTCAGCAATGTGAACCGCCAGCTCCACGCGCTCGACGGCACCATCGGCCGCGCGAAGGCCGGACTCATGGCCGAACGCGCCCTGTCCATCCAGCCCGAGTGCCGTGTGACCGCTTTGCTCGAGTTCTTCACGGCCGACAACGCCCAGCGCCTGCTCGGCCTCGATGGTTCCTCGCCCAGGCCCGCGTTCGTCGTCGACGCCATCGACAACGTCGCCAACAAGGTCCTCCTCCTCGCCCTCTGCCGGGCCAACGGCATTCCCGTCGTCACCTGCGGCGGCGCGGGTGGACGCCGCGATGCCACGCAGGTGCGCGTCGTCGATCTCGCCCGCGTGACCCATGACGGGCTCCTCGGCGATGTCCGCAAGCGGCTCCGCCAAAAGCATGCGTTCCCGCGCGAGCAGAAACCGTTCGGCATCGACGCCGTCTTCTCCGCCGAGCCGCCGGTCTTCCCGCAGGAGGACGGCTCCGTCTGCGCCAACCGCGGCGAAGCAAAGGAAGGCGAAAGCCTCCGGCTGAACTGCGACCAGGGATTTGGCTCCGCGACGTTCGTGACGGGCACGTTCGGATTCGCCGCGGCGGGCGTGGTGGTGCGGAAGATCGCGGACGCATCGTCGGCCTGATCCCCGGGTTTGCCTGCGGATGGTGCCGGGTGTCTGCTCACGTCATGCCATGCGTGAACTTCCAAACCGGTTCCGTTCTTCTCGCGATCGCCGCCGCTATTTCCCTCCGCGCCGCCGAAGGCTTGTCCGCCAAGTTCCCCGGCGATGTCGGCATCGCGGCGCATCCTTCGGTGCTCTTCACCGAGGACTTCGAGTCCGGCTCCATGAAGAAGTGGGACCAAGTGCGCGGCCCCGTCTCCATCACGAACGCCGCCCCGCACGGCGGCAGCCTCTGCGTCGAGATGCCGATGGAACGCGGCAAGAACACCGGCGCTGATGCCATCAAGTGGTTCATGCCCGGAGCGGACCGCGTCCATGTCCGCTTCTACGTGAAGTTCTCCGAGGACTATTCCTACAACCACCACTTCGTCTGGCTCGGGGCGAACCAGCGGACGAACAAGTGGTCCGCCTTCGGCAAGGAGCGCGACCCGAAGATGGACAAGTATTGGGGCAACGGCTTCTTCCCGCCCGGACCCGGCAAAGGCCAGGCCGCCGGCAAGGACCGCGTGATTCCGCCGCTCGGGAAATGGCAGTGCTGGGAATTCATGATCCAGGCGAACACCGCGCCGGACAAAGCCGATGGCAAACAGGCCATGTGGGTCGACGGCAAGCTGGCCGGGGAATTCACCGGCATCCGCTGGCGTTCGGACATGGACCTGAAGGTGAACTGCTTCTGGCTGGAGCACTACGGCTTCGATCCCGGCGACCCGACGAAGCAGTATTGGAAGGACCGCCAGACCGTGTGGTTCGACGACATCGTCGTGGCCAAGGAATACATCGGACCGATGACAGGGAAGTAGGCTGACACCAGAGAGCCACACGCGGATTGAACGATCTGGGCGGATGCAGTATCGCTTCCCCAAGTGAAGAGGTTCCTCGCCATCGTCGGGCTGATCCTAGTCTGCCTTTTTGTCGTAGGCTTGGCGACTTATCGGCACTTCGTGGAACCGAGGCACGACGGGAAATCCCTCAGCGAGTGGTGCAGCATATTGGCCCCGGGATCGACGCCACCCCGCCAAGCCGTTGATTACCGTGCGGCATCCCAGGCCATCAAGGCCATGGGAGGGCGCGCCCGATACTGGATGCTCGTGTGGGCCGAACCAGGCGGTGATCCGTTTCGCGAATTCCGTCACTTGTGGAACAAGTTCGCACCGGCGAAGGCGAAATGGCATCCACCCAAAGACCCCAGGGGCATGGCCGCAACGCTGGCGAGATGTGCTACGGAGGAAATGCGTCCGGCCATGCCCGAGCTGATCCGCAGGGCGCGGAACGCCGACTGGAACGCGGTCGTCCTGATCGGAATCCTGGCGCAGGACGACGAGGCCGTTTGGATCGAAATATTGAAGTCCCCGGACGACCAGTCTTCCGTGTGGGCTCTGGAGCATTTCAGGAATCTGCCGTCGAGGTCGGAGGCGTTCAGGAAGGGGCTGACCGAGGCCTATCGGACAAATCGTGAGCCGATCCTCGGAAGTGAGATGCTGCTTTGGCGCGTCAATCTAGGAGCGTCCGGCCCGGAGATTTTCCGTGAGATCCGCCGGCACCTCTCAGGCGATCCCTTCCGCGAGCAGGCATTCTGCGCCGCATCCGCCGCTTTCACCCTTGGAAGCCAGGGGCGGCCCATCCTTATCGAGGGCATGTTCTCAAACGCCAGGACAACCCGGGATGCCTGCACTGCCGCGTTTCGGCTGAAGGAAATCGTCGAGCACGACACCCCGGTCAGTCTGCCCTTCCGCGACACCCTCATCCGATTCGCCAAAGGACTCGATGTGGAGCTGTCACGACAGGATGCGGCTGTGGTGCTGCTAGCTGACAAAGAACCCGCTATCCGCATTCAGGGCCTGAAACTTCTGGAGTCATCCGTGTCGGCCCGACTGAAGGCCGGTCTCAAGCCCGCCATCGGAAGCCGCAGGGTTGCTCTCAAGATCGAAGCTCTCACGCAAGCGACAGATGCCGCCTTGGGTGAACCCTTGGCCGAGCTGCTCCGTCGCGTGTCTCTCGCGGACGCCCAGGCCAACACCGTCTCCGAGGAGATTTCGGCAAACGGCAAGTAAGTTTCTCCCTTTGGTTCAACGCTTCACTCGAACAACGGTATCACCTTCATTCCCGTCACGTGGACGAGGCCCATGTCGGTGATGCGGAGTTCGGGGATGACGGACAGAGGGATGAGGTTGAAGCCCATGTAGGGTAACGAGCAGTTCAGGGCTTCCCACGCTTTCTTGAGGAGGATGGTTTCTTCCTGAACTTCCCTCGCCGGCTTGTCCGATAGCAGTCCGGCCACCGGCAGTTCGATCATCGCGACGACTTTGCCGCCGTCGGCCACGACCACGCCGCCCTGCTTGGCCTTGATCGCTTCCAACGCCACCCGCATGTCGCGTTCGTTCGTGCCGGCGATGATGATGTTGTGGGCATCATGGCCCACACTGCTGGCGACGGCGCCGCTCTTCAGATTGAAGTCCTTGAGGAGCCCGAGCCCGACGCGCTTCGAACGGCCGTAGCGTTCGACGACGCTGACGAAGCAGAGGTTGTGCTTCTTGAAGTGTTCATCCCACGAATCAGCAGGCGTGAGCTCGACGCGTTCATGGAAGGTGAGGATGCCCGGGAGCGCCACGCGGATGGCGTTTGCCGTGACCGGCTTGGTTGGAAGCGCCGGGACCAATTGCACGTCGTCGGAGACCTGGAAGGTGCTGTAGGCGGCTGCGGGATATTGGTAGCGGTGCTTGCTCACCTGCTCGGCGAGCAGCGGTGTTGTTTGACGGTTCTCGACCATCAGTTCGCCGCCGAACCAGGTGTTCTGCACTTCGAGCGCGTCGTTCAGCAGGACGATGTCGGCCCGGCGTGAGTGCCCGAGCGCGCCGAACTCGCCGTCGAAGCCGTAGCGGGTCGCGCCGTGGAGCGAGCCCATGCTCCAAGCCGTCTCGGGTTTTACTCCGGCGGCGATGGCCTGGCGCGTGACCCAGTCCAGGCCGAAGAGGAACAGGTCGTCGGCGTCGCGATCATCGGTGCAGACGCAGACGCGCTTGGGGTTGGCGCCGAGTTCAGTGACGGCCTTGATGGCGAGCGGGAGCGAATGCCACGGCGTCGCGGGATTGCCACCGCGCAGGAAGATCCAGATGCCGGCCTCGAGGAAGTCGTTGGCGATCTCGCGGTCGATGGCTTCATGGGTGTCCGTCACGCCCGAAGCGGCGTAGGCGGCGACGAATTCGCGTCCGTAGATGTGGCCGCAGACGGGCCGGCCGCGCTTCAGCGCTTCGGCGATCAGCCCATGGCTACGTTCATCGCCCAGGCAGACGGGGATGAAGTCCATCTTCTCGCCGAGCGAGACGGCTTCCGGCCAACGGTCGAAGAGCGCGCCGATCTTTCCGGGCGTGAGATCGCCCCCGGCGGTCTCGAGGTCGGGATTTGTCGCGGGAACGGTGCTGGGAACGGTGAGGAAGATGTTCAGCGGCGCCTGCCGCGCGTCTTCGAGCATCCATTCGATCCCGGCCGTGTCGCAGACGTTGCCGATCTCGTGGCTGTCGCAGAAGAGCGTGGTCGTGCCGTTAAGCAAGGCGGCCTCGGCGTAGGCGCAGGCGGTCATCATCGACGACTCGATATGGACATGTGGATCCACGAGGCCCGGCGCGAGGATGCCGCCGCGCGCGTCGTAGAACTTGGCGGCCAGGCCGAGTTTCTTGGCTTCGCCGGCTTGCTTCACGGCCGCGATGCGGCCCCCAGAGATCCAGACTTCGCGGTCGGGAAGAGTTCGCTCGGTATAGGTCGACAGGACCCGCGCGCCGGTGATGACGAGGTCCGGCGCGGTGCGCCCGGAGGCGACGGCGGCGAGTTGGCGGGTCATCTGCCAGAGCGGAGCGACGGAGAAGCGTGTGATCATGGGGAGGTTGCCCAGTGTCGGTCGTCGCCGGTTCATCGCATCGGAACCCAGCGATCGGGTGGACCGAGCGAACCGCGCACAGCTAACGCCCGGATTCTTGTCCAGTGCCCACGCCTGTTCAACCGACTTGTCGAGTCAGAGGAGTCCGGGACTGGATTTTCTCGACCAACCGACTCGAAGACTCGCGTGTCCAGACGAGATGCCCTGCCTCCGGTTGGCTGGAACGGCGGGGGTTGACTTGGTGGAATGGACCCTGCTCGATTGGATTTACGGCCTCGAAGATGTCCACGGTCGGGGCCGTGTTTCATTCCCAACCAACCACACCTGTTCCTTTTTGGACCGACTGCATAAAATGAAAATCCGGAAACTGGTTTCCGTTTCGCTCACCTCGCTCACCTCGCTCAGCGTGGCGACGCCGCTATTCGCCCAGACGAACACCCCGCCTGTGGGCAGCGAAGTCACCAAGCTTGACCGCATCATCGTGGAGGGAGTGCCCCTAGAGGAACAGGTGGTTCCGACGGCCAGGCCGTTCAACTCGGTCTACGGCACCGACCGGTCGATCCTCGAGACGCCCCGCAACGTCACCATCATCTCCCGCGAACAGCTCGACGCCATCAGCATCCAGGACGTGCGCGACTTCTCGAAGCTCACGTCCAGTTCCTACACGCGGTCCAACTTCGGCGCACCAACGACGCCGGACATCCGCACGCAGATCGGCGACACGTTCATCAACGGAATGCGCCTCGGCCTGACGAGCAACGGCAACGGCCTGCCGGTGAACTTCAACTCCGTCGAGTCGGTCAACATCGTCAAGGGCCCGGCCACGGCGGTCTTCGGGCCTTCCCAGTATGTCGGCGGCTACGTCGATCTCATCACCAAGCGCCCGTTCTTCGACGAGTTCCACGGCGACGTCTCCGGCACGGTCGGCATGTATGACACCTACCGTTGGACGGCTGATTTCGGCGGACCGCTGCCAGGCAAGAAGGCGGCCTACCGCGTCAGCTATTCCGGCGAAGACTCGGGCAGCTACTATTCCGACGGCTTCAAGAAGACCGAGGCCGTCTATGGCGCGCTTCTTTGGAACCCGAGCGAGCGCTACGAGGTGTTCTTCAACACCGAGTGGTTCTGGGCGAACTACACGGAGAACTTCGGCATCAACCGCGTGACCCAAGAGCTGATCGACAACGGAACCTACCAGACGGGCGTGAACAACAACCCCGCTCCCGATTTCTCCGGCGGCGCCTTCCTCGGCTACCGCGACGGAGCGGGCAATCCGATCACCTTCGGCAACATCAACGTCGTCGGAGGCGCGCCCGCCCCGGCCTCCGATCCGCAGAATTCGCGTTGGGTCGTCTCCGGTTTCCCGGCGGTCAACCGCATCGCGCTCGGACCCAAGGTCCAGATCGACCGCAGCCAGCGTTTGCTCCGCCCCGGCGACAACTCCGAGGGCTTCAGTTACAATGCGCAGCTCGTCCAGACTTTCCACGCGACCCCCAAGCTCGACATCGGCAACAACACGCTCTTCCGCTTCGTCGACCGCGAGACCTTCTCCTCCTACTACTACTCCGAGATCATCAACCCGAGCTGGAGCATCGAGAACCGCACCGAGTTCCGCTTCAACCTGGACAGCCACCAGATCAACACCGGCCTCGATGTCCGCTACCAGCAGGTCAAGGCCTACAACGACTTCTTCTCCGAGCCGGCCAACGTCTGGGACCTGACGAAGGACCACGGCTTCATCAACTACTACAACTCGGTGAACTTCCCGAACCCGTTCACCAGCGTGCCCGTCCCGGGATGGCCCGGCCGTTTCTACACTCCGGACAACGGCGATTCCGGCCACTCGAAGTCGCTCTTCGTCGGCCCCTTCTACCAGCATGATTGGCGGATCACGGACCGTTTCTCGATCCTGGCCGGCGGCCGTGTCGACTACGTCGACCTGGACTACGTGGACCCCGCCGGATTCCTCCGCGGGGACAGCGTGACGTTCGGTCTGCCCAGCGCCAACGCCAGCGCCATCTACAAGATCACCCCGACCGTCGCGACCTACTTCAGCTACAACTGGAGCCAGAACGGCGCCGGTGCTGTCGGCAACGGCGGCGGTT
This sequence comes from Verrucomicrobiota bacterium, assembly GCA_043775315.1. GTDB lineage: Bacteria > Verrucomicrobiota > Verrucomicrobiia > Limisphaerales > CANJSG01 > CANJSG01. The sequence goes on from JAYVSO010000081.1 coordinate 16,398, forward strand.
ATACGACCGGTGGAGCGAACGACTTTTCCATGGGGAGCCTCCGCACCGAGGCCGAGCTGTTCGAGCTCGGTGCCAAATCGAGCCTGATGGACGGGAAACTTTTCCTGAACCTCGCCGTCTACCAGCAGACCCGTGGCAACGTGAACTCGCAGACCCGTGCCATCTCCGAGTTTGAGACGCGCGGCGTCGAGTTCGAGGCCAACTTCCAGCCAAGCCGGAACTTCTACCTGACCTTCGGCTACTCCTACACCGACTCCAAGGTCCATGCCCAGACCTCGGGCGACCTTTTCGACGTCGGCAACACCAGCCTCACGCCGTTCCAGGACCGGTTCTTCAGCCTGGCCTATCCGGGCAGCTACCAGCGCCAGGGCGTGCCCGAGCACCTGATGAACGTCCTCGCGTCCTACAAGATCTACAAGGGCTTCGGCGCCTCCGCAAACGTCGTCCTGACCAGCGAGATCAACAACAACAACACGGGAACGCTCGTCATCCCGATGCAATACACCCTCGACCTGACGCTCTTCTACAAGTCGAAGAAGTTCGATGCGAAGATCGCGCTCCTCAACGTCACCGACGAGAAGAACTGGAGCGCGCCGAACAACGTCTACGGCAACGAGTCCATCGTCGCCGACCTCCCGTTCCGCGCCGAAGGCACGGTCACGTTCAAGTTCTGATTCCTCCTGTGGTTGGAGCCGGGCGGCGAGATTTTCGTCCGCCGCCCGGTTTTTCTTCCGGCTCCGGCGTCCCTGCCGCGCCAACCGAGATCCCAATCAGCCAGGAGATTTTTCCTGCTGCTGCTATGCCTCCTTCTCGCGGATTCGCAGGCGGCCGAACTTATTCGCGCCGCCCAAGAGCATCCTCGGCGAAAGCTCGGTTCCTGCCGCTACTGGCACGGCATGGTCATGACCAAGTGGGCCAACGACTGGACCAAGCCCTACACCAAGGGCGAAGCTCGGTTCCAACTGGACTGCCGCGCTCAAGGATTCCAAGCCCGTCAGCTATGGCTTCGCCAAACGCCGTTGGGGGATCGTCCATTGACCATGACCGCGTTGCTCTCGGTTGAATCGACTTTCCAACATCGCCGAGGGCTTCACGGAGGCGACGAAGTGGGTCAGCCTCGGCCCATGAAGCCCGTTCTCCTTCTCCTGCTCGCCCTCATCCTCGCGCCCATTTCAGTCCTGCATGCCGCAGATTTGCAGGCTACGAACAACGCCGCGTGGTTCGCCGAGCACTACACCAAGTTCGAGCACATGGTCCCGATGCGCGACGGCGTGAAGCTGATGACGCGCGTCTACGCTCCGAAGGACGACCTGAAGCCGTATCCGATCATGCTCACGCGCACGCCCTATGCGCTGAAGCCCTACGGCTCGGCGAACTTCGGTGATCCGTCGGGGTCCTTCCTCACGCTGGCCAAGGACAAGTTCATCCTCGTCTCGCAGGACGTGCGTGGGCGCTACGGCTCCGAGGGTGTCTTCATGCACGTGCGCCCGTTCAATCCGGCCAAGAGCGGCCCGAAGGACATCGATGAAAGCAGCGACGCGTGGGACACGATCGACTGGCTGGTGAAGCACCTCCCGAACAACAACGGCCGTGTCGGCATGTTCGGCATCTCCTATCCCGGCTTCTACACGTCCATGGGCATGATCGACGGCCATCCCGCGCTCAAGGCCGCGTCGCCGCAGGCGCCGATCACCGACTGGTTCGTCGGCGACGACATGCACCACAACGGCGCCGTTTACCTCACGCAGAACGTCGGATTCTTCCATACGTTCGCCCAGCGCGCCGAAGATCCGCTGCACGAAGACTTGAAGCCTTTCAACTTCGGCACGCCCGACGGCTACGACTTCTTCCTGCGCGCGGGATCTTTGTCCGAGCTGGAGTCGAGACATCTCAAAGGCCGGGTTCCCGAATGGAAGGAGTTCCTGTCGCATCCCACCTACGACGACTACTGGAAGGCCCGCAACATCCGGCCCCACTTGAAGAACGTCCGCTGCGCCGTGTTGACCGTGGGCGGGTGGTTCGACGCCGAGGATCTGTTCGGCGCGCTCGAGACCTATCGTTGGACGGAGAAGCTGAACCCCGGAATCACCAACCTCCTTGTGATGGGTCCGTGGTCGCACGGTGCCTGGGGACGCGGACCTGGCGACAAGCTCGGCGATGTGGACTTCAAGGCGAAGACCTCCGAGTTCTACCGCGAGAAGATCGAGCTCCCGTTCTTCCGGCACTATCTGAAGGACGACACGAATTTCGCGCTGCCCGAGGCGATGGTCTTCGAAATGGGCACGCTCCAATGGAAACGCTTCGATGCCTGGCCGCCGAAGAAGTCGGTGGAGCGGACGCTCTACTTCCAGGCGAAGGGCAAGCTGGCTTTCGCACCGCCGACTTCGAACGGCGATGCCTTCGATGAATACGTCAGCGATCCGGCGAAACCGGTTCCCTACACTGCGGAAATGTCGACGAGCTATCCGCGCCATTACCCGCTCGAAGACCAGCGGTTCGCCGCGAACCGGACGGACGTGCTCGTCTACGAGACCGAGCTGTTGACGGAGGACCTCACCTTGGCCGGTCCGCTGAAGGCGACGCTTCATGTCTCGACCACCGGCACCGACTCCGACTGGGTGATCAAACTGGTCGATGCCTACGCGGGCGACTTCCCGGATCCGAGTCCGAATCCGACCAACGTCAAGATGGGCGGCTACCAGCAGCTCGTGCGCGGCGACGTCATGCGCGGGAAGTTCCGCAACAGCTTCGAGAAACCGGAGGCGATGGAGCCGGGCAAGTCCACCAAGGTCGAGTTCGTCATCCCCGATGTCTTCCACACCTTCCGTCGCGGACACCGGGTCGTGGTCCACCTCCAGAGTTCTTGGTTTCCGCTCGTCGACCGCAATCCCCAGACCTTCGTGACCATCCCGCAGGCGAAGCCGGAGGATTTCCGCAAGGCCACGCAACGCGTCTACCGGTCCGCCGCCGCGCCGTCGTCCCTTTCCATCCGTGTCCTACCAAGTCCCTGAACCCGTCCACTCCAAACCCCCATCATGCTGGAACGCCTCTTCCAACTGAACGCCCACGGAACCACGGTCCGCAAGGAACTCGTCGCCGGCCTGACGACCTTCGCCGCGATGGCCTACATCCTCGCGGTGAATCCCGGAATCCTCAGCGCCAGCGGAATGGACAAGGGCGCGCTCATCACCGCGACCGCTCTCGCATCGGCCCTGATGACGGTCCTGATGGCGCTGATGACCAACTACCCGATCGCCCTCGCGCCCGGGATGGGCATCAACGCGTTCTTCGCCTTCACCGTCTGCGGTGCGATGAAGATCCCGTGGCAGGCCGCGCTCGGGCTCGTCTTCTATAGCGGCGCCATCTTCTTCGTCCTGTCCATCACCGGCATCAGGCGCCGGCTGATCGAGGCCATTCCGCGTGAGCTGAAGCTCGCGATCACCTGCGGCATCGGTCTGTTCATCGCGTTCATCGGATTGAAGAACGGCGGCGTGATCGTGGCGAACCCGGCCACCTTCGTGACGCTGGGCGACTTTGGGCAACCAGGCCCGTTGCTAGTTCTAGTGGGGCTCATCCTCACGGCTGTGCTGGTCGCCAGGAAGGTTCCGGGAGCAATAATTCTGGGGGTTCTGGCACTGACGGCGGCCGGTTTTTTCCTGAAGACGAAAGGTTCCAATGGCGTGGAAACGGCGATGACTTCGATGCCGTCCTCGCTCGTCGCGGCTCCGGCGTCGCTGGCGCCCACGTTCTTCCAACTGGACTTCGGCTACTTCTGGCAGAATTGGCGCGTGTGTCTTCCGGTCGTGTTTGCGCTGCTCTTCGTGGACCTGTTCGACAACATGGGGACGCTCATCGGTGTCTGCCAACGCGCCGGCCTGCTCGATGCGAATGGCAACCTCCCGAAGATCGGTCGCGCCCTGACGGCCGATGCGACGGCCGCGATGGTGGGTTCCACGTTGGGCACTTCGACCGTGACCAGCTACATCGAGTCCGCCGCGGGAGTCGAAGCGGGCGGGCGCACCGGGCTCACCGCAATAACCACGGCCGCGTGCTTTCTGCTGGCGCTGTTCTTCAATCCGTTGATCGTGATCATCCCCGCCGCGGCAACCGCCCCGGCTCTGGTCATCGTCGGAATCTTCATGATGCAAAGCGTCGCCGAGCTGGATTTGCGCGACTTCGCCAAGGCGGTTCCGGCAGTCCTGATCATGCTGCTGATGCCGCTCGGCTTCAGCATCGCTGAAGGCATGGCGGTCGGGTTCGTGGTCTATGTGGGCTTCATGCTTGGCTGCGGCCGGGGCCGTGAAGTGACGCCGCTCGCCTACGGTCTCGGGGTCCTCTTCCTCGCCCATCTCATCTGGAAATGAAGACACCAACTGAACGGACACGGATTTCGCACCGAGCCTTCGCGCTCCTGTGGCCCATCGTCGTCTTCCTCCTCGTCTTCGTCCCGGGCTGCGCTTCGCCCCAAAAGACCACCGACCGCGGGCAACCCACCACTCGCTTGATCGCCGTCATGTCGGCCTACGGTCCCGAGATCGCGGCCAACGAAGCCGTGTTCCTGAATGGCGGTCAACCGGTGGAGGTCACGACCATCAACGGAGTCGCCTTCAAGCACGTGAGGTTTGAGGGACGCGATCTCCTGCTTTTCCCCAGCGGCGTCAGCATGGTGAACGCGGCCATGACCACGCAGTTGGCGCTTGAGCGGTTCCCGATCTCGCACGTGCTCTTCGCCGGCATCGCGGGCGGCATCAATCCCGCCCACCACATCGGCGACGTCGTCGTGCCGGACAAGTGGTTCCACCACTCCGAGGCCGCCTACCTGAATCCGAAGCCGGACGGTTCCAGCTACGTGTTGCCCGACTACTTCAAGCCGCCCTACACGAACTTCGGGTTCATGTTCCCCGACCACGTCTGGACAGTTCGCGACGGCATGGACAAGCCGAAGCGCCAGGCCTTTTTTCCGGCTGATCCCGGCCTGCTGGATGCCGCTCGTCGGGCGCTGAAGACTGTGCCGCCTCTGGCCTACGCCGGTCGCAAAGCGGAGGTCAGCGTGGGAGGAAACGGCATTGCCGGACCGGTGTTCATGGACAACCGCGAGTATCGCAAATGGGCCTTCAACGTCTGGAAGGCCGACTGCCTCGACATGGAATCCACCGCCATCGCCCAGGTCTGTTGGGCCAACAGGAAACCTTTCCTGATCGTGCGCAGCCTGAGCGATCTCGCGGGCGGTCAGGAAGGCGTCAATGCCGCCGACACGACCGAAGGCCCGGTGTCAGCCCATGCGTCGATCATGCTGCGAGAGATCGTCCGACAAATCAAATGACGCAGGCCGACGGAGGCGACCGGCTTACGATTTCGCCTTCTGGCGGGCGAAGCGGTCGGCGAGCACTCCGCAGACGATCAGTTGGAGCGGATGGTAGAAGAGGATCGGAAGCAGGATCAGCCCGAGGCCGGGATGCGCACCGAAGATGGCCTTGGCGAGCGGGATGCCGGACGCGATCGTTTTTTGCGGGGCGCAGAACGTTGCGGTGATGCGATCGGGCCGATCCAGTTTGAGCATCCGTGCGAGGACTTCGATCAACGCGATGGCGATGATGAAGATCAGAATCACTCCGACTGAAGCCGTGAGCAGAACGCCCGCACTCTGCTGTGCCCAGAACTGCGCCTTCACCGAATTGCAGAACGCGGTGAAGACCAGGAACAGGATCAGCCCGCTGGCGGCGTTGCCGAGGCGCTTCTTGTTCTTGTCGGCCCAGGACGTGGCGAACACACGGATGATTTGCCCGATCGCCAACGGCAGCAGCAGCAGCACCACGATCTCCTTCACCACGCCGCCGAGAGGCTGGGATTGGCCTCCGGATTTCATGAGCCAAGCGACCCAGATCGGCGTGATGAACACGCCGATGATGTTCGAGAGGGCGGCGTTGAAGATGGCGCCCACCGTGTTGCCGCCGGCGAGACCCGTGAGCACGGCGGACATGGAAACTGTCGAAGGCAGAACGCACAGGAACAGGAAACCCAGTCGCAGATCCGGCGGCAGATGAGGTCCGACCAACACATCCAGCGCCATGCCGATCAATGGAAACAAAAGGAACGTGAAGGCCTGCACCAGCAGGTGGAGCCGCCATTGGGAGGCGCCCTGCTTGAGGGCGGACGACGGCAATGTCAGCCCCTGGAAAAGAAAGATGAGGGCGACTCCCAGCTTGGTGGTGACCTCGCTCCGCAGCCATCCACCCGTAGCGCCGGCATCGGGCACAAGCCAGGCGAGTGCGATGGCCAGGGGCAGCGAGACGATGAACCAGTTGCGGGCCAGAAAGTTTTTCACGCGACAGCGCCGGCATTCTGGCCCAACGGCGCCGCATCGCAACTCCCGCTCCGGATTTGCCTTCAACCATTCGATGTTGGAATCTCGCGGCGGCGTCGGAACAGAACGCTTTATGAGTCTCAAACTACTCCCGTCGTTGTTTGTCCGTGCACTCGGTGTCGCTCTTTTGCTGGCGGCAAACCTCTCCGCAGAGCTTCGCGCCGCCGAGGCGGCGTTGGTGTTCCAGTCGGACTTCAGCCTGAAGGACGGCGCGGTCTCGGCGATGAAGGGCGTGGCCTTCGGCGTCAGCCCGGCGCTTAAGCAGTTCGATATCACGCACGAGATCCCGCCCTACAACGTGTGGGAAGCCGCGTTCCGCCTGAAGCAGACCGCCGCCTATTGGCCGAGCAACACCGTGTTCGTCTCCGTCGTCGATCCCGGTGTCGGCACGGAACGGCGCAGCGTCGTGATGCGCGCAAAGACGGGGCACCTTTTCGTCACGCCCGACAACGGCACGCTGACTTTTGTGGCCGAAACGCTCGGCGTGGCGGAGCTTCGCGAGATCGACACAGCGCAGCAACGGGTCAGGGGCAGCGAAGCGAGCTACACCTTCCATGGCCGCGACGTGTTCGCCTACGTGGGCGCGAAGCTCGCGACGGGCAAACTGAAGTTCGCCGATGTCGGCCCGCGCCTGACCAACGTCGTCGTCGCCATTCCCTACACCAAAGCCACTGCGAAGGACGGTGCGTTGTATGGGACGATTCCGGTGCTCGACGTGCAATACGGCAACGTCTGGTCGAACATCGAGAAGCCGCTCTTCGACAAGCTCGGCGCGAAGATTGGCGACCGGTTCAGCTTCCGGATTTTGAAGGACGGAACGCTGGTCCACTCGGGAGAGGCGCCTTATGTCGCCACGTTCGGTGGGGTGAAGACGGGCGAACCGTTGCTATTCCTGAACAGCTTGCTGGAGGTTTCTCTCGCTTTGAACACGGACAGCTTTGCCAAGCAGTTCGGGATCTCGTCGGGACCGGAGTGGAGCCTCGAGATCCGCCGGATAGGAAAGTGATCTCCCATGACCGTTCCGCCGAAGGAGTTCTACAGCCAACGCCTCCGCTTTCGGCCGCCGCTGCTGACGGACGCTGAAACGCTCTTTCAGCTCTACACGCGTGATCCCGAGGTTTCGCGTCACCTCATATGGAAACCGCACGTGGACGTGTCGGAGACGGTCGGGTTCCTGTCGTGGTGCATCGATTCGTGGACCGAAGGCAGCGCGTATCCCTTCATCATCCAGCGGCGTTCGGACGACCAGGTTCTCGGCATGATCGAGCTGCGTCCGGAGACCGGCAAGGCGAGCCTCGGCTACGTGCTGGCGAAACAGTTCTGGGGACAGGGTTACATGAGCGAAGCCGTCCGGGCGTGGGCCGATTGGCTGCTCGCGCAGCCCGAAGTGTGGCGTGTGTGGACCGTGGCGCACGTGGACAACCCGGCGTCGAAGCGCGTGCTGGAGAAAGCCGGCTTCAAGCTGGAAGGCATTCTCCGCCGGTGGGAACGCCTGCAGAACATCAGCCCGGAGCCTCAGGACTGCCATTGCCTGAGTAGGTTAAAGGGCGAGTGAGCCATGTCCGTCGGTCCGCCTACGCGATTCAAAGGTCCGGATCTAACCGCGCAAAACCAAGGCGGAGTTCCTTGAACAATTCCGAGGACGAGCGGCCCTCCTCCTGGCTGAGCAGAACCTCGAACGCATCGGGTGAGCGGTTCAACGCAAGCCGATAGCTCATGAGCGTCTGGCCGGCCGTTCGTTGAACCGGTTTCGGCGACTGCTCGGAATCATGCCGGGCCGTGATCGGAGCCGCGACCGGAGGAATCTGTTGGCGAAAGAGAACCCAACTGCCGCCAATCAAGATCAGGCACGCGACGGTCGCCGTGACTGCGTGCGTCCACCCGATTCCACGACCTGCCATGAATCCTTCACTCCGGCGGCCCGAGCCGGATCGGACGGCCGCCATTATCCGGCCGCGAAGCCGGGTGGAGACTTCGGGATTGGGCAGATCCGCATTGGCCGCGGAGTGCTCGGCGCATAGGGCCGAGATCTGTTGGAAGTAGGCGCGGCAAGCAGGGCAACCCGCGAGGTGGCGCTCGGCGACATCCGCTTCACGCGGGGTCAAAGCCGAGTTGGCGAGCAGGGCCACGGCTTCACGATCGCAGAAAAAGGACTTCATGGGTGTTGATCCTCGGCAAGGCATTTCATCCTACGCAGGCGTTCCAATCCGTGGAAGAGCCGCGACTTGACCGTTCCGACAGAGCAACCGAGCGCGGCGGCTATTCCTTCAAGCGACTCTTCCGCATAGAAGCGGAGGTGGACGACCTCGCGCTGTTTCGCCGGCAGCTTCGCCACGCTCCTCAAAATGCGCGCGGCTTCCTCCGCCTGTCGCGTCGGCGCATCCGGCGCGGGTCCGGCGTCGGCCACCCGGTCGGCGAACGAATCGGCCTCGTCGCGTTCGCCGCCGAAGAGGAAGGAGAACGGGACCGGCCACCTCTTGCGGCGCGAATTGTGGTGCCGGTGGATGAGGATGGCGCACAGCCAGGTGAAGAACTGGCAGCCCCCGTGATAGCGGGAAAGGCTTCGCCAAGCGTTGATGAAGGTCTCCTGCACGAGATCTTCCGCCATCCCCGAATCGCCGCACAGGGCCATCGCCTGTCGCAGCAGCCTGTCCCCGTGCTCGCGGCAGAGAACGTCGAACGCCGCGCTGTCACCGGACCGGGCCCGGGCGACGACGTCGTAGCCGTCACTGGCCGTCGGCGTGGCTGGTTCCATGTTCGATGTGAAGATCACGGTGAGGGGCGAACAAAGCCGAATTGGCCGGTCTACTTCACCGGCTTCCCGGCGTTCTTTCCATCCAGGTTGAAGGCCGGCCCGTCCTTCTCGATGAAGATGAGCGAAGCATTCCAGTCATCCATGTATCTCATCTTCGAGACGAGCTCGAATCCACGATCCACGCCGCCGAACTCAAACCGGCGGAACTGGAACGGTTCGTTGAAGAGCGGATCCATGACTTGGCTCAGCCCGGCCTCGCCCGATTGCCGATACGCGTGTGCGGCGCGCAACAACTCAGACCTTGTCTCGGCGGCAAACTCCTTCAGCCGGCACTTCTCAAATGCCGGGAAGAAAACTCGGACCAGCAGGTTCGGATGCTTCGCGATCTTTTCGTTGAACGCCTTGATCCCGGGAAGGAACTGGCCATAGGGCGCCGTCATCAGCACGGCGACTTCGTCATAAGTCGCATCCATTTCCTTGAGCTGCCGGAGCAGCCCCGCTGTCGTGCCGCCGGCCGCCTGGATGATGGCCTCCGGGGTCGGCCCGGTCGGCTCTTCGGGCGCATCTCCGCCGCTCATGATAGAACGCAGCAGCAACCGGGTCTTTTCAAGGGCCTCCGCTTCGCCGCCGGAAGCGGCTTGGAACCCGGTTATCCTGCGCGCCAGCCAGTCCTTGAAAGACAACCGCTCCGTGGCAACGCACTGCGCAATGGTGCCTCTTGCCGGAGCGGCCGGGCTGCCGTCCATGACCTGTTGAAGCGTCGCCGGGCTGAAGCGGAACCAGTTCTCCGCGATGCCGGATGCGAGGATGTTCTCGATCGCGATTTGGACGAGAGCGGAGATGAGAATGCCGTCCTTGGAGACCTGTCGCCCGAGCACGAAGGCCGCGAGGAGGTCATCCCGCGCGTCGTCCGGACGGCCGTTCTCCAGATGCCAGCGCACGCGCAGCCGCGCAGCCTGGGTGAGCGACTTCGCCTTGGCCAGACTTGGAAGGAGCAACTCAGGCCCCTGCGAGAGGTCGTAGCCCCAGTCGCACGGTGCCTTCTGCCGCGCCGCGTGCCTGAGCAGCTTGAAGGCGTTGTCGTAGGTCGCGATCTGCTTGCTGAACTCCGCGTCCAGCGCCCGCCCGCGCCATTCGTTGGTGAAGAGATGGTCCTGCCCCGAGCGGTCGGGCAGAACGGCGATGGCCTGGGCGTAGATCAAGGCCGGATTGATGTCGGTGCGTGCGCCGGTGTCGGCGGATAGATGGCCGGGGCAGGCCAGCGCCAGGACGACGCACAGGATGGATGAGAATAATTTCATTGGATGAACCCTTTCGGTGGTTGATGTGACTGTTTTCGCGTCCGCTTGCACATGAGTCACATCCCGAAACGAAAAGGTTCACTTCTTTTTTGCGCCGCGAGTTGGGCCCTTCTCAACAGCGATCCGTCAGACGAGTCCCAGGTCAGCCTTCACACCGTGACGACTTCATGGCCAACAAATCACTCCCGACGACCGGATCAGCGCGCGCTTTCGAGCGCGGCGATGCGGTCCTCCAACGGCGGATGGCTGGAAAAGAGCGCCATGAAGCCGGAGGGCTTGCCGTTGATCTTGAAGGCGCTCAGGGCCTGCGAGCGGTCGTCGATGATGCCGCCGCCCTCGGTGATCGACTTCAGACGACGCAGCGCTGAGACCATGGCGTCCTTGCTCTCCAACTTGGCGGCCATGGCGTCGGCGGCGAACTCGCGGCGACGCGAATAGGCCATGACGATGATCGACGCGAGAATGCCGAGCAGGATCTCGCAGATGATGTAGCCGATGAAATAGCCCACGCCGGGGCCCCGGTTTTCGTTTTCTCCACGCCGGAGGAAGTTGTCCACCGCGAAGCCGATGATGCGGGAGAAGAAGACGACGAAGGTATTCAGGACGCCCTGCAGCAGCGTCATCGTCACCATGTCGCCATTGGCGATATGGGAGACTTCGTGGGCGAGGACGCCTTCAATCTCGCGCAGGTTCATGCGGCGAATAAGGCCGGAGCTGACCGCAACGAGGGAGTTGTTCCGGGACGGACCGGTGGCGAAGGCGTTGACCTCGTCGCTCTCGTAGACGCCGACTTCAGGCATCTTGATGCCGGCCTTCTTCGACTGCTCGGCGATCTTGGAGACGAGCCATTCCTCGGCCTGGCTGCTGGGCCGTTCGATGACCTGGATACTGTAGGCCATCTTGGCCATCCACTTGGAGATCGCGAGGGAGATGAAGCTGCCTGTGAAGCCCACGACCACCGAGAAGACGAGCAGCGCCTCGTAGTTGATTCCGCTGCGGGTCAGGAAGCGGTTGACGCCGAGCAGGCTTGTCACGACGGAGATCACGAGGATCACCGCCATGTTGGTCAGCAGGAACAGAACGACACGTTTCATGATTCGATAGAGTTAACCGCTTCTCCGGTTTTGCAAACGGCTCGCCGGATCTTCGGGCGGGGATAAGGACATCCATCCGCGAGGTCCGCTCAAGTGGAAATCCGGATGCGGCTTTCCATTCGTCCGGATGCCGGACTTGTGGGGTCAGATTTCGAGGACGGTCTCGAACTTGGCGAGGTTGCGGGCACCCTTCGGGCCCACCCACGCGGCATCCACCAGGCGGATACATCCGAGGGCCGGGTAGTGCAGGCTGGGTTCCAACGTGACGACATGACCGGGCTTAAGGAGTTCCTTCGAACCCGCGCACAGGAAGGGTGCTTCGTGGAGCTCCACCCCGAGGCCGTGTCCGAACGGGGAATGGAATCCTTCCCGTGGTGTCGCATCGGGAAGCGTGGAGAACCCTTCGCGGGCGAAGTAGTCGGCCACCGCTTTGTGGACGTCCGCCGCGGAACAGCCCGGAACGACCAGTCCAAAGGCGAGCCGCCGCGCAGTTTTTACGGTGTGGAACATCCTTCGGACAGCCTCTGGCGCGCGGCCCTTGACGACAGTGCGGGCCAGTTCGCCAAAGTAGCCCGTCTTCCGTGAGCGCGGCGAGACGGCGAGGGTGATCGGTTGGTTCGGCTTGAGCAGGCCTTCGCCGCCTTCGATCGGTTCATGGTTGTGCCAGTTGCTGCCGACTGCGGCGCCGACGGGATGGCCACCGGCTTGCAGCACTGCCGTCTCGATGATCGAACGAACCCGGGCGCAGGTCAGCGGCGTGCCGCCGAGGTGGAGCAGTCCGTCGCGCGAGACCTTGGAACGTTTGATCGCCTGGATGCCCTCCGCGAGGCCGACTTCCGCCATGGTGAGCGCAGCGGAAATCTTTTTCACCTCGTCGGCTGTCTTGATCATGCGTTCCGGGAAGAACGGCGAAACGACCTTCAGCTTGATCTTCCAGCGTCTCAGCGCCCGGGCGAGGCCGTGCGGGAAGGTTTCGGAGACGAGAACACGCTTCACCTTCCAGCTCTCCAGAAGCTTGCCGATGACGGCGGCTTCGTTCGAGCGTCCCCTTCCGACGACTTGGGACTCCGCAAGGACTTGGAGCTTGGGCAGAGTTTTTTGGGACACGGTCGCAAGATTCGTCTCCATGACCACGATGGGTTTGCCAGTGCCTTTGAACCAGACGAACGGCTCACGGGTCAGCAGGCCGGTGGCGTAGAGGAGATCGGGGTTGTGGTCCGACGAACCAATGAGCAGACGGTGTTCGGACCTGGCCATGCTGGGGAATGGGTTCAGGTCAGACGCCGAACAGTCGGTCCCCTGCGTCGCCGAGTCCGGGGATGATGAAGCCGCGTTCGTTCAGGCGGGTGTCAATGGCGGCGGAGTAGATCGCAAGCCTCGGATACTTGACGCGGACCGCGCGGATGCCTTCGGGCGCGCAGACGAGATTGATCATGCGGACGTGGCAGGCGTTCCGTTCGTGGAGCAGGTCCAAGGCGGCGATGGTCGATCCGCCCGTGGCGAGCATTGGATCCACCAGCAGTATTTCGAACCGGCTGAGGTTCTTCGGCAGGCTCTCGTGGTAGGTCACGGGCTTGAGCGTTTTTTCGTCGCGCTTGAGGCCTACGAAACCGACCTGTGCCTGCGGTATGACTTGGAGAATGGCGTTGGCCATGCCGAGGCCGGCGCGCAGGACCGGGACCACGAGGACATCATGACGAAGCTCCGATCCGGCGGCCGGACCCATCGGCGTCGTGATCTTTCGCGGCCGGGTGGCAAACGACTCCGTGGCCTTGAACACCATCAGCATCGCGATCTCGCCAAGGAGGCGCCGGAACTCGGGCGGCTTGGTTCTCCTGTCGCGCAGCACGGCGAGGTTGTGCTGCACGATCGGATGGGAAACGATGTGGACCGACCTCATGGCGGGTAAGTGGTGGGTTGTGGGTTTCCGGCCTTACAGGGCCGTGGGCATCATGAAATAGAGATAGCCCTTCTTCAGCTTCAGCGTCTCGACGCCGAGATCGATCTTGAGGGTCTTTGCTTCGGTCTTTCCGAATATCCGGAACAGGCTTCCGATGTCGAACGGTGCCTGGAACTGGATGAGATTGGCGTTGGAGATGTTTGCCAAGGTCTTCGCCCTGGCCACGGCGGTCTCGAAATTGCCGATCTCGTCGACGAACCCGAGTTCGTAGGCCTGGTTGCCGGTGAGGATGCGGCCATCCGCAAAAGAAGCCCACGAGCCGGATAGTTTTCGTCCTTCGGCGCCGTTCAGGACCGCGGCTTTGGAGCGGCCGGTGGAAACGACATTGGTGAACGTGCCGTAGGTTTCCATGATCATGTTCATCACGATCTCGCGTTCCTCGGGCAGGATCTCGTCCTCCTTCTTGGAGCTGCTGAGCATGTCCTTCATCTTGCCGCTCTTGAAGACCTCCGCACGCACGCCGACCTTGTCCATGAGGCCGCGGTAGTTGTAGCCGGACATGATGACGCCGATGCTGCCGGTGATGGTGAGCTTGTTGGCCACGATCCAGCGGCACGGGGCGCTGATGTAGTAGCCGCCGGACGCAGCGACGGAGCCCATCTGGGCGATGACGGGCTTCTTCGATTCCTTTTGGAACTTGGTGATGAGCTCGGCGATGTCGTCGGACGGCATCACTTCGCCGCCTGGGGAATCCACCCGGAGGATCACGGCCTTCACGCGCTTCCGTTCCTTGGCGATCTCGAGCTGTTCCTTCACGAGTTCGACGATGCTCCGGCCGTGGCCGTCCATGCTTCCGCTCATGATGACTCCGTTGAGCTCTATCACGAGGATGTCATCGCCGGCGCTGTTGTCCTCGATGGTGCTCATGATGAGCCCATGGTGGCCACCGTGGCTACCCATCGTCGCCGGACCTGCGCCGACCATGGAACCGAGGAGCGACAGGACGAACACGCCTCCCGCCACCACAACGAGAATGACAGTCAGGATGATCCAGCCCGTGGCGCCGCCCCGAGGGCGTGGAGCCTCGGGCGACTGCGGCCTTTGGACCGGGCGCTGCCAGATGATCGGAGGAAGGGCCGGCGGCGGCGGTGGCGGGGAACTGGGCGGCGGAACATCGCTTTCCATAGTGGCGCGAGGCTAGTCCTGCCCCGGGGCGGCGGCAAGCGGCCGCATCGGCTTAATGGCGTCGGCGATCCAAGTTAGCCGTGGCTATGCCGCAGCGGAGATTTCCAGGCTGGGCGTCGACACGAACGACTTCCGCCAGCGTGCCGGTGTCATCCCGGTGGCGCGGCGGAAGTGCATCGAAAGGTGGCTCTGGTCGCAGAACCCGGATTTCGTCGCGACGTCGCAGACGGCCACGTTGCTTTGCCGGAGCATGGTGTCGGCCTTCACCAGCCTGCGGCGGAGCAGGAACGAATGGGGCGACGTCCCGGTCGCCAGCTTGAAGGCGCGGGCGAAATGCCATGCGCTCAGTCCGGCCACGGCGGCCATTTCGCCGAGGGTCACCTGGTCCTCGAGCCGGCGTTCGATGAATTCAATGACCCGGCGCAGCTTGACGAGCGAAAGGGGGCGCGGATCAAACCGCTCGGTCGGGTCGCCGCCTGTGGCGCAACGTATGAGCTGCGCGGCCAGCCGGGCTCCGAGGACTGCCGCTCGTCCGGGGTTTCCGGAGTCCTGGAGCTGCGCTTCGGCGTGCAGCGATTTGATGAGCGCCGCCATGGTCTCATCCTTGAAGCAGCAACGGGGCACGAGAGATTCCACAAGGCCCAGTCCGTCGGATCCGAGCGCCTGGGCGACGAATTGGGGACTCAGCCAGACGTTGATATACCAGGCCGGGCAGTCGAACGACGACGAGAAGGGGACTCCTGCGGGGATGAAGGAGACATGGCCGGGCATCGCGGTCCCGGGCTGGTTCCGGCCTCCGACGCGCCAATTCACCGAAATGGGCTCGCCGAGCGTCAGGGAGATCACATGCGACTCGAGAACGACATCGGCACTCTTCCATCCGTCATGGCGCATTTCCTCAATCTGAATCCCTTCCCAATTGCCGCCGGAGCTGGACACAACGGAGTTCTCCTTAGGACGAGCCACGTTTTTTCCGGACCGGACATCGATCAAATTCATTTTCGCGATGGTCACTTGGTCGAGAAGACACCCCGTTGCTGAGGCCGTTACGAATTCTGTGCGCAGAAGTGGAACCCGGCAGCACGAAACTCCTTATCTCCGTTCATCCCGCAGATGAAATTGGAAAGTTGCATGGAAATGCCTTCCATAGTGCAGGATTTGCACAGACGGAATGGCTTAGCCGGAGCCAGGCGGTTGGCCTTTGGCCGCGAAGCGGCGTTGCAAGGTAGGGCAGTGCATCTTGCCTGCCCAAGGCGCTCCCGCCTTGGAACCAAACGGTGCGGACGCATCAGGGCGCCGGAAGCTCCGGTAACACTTGTCAGCACGGGGCAGGCTGGAAGCCCGCCCTACCTTCAACTGCATCGTTCCGGCTTAGACCCCGGGGGAGCGGCGGACCTGGGTCAGAACACGTAGCCATCGGCCGTGGCGGGCGGCGACCATGGGACGCCTATCTCGGGCACGACGTCGGGGGCGAGATCCTTCCCCGTCGATACGGCGACGACAGGATCCGTCCAAATGGGTCTTTCAGTGCCGTGGGGCGTCTCCATCGGCGTCCACCGCTCCGCCGAGTTCCGAAACCCTTGTGCGTTTCCGGTCACGGCAGGTTTCGACCGCCTTGCGAAGTTTGTCGCGCAACGATTGATCCGCCGGGATGCCGGAAAGCAGCAGGGTCGGCGTCGTCGCGTCGTCGGTGCTCAGCTGGAGATTCCCCACACCGAAGAGTCGCAGCATGAAAGGCTGCAGGAAGGTCGTATCCCGAACCCGGTAGAGTTCCGTTTCCTCGACCTTTTTCGACATGACCCCCGTCGTGGTCCTCAGCCGCTCCGTCGTGATCTCGATCAAGGTGTTCTTCCGCTGTATCCAGCGGGCGAGAGCCCAAGGGATAGGCAGGATCAGGATGCATCCCAGGTTCAGCCAGAAATCCAGCGCGGCGGATGGAGTTCCCTTCCAGATGGTTTCTTCGGTGGTCTCGCTCATACCGCTAGACGACGCGCGTGCTCAGCTTTTCGCCAGCGTGAACTTCGGGGTCTGGCTGAGGAAACGGACGGGGTTCTGGTAGATCACCTTGTCCACGGCCTCGGCCGTCCAGCCACGCCGCCGCATCTCCAACGCGGTGCGGGGAACCGCGAGGGGAACGCTTTCACCCCAGTCGCAGGCCGAGTTCATCCACAACCGGTCACTGCCGTAGACGTCGAGGATGTCGACGGCGCGGGCCGGGGTGCATTTGCTGATGGGGTAGAGAGTCATGCCCGCCCAGTGCCCGCGATCCAGGACGGCCTTCACCGTATGTTCCTCCACATGGTCGATGAGCACGCGTTCGGGTTTGATGCGTGGATCGTTCCTCAACACGTCGAGGATCAGCCGCGTGCCCTTGTGCTTGTCCTCGAGGTGCGGCGTGTGGACGAGGATGAGCTGGTCGTGCCGCGCCGCGAGGTCGATGTGCTGCTCCAATATTTTCAGCTCGTTCCGCGTGTTCTTGTTCAGCCCGATTTCGCCGATCCCGAGCACGTTGGGCCGGTCGAGAAACTGCGGGATCAGCGCGATGACTTCCTCCGCAAGTTGCACGTCCTCGGACTCCTTCGGGTTGATGCACAACCACGAAAAATGCGGCAGGCCGAACTTCGCGGCGCGCTTCGGCTCGTAGTCGGTGAGTTGGCAAAAGTAATCGTAAAATCCCTGCGGCCCCGAGCGGTCAAAGCCCGCCCAAAACGCGGGCTCGCAAACCGCCGCGCAGCCCGCAAGCGCCATTGCCTGATAGTCGTCTGTTGTCCGGGACACCATGTGTCCGTGTGGTTCAATGTATCGCACAGTAAAAAGTTCTACGCATGCCAGGCTCCGACAGCGCCTTTGCCGGGAGCTTTCGCGATGGGTTCAGTCGTCGGGTCGCTTAGGGAAAGAAGCACGTTCTTCGCACGCTGCGGCTCGTTCCCCGCGAGCGCGCTCATTGCTTCGAGAAAAGCGGGGAGCCGGAAATCCGCATCACCAATCCCGCGATCCACACGATCGAGAAACGCGGCAATGTCGATGAGCTTCGCGCGCGCATCCATGAAGTAAAGATCGAGTAGTTCGTTTCGTGTCATATCGTGAAATTGGTG
>JAYVSO010000082.1:0-79914 GCA_043775315.1 Verrucomicrobiota bacterium
GGTGGACCCGCATTACTACAGCGACCTCAACGCCACGATCCTGCACCAGCTCGGCATCGACCACACCAAGATGGAGCTCCCGGCCCTCGGCCCCGTGTCCCGGCTGGTGGAGAAGGGCGGCCCGATCATGCAGATCATCGGATAGGCGCCGTCGGCACGCGTGGTCGGACGGCCGGATGCCGGCATAAAAAACCGGAAGCCGGTCTCCCGGCTCCCGGTGGTCTCACAAAACGGCGTGATCAGCGGCCCTTGGGCAGCGCGCTGACGCCGGCGTACACGGCGTTGCGGCCGAGCAGCTGCTCGATGCGGAGGAGCTGGTTGTACTTGGCGGTGCGGTCGGTGCGGCTGAGCGAACCGGTCTTGATCTGGCCGCAGTTCGTCGCGACGGCGATGTCGGCGATGGTGCTGTCCTCGGTCTCGCCGGAGCGGTGCGAGAGGACGGCGGTGTATTTGTTGTTCTGCGCGAGCGACACGGCGTCGAGGGTTTCGGTGAGGGAGCCGATCTGGTTCACCTTCACGAGAATCGAGTTGGCGGTGCCGGTATCGATGCCCTTCTGGAGGAACTTCACGTTGGTCACGAAGAGATCATCGCCGACGAGCTGGGTGTTGGAGCCGAGCTTGTCGGTCAGCTTCTTCCAGGTCTTCCAGTCGCCTTCGGCGCAGCCGTCCTCGATGGAGACGATGGGATATTTGGCGCAGAGCTTGGCGTAGAACTCGACCATCTCGTCGCCGGAAAGCTTCTGGCCGCTGCTCTTCTTGAACACGTAGGTCTCGTTGCCGGTGTAGAACTCGGACGCGGCGACATCGAGGGCGAGGAAGATGTCCTTGCCGAGCTTGTAGCCCGCGTCCTTGACGGCGGCGGCGATGGCGTCGAGCGCGGCCTCGGCGCTTTCGAGCTTGGGAGCGAACCCGCCTTCGTCACCGACGGCGGTGCTGAGGCCCTTCTTCTTCAAGACGCCCTTGAGCGCATGGAAGATCTCGGTGATGGCCTGCAGGCCCGCGCTGAAGGTCGGGAAGCCGTGCGGCATGACCATGAATTCCTGGAAGTCGATCGGGGCGTCGGAGTGGGCGCCGCCGTTGATGACGTTGGCCATCGGGACGGGAAGCACCTTGGCGTTGGGTCCGCCGAGATACTTGAAGAGGGGCTGGCCGAGGGCGGAGGAAGCGGCCTTCGCATTCGCGAGGGAGACGGCGAGGATGGCGTTCGCGCCGAGCTTGGACTTGGTCTCGGTGCCGTCGAGGGCGAGCATCGTCTTGTCGACGGTGAGCTGGTCGCAGGCGTCGAGGCCGAGGATGGCGGGGGCGATCTTGTCGGTGACGTTCTTGACGGCCTTGCTCACGCCCTTGCCGAGGAAGCGCTTCTTGTCGCCGTCGCGGAGCTCGATGGCTTCGTGCTCGCCGGTGGAGGCGCCGGAGGGAACGGCCGCGCGGCCGATGGCGCCGGAGGAGAGGACGATGTCGACTTCGACGGTGGGGTTGCCGCGGGAATCAAGGATCTCGCGGGAAATGATCTCAGAAATGGTGGTCATGTTCGGATTAGGTTCTACAAAACGCGGGCGGATCATAAGAAGGAAGCGGGGGGTGTCGAGAGGCGAGATTGCGGGGAAAGAGGCCGGCCGATGGGATGACTCCTACTCGATTATCCAGCTGTCGAGGCGTCCTGGGAGATGCAATTCCCACTTCAAGTAGAAGTCGGCTGCGTCTCTCGGATCGAAGAATTCTGTCTGGGATTGTTCGGCGATCAACCGCAAATCATAGGCCGATGGCCTGCGACTGTGGCAAATGAAGCGGCATGATGAGACGGACTGAATAACCGTCCCCTCAAAAACGAGATCCCCAGGTTTGTGCTCCGGCATCTCCCGGGGGAACCAACCCTCGCATTGAATCAGTAGGGTCAAGTGATCTAAAACTTCTGAGTAGGTTAGTCGTTCGTTTGGCCACAAGCCTTTTGCCTTCCGCTCATCGACGTTCAAATGACCGCCTTTGAGCAGGAATGTCAGAACATCTGGCGGCATGGTCATTTTGTTCGCTTCTCAACGCTTCGGGTTATCCGTGAAACCAGCCTGAATCGCGCTGATTTCTCAATGTCTCACGGACGAGTAGCTAACCCAAAGATTTTCCAGGCCGCCCGATCGCTCACCACGAGGCTGATGCACAAACTTTCCTCTTTGATCTTTGGACCGTCCCCATAGCCTCGCGGCACGCCGTGATGAAAACGTTCGAGCAACTCGGGTTCCGTGGCCGCCTGATCGCCGTCGAGGGCATCGACGGTTCGGGCAAGTCCACCCAGATCTATCTCCTCAAACGCTGGATGGAGCTCCAGGGCCTCAAGGTCTTCTTCAGCGAATGGAACTCGTCCGTCCTCGTGAAGGCCGCCACCTCCAAGGGCAAACGCCGCGAGCTTCTTTCGCCAACAACCTTCTCGCTGATCCACGCCACCGACTTCGCCGACCGGTATGAGCGCCAACTCCTGCCGTTGCTGAAGGCCGGCTACATCGTGCTCTGCGACCGCTACATCTTCACCGCGTTCGCCCGGGACACGGTCCGCGGCTGCCCGCCGGAATGGGTCCGCGGCATCTACGACTTTGCCGCGCTGCCGGACATGACGTTCTTCTTCAAGGCTCCGCTCGAGACGTCGCTCGGGCGCATCCTCGAAGGCCGGCCCGAGCTGAAATACTTCGAGGCCGGCATGGATCTGCGGCTCTCGCCCGACATCACGGAGAGCTTCCGCATCTTCCAGGGCCGCATCCTCGAGCAGTATCTGGCCATGAGCACGGAGTTCAAATTCCACATCGTGGATGCCTCGCGGCAGATCGAGCCGCAACAGGCGCTGGTGCGCGACCTGGTCAGCTCGTTCATCCCGCTGGACAAGTTCCGCCGCGAGAAGGCCTGAGAACCAGACGACCATGAAAGCCTCTCTTCGACTTCCCAAGAACGGCCGGACCATCGTCGTGCCGCAGCCGACGTCCCGCCGCTTCTACGGCCACGGCATTCCCGGCCTCGATCCCTCCAAGCTGGGCGGCAAGCTCGTCGTCATCGAAGGCGCGGACGGCTCGGGCCGCTCGACCCAGATCAGCCGCCTGGTCGAGTGGCTGGAAGGCTGCGGCCACGCCACCGTGCAGGTCGGCCTGAAGCGCTCCACGCTCGTCAGCGAAGAACTCAACCAGGCCAAACGAGGAAACATCCTCAGCCGGACGACGCTCTCTCTCTTTTACGCGACCGACTTCGCCGACCAGATCGAGAACGTCATCATCCCCTCCCTGCGGGCCGGGTTCATCGTCATCGCCGACCGCTACATCTACACCCTCATGGCGCGTGACATGGCGCGTGGAGCGGATCCCTCCTGGTTGCGGAACCTCTACGGCATGGCGCTCGTGCCGGACATCGTCTTCTACCTGAACGTCCCCGCCGAGGAACTGGTGCAGCGCAATTTCGCCAAGGACTACGCCCTCGACTACTGGGAGAGCGGCATGGACCTCGGCCTGTCGCACGACATGTTCGACAGCTTCATCCGCTACCAGGCGATGATCGTGGACATGTTCAAGAAAATGCAGAGGACCTACGGATTCACGATCGTCGACGCCAGCCGTTCGGCCGACGAGATCAACCTCGAGCTCCAGAAGAAGATCGAAGCCGTCATGCGCGGCAAGTAACCCCAACCCAACCATCCGTTATGGCTGAAGCAGGTTCCAAGCAGGAGGTCTACGTCGGAGTCGACATGGGCGGCACGAAGGTGCTGGCAGGCGTGTTCGACACGCAGCTCCGCCTCATCGGCACGGAGAAGGTCAGCACCAAGTCGGAGCGCGGCGTCGAAGCCGTCCTCGAACGCATCAACCGCGTCGTCCGCGACGCCGTGGACGAGTGCGACCTGACGATGAAACAGGTCAAGGGCATCGGCATCGGCGCACCCGGCGCGGTCGATCCCGAGTCCGGCAAGGTCCTCTTCGCCCCGAACCTCAAATGGACCGATGTCCCGCTGAAGAAGGACCTCGAGAAGCTGCTGGAAGTCCCGGTCTTCATCGAGAACGACTGCAACGTCTGCGCCCTGGGCGTCTTCGAGCGGCAGCTCAAAGGACGCTTCAAACATGTCGTCGGCATCTTCATCGGCACGGGCATCGGCGCGGGCATCATCCTCGATGGAAAACTTTTTAGCGGCTTTAACCGCACCGCCGGCGAGATCGGGCACATGGTCATCGACGCGAGCTCCGAGCTGAAATGCGGCTGCGGCAACAAGGGCTGCTTCGAGGCGCTCTCCAGCCGCACGGCCATCTTCAAAAAGCTCAAGGACGAGGTGAAGAAGGGCGAGAAGACAGTCCTCACCGAGATGCTGGGCGACGACCTCGCCGACATGCGCAGCGGCGACCTCAGGAAAGCGATCCGCAAGAACGACAAGCTCGTCACAAAGGTCGTCGAGGACGCCGCCTACTACACGGGCATAGCCGTCGCCAACATCATCAACGTGCTCAACCCCGAGGCCATTGTCCTCGGGGGCGGCGTGATTGATGCGCTGGAGGACGAGATGATGAGCATCATCACCGAGGTAGCGAAGGACTACGCCATGCAGGGAACCTTCAAAGGCGTGGAGATCATCGCGGCCAACGACGCGGACAACGTCGGCATCGTCGGAGCCGCCGTCCTCGCCAAGCGCGAGTCGAAGTAGCGCCCCGTTCCGTCGCCGCTGTCCTCGGCCTTCCGATTTCGTCATTCCGCCGCATGCCACATCGTTCGCCCATCCCATCCTCTGCCCGCTCGCCAACGAATGCCCAGCGCCGCGCGGTCATCGACATCGGCACCAACTCGGTGAAGCTGCTCGTGGCCGACGTCACGGCCGACGACGTCGTTCCGGTCCTCGAAACCAGCCGCCAGACACGTCTCGGCCAGGGCTTCTACGAGACCCATCGCCTCCTCCAGAAACCGATTCTCGACACCGCCCGCACCGCCGGTGAGTTCGCCGCCCGCGCCCGCGCGGAAGGCGCGGCCCATGTCCGCATCATCGCCACCAGCGCCGCGCGCGACGCCGTCAACGCCGCCGAACTCATTTCGGCCATCGAGGAAGCGGCAAACGCGACGGTTGAAGTCATCACCGGCGATCAGGAGGCCGACTGGGCCTTTGCCGGCGTCGTCAGCGATCCGCGTTTCACCCATGCCGTGCTCATCCTCGACATCGGCGGCGGCAGCACCGAATTCATCCTCGGCGACGAACGCCGCAGTCTTTTCCGACACAGCTACAAGCTCGGCACCGTCCGGACTCTGGAGAAGCATCCCATCCCCGATCCACCCTCGGCGGCTTCATTGGATGGCTACCGCAAACATCTCGACACGTTTCTCGCCGAGCAGGTCGAACCGCAGCTCGGTCCCGTGTTGCGTGCGCTTCGCCAAGTCCCCGTCCTCGTTGGCACAGGCGGCACCGCCTCGATTCTCGCGCGCGTCCACCTCACGACGGACGCCTTCGAGCGCGACGCCATCGAGGCCGTCTGCCTGAAACCCTCAGAACTCACCGCGCATCTGGAGCGCCTCTGGAGCCTGCCGCTGGAGGCTCGCCGCAAAATTCCAGGCATTCCACCCGAGCGCGCCGACGTGATCCTGCCAGGCATCGCCATTCTCGAAGCCATCCTCCGCCAGTTCGATCTGCCCGAATTCCAAGTCAGCACCCGCGGCCTGCGCTTCGCGGCATTGAGGCCGTAGCGCCTTCCGCCTCGGTGTTCTTCGTGTCCTTCGTGGATGAACACCTCCTAGCCGGGCGCGGACTCCCGGCCTACATACTCACACCGTGAACTCCGCCCATAGCGGGCGATGGTCGCTGAGGAAGTAGCGGATGTAGCTGCGGAACTGCACGGGCGTCTTGGTCTTCCACAATTCGGCGAAGACCGCGCCGTCGAAGTCGAACACGCCCGACTTGCCGGTGAACCGCGCACCGGCGCCGGTCGGGAAGTAGGCCACCTGGTCGTAAGCCTGGTCGCCCTGGAGATTGGAGCCGATCTGCGTCGAGTGATCGGGAAGCTGGAGACCCGTTCTCGTAAGCGCTTTGAAGATGGGATCGGAGGGATCGACTTTCGGGAGATTGAAATCACCCAGCGCAGCGATCAACGGGGTGAAGGCGTTCTTGCTCTTCGATTCCCGCTCGCACCAGCGCGCCACCGCGTAGGCTTCGAGCGCGCGCCGTTCCAGCGAGGCCTTCGCGGAATCGTCGCCGTAGTAGAGGTGAACGTTCACGAGGCAGAAGACCGTCTTCCCAGACTGGAAGGAGACGATGTAGGGATTCCGGTCAAAGCCCTCGAACTTCGCCAGCGTCGTCTCGGGCAGCTTCACGTTCTTCAGGTCCGACGGCTCGACGGCGATCTCGCCGACGAACTCGCGGGTCGCGACCTTGGTCGAATCGTAGACGAAGGTCATGCGCTCGTCGTTGCCGGCCGCATCCGAGAAGATCACGCGCCAGGTCTTCGGCAGCGCGGCCATGAGTTGGTCGAGACCCGTGCGGTTGTCCTTCACCTCCTGAACCGCCACGAGGTCGAACCACGAGATCACTTCGGCGATCAGCGCGTAATCGTCCGGACGGCGGATTTGTGCGCCGAAATTCGCGAGGTTCCACGTCGCGAGCAGCAGCCGGTCCTTTGATTTTTGCGGGATCGCGCGTCCGGGTTTTGTGTCCCGCCACTTGCGCAGCGCGGAGCGTTCGGACTTCAGGTCGTAGGGGAATTCGAAGGAAGGTTTTGGAAAGGCGGGCATGGTGTTTCCTGGGTGGACTTTGAGCCGTCGCGGGACACCGGATTGATGCCGTCAAGCCTTTGGGAATGCACGCGGCTTTTCGAGGGCCGCCGACCAATGAGGCGCCGCTTCACATCCCGACCGGCCGCCAACTGAGCAAGAACCTCTTCTTCCGGTTTACCAAATTGCACTTGAACACGGGAAATCCTGGGCGAGTCATACACCGCATGGAAATTCCCGGGCCATTGGTGCCGTTCGACCATCAGCCGCGTCAGCGGATCGTCTACGGCTTGAACGAGGTCGACCGCGTCGGCGCTTTGGCCCGTGAACTCGGCGCCAATCGCGTCCTCCTCGTGACGGATCCGGGCATCGCCGCCGCCGGCCACGCCGGGCGCGTCGCTGCGAATCTGGCCGCCGCCGGGCTGCACGTCGCGGTCTACGACAAAGTGGAGGAGAATCCCACGACGGCCCACGTCGCGCGCTGCCTCGCGGCGGCCGCGACCGAGAAGATCGATTTCTTCGTGGGCGTCGGTGGCGGCAGCTCGATGGACACGGCCAAGGGAACCAATTTCCTCCTGACCAACGGCGGCGAGATGAAGGACTACTGGGGCGTCGGCAAGGCAACGAAACCGATGCTCCCTTTGATCGCGATTCCCACGACGGCCGGCACGGGCAGCGAATGCCAGTCGGCCGCGTTGATCGCCGACGATGTGTCCCACCAAAAGATGGCGTGCCTCGATCCGAAGGCCATGGCGCGGATCGCGATCCTGGATCCGTCGCTGACTGTTTCACAGCCACGCCGCGTCGCGGCCTGCACGGGCATCGACGCCGTCAGCCACGCCGTCGAGACGTGCGTGACAAGGAAACGCACGCCGCTCTCGCAGATGTATTCGCGGGAAGCATTCCGCCTCTGCGTCCGCAATTTCCCGGTCGTCATGCAGCGCGGGGCCGACGTGAACGCCCGCGGCGAGATGATGCTTGGCGCGGCCTTCGCGGGAACGGCGATCGAAAACTCCATGCTTGGCGCGGGCCATTCGGCGGCGAATCCGTTGACTGCGCACTTCAACATCGTCCACGGCCAGGCCATCGGCCTGATGCTGCCGCACGTCGTCCGTTTTAACGGCGAGGATCCACCATGCGAACGCAGCTACCGCGACATGCTGGCGGCGGCGAACATCCCCTCGCTCGGCAACAAGAGCGCGGCGCATCGCCTCGCCTCCCTGATCGAGGATCTCCTTGTCGCCGCCGGGCTGAACGCGCGGTTGCGTGATCTTGGTGTGACGGAGGGGTCCATTCCCGGGCTGGCGATCGAGGCGGCGAAACAGTGGACGGCCAACTTCAATCCGCGCCCGATCACGGCGGTGGATTTCGAGGTGCTCTACCGCGCGGCGCTCTGACGGCGAGGGATTGCGGTTTGCGCCAGGGCATTCCTTTGCTTGGATGCGCGCGTGAACGAGCCGCTTTCTGGCCTGACCCTGCTGGTGTTGGACGACGAACCCCTGTTGCGGAAACAGATCTCCGCGCACCTGGAACGGCTCGGCGCCGACGTCATGCAGGTTGCGGACGTGGTCGGCGCGCGCCGGCTGGCGGCCGACTTCGACTTCGATTTCGCGTTCCTCGATGTGAATCTCCCGGACGGCTTGGGCACGGATCTCCTGAAGGAAAAAGTGTTCCGCCCCGCGACCGGAGTGATCGTGATGACGGCCAACGGCGGGATCGGCGGTGCGGTGGAGGCGATGCGCCTCGGGGCGATCGACTACCTCGTAAAGCCCTTCGACCCGGCGGAACTTCCACTCGTCGTCCGCCGCGCCCAGCACACGCGGCAAAGCGCGCGCGCCATCGAGCATCGCCAGTCCAAGCATGACGACGACGGATTCTTTTTCGGATCGGCGCTCGGTGGCGTCCACACGCAACTGGGCAAGATCCTCGCGGCGGATCGCCGAATGGGCGAACACCTCCCGCCGGTGCTCATCGTGGGCGAAACCGGCACGGGCAAGAGCACCATCGCCCGCTGGCTTCACCGCAACGGCCCGCGCGCCGGGCAGGAACTCGTCGAGGTGAACTGCTCCGCGTTGCCGGAGAACTTGGCGGAGTCCGAACTCTTCGGCCACGAACGCGGCGCCTTCACAGATGCGAAGTCCGCGCGGCTCGGATTGTTCGAGGCGGCCAGCGGCGGATCGCTGTTCCTCGACGAGCTGCCGAGCCTGTCTCCCGGTCTTCAGGCCAAGGTCCTGACGGCGATCGAGGACGCGAAGATCCGGCGCGTTGGAGGCAACAAGGCGGTCTCCGTCGATGCCCGGATCATCGCGGCGACCAACCGCGACCTGAAGGCGGCCGTGGCTGCGAAGGAATTCCGCGAGGACCTATACCATCGCCTCGACCTCTACCGGGTGGTCATCCCGCCGTTGCGGGATCGTGGCGAAGACGTCCTCAAACTGGCGGGCAAATTGATCACCGCGACGTGCCGCCGCCACCGCGTGATCGAGAAGAGAATCTCCAAAGCTGGGAATGCCCGGATGCTCGCCTACCAATGGCCGGGCAACGTCCGCGAACTGATGCACGAGATCGAGCGGGCCGTCGTCTTCGAAGACGGAGCCGAACTCGACTTCCCCCACCTTTCCGGCGACGCAGCCTCCGGAAGCGCCAGCCTTCCGGCCACGGAATGGTTCAACCCGGCGTTCCGTTATCCTGCCGACGGCTTCAGCCTCGACCAAGCCATCGATCGTCTGGTGAAGCGCGCTTTGGAGCAGACGGACGGCAACGTGTCCGGGGCCGCCCGGCTACTGGGAGTAACCCGCGACTATGTCCGCTACCGGATGGACGGCGGAAAACGGGTGGATGGGTGACCTCACCCAATACCCGCCCAGTCCGGTGGGGATATTCACCCAAGGGCGGGATTTCCCGGCGAGGCTGTGTTTGGAAGATTGAGCAGAATAACCAATGGGATCAGCGTTTTCTTCAACTAAGAGCCGGGTGGCATCGGACGTGCTTTGGTATTTATCAATCACACCCCAGAGCAGTGTGAGGAAAGAATAACATGAAAAACATCAAACAAGCCGTGTTGGGAACAGTTGCAGGGCTGGCGATGATCGCGTTGAGCGCCCATGCCGAAGACCGCGTCAAGAAGCCGGAGATCGGCGCGAACGGCGGACAGGTCGTCCGTCCCGAACGCCCCGAGCGCCCGGACCGGCCGCAGTTGCCCCCCGAGATCCGCCGTTTGCTGGCCGTCTTCGAGAAGGCCCGCGACACGTATCTGGAGAAGCAGAAGGAGCTGCTCAAACAGCTCAAGGACGCCACCGAGGAACAGAAAGCCGCGCTCCGTGAACAGCTGAAGGAGAACCAGGACAAGTTCGCCAAGATCCGCGCGGAACTCCGCGAACGTCTCAAGGAACTCCGCGATCAGCTTCCGAAGCATCGCGACGCCATCGACGCAGCGAAGGAAAAGATCGACGGACGTCCCCGCAAGGGCGAGTGATCCCAGATCGAGGGCGCAGGCCCTTTCCCATCCAGCTCCAGACGAATCCACGTTCGTCTGGAGTCTTGCTGTAGCCCAATTCCAGAGCCGAACGCATGACGTCCGCCGTTCAACGCTTCCTCGCAGCCTGCATCTGCGCGTCGTCCTCCGTGTCCATGGTCACAGCCGCCGGTCCCGGAGAATCGGCGGACGCGAAGATGGCTGCTGAACTCGAAGGCGCGGTCAAAGCTTTCGGCCCATGGCAGCGCTTCTATTCCGTGTCCACCGGCATCGGCTACCGCGACAACGTCCTGCTCTCGGCCATTGACGATCGTGGGACGCCTTTCATCCACACCTCGGGCGACATCACGATCGCACGGTCGGCGCAGGAAGGAGCGCAGGTAAACGTGTTCTTCAGCATCGAGGACAACCGGTTCTTGGACGCGCCGGACCTCGAGGGAGAACGGTTCGTCATGGGCCAGGCTCAGGTCCGCCATGACCTGAACGATTTTTTTGAGGGCGGACTGACCTTCCAATATCTGATGCAGGATCAGGTCCTCGACATCTCCGAGGATTTCTCCACGCCCCTGAGGCTCCCGACCATCGCCCACAACTACACCGTCCGGCCCGACGTGCGCCGCTACTTCAACGGCGGATGGTGGATGGAACTCGGCGGCCTCTTTTCGCGGCAGGAGCTCGACACGCCGCTCGACAGCTATTGGGAACAAGGCGCACGGATCGGCTTCAGCGGATACTACGGCCGGCGCTCGCAATGGGAATTCTACGGACAATTCAGCGACCGGCGCTACGACACCCGGACCACGACGGACAGCCAGGGTTTCTCTCTTCCCGGCACGCGCCTGAGCTACTTCCAGCAGGAATACGGCTTCCGCCTTCGCCATGTTTGGGACGACGCGAAACACTTCCGAACGACGAGCCGACTAAACATCCAACTGACCGAGGACAGCGGTGGCGGCTATTTCGACTACCAACGCGTCCAGCTTCAGCAGCAGCTCCAGTGGAAGGCCGAGCCATGGGACATCTCGGTAAACGGCAAGCTCAGCACCTACCGTTATCCTCTCCAAACCGTCGGCTCCGCCGCCGAGGTGCGGGAACGGCTCATCGTGTCTGCGGGCGTGAACATCCGCAGAAGTCTCGGCGGACCATGGATTGCCTTTCTCTCGGCCGAGTGGGAGGACAATCTCAGCAATGAACCGCTGGATGAATACCGGTCGATGTCGGTCATGACCGGTGTGACCTTGGACTTCTAGCCCACGCCAGATGGAAAAAGTGCGCCACCTCGAACATCTGCTGCTCGCCTCCCGGCGGACGACGCTGGTGTCGTTGGTGGCCGTGATGGCGGTCCTGTGCGCCGTCATTCTCGCGGCCCGGGAAACCATCCGGCAGCGCATCGAGAAGCAACTGGCCTCACGCGACGGCGAAGTATTGTCCGCCGTCGTGCAGATGGAACAGACCGCACTGGCGGATCCGTCGCTCGGGCTGGATCTCCGCGAGCCCGACAACCAGCTCAACATCGTCCTGCCGGCGTCGCGTCTCAGGAGCGTCATCGGCGTGCGGTTGTTCCGCCCCGACGGGACCTTCGCGGACGCGATCCCCGCGAGCATCGCGCCGACAAGGTTGGCGGAAGCGGAACTGAAATCGATGTCCATAGGCAAAACAGCCTCGCGGTTCGAGGACGACGTTTCGCTTGAGGACGTCTTCGTCTATCTCGAGGAATTCTCGGAAGCCGAAGGCCGGCGGATTCCGCTTCTGACGGTCGATCTCCCGCTAAGCGACGAGCAATCCGGCGCCCTTCTCGGTATCGCCCAGTTCCTGATCGAAGGCACCAGCCTCAAAGAAGAATTCACGGCCCTCAACCGATCGCTTTGGTTCCAATCTGCCGGAATGTTCGGCGTCTCTTCCAGCCTGGTCGCTTTGGTCCTGTGGCTCGGACATCGCCGTGTGTCTCGCCTCCAGCGTGACCTGACGGATCGATCCCATTCGCTGAGCGAGGCCAATCGCGAACTCGCCCTGTCCGCCCGCACCTCAGCCGTGGGCGCCATCTCGGCCCATCTCATCCACGGGCTCAAGAATCCCCTAAGCGGCCTGCAACAGTTTGTCGATGGCCAGGCCCAAGGACCCGACCAGGCTGACTGGAAAGACGCTTCTGATGCAGCACGCCGAATGCAGGCGTTGATCGCCCAGGTCATTCACGTCCTCCGCGACGACGCGGCGGCCGGCGGCATCCAGTTGAGCGCCGCCGAAGTCTGGGCCGGTGTGAACAGCGCCATGGCGCCTCATGCCCGATCGCGGGGCGTCCGTCTCGAAGCGAAGGTCGAGTCGCCCCGCGAGCTCGATGGGCGCTCGGCGAATCTGGTAACTTTGATTCTGGAGAACCTCGTTCAAAACGCCCTCCAATCGACGCCTGAAGGCGGAAAAGTTTCTGTCACCCTCTCCAACACCGCCGCCAAAAACCTGCGATGCGAAGTCCGTGATGAAGGTCCCGGGATTCCGTCGGGAATGGCGGCGCGTCTCTTCCAGCCGGTCGCGTCGACCCGCGACGGTGGGAGCGGTATCGGCCTGGCCATCTGCCGCCAACTGGCGAACCACTTGGGAGCAACCCTCGAACTTGAGCAAAACAGTGAAAACGGATGCCTCTTTGTCCTCTGCGTGCCGCCCGCTCCGATGGCTGGTCCTGCTGCTCATGCTGGCAGGCGGGCCGTTCACGGCGCGATTGACGGCTGATGTCGCTCTGCCCCTGCGCTGGCGATGGTCCGCTCCATCGCCCCATGGCAACAACGTCATCGACATGGCGTATCTCGACGGGCTCATCGTGCAGGTCGCCGAACGCGGCCAAACCTACGCCAGCACCGACTCGGATTTTTGGCAGCCTCTTGATGCGGGAACCACGAACTCGCTCCGGTCGGTTGCGTTCCTGAGTAACCGCCTGCTGATCACCGGCGAAAACGGCACTGTTCTCTACGCCGACACCCTGGATCAGATTCGTCCGGGTTCGCTTCCGACAGTTACGTCGAACTGGCTCGAAGGCGTCGCGGCCAGCGCGTCGATCGCCGTCGCCGTCGGTGACAACGCCTCGATCTATTCGTCGTCCGATGGTGTGACATGGACTCAACGGCCGGCCCCCGTGGGCACGACCGCATGGCTCCGAAGCGTCGCCCATAGCCCCGTCAACGGCGGCATCTTCGTCGCGGTGGGAGAAGGTGGAACCATTCTTTACACGACGTCGCTCCAACCTTTGACCATCGCCAAGGTGGTCAACTCAGGAACCACGGCAAACCTCAATCGGGTCCGTTATCTGCAGACCTTGCTCGGGAACTACTTCATGGCCGTGGGAGATTCCGGGGTCGTGCTGCGCAGCGCGGACGGAAAGAACTGGGCGGCCGAAACCGGGATAGGGGCGACGGGAAACCTCTACGACGTGGCGGCCAATTCGATCTCCAGAGTGCTTCTGGGCGACGGCGAAGTCCGACTCAAGGACCACAACTTTGGGTCGAGTTGGGTAAGCCAGATCGCCCTGGGAACTAACGGCCCGCCGACTTGGAACTACCTCTCGGCCGTCGGGGCCTCCAACTACTTCCTGATCGCCGGAAGAACCGGTCTGAACTCCGATTTGTTCCGGACAGGCATCGGCGCCGCGACGTCATGGACCACCGACCTGCCACTGCCGCGAAACTGGCTGTGGAGCATCACCCACCAAGCGGGCAACTACTACGCCGCCGGGGATCTGAACACGATCCTTTCGAGTGCCAACGGTGTCGACTGGGCACGGGAAACGATCACATCCGCGGCCACCAACGGGGTTCTGCTCGGCATCGGCGGCACCAGCGATCTCCTGGTCACCGTCGGTAACGGTGGCCAGATCCATTCCAGTCACGCCGGGTCCACGAACGTGACGATCACAAACATCGTCGGCACGAACATCGTCGTAACCAACCAACTAGTCTCCACCTATGGCGTGGTTTGGATCCCCCGCAATTCCGGAGTGACCAACGACCTGCAAGGAGTGGTCGCGTCGTCGAATCTCGTGGTCGCGACAGGTGACGAAGGCGCGATTCTGACCAGCACCAACGGGATCGATTGGACGAAGCGAAATGCGCCCACCAACCGTTTCCTCGCTTCGGTGGAATCTTTCCCCGGCGGCTGGGTCACCTGCGGCGAGTCGGGGTGCATCGCGACGAGCGTCGACGGCCTCTCGTGGACGGCCCGGTCGCTCGGCACGACCAACTGGATGTCGCGAGTGCGGAACGTCGGAGGATCGCTCGTGTCAGTAGGACAAAACGGCAGCGTCTTCACCAGTGCCGACGGCACAAACTGGACCCAGCGCGTGACTGGAACGACCCGTTGGCTCAACGACATCACGTTTGTCGACAACACATGGTTCATCGTCGGCAACCAGGGCACATTGCTGACTTCGACCAACCTCGCCGGGTGGAATCCGCTACCCATCGCGACAGGCAAGTCGCTCTATTGCGCCGCCACGTCCGGTGGACAGCTTATCGCGGCGGGCATTGAAGGAATCATCCTCCGGAGTTGGCCCAAGCCACCGACCAACAGTGTCGATATTGCCCAGTTTTCCTTCGGGTATCAGACCAACGTTTCGTTCCTCCCTCTCACCACAAACATAACCTCACAGAACTTCTATTTTCTGGCGGGCTCAATCGATCAACGCTTCCAACTCCAGTCCTCGTCCAATCTCACGACCTGGAAAACCAACGCCACTCTCGAGTTCTACGACAGTTCGGCGACGTTGTTTTTCCTCGAAAACCGGGCCCTCACCAACACGTCTTCGACCGAGTTCTACAGGACCAAACTTGTTCCCTAGGGCGCCCACCCGATCTCGGCAAGGATTCCGACCTGTCGCCGCCCGAATCTTCTCCATTGCACCTCCCGGGATTTAGTTCTAAGTGGCCTCTTGTCCCACCGAAGGACAGCCCTGCTTAACTGCGGGACTTTATTCTACCAAAACCGTCTACCTGAGCCGGCCAGCCCCTGTAAAAAGGGCTGGCCGGCTGAATTTTCGGAAGGCTTGTCCGAGTCATTTCCCAAAACCCAAAAACTTCCATATGACAGGACAGCAAATGTCTCCGTCCTTTCGGCAATCTCATAGGCATGAAATCGCCCAAATTGCTGTTCAGAATCTTCCGTTTTCTTTCAACGCAAAAAATTCGCTTTGGCAGGGCTGAAGTCCTCGTGGGCCGCAACGGCTCCTGCCAAGTTTTCGGTGGAAGCACGGCCGATCTCCAGGAAGTCATAGAGTGGGTCTCATTGTTTGAACCGAGAGCCCTCGTAGTGACTTCGACTCGCGCAAAAGCGTAATCCAAAACACTGCTTTCCGGCACTTCCCCGGGAACCCATACCTCTCGGAAGATCCGTGCGCTGTAGCTCATGGATTTCGCATCGTTTTTCGTCACAAAAACCTGCAAAACAGCCTTCATTTTTGACATTCTACAATTCTTCAAAATCGTCTTTACGCCGCTACTAATGGTGCTACCGTTACAACTTCACCCAACTGGTGGGGCTTTTCGGGAGAAAAGCCCTTCGGTTTACTCCGTTAAAGTTGGGCGAGTTCTTTCATCCGCTCGGCCGAGCCGTTCTGGATGCGCCCAACCCTCCAAATCCCGAACTCTTAAGGTGACGCCGTGATCGACGCTCGCGACCAAGTCATGCCCTCGTCTTCGACCAAAACCACAACTGCCCGCCGCTCCTCGAAAGTGGGTGCAGTAGGCCGTTCCGCTCCCTCCAAGTCGGCCAAGGCGCTGAAGGTGGTCCGCGTTTTCAGCGACGCCACAATCAAGCCGTTCGACCAGATCGAATGGGACCGCCGCACGGCCGAAATCACCGATGATTCCGGAAAGGTCATCTTTCAGCAGAAGGACGTGGAAGTGCCGAAGTCTTGGTCCGTGTTGGCGACCAAGGTCGTTTGCTCGAAGTATTTTTACGGCGACCCGGCCAAGTCCGAGCGCGAATACTCGATCAAACAGCTTGTTCACCGCGTCACCCGCACGATCGCCGACTGGGGGATCAAGGACGGCTATTTCTCCAAGGAAGACGGCGAAACCTTCTACGACGAGCTGACCTGGCTCTGCGTAAACCAATACGGGGCCTTCAATTCCCCGGTCTGGTTCAATGTCGGCCTCTTCAGCCAATACGGCGTCGGCAAACACAGCGACCGCGGCAACTGGCACTACAACCCACAGACCAAGGAAGCCCAGCGTGCCTCAACCCAATACGAGTATCCCCAAGGTTCCGCCTGCTTCATCCAATCCGTCAGCGACAACATGGAGAGCATCATGGAACTCGCCTACGCCGAGGCCATGCTCTTCAAGTATGGCTCCGGCACCGGCACCGACCTGACCCCGATCCGCAGCAGCCGCGAGAAGCTCTCCGGAGGCGGACGTCCCAGCGGTCCGATGAGCTTCCTCAAGGTCTATGACCAGGTCGCCAACGTCGTGAAATCCGGCGGCAAGACCCGGCGCGCCGCCAAGATGAACACCATCCGCGACACGCACGGCGACGTGGAGGAGTTCATCACCGCCAAAGGCAAGGAAGAGCGGAAGGCCTGGGCTCTCATCGAGCAGGGATACGACGGTTCGTTCAACGGCGAAGCCTACGGCTCCGTCATGTATCAGAACGAAAACCTTTCCGTCCGCGTGAGCGACGAGTTCATGCAGGCCGCCCTCGACGGCAAGGAGTGGTGGACCAAATCCACCGTCACCGGCAAACCGCTGGAGAAAAAGGACGCCTCCCGCCTCCTCGACCAGATCGCCGAAGGCACCTGGGTCTGCGGCGATCCCGGAATGCAATACGACGGCGCCATCCAGAAGTGGCATACCTGCAAGGGCACCGAGCCCATCCACTCGACTAACCCCTGCTCGGAATACGTCTTCCTCAACAACACCGCCTGCAACTTGGCTTCTCTGAACCTCATGAAGTTCAAGAAAGCCGACACCAGCTTCGACGTGGAACGCTTCAAGGCCGCCGTCCGCATCTACATCACCGCGCAGGAAATCCTCGTCGACAACGCCAGCTATCCGACCAAGCAGATCGCCGAGAACTCCCACATCTTCCGCACGCTCGGCCTCGGCTTCGCCAATCTCGGCTCCCTCTGCATGAGCTACGGCCTGGCCTACGATTCCAATGAAGGCCGCGCCCTCGCCGGAGCCATCACCGCCATCATGACCGGCCATGCCTACGAGCAGTCCGCCGCGATCTCCGCGATCACCGGGCCCTTCGCCGGCTACCGTGATTCCAGTTGCTCCGGTGTGGCCAAGCCGGTGAAGAAGGATAACGTCGAATCCACCCTCGGCGTCGTCCAGCAACACCGCGATGCCGTCGAATCCATCCAGCCGAGCCGCGACTTCGCCTTCCTCAAGGATGAAGCCCGCCGCGTCTGGGACAGCGCCCTCGCCAAGGGCAGGCAGCACGGCTACCGCAACGCCCAAGTCACCGTCCTCGCGCCCACCGGCACCATCGCCTTCCTCATGGACTGCGACACCACCGGCGTGGAACCCGACATCGCCCTCGTCAAATACAAGCTCCTCGCCGGCGGCGGCATGTTGAAGATCGTCAACCGCACCGTGCCCGAAGCGCTCCGCCGCCTCGGCTACAGCGATGCCGAAGTGAAGTCCATCGAGGCCCACATCGAGAAGCACGACACCATCGAGGACGTCGAAGAGAACGGCACTGCCATCAAGTCCGGCCTCAAGGCCGACCACCTCTCCGTCTTCGACTGCGCCTTCAAGGCCCACAAAGGCAAACGCAGCATCCACTACAAGGCGCACCTCGCCATGATGGGAGCCGCCCAGCCCTTCATCTCCGGGGCCATCTCCAAGACCGTCAACATGCCGAACGACGCCACCGCTGCGCAGATCCGCAACGCCTACGTCGACGCGTGGAAGATGGGCCTCAAGTGCGTCGCCATCTACCGCGACGGCTCCAAGCGCTCCCAGCCCCTCAACACCAAGCGCACCACCGAAGGCGGCGACAAGGCCGAGACGTCCGTTTCCTCCGAGCAGGTCAAGGGCCTCGAAGCCCGCATCGTCGAGTTGGACAACCAGGTCAGCTCCCTCCAGAAGGAAACCGGCAAACCCCTCCGCCGCCGCCTGCCCGACACCCGCGCCGCGATCAACCACAAGTTCGACATCGCGGGCCACGAAGGCTACCTCACCGTCGGCCTCTTCGAGAACGGCCAACCGGGTGAACTCTTCGTCACCATGGCCAAGGAAGGCAGCACCATCGGCGGCCTCATGGACAGCATCGGCGCGCTCACTTCAATGGCCCTGCAATACGGCGTGCCGCTCGAAGCCCTCGTCCGCAAGTTCGCGCACCAGCGCTTCGAGCCCAGCGGCTTCACCCGCAACCCCGACATCCGGAGCGCGTCGTCCATCACCGACTACGTCTTCCGCTGGCTGGCCAACCAGTTCCTTCCCGGCTACCGCGAGAGCCATTCGCCCAATGGCGGCCAGTCCGAACTCGCGATGCCTGGCCTGTTCGAGGAGCTAAAAAAAAACGTGAACCGGCCGGTCTCTGACCTGCCGCTCTCCGAGGAAGCCGAGACCGCGCTCGCCGCCGAATCCGCCAAACAGGCAACCAGCCCGCGCATCCAGGTGAACCTCGGCGGCAAAACCGACGCGCGGTCGCTCACCAGCACGTTCCAGAACCAGGGCGATGCCCCGAGTTGCCCGACCTGCGGCCACATCGCCGTCCGCAACGGCGCCTGCTACAAGTGCCTCAACTGCGGCGAGAGCCTCGGGTGCTCGTGAAGTAGGCAACTGAGGATCTGGCTGAGGATTATTTCACAGGCTGCCTATATGCTGAGAATCAAACACCAGGTCTTGATAGTGCTGACTATTTTCCTCTCAGCGTGCGCAACGCCCTGGCAGCAAATTGAGCCAAAATCGAAGCTGGTCGATCTTCCCCCGCTTGGGGTGGAACTAGAATCGGAGTTGGGAGAGACCCTCGTTCAAAAAGGAATAATCTATACTTACGACGGACTTCAGCTCGAAGAACCTGCCACAGCGAGCGCAGGCCTTCTAGGTGGAATCAAGGCAGATCTTCAGCCTTCCGTTTTGAGAGCCTCCAAGCGTGATGTTTGGCGAATCTATTATTCCTCCGATAAGCAGGTCAGTGCCAGATTCGGATTATTGGCCCCAATCCAGTTGTTGCCTGGTGGGTTGGCCATAAGTCATACGAACGAAAACGACGTGATGATCTTTATAAATGGAAGCGTCTTGGTAAATGGAGGCGTCTTCGCGAAATGTAAACCGGTTCCTAAGTTAACCAAGATTCAGATTGAAGCTTTTGACCGCCCAAGTTTTCGCCAAGAACTCATTTTTAACGGCCGCACTGGAGACACTCTGAAATTTCTTTATCGGGAGATATCAAACAGCCAGTTGAGGTCTCCATTCTCGCAAGACATCCAATATGATCTTAAGGATGGTTCGACGATTGGATTCAAAGGCGTGAGAATCGAGGTTCTCAAGGCCACAAACACGAAGATCAAGTATCGGGTCATCAACAGCTTTCCGGACTCGCCTTGAATTCTCAAGCTACGGCATGAGCAAGAAACCATTCTCCAACTCTCATCCTCGCCGCGTGGCGGCTGAGGAAGCCAACATCGCATTGATGCTTTCGGGTAGTTACGTCCGAAAGACCCTCGACCAAGATGAGTATGACCGTCTCAAACAAACCGACTTCAATGCACTTATCTTTTCTGAAGTGCCTTGGGTTGTCGTCACCAACGCGAAAAAGAAGAGCAAGCGTGGCATCTTGGCCAGAATTGCGAACCTGTCTTCGGATGGCACTTATGTCAGGTATCGTCACCCTGTTTTCCCCAAGCGTTGTTCCTTTGCGACTCTTTCAATCCTTGCCGCTGTTGCCTACAAGCCATCCGCATTTCTTGCTTCTCTGATGGGCAACTCAACTCTATCCGTGAAACGAATACGTGATGGCAGTTTGTTCACGGGCATCCTCGTCGGCTCAGAAGGCGACACTTACGCATCGCTGATGATTCCATCCGAATCTCCGCTAGGCTTCGACTTTATTGACATCGAGTTGGACACCAACCCGTATAACAAAGCCAATCTGGTTTCGATTGTTTCACGGAATCCCAAAAATGCATCAGCAATACTGGGAAGCATCTCGAAGTCGCTCCTCTCCAAATAGCGGACACCATTTTGCTTGTGGGACAGATTCTCAGCCGTTGAAATTTTTGTTGGCTTCGATTCCATTCCTTTCGCCATGGCCCAGTTCCAGATCATCTTCAACCCGACCAGCGCCGGTGAACTCAGCCGCCTGCCCAAGGATCTCCAGCTCGAAATCCTAGGCAACTTCCGCGGGCTTCCCAGCGAGGTGCTCACGACCGACATGGAGCGCTTCGGCAAGCTGGAGCGGCAGGGCAAGATCCTCTACCGCTTCCGCATCGGCGACTACCGCGTCTACTTCGAGAAACATCCCCTCGGCATCGTCGTCCACCGCATCCTGAACAAGAATACTCTTAAGGATTTCCGGTTCCGCAGCGGCCTGCCCACCGGCGAGGACGGCGAACTCCAGGACAACCCACGCTTCTGGGAACTCATCGAAGCGGCCAAGTCCGTCTCGTAACGTCGGCAGCCGCAAGACCGGCTACCGGCCGAGCACGCGTTTCGCGTCCGCCATCGGGTCAGTGATCTCGCGACGGAAGAGCGTGTAGACGTTCGTCTGCGAAAGGGTGTCGCCCGGCTTTAGATCGGCGAGAGGCCCAAGCATCTCCAGTTCGACGTATTTCCAGGCTTCACCGCCGTTCGTGTAGACCTCGGCGCTGCTGCCGTTGTCGGGATAGCCGGCATCGGCGATTCGCGGTGAATCGATCTTCACCATCGTCTTGTCGCCCACCCAGAGCAGCGTGCCGGCGTCGGTCCCGATCTTGGTCGACTTCGTAGGATGGCGGCGCATCGAGACCAGACCGTTTGTCACCATGAGATCGGCCGGCAGGTTTTCGGCGGACTGCCTGTCG
Source organism: Verrucomicrobiota bacterium (assembly GCA_043775315.1). Taxonomy (GTDB): domain Bacteria; phylum Verrucomicrobiota; class Verrucomicrobiia; order Limisphaerales; family CANJSG01; genus CANJSG01. The sequence continues at coordinate 21,174 of JAYVSO010000082.1, forward strand.
AAGCCCTCCGCAAACCGCGTCTTCTCCGGAAGAGGCGCGACCACTAGAACCGGATCCTTCAGCTGCGTGATGATCCAGACACCGGCCTTCAACGCCGCGCCCTCGACCTTCTCGTAGGTTGTCCGGATCGTGAGTTGAGGCAGCGCTGCGTGAAGCTCCAGCACCCGCTTTGTGCGGATGCCGAACCACGGATCGATGGCCGAAGTCAGGACGATCTTGGAGCCTTCGGTCGTTGCGGTGACAGGCATCTGGTCGAACGCCGGCGGCGGCGGCCACCCACGTTTCCCGACCTTCGGCCAATCCGCCTGGGGCGACGGCCACGTTTTGTCGCCGCCAAAGTTGAGCCAGTCGCTTGTCGTCGCGTTGGGCACCTTGCCATACAGCGCGGTGTTTTCCCAGAAGGCGCTGTCCTCGCCATGCAAACGGAACTGCATCACGCGGCCGACTTCGGGTGAAACGACGACTTCGGCGGCCGCGTTGATCATCCGCAGCGAGTTCGTCCAACCGCGATAGTTCAGGGCCGAAACGTGGACCGGCTTGACCGCACCTCGGCCGGGAAGCGCGCCCGTGATGTCGGCGAGAAGGGCGAAGAAGTCCCGTTTACGCGGGCTGCTCAATCCCCAGTTCACCGGCACGCTTTGGTAACCGTCGTTGAAGCCCTCGCCCTTCATGCGGAAGTCGAAGAAGCCCCACGAAGCGCGTTCGCTGAGCGCCGCCACGAAGTTGTTCCACGGCTGGTCGAAGGAGAAATGGTCGTCCTCGTTGAAGAGAATCGGCTTGGGCGACCAGGTCGGAAGTTTGCGGACCTGCCGGACCATCTCGGCGATCCGATCGGGATTGCTCACGCCGTTGCCATGGATGAGCACGAAGTCCGACACGCGGACAACCTCGCTTCCAGGAATGGTGCCTCCGCCATACGACGTGCCGGCCAGCAGACGCCGGTCGCCGCGTTTGATGCCTCGAACGCGTTGGACGAGTTCGTGGACGCGCTTGGGCTGGAGAACGCCGTGGTCGTAGCTGACGTTGCACTCGTTGTTCACCTCCACGAGGACGTTACGCCAACCCTTGTCCAGAATCCACGCCGTCGCGTCGTCCACCGCGCGGATGACGGCGGCTTCATCCCGGACACGCTGGTCCTGGCCGAAGTAGAAATAGCCGAGAATGGCGACCATCCCGAGCTCGTCGGCTTTGTTGAGCACGCGTTCGAGACGGCGCAGATACGCGGGATCGAGCGACCCGTCCGGATTGATGGCCGAGTTCAACCATGGCTGGTCCTTGGAGTAGCCCTCCGGAGATCCACCCTGAAGGTTCAACGTCACGGCAAGCAGGCCATGCCGCCGCCACTCGGCCATCGCGTTGATGAACTCCGTGGTGTTGCGATCGGCGTCCCACTTCTTGGTGTCGGGATAGGCCCAACGTCCGACGGTCGCCGGGTTCTTGTCGTCGAAGACGGCCTGGACCATCCGCGAGTTCATCAGCAGCCCTTGGATGTTTCGCCCATTCCAAGTGCGTCCCGCATAGCTTGGTTTGCCGTTGATGTGGAACTCCTCCCCCACGATGGAGACGATGGTCTTCCGGGCGGGAGCCTTGGCGGGTTCCGCGGCACGAAGGCCGATGGCGGCGGAAAGCAGGAGAGCTACGAGGAACGGTATGGCGCGTTTCATGGATGCTCGGAACGGAGATGAACGGACCGGGCGTGCTTCGGCAATGAGGTTCTGGGCGGTCCAAGCCGGAACAATGCTGTCGGCATGCGGCCGCGAAGCGGCTGCGGCAAGGTAGGGCAGCGCATCTTGCCTGCCCACGACGCTTCCGACATGAAACCAAGCGGAGCGGGCGAATCAGGACGTCGGTCAGTGCGGAAATTCCGGTCAGCACGGGGCAGGCTGGAAGCCCGCCCTACCTTGAACTGCATGGTTCCGGGTAAGGCCCGGCGGGCCGGCGCCCTTCTACGCTTCAACGCCTTAAATCTTCAGCCCTTCAACCGCTTCTCCAGTTCCGCAGGAGTCGCGCTGGAATTGATGGCGTCAGCCAGCTTCTGGAGAAGCGCGGGATCGAAGGCGTCGAGGAGCGAGAGCTTCAGGACATCGTCACCGTCGCGGAGAGTGACGTGGTCCCACTGGGCGGATTCGACAAGTTTGCCGAACTTGCGGACGCACAGGCCGCGGATCCACGCGCGGGTGGTTTCAGGTGGGTTCGTCACCGCCCACGCAACCTCAGCTTCGGGCGGAGTGCCGGTGAAACTGCCGGCCTGTTCGAGTCCGTAGTAGAGGCCTTCGTCCGGATCGAGGCGGCTGTATTCCAAGTCGAGACTTTGCAGCCACGGATCGTCGTCGGCCACTTCGTTCGCCTTCTGGAATTCGCGGATCAGCTTCAGCTTCGCCACCCAGTCGAGGCGGTCGGAGCAGCGCATCGGATCGGCGGCCAAGTCGTCGAGCACACGGGACCATTCGGCGAGCGTCCATTCCTTCCATGGCGCATCGATCTCGCAATGGGCACGGGCGAGTTCGATGTAGGCGCGTTGCACGTCGATAGCGGAAGCGGTCGCGCTGCCGGAAAGCCGAACTGGCCAACGCCAGCTCGTGTCTCGGGAGATTTCCCGAAGCGCCTTGAGCGGCGCGGCAAGGGCGGGCGCGTTCAAGGCGGGATTGCGCGCGAGAGCTTCGAGGACGAGCGCCGTGGTGCCGACCTTCAGGCGTGTGGCGAAGGGCGACATGTTGGCGTCGCCGATGATGACGTGGAAGCGGCGGTAGAGCGCGGGATTGGCGTGCGGCTCGTCGCGGGTGTTCACGATGGGCCGACGCTGCATGGTGTCGACGCTCTGGAGTTCGGTGAAGAAGTCGGAGCGCTGCGCGATCTGGAAACCGTGGCCGACGAAGCGGTCCTCGTCCTCGACGGCGAACTTGCCCGCACCGGCGAAGACCTGCCGGGTGACGAGGAAGGCCTGGACCGATTTCGCGAGCGTGTTCCAGGGAAGGCCGCGCGGGACGAGGTAGTTCTCGTGGCAGCCGTAGCTGTGGCCGCGGAAGTCGGTGTTGTTCTTGTAGAGCCGGACGGTGCTGCCCCGCTGGGCGCTCAAGGCCTTGGCACAGGCCATGAGGATGCGTTCGCCCGCGCGGTCCTGGGCGGCGAGTTCGTCGAGCGTGCTGCATTCCGGTGTGCAGTATTCGGGATGGGCGTGGTCGTTGTAGAAGCGCGCGCCGTTGCTCAGGACGACGTCGCTCTTGATCTCCACGAAGCTGAGTTCGCGCCGGGTGTCCTGCTCGACGTAGTTGGCCTCGTCGGTGTCCTGCCGGAGTTCGTCCACGTCGAAGCCGCGCATGTCGCGGTGCGGGTTCTCGCAGGCGTAATCCCAACGCATCTGCACACCGGCCGAAGCCGCGCTGCGGACAAGCGCGATGGATTCGGCCACCACGTCGAGATCATGCGCGTCGTCACGCGTGATGCCGACCTCGGTCTCAATGCCGAACAGGACTGGGGGGAGGTTCATCGGCTCGATGAAGGAAACCTACGGATTTCAAGAATCTCCACGAATGAGATGGGGTAAGAGCGCTGCCCAGAATTCGGATTCATTCGTGTCTCATATCACTCGCAATGTATTCGCTGCGAAGGTTGTCGTTCAGATTCATTGATTCCCCCCCCACTTCCAAAGTCTACCAGGAGATCAAGGGCCAAGGTCTCGCTCACTTCTTTTCATCCTTCATTTCCTTTTCGGCGCCTCGAATCTTCCGCTGCGTTTCCTGGACCTTTTCACTGAACTTGTCTGCATCCATGTCCTTGTCGAACGCGCTATCAAAAAATTCGGAGATAGCGAAGTGCTGCTTCTTGTAGGCTGCAAGTGTCTTCGAGCTTACGGGCTTAACTGAGCCATCCTGTGCCTTGGCAAAAACCTCCAGATCGTTCTTTGGTGGATGATACACGATGACCGTCTCGAAACGACCGTCTCCATCTTCATCGGTTTCCATCATCATCACATCGCCTCCGACCATGAAGCTGCGGGTTGTGGTCGTCTTGCCGGTCTTTAACGACTGGTGAATGCGTAGAACTGGTTTACCCCCACGCGAGATCGTCTCCAACCGCCACCGCAGCGTGCCGTCTGGATTACGCCTCTCGTTCAGCTTTGTGGTGAGATCCTCTGCTAAGATTGTGATGGAACAGACCAAAAGAAGGGCGACGACGGTTTTCATAGTTTAAGAAGATTCCCACCACATTAGATGACGCCGCTGCCGCCTTCGTTCTTCCTCGGCCGCACAGGCCCGAGGCGGATGACGTTGTCGGGATCGAAGTCGGTCAGCTTAAGCCAATCCTCCGTGATGTCGGTCGGCGGGAAGAGGTCGTTCTCCTCATATTCCTTCTTCAAGGCCAGCAGCAGGTCGTCGCGAGTGATGGGCGAATCCAGGCCCACGTCGATGGAGCGGTTGATGGCGTAGCTCTTCGCGCGTTCCACGATGGCGGCGATGATCGCGCCGCTGGCCATGTCGCCACGGTGCAGGAACTCCTTCCGCCCACTGCGGAAGGCGATTTCCAGGAACTGGTTCTCAGACGTCTTGGCGTAGTGTGCGTCGGTGACGATGCGGGCGAGTTCGTCGGACGGCTCGGCCAACGGGAGCGTTTCCTTGAGGTAAATGCGGTAGATCTGCTCGGCGCCCGCGCGGTCGGGGCGACTGACCTTGATCTTCCGGTCGATGCGGCCGGGCCGGAGAATGGCCGGATCGATCAGGTCGGCGCGGTTCGAGGCGAGGATCACCACCACGTTGTGCAGCGGCTCGATGCCGTCCATCTCGGTGCAAAACATCGGCACGAGCGTGCTGAGGATGCTGCTCTGACGTCCGGCGCGGCGAGTGCCGAGGATGGACTCGGCTTCGTCGATGAAGAGGAAGGCCAGCGCGCCGTCCGAAGCACGTTCGCGGCATTGGGCGAAGAGGTCGCGGACCTGCCGTTCCGATTCGCCGACCCACATATTCAGGATCTCCGGACCCTTCACATGGAGGAAGAACTCCGGCCGATCCACGCCGGACTGTTCGCGGAGTTGCTGGCGCAGGTTGTAGGCGGTGGCCTTGCCGAGAAGCGTCTTGCCGCAGCCGGGCGGGCCGTAGAGGAGGAAGCCCTTGGGCACCTGATGCTCGAAGCGCCGGAAGAGTTCCTTGTGCAGGATCGGCTGTTCGATGGAGCGGCGAATGGCTTCGACGGCGGCGTCCTGCCCGCCGATGGCCGACCACGGAAGCACCGTGACGGTCTCAAGTGAGCGCTCGATGCGTTTGCCCATGCCTATGACTTCAAGCGCGACACGCTGGTTGGCATCAAGGCGGACTTCCATGGCGGGCTTGAGCTTTTCCTTGGCGAGCAGGGCGGAGCGTTGGACGACGAACGGCGTCAGGCCGGATTCCTGTCCGAGACGCAGGCGGCCGTCGGAAAGGAGTTCATCAATGCGGACGATGGGGCCGTTGCGGTCGAAGCCGAGGCCTTGCACGACGGCGAAGGCTTCATTGCATAGGACGCGCTGGCCGATTTGCAGGCTGGAGAGCGGGATGGCTGGATCGACGCGGCAAACGTAGTCCGTGCCCCCGAGGCAGACGTGAGCCCGGTCTGAATCGACTGCGGCGAGAAAGGTGCCGACACGGAAGGCGGGGGAACGGAGCTTCTCCACGATGGCGTCGAGCTTCTCCAGGGCGTCACGGGCCTGTTCGTTGAGTTCCTCCGTCTGCTGGATGCGATCGCGGAGGTAGATCAGGTCGAGGATCGAGGTGTGACGGGGCGGGAGTTTGCGGGCGATCAGGTCGATGAGTTGGAGGGTCGACATCTGGTCGAGCTCCTCGCGCGAAAGCAGGTCTGTCAGCGCCGTGGACGGCTGGATCGGTTCGCCGAACGAAGCCGGAGCGTCGTCGTCACCGGCGCCGGAACCGCTCGGCTGCGGGTTCGCTTTTTTCTTCGAATCGGCCATTGGCGGAAGGTAAGGCGGCACCGGCAGTTTGCAATCCGGCGACCCTCAGCCGATCCGGCCAAAGAAAACAGCGTGACAAACCCGCAGTCGCCGATATTTTTTGCGGCCCTTAGCCGACCCTATGGTCTAGCGGTTAGGACACCTCCCTTTCACGGAGGTAGCCGGGGTTCGATTCCCCGTAGGGTCGCCATTTTCTTCACTTTTCCTCGTTTTTTTCAGGTTTCCCGCTGATTCGACGGGCTCAACTCAGGCGCAAATTGTATGCGTCCTGTATGTAAACCGAGCCTTCGCGACACCAAAGCTCGCAGTCAGTCGCCACGCATCAAAATGACCACTCCCGCCAAACCCGCCGCCACTTCCCCATCCATCCATCCCGCCCTCGCGCTGATCTCCGAGACCGAAGACCGGACTGTCCGGGCCTTCGAGATGTCGGATGGTTCCGGCGGTTGCTTCGTCGAGCTGTCCGGCGAGCTTGCCGCGCATGTGAGCGCCGAAATGGACCGGACAGGCGAGAGCTTTGCTGGTCTGTTGAAGCGCTGGCTTGAGAGTGCTCCTCCGAAGAAGCCCGCCAGGTTCGATGCTTCGGTGGCGGAGGCGATCCGCGACGTGGAGAAGATCACTGGATGGCCGGAACGGCTCATTCTCGCGGAAGCGGTCTGGCACTACGCCCGGACCATCGGCCTCGCGTGCGACGCGGCGGCTCAACTTGGCCGGCGGGGCTCGTTCGGATTTGCCAAAGCAGAAGAGCCAGCGCCGAAGGCTCCAGTTGCCGGAAGAAAACCCTCGCCCGACCGTCAACCCCAACCCCGTTGAAACCCGCCTCGCAGCGATTGCAATCCGCCAAATAAACCATGATCACCACTCCAACCCCCCGCCTCAACATCGCCCAGGCTGGTGAACTCCTCGGCCAGCTCATCCGGCCAAATGGCCGGGCCTTCACCGGGCGAGGCATCCGCAACTGGTGCAAATTCCGCCGCCTGCCCCACCTCAAGCTCGGCCGCTCCATCTCCTTCGACCCCGACGAACTCCGCCAGTGGGTCGAGTCCCAGAAAAGCCACAGACAACCCCAGCCGCTCAAATTCTAGGGATTCGCCCCGTCATAGCAGAACGGCCGGATTGACGCCGAAGGCCTTCGCCAGCGTGCGAATGTGGTCGGCGGTAAGACGTCGTTCGCCCCGCAGGATCATCGGCCCGAGCGTCCGGCTGCCGCCAAGGATGCGCGACAGGTCGGCTCCAGACATGGCCCGGTCTTCGAGCAACTGCTTCAGGACGGACAGCCCATCGGCACGCCGGAGCGCGGGTTGCGTCTTGCGGTCGTGTTCGTCGAGGAAGTGCGCCACGGCTTCGAGGTAGTCCTCTTGGTCGCGGTTGAGCTTGTGCCCGGCCAACGCCTCGACAACGGCCGTTGCCGCCTTGGCTTCGGCCGCAGTGTGGATCGGGCGCGGAAGGTAGATTCCGCAAAGGGCGGTGTAGGACGTGGGCAGTTCGCGGAAGGCCGGGAAGCCTGCGCGGCCCGATGTTGCGGCGGTCTTCATAGTTCGTTCTTCCATGCGCCCTTGTCGTATTCCGAGTGCGTGAGGAACCGCAGCGCGTAGCAGATTCCCCGGTTGTAATGCAGCGCGGCTATCAGCCGGTAGCGGTTGCCCTTCACGTTGAAGACCGTGGCGGTTCGCCCGCTTTCCGTCTCCACCTGGTCGGCGTGGGGGAAAACCCTCCGCAGCGCGACGAAGTGCGGGAACTCGTTACCCTCAACCAACGCCTGCCACACAGCCAAGGCCTCCGAGGCGTCGCCATGGCGCTTTGCCCATAGCTTCAGCGTGGACGGCTTGATTAGGCGCATTGAATACAGAATGTATTCACCAAGGCGCGTTCGTCCAGACGATTCTGGAGCTTCACGCGAGGTGCCTCTTCAGGACATCGATCACGATAGCCTCCGTGTGCTCCCTCTGGAGTTGCGCGAGCCGTGCCGGGTCCAGCGCGAGGAGAAGCGTCTGGTTGACCTGCGTGACGGCGGGCGCGGGTTGAGCGGACTTCACCGATGCACCCGATGCGCTCAGTGCGGACGGAGTGTCGATGTTCCCCGCCATGATGCCATCGAAGAACGGCACCCCGAACTGCGCCACCACCTCCTGCGGCATCACGTATTCCCCCCGGTGCACCAGCCCCGCCGGTTCATACTTCCCGCCCGTGCCCGTGAAACCGCCCTCGGCGAACCCGCCTTTTACGAGGCTGTATCCGGCTGCCAACACCGCTCCCATCGCCGCGATTCCCAGGAACGGACCCACCACCGGAATTGCTGAGAGCGCCGCCAGCGCTTCCACGGCCGCCATGACCACGTAGGCCAGGGACTCCGCCACGATCAAGGCCATGCGGATAGCCGATTGCACAACAACAATCCCCGTCATCGCCAGCTCTCCGGCGAAGTGGGTTGCTGTCCTGATCCCGACTTGGATTCCGTGGAAAACCGTCTCGCCGAAACGGATCAAACCCCGCGAGAACGCGCCACCGCCCGTGGCTCCGGTCTTCGCCGTTTCACCAGCCGTATGGATGGAAACCTGCGCCCCCGTCGCAGCGGCTTGGGCTGCCGTTTCGCCGGAATGGAACAGCGCCGACACGGCCGCCATGAAGGTGTGTTTGACGACCCACTCCGAGGCCATCTGCGCCATCGTCTGAACAAAGGAAGTCAGGAAGCCGGTCCAAAGCTGTTGCGCCGCTTCTCCCAGCGACTTCGTTCCCATGATGACTCCCGTGATGCCGTCGGCCAGCATTCCGATGCCTCTGTTCATCACCCCGAAGAACGAGTCCGCGACGGTTCGGCCGAAGGTCGTCATCTGTGTTTCCAGCTCGCGGAAGCCCGCGCTCATGCCTCCGAGGAATGTCGTGCTCTCCCACAGTTTTCGCTGCTCGTCCGCCACCGCCCCGCGCTGCTTGTCGAGAGCCAGCGCCTCCTTGGTCTTCGAGACATATTGGTCCCACGCCTTGTTCCTCTCCTCGGCCGTCAGGTGCTCCCACTGCGAGGACTTCAGCATCATGTCCGCCTCGAACTGCGCTTGGGACTTCAGCTTCTCCAAGATGGCCGCCTCGGATTGGTAAAGGCCGGCGAGCGTCCGTCTCTGGCCGATCTGCGAAAGGCCGATCTGAACAAGTGCGTCCTCTGCATTCCTGATTCGCTGCAACGCGATTTCCATCGGTTCGGTTCGAGTTCCTCCCGACGCTCCCATCTGCGTTGGGTTCGTGCCGCCGGTCTTGGGTTGGGTCGCTTCGGCCAGTGGCCCTTGCCCCCTGATCCGATTCAACGTCGCTTCGAACCGTCCCGTGTTCTTGTCCAGCTCGTCCATCGTCGCGGCCCACGTGTCGAACGGGTCTTCCAGCATCGCGATGCCGGCCGCGAAGACGCCGATGACCGTGCCGAGCTGCTCCAACCCGTGGAAGAGATACAGCGCCGCCTCGGCTGTTTGTCGGAAGGAAAAGTCCATGAACTCCAGGAACACCTTGATCGAGTTGTATTCCTTCGCCCAATCCAGCGTCCACTTCAGCAGCGAGTTCAGCGCGGGCAGAAGATTGTCCGCGAGCTGGAGCCATGTCCCCATGAACAGGCCCTTCATCCTCGTCAGGTTGTCGTTGAATTCGTTGGCCTGCCTCGCGAACTCCGGCCCCACGACAAGCCCGAACTCACGCGCCTCGTCCTTCAGGCCCTCGATGCCGACACGCCCGCTGTTGAGAAGCGGTATCAGGCTCAGTCCGCTTTTCCCAAACGTCTGGACGGCGAGGTCCGTCTTCACGATGCCGTCGGGCAGGCGCTCGAAATGGTCCGCGATGTCGAGCATCACCTGATCGACCGCACGCAGAGTCCCGTCGGTGTTCTTCCACTCCACGCCCATCTGCCGGAACGTGGCAATCGCCTCCTTCTGGCCCTTCTCCGCCTCGACGACGTTTTGGCTGAGTGTCTTCAGCCCGATCTGAAGGTCGCCCATGTCCGCGTCCGCCAGGTCGGCGGCAAAAGCCAGCGCCGTGAGGGCGTCCACGGCCATGCCGACCTTCTGGGCCGTCTTCCCTGCCTCGTCCGCCGCATGGATGGCGTTCAATGTGAAACCGGCTATGGCCGCAGCGGCGGCAGCCATTGCAGGCCCCATGCCCGCGATCAGGCCGGAGAGTTTGTTGAATCCGGCCATGGCCGAGGTGAGGCCGTCGGTCTTCGAGTTGATGGCAATGAGAACGTCCAATCGGGCTGATTCGCTCATGGTGCGCTGGGTGTTGGGTCGGGTTGTTCGCTTCTACATCTGTGGCCGCGTTGAGTTCATAGCCCGGCTGTCGGGTCTTCCTCGTTGCCGTCGGCGCTGTCGTCATCGGCCAGAGCCTCGTCGGCGTCGGCGTTCTTCAGGTCCGAGAGCCCCGCATGAAGGACGTGCAGCTGCGAAATGATCTCATCCTCCTTCTCCTTCAACAGCGTCTCGGCCTCCGGCACCGTCAGCCCCACGATGGAAGGCGCGATCAGGTGCAGCGACGTGACCACCTTGCGGATCGCGGATCCGAGCCGGGCTCCGAGTTTTTCGGCATCTCGCGCCGAGATGAACTCGCGGTTCAGAATCGCGATCTGCGTGGTCAGCTTCTTGTTTTGCAGGAGGATGTTTTCAGCCTTCAGCTTCGCGAGTTCCGGCACCGATTCTCCGGCCAGGTCGGAGTGCTGGCGCATGAAGGCCAGCCACGCGTTCACGTCATGCCGGCCGTCGGCGGCTGCCCTTGGTGCCTCCGGCTTCTTCGCGTGGTAGCTGACGAGCTGCCTGCTCACCGGCATTCCAAGGGCGTTGGAGAGGATTCCCGCGAGGTCCGACTGCGAGTCCGCAAACGCGGGGAATCCCTGCGACTCGGAGCCTCCCGCGACAACCCGCTCTAGTGTCTGCCTTTCGTGCCGAAGGAGTGGCTTCCCCGATTTCAGCTTTGCCTGGAGCGCGAGGAGGTCCAGTTGGAGCAGTTCTTGGGGCGTCAGCGGCGCTTCATCGGCGGATTCAGTCGCGGGGGCGTCGGGTTGGTCGGAGGTTGGGGGCGTGCTCATGGGTGGGGTTTTAATGTCAAGTTTCCAAAATCGGCGAAGTGGTGCGAACGGCGGGGTGACACATCACCTCCGAAACAGCCCAAAAACAAAAGATTCCTTACCGGGTGGGGGGAGGGGGTGTCCTTACCCGCCAGCCGAAAAAAAACGGAGGTGGGAAAGGCGCGAGGCCTCCGATTAGAGCTCGGGGCGAGTGTCGAAAGGTGTCGAATCGTGACAAGTCCAGCCAAGTCGCGTCGTGCCTTTCCAAGTGGTTGCCCGATGATCCTCGAATTCATTAGGAAATCCGAATGTTTTGGCGGGTCTTCACCGGTTCCGGGCGGGGTGCCGGACCACCACCTTGAAGGGGCAAATGGCAAGGTTCCGTGCCAACCCGGCCAAATCGGGCCTCTTTTTCCACAGGGCAAGGCCGTCGTCGTGGCCGGTGCAGCCGCGCTGGCTGCCTCCAGGACGGTTTGGGGCTGTCTAAGCATGGTCGACCTCCGAAACGAGCCCAGGCGGGCTGCTGGCGTGCGTGGCGAGGCTTTCCGCCGCCTTCAACACCTCGCGTGAGAACCACCAAGCCCAGCTCTCCACTTGTTCGGCCGCCTTGTTGGGGAATGCCTGCCAGACCACGGGCACGTCGTATCGGATCTCAAAGGCGCGGATCGAATGAAGGATCGCCTTGGGGTTGGCGCTGCCCCGGTAGCGGTGGGTGCGAATTTCACTTTCCCCTCCGACAATCAGGAGGCGCTTGAACCGAAAACCTCGGAGCCGGTGAAGCTCGCGCTCGAAGCGGTCCCGCTCCGTCGTCACGGATTGCACCAAGTCGGCGATGCTCTTGCGCTCCACGGCGAAGATCTCTTCACACCCCTTGATGCTGTAGTCGCCGGTCTGGAGCGTGCCGCGTTCGCTGGGCAGCTTCTTGAAAACCAGCGGATCCTGCTCCCTAGAGTCGACGATTAGCGTTGGCAGGGGTGCGTTCACGACTTGTCCTCCGGTAGCTGTTCCTCGGGAAAAGCCTCCTCCTTGTCGGTTCCCTCGCGCACGCTCTCTCCTCTTTCAAGACTACATGTAGAGCTACATTCAAAGGCTACATTCAGAGTAGCTTTAAGCGGGGCCATAGGCGGGGACAGGGGCGGGGACACTGCCGGCGTATCACCGGGGACACACTGGGGCATTGCCGGGGCATCACCGGGGATTGGTCGGGGGCTGCCGTTTCGATGCCCCGGTAAGTCCCCGGCCATGCCCCGCTTAATAGCGGGCTTCAATCCGCGTGCCTTCGAGAGCTTGGACCGGGCCTCGGCAATCCTTTGATCGAAGTCTTTCGTCTCGGGCTCCCTCGCTGCCAGCGCCTCGAATTTCTCGGCAACAGCGGCGGCGACTGCCAACCGGCTCCACTTCGTCGAAAAGAAGGTGCTGGAGGATTTGGGGACGTGATACCGGATGAAGCAGCCCTTTCGCTCCAAGCTGTCCAAGGAATGCCTCATCTGATCGAGGCTGAGGAGAACCGCCGAGTCCGTTCGGGACGCAATCAGAATGGACCCTTCTTCGTGAAGGTATCCGTCTTCATCGAAGAGAATGTTGGTGCGTGGATACCCCAGCATGGCGGCCCGGAGCCTGTTCCGCGTGATGCGTGCGTAAGGCTTCACCCCGAGGGCTGAGTTGATCGCGATCAGGATGCTGATGTCCCGTGGATTGAAGTCGGACTTTCCGTCCCGCGAATCTAGGAGCATGTCGCGCCCGATCAGTGCCATCGGAGGAGGTCCAAAGCGACTCTGAAGCGTGGAGAGAAGCGCCTTCGCTTCGTTCAAAAGGTTCAGCTCCCTTTGGGCGTCTCCAAAGACCACCGTGTGAGCGTGGCTGCCGATCACGAACGCCTCCCAATTCGTCAAATCGCAGCCTCCCCTCGTTGGCATTTTGCCTGCGGGGAATGCTTGGAAGACGTTCTTTACCTGTGCGGGCTTGAGCTTCGGGAGCCGTTCACTGCCTTTGTCGTAGATGCACCATGCGCAGATTGCATCTACCCGCACCTTCCAATCGGCACCGAACGCCAATAGGGGCAACGGGAAAAGGAAGCTGTCGAACCGTTGGTCATCCCCCATGTTCCACCAACCTTTCTGCGGAGTCCTGCGGACGTGGTTCCTCCGGCTGCCGTGGCTCCATGAAGCGCTGGAACGGCGTCCATCCCTGCCTGATGATCTTCTCGATCTTCCGACGTGTTGATCCTGATGCGCGGGACCAACGGAGGGCAAATTTCTTCCGGCTCACTTGGCACCTCCGAAGGTCTGGTTGAACCGCCTTTGGAACGACGCCAGCCAGCGCTGCAACCCCGCGACAAGAGGCGCGAGGACGAGCATGGGAAGAGCGACGACGACGAACGCGATCCCTTCAAGTGCCAGGCAGACGACGACGAGAGCCTTCACTTCCGGGCCGCCTTTCCTCCGCGCTTGGCTTGTGCCGTGGCGGCCGTCGCCTTTTCCTCTGGCCGTGGCGTCCTGCCTTCCAGAACGACCTTCCGTTTCACGAAGAGTTCGAGTTCCGACCGGGAGAAGTAGACCGCCCGCCCGACCTTGTATTCCGTGAGGCCGCGCCCGAAGAGCATCCGGACGGTGTTGGGGGACATGTCCACCGCCTGCTTTGCCTTCGTGATGCGACAAAGATCGGAGGTGTTCTGCGACGTAGCTGCGACTGATGTTGTCATGTGCTTCTTTTTGTTGTGTTGAAGGCGTTCCGCCGAAGTCCGGGGCTCGGAAATAGGCACCCGCCTACTCCAGTGGCCGCGTTGAGCTTTACCCGTTCGCAGCCACTCCAGAGCAATCCCGACACGCTCGCTCTTCGTAGAGGGGGCCGCGCTGAGCTTTAATCGCCAAGAAACGAGGAAAGGCCCGTGCCTAAAGGGCGGAATGAAGCCTCCACAGACGCGGTTTGCGCTGGGGAGAAGCCTGCTGTGGGAAGCCGAAGAAGATTTCGCCGATGCTGCCGAGCCCGGCAACTACTCGCCACCCGTGATGTCCGGCAGCTTCTCGATGGCCGAGGCGAGAACCTCGGGCGGCAAGTGCGTGTAGACGTCGCTCACCATGTCGGAGCTGTGGCCCGCCAGCGCCTTCGCCGTGGCTTTCGATCCGTCGACAACCGCGAGCGTCGAGACGAACGAATGGCGGAGGCAGTGGAAGCTGAGGCCCTGCTCCCGTTTCGCACTGCGGCCCTTGCCCGTCCCCTGCTTGTTCTCGCGCTTGGTGGCGAGCCCGCACGTCGCGAGGATGTCCGTGAAGGTTTGGGAGAACCAGCTTGCCCCGTGCGCCTCGTATTCGGCCGCCTGCGTCGGCCAGAGCGCCGCCGTCGCCGGGGTGCTGCCGCGTTTCTCCGCCATCTCTTCCAGGATGACCCTCAGCGGTCGCCGGAGCGGGAGATAGACCGCCGTGGCAGTCTTCCTCGTTTGAACGCGGAGCGCGTTTACGGCGAAGTCCACGTTGCCCCAACGGAGCGTCACAAGATCCCCCAGCCGCAGCCCCGTGAAGAATCCTCCGAGGATCATGTAGCGCCAGAAATCATCCGGGGCTTTCCGATGGAGGGTCTGAAGCTCCGCCAGCGTGAACGCCCGGCGAGCCGCTGCCTCGTCCCGTCCCGCCTTGAATTGCTTCACGGCAGGGACGGGGTTGAGACGGAGGGAGCCGTTGCGGACAGCCCGGCCGAACGCGATGGACAGGATCGTCCGCCAGAGGTTCGTCGTGCTGGCGGAGGTCGTGGCCCGCTTCTTCGTGAGGAAGGCGCGGACGGTCGGCGTGTCGACGTCGGCGAGTATCGGCCCGGCCTCGGTGGCGTTGAGTTCCTTGAGGAACGCCGAGCTGACTTCCTTGTATCGCCGCAAGGTCGCCGGAGCCGTGCTGCCTTCGGCCTCTGTCAGCCATTCCGCAAACTCGGTTTGGATCGAGCGCGGGCGGATGCCGGTCTCCGTCAGCGATTCGATGAACTCCTTGGTAAGCTTGCCCTGCTGCTTCCAAAGCCGGAGTGCTTTCAGCTCCTCGATTTGGCCCTCGGCTTTCTCCCGGTCGTCAGTGCCGGTGCTTTTAAGGAACTGCTTCCCGTTCGCCCGCCATCCGATCCACCAGAACTTTGAGCCGGGACGTTTGTAGAGCCACGCCATGGGAAGAGGTTGACATGAATGTGATATGTATGTAAATCACCATCGTTCGCAGTCGTTCACCATCGGTATTCCCTAGGAAATTGAGTGGTAGTGAAGCCCAAAGGCGTAGCCGGGGTTCGATTCCCCGTAGGGTCGCCATTCTCTTACTCCGCCTTCGTCCAGACCTTCCTGTTTAACGGTGAACAGATCCAGACTCACGGCTCGACCCCAGCCGGGAAAATCGACGGCAAACCCGAGCCGCTTTGCGTCCATCAGGCGATCAGCTTCCGGATCAGTTCCGCCCCTTCGACGCGGACGAGCTTCTGGTCCAAGCGGGCTTAGATGTAGGTCAGTTTTTCCGGATCAAGGCCCATCAAATGCAGGATGGTCGCATGGAGGTCTTTGACCTGCTGCGGAGTGAGCCGCCGCTTGGGCGGCATCTTGAGGGCTTCGTCCTGGTAACCGACGGCCACGGTGATCCGGCTCTTGGCCGGATCACAGGCGACGAACGCGGCCCCGGTTTCTCCTCCTGCCAAGATGGCGGACGTCGAATCAAGGCGGAGATGGCCCTTCTGCTTTTCCGCGCCGTGGCAGGAATAGCACTGCTCGGTCAGCAGTGGGCGGATCTTCCGTTCGAAGAATTCCAATCCGGCCGCGCCCGGTTCAGCCGCCCGAACCGTTGGTCGCGAAACAGACATGACCGCCAGCGCGGCGGCGGCGAAAAGCCACCACGGAGGGACTACGAGGCGAGATCCGATCCGGGTCATTTCTTCGCGGCAAGGGTCTTCTGCACAGGCATGGAATTGCCGAAATTTTTGAAATCCTTGAAGGACCAGACGACCTTCTTGTCCTTGGTCACCTCGATGAACTGGGGATTCTCCGGGCCGGCATGGCAATTGCCGATCATGGTGTTGCCATTGGCCTGCCGTTCGACGCACGTGCCCCAGGCGAGCGTGATGCCGGGGAGGTCGTTCTGCTCGACCTTCCAGACGATCTCCCTCGCCGGGGTGACTTCGAGGACGCAGTGGCCGTTGCCGCCGCCTATCAGCGTGTTGCCATTGGCGAAGCGGACCGCGCTGAAGACCGAGTTGCCGAAACCCTCGGGTCCGTGGCCGCCCTTCTTCTCTTTGCCGAACAACGGCACTTCAAACTCCCAAATCACCTTGCCCGCGCCGTCATACTCGCGGACGAAACCGTCGGCCTCGTGGGCGACGAGGTAGTGGCCGTTGGAAATTTTGCGGGCCAGCCGGGTATCGCTGTGGGCGTTCGGGTGGTCGCGCTTGAGCTTCACCTCGTGTTTGATCTTGCCGTCCTTGTCGACCTCGATGATCCGCCCGGGACCTGACTCGGCGATCATGGTCAGACCGTTTTCCAAGCGCTGGAAGGCGTGGACCTCGACGCGGGCGCCCTCATTGCCGTTCATCTTTCCCGAGTCGTATTCCCACAAGACCCGCTTGTCCGGCGCGACCTCGACGATCTTCTGGAAACCTTGCTGGAGCAGGACGTTTCCGTTAGGCAGCAAATGGGCGTCATGGATGCCGCCGATCTTTAGCTCCCATTCGTAGGAGCCGTCCGGCAAGATGATCGCAAAACGGCGGGTCGAATCGTCGGCAGCGAGGAACCGGCGGCCCGGTCCGGTTTGCTCGGCCTGGAGCTGGAGGGTGAGCGCGAGAACAGCGCCGGCGCGAAAGATGGTGTGGATCATTTGCAGAGGCTAAATTTCCCCGCGCACACTCGGCAATTCCTTCTTGGGCTTCTGGAGCAAAGACTACGGTTCCAAAAACGCCCAGCGCAAATCCGCCGCTTCCTCGACCCTCAAACTCCCAACGCCGTTGACGGCCGCTTGTCGCCCCGGCAAATCTCTCGCTCATCACCACTCCAACGAACCATCCCATCGCCATGCCCGACTCTTCAGCCAATCCGTTTTCCCTCGCCGGCCGCGTCGCACTCGTGACCGGCAGCAGCACCGGTCTCGGCAAGGTTATGGCCGTCGCGCTCGGCAAGGCCGGGGCCAAGGTCGCCCTGAACTACGCGAACAACACGGCCCGCGCGAAGAAGGCCTTCGCGGAGTTCGAGGCGCAGGGGCTGACCGGCGCGCTCTTCAAGGCGGATGTCACGAGCGAGGCCGACGTCGCGCGGATGCACCGGGCCATCGCGAAGAAACTCGGCGCCGTGGACATCGTCGTCCTCAACGCCACCTGCGACCAACCGCAGAAACCGATCGAAGAATACGACTGGGCATTCTACCAGCGGATGCTGGATTTCTTCATCAAGAGTCCATTCCTCATCACCCGCGCGTGCCTCCCCCACATGAAGAGGCAACGCTGGGGCCGCATCATCAACATCGGCTCCGAGGTCGTCGCGCGCGGCGTGCCGAACTTCACGGCCTACGTGGCGGCCAAGGGGGGGCAGAACGGCTTCCACCGCAGCCTCGCCGGCGAGCTGGCCCCGCACGGCATCACGGTGAACATGATTGCGCCCGGCTGGATTCCCGTGGAACGCCACGAGAAAGACCCGCAGGCGCTCAAGGACGGCTACCGCGCGCTCATCCCCGCAGACCGCTGGGGCATCCCCTCCGACCTCGACGGCTCAGTGGTCTTCCTCGCGAGCGAAGCGTCGTCCTTCGTCACTGGGCAGACGCTGCATGTGAATGGCGGGCTGACGGTTTGTTAAGTCGCGTCACGTGTCATGTTCTTCAAACGCCCATCACGTCAATTCATCGCAGGCGTCATGATTGGTGGCGCGAGCATCTGTGCAGTCATCGCTTTGGCGTCGGCGCTCTACTGTTGGAACTTTGTCCGCACAGCCACGAGAGCGGACGGCCGAGTTATCCAGATAGTAGAGCAAAACGGAGAGCACGGCACGCTCTACGCACCGGTGTTTTCATTCCGCGATGCTGAAGGCGTTGAGCAAACCGTGCATTCATCCACGGCTAGTTACCCACCAGAGCACCGTGTTGGCGATGTTGTGCACGTCCTGTATCTACCGGGACGTCCAAAGGATGCGAAGATAGAGAATTTCTTCTCTCTGTGGGGGCTGCCTTTCGTCACCGGAATGCTCGCAGTGTTTTATTTGCCGCTTGGGCTGCTGGTCTGGTATTGGCCGGCAATCATCCAAAGATTCAGACCCAAGCCACCAGTAATCCCTGCGACCTCATCGTGATATTTTGCACTAACGCTTTTATGACCAAACGCATCCTCTTCACCCTCCCCACCGTCGCCGCGCTGTTGCTCGGCCTTACCGCCTGTAACAAGTCCACGGACATTCCCCCTACCAAACCCGGCGTCAACGAAGCTCCCCGCCCCAAGCCCGGCAAGAAGCAGAAGATCGCCTTCGTCTCCAACGGCGTCGCGTCGTTCTGGACCATCGCCTCCGCCGGCGTAAAGACCGCCGGCCAGAAGCTCGGCGTCGACGCGCAGACGCTCATGCCGGTCGAGGGCATCAGCGACCAGAAGCGCATGATCGAGGATCTGCTCACCAAGGGCGTCGACGGCATCGCCGTGAGCCCGATCGACCCGGCGAACCAGACGGATCTGCTGAACCAAGCCGCCAAGCGCACCAAGCTCATCACCCACGACTCCGACGCACCGGACAGCGACCGCCTCGTCTACATCGGCATGGACAATTACAAGGCCGGCCGCCAATGCGGCGACCTCGTCCGTGAAGCGATGCCCAAGGGCGGCACAGTCATGATTTTCATCGGCCGGCTGGAGCAGGACAACGCCAAGCGCCGTCGCCAGGGCACGATCGACGCCATCCTCGGCCGGCCGGAGAATTCTTCGAACTACGACGAACCCGGCAAGGTGCTTGAAGGAAACGGATTCAAGATCCTCGGCACGCTGACCGACCAGTTCGACCGCGCCAAGGGCAAGGCCAACGCCGAGGACGCGCTCGCCAAGTATCCCGACCTCGGCTGCATGGTCGGCCTCTTCGCCTACAACCCGACGCTCATGCTCGAAGCGCTCCAGCAGGCCGGCAAATTGAACAAGGTCAAAGTCATCGCCTTCGACGAGGACGACGCGACGCTCGACGGCATCAAGAAGGGACCGTGCACGGCACCGTCGTGCAGAACCCCTACATGTATGGCTACAAGTCGGTCGAGGTCCTGAGCGAAATCCTCAAGGGCAACACCGGCGTGGTTCCCGCCAACAAGTTCATCGACATCCCGGCCCGGCAAATCCGCAAAGACAACGTGGACGAGTTCTGGACCGACCTGAAGGCGAAGGTCGGCGGGAAATGACCGAGGCTTGCCGCTCCACCGGCGACCCGGCCGGTTCCTGAAGTCCGCCATGTCCGCCCCACTCCTCGAAGCCCGCAAGCTGGTCAAGTCCTTCCCCGGCGTGCGTGCGCTCAAGGGAGTCAGCCTCGCGGTGCAACGCGGCGAGGTCCTGGCCGTCATCGGTGAGAACGGAGCGGGCAAGAGCACGCTGATGAAGATCCTCGCCGGCGTGCAGTCCGCCGACTCCGGCGAAATCCTGCTGGACGGCGAACCCATCGCCCTTTGCTCCGTCCACGACGCCCTCGCCTGCGGCATCGCGCTCATCCACCAGGAACTCAACCTGGCCGACAACCTCGACGTTGCGGCCAACATTTTCCTCGGCCGCGAGCCGCTGCGGTTCGGCCTGATCGACACGGCGCGGATGCGTCTTGAAGCCCGGCAGTTCCTCGACGCCGTGGGGTTGGACGTCGGGACCGACGTGCTCGTCAGCTCGCTCGCCATCGGCCAGCAGCAGCTGGTAGAGATCGCGAAGGCCCTCTCAACCCGGGCCCGCGTCCTCATCATGGACGAGCCGACTTCCAGCCTCTCGGCCCGCGAGGCCGAAAACCTGTTCAAGGTCATCCAGGATCTCCGCGCGCGCGGCGTGAGCATCGTCTACATCTCTCACCGGCTCGGGGAAGTGAAGCGCCTCGCCGACCGCGTCACGGTCCTGCGCGACGGCGAGAACAGCGGCGGCCTCGCGCAAGACGAGATCAGCCACGGGGCGATGGTGAAGCTGATGGTGGGCCGCGACCTCTCGCAGTTCTACCCGCACCGGCCGCATCGAACCGGCGACGTCGCCCTGCGCGTCGAGCGCCTTCGCACTCCCGCCCATCCCCGTCACGAGGTGAGTTTTCAGGTCCGCGCCGGCGAGATCGTCGGACTGGCCGGACTCGTCGGTGCCGGGCGCACCGAAGTGTTGCTGTCGCTCTTCGGAGTCACGCCCGCCCTCGGCGGCGCCGTCGAAGTGAATGGAAAGTCCATTGCCCCAACTTCGCCGCAACAGGCGATCGAAGCCGGCCTCGCCCTCGTGCCGGAAGATCGCAAGAAGCAGGGTTTGGTGCTCGAAATGCCCGTGCGGGAGAATGTCAGCCTCGCCAGCCTCCGCCGTGAGCAGCGAAACGGCTTTCTCAACCACGGCCGCGAATTCGAGGTGACCACCGAGATGATCGCGTCGATGCGCATCAAGACGCCCAGCGACCGGCAGGTGGTCCAGTTCCTCTCCGGCGGCAACCAGCAGAAGGTCGTTCTCGGAAAATGGCTGGCCATCCAGCCCCGCGTGATCCTCCTCGACGAACCCACCCGCGGTATCGACGTCGGCGCGAAGCAGGAGATCTACAAGCTCATGGAGGAACTGGCGGGCAAGGGCGTGGCGATTCTTTTTGTCTCCAGTGAAATGGAGGAAATCCTCGGCATGAGCGATCGGGTGCTCGTGATGCACGAGAGCCGCATCACGGGCGAACTCCAGCGCAACGAACTCAGCGAAGAAGCCGTGATGCATCTCGCCACCGGCCCCGCCACTTCCGCCATCGCATGAAAAAACTCCTCGGCATCTTCGGCCTGCTGCTCGCCGTCTGCCTTTTCGCCGCCCTGGTGAGCGAAAGCTTCCGGTCCGGCTACAACATCGAGAACCTTATCCGCCGCACGGCGTTATTCGGCATCATCGGGATCGGCGTCAGCTTTGTCATCGTCACCGGCGGCATCGACCTGTCCATCGGATCGGTCATCTGCCTCGTCGGCTGCGGATTGCCGTGGTTGCTCACCGTTCAGAAGTGGCCCCTGTCGGCGGCATTGGCGGCCGTGCTCGTTGTGTCCGTGGGAATCGGGCTCATCCACGGCCTGCTCATCACGCGGCTGCGGCTACAGCCATTCATCGTGACCCTGTGCGGGTTGATGCTTTACCGGGGCGTCACACGCGGCTTCACCGGCGACCAGACCGTCGGATTCGGCAACGACTACAAGGACCTCCGTGTGCTCTCCACAGGCAAGATCGCTATCCCGTTCGTGCAGGGCTTCGAGATCCCCGCGCCGTGGGTCGTGTTGGTGATCGTGGCCTTGCTGGCCGCGGTTTTCCTCAATCGCACCATCTATGGCCGCTACTTATTGGCTCTCGGCCGCAATGAGGACGCGGCCCGCTACAGCGGCATCAACACCGGGGCGATGATCATCCTCGCCTACGTCATCTGCTCGACGCTTGCGGGCCTGGGGGGCGTGCTCTTCGTGCTGGATGTGAACTCGGCCCAGCCGGTCGACTTCGGAAACTTCTACGAACTCTACGCCATAGCGGCGGCGGTGCTCGGCGGCTGCAGCCTGCGGGGCGGCCAGGGCTCGATCCTGGGCGTTCTCATCGGGACGGCCCTGATCCTAGTTTTGCGGAACGTGGTCACGCTCGTGACCAACCACAACAACATCGAGTTCGCCATCATCGGCGCCGTGATCCTCGCCGGGGTCATCGCGGACGAATTGGTGAAACGCTACTCCGTCAGGCGCAAGGCCTCGCGAGAAGCCGGGGAAGCGATCAAGTAGCCGGAATCTTGAAGCGGTGGACCATCTACGTTCCACCGGAAGCTTTGGGCCGCTTCTGTTCCGTCCTCGCGAGCTCGTGGCACGTGTCCGCAACCGTGGCCAGCATTTCCAGGAATCGCTCCCTATTCTCCTCCGGCACTCCCACGAGAAGTTCCTGCTGCAAGGCGACGGCGATGCCCCGGGCCTCTTCGTATCTCGCGAGGCCCGGCGGCAGCATGCGGATCCGGTAGGCGCGCCGGTCCTTTTCGTGGACTTGGCGTTCGATCATTCCGGCTTTCGACATGCGCTCGAGGAGCGACGCAATCGTGTTCGGGTCGCTGGCCATCTGGAGGATAAGCGCGCTCTGGAACACGCCTTCGTCGCCACCTTCCAAGATTGTCCGCATGGCGGTGAACTGGTCGGGCGTCACCCCGAGATGCGCAATGCGCCTCCGGAACGTCTGGTTCAACCCATACCACGCTCTGCGCAAGAGTATCGGCAGGCGACGACGGTTGGGGCTGTCGATCGGGAGCGGGTCGGGCTGGGATGATTTGGCGCGCGGCATGGCGTTGGAAAATCAGGCTCGGTCGAATTGATACGTGTAAGTATTATTTCGGTTGCATGGGACAAACTCGTGGAGAATAGTTTGCCGCAATCAATCCACCGTTTCTGCGACACAGCCTGCGGAAACGGTTTTCAACTGACAACTCCATGCACGTTCCAAGATTCATTTCCCTGGTGCTCCTGACCGGTTCCCTTTCCGCCGGAGCCGCCGAACCCGTCCGCGGTTGGCTCAACTGGCGCGGGCCGGAACAGACCAGCGTTTCCCATGAAAAGGGATTGCCCGCAACGGTCGACGCCAAGAAGACCCTCTGGACGGCGGCCTTCCCGGGTCAGTCGACGCCGGTCATCGCCAACGGACGCCTCTACATCAACGGCTACCTAGGTGACGGCCCTGATCTCCAGGAAGTGGTCCGCTGCTTCGACGCGGAATCCGGCAAGCTGATCTGGGAGCATCGCGAGACCGATTTCCTGAGCGACACCATCTATCTCCGTTACTCGACCTCCAGTCCGACCGTCGATCCCGAGACCGGCAACGTCTTCGTCCAGGGCACGCAGGGCATGCTGTTCTGCTTCACCGCCGACGGTAAGATCCTCTGGAAGCACTCCATGATGGAGGAGTTCGGCCGCTTGACCTTCCCCAACAGCCGCACCGCGACGCCTGTCGTGGACAAGGAGTTGGTCATCGTCCGCGGCATCACCAGTTCATGGGGCGCCCACGGTGCCGCCGGAGACCGGTTCTATGCTTTCGACAAAAAGACCGGCGAACTCGTCTGGTCCAGCGCTCCCGGTGATCGTCCCCAGGACAACACCTTCTCGCAGCCGTATCTCGATTTCTGGAACGGCAAACGCGTGCTCTACAGCGCCGGCGGCGATTCGACACTCCTCGCCATCAACGCCCGCACCGGTGAACCGCTCTGGAGGTTCTCCTTCGCCAAGGCCGGAGCCAAGGGCGGCATCAACGCGGCGCTGATCCGCTACAAGGACACGCTCATCGCCGTCCATGAGTCGGAAAACATCGACAGCTCCGAGATCGGACGCATGTCCGCCTTCCGCATTCCCGTCAGCGTGACGCCGTCGAACGCCACGACGCCCTACGTCTTCGGACCGAAGGAACTCGAAGTCTGGCGCCAGCCGAAAGTTGGCTCACTGGCGAGTTCACCGATCCTCGTCGGTAACACGATCTACGAAGTCACCGGCGTCGGCGATCTCACCGCCGTGGACGCGGATACCGGAAAGCTGCTCTGGCAGGAGAAGCTCGCCATCGAACAGCGCCAGAGCACGCCCTTCTATGCGGACGGCAAACTCTACGTCGCCATCTATATTGCCGCGCTCGGCGAAGAGGCCGCGAAGAAGGCGGCCGAAGCAGGTGAATCAGGCGGATCGGGCGAGCTGTTCGTCATTAAGCCGAGCCGCGAGAAGTGCGAAATCGTCAGCCGGACCGTTCTCGAAGGAAAATGCTTCGGCTCGCCCATCGGCTACAACGGCAAGCTCTACATCCAGACCGACAAGAAGCTCTACGCCTTCGGCAAAGCGGGCAACAATCCGGGACTTCCTCCGCAGGCGAAGTTGGCCGACTGGCCCAAGGCCGGGCCCGCTACCCAACTCCAGGCGATCCCCTACGAAGTGCTGCTCAAGCCGTCCGAGAAGAAGGCGTTCCGCGTTCGTTCGCTCGACGCCAACGGCTTCACCGTCGAGGAGAACGTCGATCCGAAGACGGTGAAATGGGAGTCGTTCATTCCTCCCACAGCGTTGGTCAAGGTCACCATGAAGGCCGCGTTCGACGCCGACGGACACCTCGTCGCCGATGCCGCGCCTGCTCCCAGTGCGGGCCAGTTTAAGGCCACACTCGGCCCGCTGACCGGCTACATCAAGGGACGCATCCTTCCCGGCCTGCCGCTCAAGGTGGACTTCGAGAATGTGGAACTGAGCAACATGACCACGAACACGATCGAGCCGGCCACGGCGTTCAACTTCCCCCCGTTGCCATGGAACTCGGCCCGCTTTCGTTTCGAGGTCCGGCAAGCTCCCGGTGAAGGCAGCACCAAGGCTTTGACGAAGACGATCGACAACAAACTTTTCCAACGCGCCCAGATCTTTTTCGGCCATCCGGAGACGAAGAACTACACCATCGAGGCCGACGTCATGACCGAGGGCAACCGCCGCAAAATGTCGGAAGTTGGAGTGATCAACCAGCGCTACATCATCGTGCTGAAGGGCAATTCCCAGGAGCTTGAAGTGAACTCCAACCAGGAGCGCCTCAAAGTCGCCGTGCCGTTCAAGTGGGCGCCCAACGCGTGGTATCACCTCAAGTCGCGCGTCGATCTCGCCGCCGACGGCTCCGGCGTGGTCAAGGCGAAGGCCTGGAAGAAGGGCGACCCCGAACCCGAGGCCTGGACGATCCAGGTCCCGCACAAGTTCGCCCACGCCAACGGCGCGCCCGGCTTGTTCACCTTCTCGCCGCAGGAACAACGCGCCTACATCGACAACATCAGCGTCACCGCAAACTGAGTTTCGTCATCATCCCCAGAGTTCAAACAATGAAACACCTCACTCTTCTGACGGCCGCGCTCCTCGCCTGC
Source organism: Verrucomicrobiota bacterium (assembly GCA_043775315.1). GTDB lineage: Bacteria > Verrucomicrobiota > Verrucomicrobiia > Limisphaerales > CANJSG01 > CANJSG01. The sequence continues at coordinate 46,173 of JAYVSO010000082.1, forward strand.
GGCACCATCACCCGCGCCGAAGACTGGCCGCAATGGGGCGGCAATGACCCCGGCCGGAACATGTATTCGAAGGCGAAGGGCCTTCCCGAGAAGTTCGACGCCGGCAAACTCAAAGCCGGGACTGAGGAGGTGGACATCGCCTCCACCAAGAACGTGAAGTGGGCCATCAAGCTCGGCTCGCAGAGCTACGGCAATCCCGTCGTGTCGGGCGGCAAGGTCTTCGTCGGCACGAACAACGAGTCTCCCCGCGACAAACGCCACGTGGGTGATCGTTCGATCCTGATGTGCCTTGACGAAAAGACCGGCGACCTGCTCTGGCAGCTCGTCGTGCCCAAGCTGAAATCCGGCAAAGTCAACGACTGGGAACTGCTCGGCCTTCTTGCCGCGCCGCTCGTCGTCGGTGACCGCCTTTGGGTCGTCACCAGCCGCTGCGAAGTCCTCTGCCTCGACGTCAACGGCATGACCAATGGCAACGACGGCCCCTACAAAGACGAAGGCAAATACGTCACCCTGGACACTGGCAAACCGCCAATGGAACCCGGCCCCAAGGACGCCGATATCATCTGGCGCTACGACATGATGGACGAGCTCGGCGTGTTCCCGCACAACGCCGCCAACTGCTCCGTCCAGATCGTCGATGGCAAGCTCTTCGTCTGCACCTCCAACGGCCAGGACTGGACCCACGTCAACGTCCCCTCCCCCAATTCCCCGAGCTTTATCGCGCTTGATCCCAAGACCGGGGAACTCCTCGGTGAGGACGACGCCCAAATCGGCCCTCGCATCTACCACGGCCAGTGGAGCTCGCCCTCGACCGGCAAGATCAACGGCAAGTCGCAGGTCTATTTCGGTGGCGGCGACGGTGTGCTCTACGCCCTCGACACGACGCCCGTAAAGGACGGCGAATCGAGCCTCATCAAGAAGGTCTGGTGGTTCGACGCCGTTCCGCCCGAATACAAGGTGAAGGATGGAAAGCCGATCAAGTATCCGGCCACTGACGGCCCTTCGGAGATCAACTCAACGCCTGTCTTCTACAAGAACCGCGTCTACGTAGCCATCGGCCAGGACCCGGAACACGGCGAAGGCGTCGGCCACCTCGTCTGCGTCGATGCGACCAAGACCGGCGACATCACCAAGACCGGCCTGCTGTGGGACTACAAGGGTATCCATCGCAGCATCTCGACGGTATCCATCGATCCCGAGACCGGCCTGCTTTTCGTCGGCGACTTCTCGGGCTACGTCCACTGCCTCGATGCCGAGACCGGCAAGCTCTACTGGACCCACGACATGAAGGCTCACATGTTGAGCAGCACCTTGGTCGCCGATGGCAAGGTCTATGTGGGAGATGAAGACGGCGACTTCGTGGTCCTGGCCGCAACCAAAGAAAAGAAGCTCATCAGCGAAACCAACTTCGGCGCTCCCATTTACTCCACTCCCATCGTGGCCAACGGCGTGATGTATGTCGGTTCGCAAACGCACCTCTTCGCGCTTCAGGATCCCACCAAGGCCGCCGCGCCGCTGAAATAAATCCCACACACGGCCGCAGCTCCCATCCCGAGCTGCGGCCGTTTTCTTTCCGCCCGATTTGAACTCCTGACAAACCTGACTACTCTCCGCTCCCATGGCTAACCCGACACCCGCAGACATCCAGAAAGCCCAGGAACAGCTCGACGCCCATGTGCGCGAGATCATCCAGTGGCACTTCAGCCCCGAAACCGGCAGCCCCTTCTGGCTCGGCTGGGCCAAGAAAGCCGGCTGGGATCCGCGCAAGGAGATCACCAAGTTCTCCGACATCATCGCGAAGTTCCCCCATTTCCATGACGAATGGCTCCGCGATGAACAGCCCGAGGTCTGGGTGCCCGCCGCCTTCAAGGGACAACCCTTCAACATCTTCGAGACCGGCGGCACCACCGGAATGCCCAAACAGCGCATCGGCTGGAACGACTACAAGGTCGATTACTCCGAGTTCAGCGAGAAGATCTCCGACGAACACTTCCCGCGCGGCGGCGCCTGGCTGATGGTCGGCCCGACCGGTCCCCGTCGGCTCCGCCTCGCCATCGAGCACCTCGCCAACGTCCGCGGCAGCTCCTGCTACTTCATCGACCTCGACCCGCGCTTCGTGAAGAAGGTGCTTTCGAACAAACAATACGATGTCGCCCGCCAATACATGGACCACGTCGTCGATCAGGCCGTGACCATCCTCAAGAACCGCAAGGTCACCGGTCTTTTCACCACGCCTAAGCTGCTCGAAGCCCTCGCGGAGAAAGTCGATCTCTACGAAGGCGGCATCCGCGGCGTCTTCTGTGGCGGCACCACCATGGCCCCGCAGTATGTGCGCTTCATCGTCGAGGAAGTGCTCGAAGGCCGCATCGGCTTCTATCCCACCTACGGCAACACTCTCATGGGCCTGGCCGCCAGCGTGCAGCTCACGCCCGAGGACAAGTTCTCCATCAGCTACTATCCGCCGCAGCCCCGCGCCGTGCTCCGCGTCGTCGATCCGAACAAGACCGACACGCTCAAGGCCTATGACGAATGGGGCCGCGTCGAGCTCACCACGCTGACCAAGGAGTTCTTCATGCCACGCTTCCTCGAGCGCGACGAGGCACTCCGCAAAGCCCCGCGCGACATTTACGCCTGGGATGGCGTCGCCGAAGTCCGTCCGTTCGGCGCGATGGAGAAGACCATCGTCGAAGGAGTGTATTAACCGGCAAGCGAAACGGGTTTGCGATGACGGCAGATGCTCCCATCACATTGGCTGAGAAACTGGGCAAGCCGGTTCCAGTTCCATCGCTGCTGCTGGCCAAGGTTGCGGCTCTGGGGCTGTCGTCTGCAGCCGCATTGGAAAGCCTTGCCGTCGCCAGGGGGTGCGGCCACTACGACAATCATTTGGTCGTTCCGGTCCCCTTGATCTCAGAGGAACAGTTCAGCAACGAGGAACTCGCCGTGGCGCTTCTTTCCACGAGACTGGAATACTCCCCCCACACCATCCGTGTCGGAGCAGCCATGCTGGGAGCTGAAGGAACCCACCCGGAGAAGCTGGCCAAACTGGCGGCCGCCGAAGGAAGTGTGGCGGTCATCGCCTACATCGCACGTTCAGCCCTTCAATTCGAGCCGACAAATCCCTTCTGGCAACGCCTGCTCGATTGCCTTCCCGACGCACCGGCACCTCCGGACGGAGTCATGCCGCATCCCACCCGTTTTGTTTCGATGACGGGCATCACCCGGGCCGGACGCGGGCGGCTCGTGGTCTGGATACGGCCCACTCCACAACTCGCCGGACGCCTTGGCTAATCCTGGCAGAATCCTCACGACGCTCGACGGGCACCTCGGCCATCCCGTGAAGCTTGTCCTATATGGACGAAGCGCGATCTGCCTTGGCTTCGAGGGTGCCGCCGCCGACACCACTCAAACCAAGGATGTGGACTGCATCATCTCGCTGTCGCAGGAGAAGAAGCTCCATGCGGACCCCGGTTTCTGGGACGCGCTCGAAAGCACAAACAGGGAGCTCGCACCGCTCGGTCTATACATGACCCACCTTTTTAGCGCGTCCGAGGTCTTCCTCCGGATCAACTGGGAGGAGCATCTCGTTCCGGTGAACCGTCCCACACTCCGCCACCTCCAGCTCTTCCGGCCTGCCACGATCGACCTGGTGCTGACGAAGTGCATGCGCGGAAACGATCCGCAGGACATGGCCGACGCCAAGTTCATGATCGACCACGATCGGATCAGCCGGTCCCAGTTGACCGACGCCTTTCAAGCCATGCAGCCCATCGAGCTTGTCGAACTTTGTGACACGCTTCGTCGAGCCCAGCCTATCGTCCTGGGCTTTGCCCATTACTAGCCGACAGATGTTTTCCCAACCATGAGCACACTCCCCCACATCCCCGTCCTGCGCCGTGGCCGCGCCTATGAGTCCCTCGACCAGATCGAGGTCAAGGACCACAAGACCGGCGAAGTCGTCGCCAAGGTCAGCACGGTCAACGCCGGCATCGTCCGCAAGGATCTCGCGAAGATATCCGAAGGCCGCAAAGCGCTGAACAAATTCACCATCGCCCAGCTGATGGAGATCAGCGCCAAGGCCGGCGAGTTCTTCCTCAACGGCACACTGCCCCTCGGCGACAAGGGCCACACCCAGTCCGGCCAGGAATACATCGAGCTGCTCTCCCGCACCTCCGGCCTGCCATGGATCATGGTCAAACGCAACATGGCCAAGATCCATTATGCGCTGACCCACATGCAGGAGATCCTCAACGGCCTCTCCCGCGGACTCGACTTCTCCATCATCGACCAGGGCCAGGGCGAGCAGTTCGGCACCAGCCTGAGCTTCTTCCCCACCGCGCACGCGCTCGGCCTCGTCATGCCGAGCAACTCGCCGGCGGTGAACTCCCTCTGGCTCCCCTCCATCGCGCTGAAGACGCCCGTCGTCATCAAGCCCGGCAAGGAAGAGCCATGGACGCCCTATCGCCTCATCCAGGCCTTCATCGCCGCCGGCGCGCCCGCCGAAGCCTTCAGCTACTATCCGACCGACCACGAAGGCTCGGGAGAAATTCTCAAGAGCTGCGGCCGCGCGCTCATCTTCGGCGACAAGAACACGATGGCGCAATACGCCAACAACCCCGCCATCCAGCTGCACGGCCCGGGTTGGAGCAAGTTCCTCATCGGCGACGACTGCATCGAGAACTGGCGCGACTACATCGACGTTATGGCCGCGTCCATCAGCGACAACGGCGGCCGTTCCTGCATCAACGCCTCCGCCATCCTCGTGCCGAAATACGCCGCCGAGATCGCCGATGCGCTCGCGCAGAAAATTGGGCCCTTCGCCCCGCTGCCGAACAACGACGAGAACGCCAAGCTCTCCGGTTTCGCCAACCTCAAGATGGCCGACTTCATCGACACCCAGATCGAAGACGGACTGAAGACGCCCGGTGCGACCGACGTGACCGCCAAGTATCGCAATGGCCCTCGCAAAGCCACCTTCGAGGGCGGCGTCTACCTGCGCCCCACGATCATCCACGCCGAGAGCGTGAGCCACCCCCTCTACAACAGGGAATACCTCTGTCCCTACGCCTGCGTCGTGCAGGTGCCGCAGGCCGAGATGCTCAAGCACATCGGCTACACGCTCGCCTGCTCCGCCATCACCAAGGACGCCGCATTCATCGAACAGCTCTACGCCTTCGGCGAGATCGACCGCCTGAACATCGGCCCCGTCTCCACCATGAAGATCTCCTGGGACCAGCCCCACGAGGGCAACATGTTCGAGTTCCTCTGGCAGCGCCGCAGCATCGAGCGCGGGTGGTAGGCCCACGGGGCATCCCGTTGGAAAACGAAAAGGGTCCAAGCAAGCGCTTGGACCCTTTTGCGTTTTCAATCGCGCCTAGTTGCCGCCAGAGCGAGACCCGAGCAGCGCGGCCAATAGTCCGAGGCCGAAAAGGACACCAACCAAGATGAGCACGATCTTCAACACGATCCACATCCTGTATTTAATGTGCGGCGTCTGCTCAACCACCAACGCGTAGCGGTCGGAGAAAACCATCGTCCCCTTCCGAGAAAACAGCAGATACAGGATGTAGCAGCAAACAGCCGGGGGAATGAACGCGAGCAGGGCAAATAGCTGTCCCTGGCCAGTGAGAGCCACTGCGGCGATCGCGCCTACACCCACAACCAATCCCGAGAGCAGTCCCAACACGGTGAGGACCGCCGCCGGGATCTTTGCTCCTCGCTTGAGCTTTCGAAGGCTGAAGCCGAGCCACAAATATCCCGCGGCGAAAACCAAGACAATCAGTGTGGCCAATATTGCTGAGACCATGTCAGGGCGACCGCCGCCAGCGGTCTTCGTGAGAGCAAAGAGGTTGACCACACCCGACAGAACAAGGAAACCGCCGCCGAGCATGTAGAGGGATCCCACGGATCTGACAGCCGCTTCGTGTTTGAGGTGCTCTCTGCGAATCTCCTCCGCAGCCGAATCCGAAGAAACCCCCTCCTTGATCTGCTGAACCATGGTCGGCTTGCACGCACCGCACACGGCACGCCCGCCGATCTTGACCAGATCCTCGTGCGCGAACGATTGGCCGCATTCGGAACAGGTGCCGCCGGCCAGCCCCAATGCGAGGCCGCCTGAGGGCGCGACCGCCGGAGCCGTCGCCACGTCGCCGTAGAGTTTCCATTCCGCGAAGCCCTCCCGCCAGACCTGCGTCTCGGCGGTGACAACTCCGGTCTCCACCAGCACGGCCAACTCGTCGTCGGTGACTGGGCCCTTCTGTTCGGTGTTCGCGATGTAGAACCAGTTCATGGATTTTGCGGGTGATAGATCCTTCCGGCGCCTGTTGTCCCAGAATCCCGCAGGCGATCAATACCCGACCTTCGCCATCGGTAAAATTCCGACGGCCCGCCGACCGGCGCGCCACGCCAGGCAACCCGTCACGGCTCCGACCACGCGCGGAAGAACTGCTGGTCGTTCGTGCCGATGGGGATGGAGAATTCCAGTCCGCCGGCGGGCACGAGGTTGGTGCGCAACGGAAACCAATCGACCAGGTTGAAGGAGTTTTCCACGACGAGCACCGATCCGGCCGATCCCAGGAGCTTCATGGAAAACATCCCGTTCGAAATGGATGTCCCGCCTTCGCCGGCCGGTTGAAACGGGACCAGCGCAGTGAACACCACTTCGTCAAGCCACGCCGCATCCGCGCCGCCGCTGTCGGCGATGTCTTTCTGGTAACGCCAGCGCAACGTGTGGATTCCGGCAGGAATCGTGTTGGTCTGCTTCTGCCAATCGACTTCGCCGGAGATCCGTCCCGGTTGGAGAACGCCGTCGATGTAGAGCTCCAGGAAATCGTAGTCCGGCTCGGACGAGATCTTCCGCCAGAAGGTCAGGCGACCGGGCCCGTTCACCGACGTCTGCAGCCAGGTCTCCTGGCTGTTGGTGATGGAACCGCTCTGTGCGGCGCAAAGGCCGTCGTGCGTCGGCGCCGAAGTGCCGAACCACCCATTGGTCCCGCCCGTGCTCCAGACGAGGTTGTTGTCCAGGACCGTTTGGAAGACCGGCTTCGGCACGAGCAACCGTCCGGAGGGAACGCCGGCGACGCCGAGGGAATTGCTGACCGTGACGGAGTAGTCGCCTTCATCCACGAGTCCAATGCCGGCCAGCTGCAGGACGGAGTTGGTGCGGCCCGGAAGTTCAAGGCTCTTGAACCTCCATTGGTAGCGGAGCGGTCGTTCCCCGTTCGCCTCCACGCGGAAGAACACGGTGTCACCGGGCGCAGCCCGCCGGGTGGCGAGCCGTGTCGTGACGAAGGGCGCGCCGATGGCGGGCGCGGCCAGATTGTGGGCCGAGCCGGAGCCGATGCCGCCCACCCGCGTGACCCACGAAGGCACGTTGGTCTGGCCCGAAGAATTGTCGCCCCAGGCGACGACCGTGCCGTCGCCTCGCAGGGCCAGATTGCAGTCCTCACCCGCCGAGAGCGCGACGACGTTGCTGAGGCTAGAAGCCACGTCCAAGTCGGCCTGGGAGAACTGTCCCCACGCGGTGACGGTGCCGTCGTTCCGCAACGCAAGAACGCGTGATGCGGCGGCGGACAAGGCGACCACGTTGCTCAGGCCGGGCGGGATGTTCGTCTGGCCCCAGGTGTTGCCGCCCCAAGCCACGGAGGACCCGTCGGCGCGAAGCGCGATGCTGAAATCACGGCCGGCCGCGACCGCGACCACGTTGCTCAGCGTGGCGGGGACGTTCGTCTGGCCGGACGTGTTCAAACCCCAGGCCACGACGGAGCCATCGACCTTCAGGGCGAGCCCATGAAAATCCCCGCACGCGAGCGCCGCGGCGTTGGTCGCGCCGGCCGGCACGGTCGCCTGGCCGAATGTATTGGAGCCCCAGGCCGCGATGAGGCCGTTGGTGCGCAGCGCCAATGCGTGGTGTGGCCCGCTGGCGAGCGCCATGACGTTGCCAAGGGCCGCCGGAACGTTGGTCGCCGCGCCGCTGCCCCACGCGGCCACGGTGCCGTCGGACTTGAGCGCGAGCGTGTGGGTGCTGCCACCCGCGACCGCGACCACGTTGCTGAGTCCGCCCGGGACGGTGGTGGTGCCGTTGGAGTTGCGGCCCCAGGCGGCGAGAGGCACGACCGCCAGCACGCCCTTGGCGCTGACAACGGCCCCGGCGCTGTTGCTTGCGACGACCGTATAGCTGCCCGCCTGTCCGTAGGCCACGTTGGTCAGCGTCAGGGAATCGCCGGTCACGCCCGACAGGTTGGTCGCGGAAAGCCGCCATTGATAGGTCACCGACAGGGCGCTCTGGGAACTGACGGACATGAACACCGAACCGCCGAGGAAGATCGTCTGGCTCTGGAGATCCTTGTCGAAGATGAGGGGCACCACGCCCAGGACGCTTCCGGGACTCGCGATCGTCCCGAAACGGTTGCTGATGACGACCGAGTAGGTGCCCGACTGGCCAAGGACGAGATTGGTCAAGACCAGCGTCCTCGCGGTCGCGCCCGGCAGGTTGGTGCCGTTCAACTGCCATTGGAAGAGGACCGGCGGACTCGCTATAAAGTTCGCGGTGAAGGTCGCACCGAGCCCAAAGGGAACGGTCTGCCCGGGAATGGTCCTCGTGAGAAACGGCAGGATGCCGCCCGGAATCGCAAGGCTGTGGTTTCCCCCGGCGGCAATCGCCGTGACGTTCGTCAGGCCGGCGACCGCATTGGTCTGGCCGTTGGCGCCCTTGCCCCAGCCCAGCCACGAACCATCGGCCCGCAACGCCAGCGTATGATTTCCACCGGCGGCCACGGCGACGACGTTCGTCAGACCGGCCGGCACGTTCGTCTGGCCGAACGCATTGTCGCCCCACGCGACGACCGTGCCATTTGTCCGCACGGCCACGCCATGGCCGCCGCCCGTTGCCAGGGCCATGACAACGCCAAGACCGGCCTGCACGTTGGTGGCCGCGCCTGCACCCCACGCCACAATGGTCCCGTCAACCCGGAGCGCGAGGCTGTTGCTGCCGCCGGCGGCGATCGCCACCACGTTGCTCAAACCGCCCGGCACCGCAGCCTCCCCGTTGGCGTTGGTGCCCCAGGCGGCCACGGTCCCATCGGCCCGCAGGGCGATGCCGTGATTCTCTCCGGCGGCCACCGTCAAAACGTTGCTGAGCGCCGCCGGGACATTGGTCGCCGGACCGCCGCCCCACGCGATCACGGATCCGTCGGCCCGCACGGCGACGCTGTGTGAACCGCCGGCGGCCAACGCCACGACACCGGTCAACCCGGGCGGAACATTCGTCGCCAGCCCGCTGCCCCACGCCACCACGCGGCCATCAGTCTGCAGGGCGAGGCTGTGGAAATTCCCGCCCGAGACCGCGACGATGTCGCCCAGGCCGGCCGGGACATTGGTCTGGCCAAGAGTGTTGTCGCCCCACGCCGCCAGCGGGACCACCTTCAGCGTCCCTGGAAGACTGGCCGCGGAACCCGCATCGTTGTTTGCGATCAGAGTGTAGGTCCCAGCCCTCGCCAATCCGACATCCACAAAGACGAGGGGATTGGTCGCGACTCCCGGGAGCGGGGATCCATCCACCTGCCACTGATACGACAACGGCAACGCGCTGCGGATGCTGGCGCCGAGATTCACCGTCGCGCCACGGAACACCGTCTGGGGCTGCGGATGGCTGTCAAAAATCAGGGGCACCACCGTCAACAACGCCTCCGCGCTCGCGGCGGTGCCCCATGCGTTGCTGACGAACACGGAATAGATCGCCCCGTCGCCAGACGCCACGTTGGTGAGGACAAACACCGCGTTGGTCGCCCCCGGAACATCGATTCCCCCGCGCTTCCATTGATAGGAAACGGGTCGGCTGGCGGATGCGGCAGCGGAAAGGGTTTTGTCGAAACCGGCGATGATCGAGTGGGGCAAAACCGGTCGCGTTTGGAAGGGCGCCAGCGTCCCTGACAAGGCTAGGCTGAACGCATCGCCGCCGGCCATGGACACCACATTGGTAAGGCCCGGCGCAATGGTTGATTGGCCTGAAGTGTTGAGGCCCCACGCGACAACCATCCCATCGCTCCTCAGGGCGAGACTATGATTCAAGCCAGCCGTAATCCCGACGGCGTTCGTCAAACTACCCGGCACGCCGGTCTGGCCGGAACTGCTGCTCCCCCACGCGACGACGATGCCGTCCTGCCGCAACGCCACGCTGTGGTTCTGTCCCGCAGCTACGGCGACGGCCACGGCGTTGCTGAGGCTGGCAGGAACCGTGCGTTGCCCGGAGCCATTGCTGCCCCAGACGACCACTCCACCATCACCGCGCAACGCCATGCTGTGGTTTCCGCCGGCCGAAATGGCGATCACGTTGCTCGCTCCGGCCGGAGCGGCCGCCTGACCGGACGTGTTGAGCCCCCAGCCCGTCACCGTCCCGTCGGCTTTCAAAGCCAGGCTGTGGTTGAGGCCACCGGCCACGGCGATCACGTTGCTCAAACCGGCGGGAACATTCGTCTGCTGCGACCCGTTCGCACCCCACGCAACCACAGAACCGTCGCCGCGCAGCGCAAGCGTGTGGTTTCCGCCGCAGGATATGGCGACCACGTTCGTCAATCCGGACGGCACGTTCGTCTGACCGGTGACGCCGATGCCCCACGCGACGACCGTTCCATCGGTTTTCAACGCCACGGCGTGGCTGGATCCGGCCGAGACGGAAACCACGTTGGTCAGACCCGTCGGCATGTTGGTTCCATTGCCGCTTCCCCAAGCCATCACGCCGACATCGGCGCTCGCGGACAGGGCGACGAGGATGGAAGCCAATACGAGGGAGATGCGCGGAAGACTGAATGGATGCCGATGCCACCGACGAAGTGGAAGGTTGCAAGGGAAGCGCGGCCCCGCGTCACGGAAAGCGACCGGCTGCAACGGGGGCGTCATCAACGTCGCGATTATCGCCTTCCCGGGAGGATGTCGAGTCTGCGAAGAGAAACAGCTCAACGATCAGTTCGCGAATCCCATCACCCCAAGCCGCGTGAGGGCACGCGGCCTACAACACCCTACGGAAATCTCCCTGTTCTTGTAGGCCCGGTCCCCTGACCGGGCGTTCTTTGACGGACTGATGGGAATGTTCGGAACGGATTCATCCGCGAAGGGCGCGAAGAACGCGAAGGGTGGTAGGGCGATGGCTCACGCCGAGCCGCCTTGATGTTGCCGAAATGGTTCACTGTTAGGGCGGCAAGGCTGCCGATGCCGATCGTCCGTCGGAATTGCCGCTGGGACCGGGTTGTCAGAACTTTGCCGAAAGGCGGCTCGATGGGAGGTGTTGCCCCACGGGCACGCCCTACCGGCGCGAAACGGGCGGAAAGAAATGGTAGCGCGTGCGGGAATCGAACCCGCCTCCCGGCCTTGAGAGGGCCGTGTCCTAACCGATAGACGAACGCGCCAAACGGGGCGGAGAGAAGTGCCAGAGTGCAGCAACTAGGGCAATAAAAAAGCCGCCCATTTCTGGGCGGCTTATGAGAGGAGAAAGGAACTTAGGCCTTCTTGCTGCGGCGGGCGAGGACCAAACCACCAAGGCCGAGACCAGCCAGAGCGATAGATGAAGGTTCAGGAACTGCCGCGACTAAGGTGAATCCGGGCATTGAAGTCATGGCTAGAACAGGAGTGGAATTCCCGGTTCCATCATCGCCGCCGACAAGCTGCGAAAATACGCCAGAGGTTCCACGACTAGCACCAGGGGTGGTTTGAGCAGCAACGTAAGATGCAGCCCCAGTCCAAACGCGGACTTCGAAATTAGCATTTAGTCCGCCAGCAACTCCAGGGGTGACGACGGCGGTTTGGTTGTTGATACGTCCAAATGTGGCGAAGACAGCAGGCTGAGAATCGAACCGAACCGTGCCGTTGACTAATACAGTGACAAAAAATCCTGACCCCGAAACGTAGGATGGAGTGACTGGATTCGAGCCAGCAGATTGAATGCCTTGAGTAGTGATTGAGGTCTGAACCTTGAAACTACCTTGAGCAGCTGCGCTTAAGCAGAAACCCAAAGCAAGCGCTGTGGTGATAATTGGTTTGATCATGGTATGTCAGTTGGGAGATTTAGTTATTTACGGAGAAACTTCGAACCCAAAGCCCTGGCGCGTTTTTCACAATAAACACCGATTCAGCAACAGCCAAGACAGGTTCAGAGACGGGATTCAAATTGGAATCCTCCCAGTTACCCCCACCGACGAAGGTAGCCCCGACGTAACCTCCGCTGTAGCGAAACACGACATCGCCGATTGTCGGCGTAAAACCTAGGGCGGACACAATCCCTCCAGCCTGCGGAACTTGGGAGCTTCTAATCGAGAATCCAGTGGGAAGCGAGTTGGTAAGATTTCCCTGCATAACATCACCCACGAAGGTCAAGGTGAATTGAGAAGGCGGAACAATGAACAACCCTTCTCCCGGAGCTAGCGGCAAATCAGCCAAGACAAAGTTGTTATTAACCCAGCCTCCATCACCAATCGAGTAGGTCAGTCCTGAATATCCTGAACCAGTCCACTTGAATACAGCCGTGCCGTCAGGAGCCCCTTTGATAACATTTGCGACGGTGTCATTTGTCGATTTAAGGGGATTCGCTATTAGAGAAAATCCGGTCGGGATCGTCTTGTTAACATATCCGACTGCATTGACGGAATAGACGTTGGTCTGGGCGACCGCTGACGTCATTCCTGCAGCTCCGAGTGCGCCGAGGAGGAGGAGGGTTTTTGTATTCATGGGTTAGGGGCCTTTTCCGTGTGTGCAATTAAGGAACCAGACGCTCATTCCAGCGTCAACGGGTTTTTTGGTTCCTGAATGAAAAATGTTCACTCTTCGTGTCATGGCCGAGCCGCGTTCTCACTATCGACTCCGGCCGGTATTTGTTAAGCGTTTTTCAGGCCACCCCGGACTTGGGGATTCATGGCCAGAGCGGATTTGCGCGGACTGGACGAACGGGAAGGCATTGAAACCGTCGAATCCGGGGCGAAGAACCGCGATTGCGTGAGCCGATCGGACGGCCCGGGGACGGGGATTCATCCGCGAAGGGCGCGAAGAACGCGAAGGCTGGAAGGAAGGATCGCCCGTCGGAATCGCGGCCGGGGCCAAGTGTCCCAAGGCGGCCTTGCCGGATGTGTTGCCACGCGGCACGCCCTACCGCTGTTTGGACGGATTCCTCCACGAAGATCACAAAGAGCACCAAGACTGGTAGGGCGATGGCTCCTGCCGAGCCCCTTGAGGTTCACGAAGAATTTGTCTGTGAAGGCGGCAATGCGGACAGGCTGGATCGACCGTCGCAGAACTTCCTCGCCCCTCTGTCTGGTCCGCGTCGTCTGCGGTTTATCCCTTCGCGTCCCTTGGCGGCCCTTCGCGGATGAACCCGACTGGCGGGGCTTCAGCCATGCCCGGCCTACGGGGCGACCATCACTTTGAGGCGGGTGCCGGTGGGATGGGAAACAGCCGCGATGGCGTCGGCCGTCTGGAGCAGGGGATAGGTTTCCGTGATCAATTCGCGCAGGAAACGCCCTTCCCGAAAGCAAAAGCGCGCCGAAGCGGGTTGCAGGCGGATGTCGGAGGAATAGCTACCAACGATGGCTTTCTCATCGACGCAAACGGCTCCCAGATCCAATCCCGTCACTCGGCCCCTCATGGTATGGCCAAAGACCAGGACCCGCCCGGCTCCGCGAATTAGGGAATGGGCTTCTTGGACGGCCGCATCGACCGGAACCGTCACCACAGCCGCGTCGATGGGGCCGGTGTCTAGCGCGGCGGTTGGAAGTTCTCCAGGCTGTCCAACCCACTTGGCGCCGAAACGTCGACCAAAGGCCAGGCGTTCCGGAATCAGATCAGCCGCGAGCACCTTGATCCCAAGTCGGAACAGAATCCTCGTAAAGAGAAGCCCGATCGGGCCCTGGCCGTAGACCGCGACGACGTCGCCCCGGCGCAGGCCGAGTTGGGCGACGCCTTTGATGACCGTGTTGACCGGTTCCAGCATGGCTCCCTGGATGAACGACGCGACCTTCGGGATCTTGACGATGCCCGGCAGGCAAAAGTCGGAGACGCAGACGTATTCGGCATAACCACCGCCGGCCGGTTCAAAGCCTGCGGTGATGCCGGTCTTCTTGTATTGGAGGCACTGGGCGTAGGAGTGATGCCGGCAATAGTGGCACTTCCTACAGGGAACATGGTGGTGCAGCCCGACGCGGTCGCCGACCTGAAAGCCACGGACGCCCCGGCCCAATCGGACGATCGTCCCGGCGGTTTCATGGCCAAAGATCCTAGGCGGCGGCACGGAACCGGTCTGGATCTTCTTGATGTCCGTGGGGCAAACCCCGCAAACGGCGACCTTGACGAGGACCTGGCCGGCTTTGACCGGCGGGACGGGGATTTCCTCGATGCGGATGTCGTTCCGGCCGCGGTAGACGGCCGCTTTCATGAGTTTTGGGATGGGTGGATTCACCGGAGCCTTCACTGGAGGGAAAGGCTAACGAACCCGCCCCGTGTCGAGAAGGAGGATGAAGGTGAATTCACAGGCAGGCGCGATTCCAGGACTTCCTAGCAGCCCGCAAAAGAACGCCCGGTCAGGGGACCGGGCCTACAAGATCAGCGGAACGATGCAGTGCAGCAGGGGGCTGCGCAGCGGCTGGGTCATAGTAAGGCAGTGCATCTTGCCTGCCCAAGTCGCTCACGACATCGAACCAAACGGTGCGGGCGGATCAGGGTGCCGGACGATCCGTGAACCCTGGTCAGCACGGGGGCAGGCTGGAAGCCCGCCCTACCTTCAACCGCATTACAGTTCCACCACCGTCTTGGTCAGATGCGACTTGAGCGACGCGGCGAAGAGTTCGTGGCTCAGGACGGCTTCGGCGGGGGTGACGCAGCCGAATTTGCCGTCGAGTTCTCCGGCCCATTCCGCCGCATAGGCCGCCCACATCTGGAGGAAACAATCGGGGAATCCGGCCTCGAAGATGCCGCCGGTGATGACAGGGAAGGGCATGCCGTGGCCGAGGTCCGTGCGCTGCCAGAGCTGTTCCTTGCCGCGCACGAATGTCCAGAGCGACTTCGGCTCCGCCGTGCTGAAGCGCACGCCGCCGTCGGTGCCGAGCACTTCGATCCACCAGGTGTTCGTGGCTCCGGGAGCGAGGCGTTTCATCTCCAGACGCATCGGGATGTCGGACTGGCCGGCCACGTCGACGTCGCAGTGGAGGATGGCGTTGTCCCACGTGTCGCATGCGGCCAGGCCGCCTTTGCCGTCGGGACGCTCGGTGTAGATCTTCAGGAGCTGGGCGTGGACGCGTTTGGGTTTCCAGCCGAGGCGCGCCGGGATGTGGACGGCGTGCATGCCGAGGTCGCCCATGACGCCGATCTCGCCGCAGAACTGGTTCTGGCGTTTCCAGTTGATCGGCTTGGTCGGGTCGAGATCGCTCGCGTGCCAGAAGCCGGCGTTGATCTCGAGAACCTTGCCAAGCTTGGAAATGTTCTCAGCCGAAGCGGCGGCGACGACGCGCTGCGGGCCGGGCAGGAAGGGAAACTCCGAGCTGCAACGGACGAAACGACCGGAAGCCTTGGCCGCATCCTCGATCTTGCGCGCGGCGGCGAGGTCGATGCCGAAGGGTTTCTCGGCCAGCAGATCCTTTCCGGCCGCGAGCACCTGGAGATAGATCTTCTCATGCAGGTTGTGCGGCACGGCGACGTAGACGACGTCGACATCGGGTGAACGCAGGAGTTCGGCGCTGTCCTTGGTCAGCAGCTTGACGGTTGGAATCTGGCGGAACCATTCGAGCAACGATTCCTGGAGATCGCAGACGGCGGTCAGCTCGACCTTGACCGGAAAATTCTGGAGGACAAACCAGCGGGCGAAGGCGCTCGCCGCCTCGCGGCCCATGAGCCCCCCGCCAATGATTCCGACGCGCATCAGTTTCTTCATACGTGAGGCCGAGAGTTGAGCGGACACTGGTTCGGCTGGCCAGTGCGGAGTCTTGGGTTGTCTCGTAGGCCGCGAGCGGACGCCCGGCCTACGGAAGGCGCGATGAAGTCTCTTCCCCCGAACGGATCTCGGGTTAACGTCGGCGCGTGGCCGACAATGTCCCATCCGCCGTGAGCCTTCCCGCTTTGCCGGGCACGGTGCGGCGTTTGCCCCGCGCGCTTTTGAGCCGCGCCGGCCACTCGGTGATCGGCTGGCAGGAAACGATCCGCGATCTCGGCGCCTTCGCCCTCATCACCTTTGGCGCGATCGCCACCAAGTTCGGCCACGCGCGGTCGTTGACCCGGCCGATGATCCGGCACGAGATCTACCGGTGCGGCATCCGGTTGCTGCCGATGATATGCTTCATCGGCCTTGCTTTGGGCCTGGTCATCATCGGGCAGACGGTGTCGCTGCTGACCAGGGTGGGCGCGCAGAACTACGGGGGCATGGTCATGGTCAGCGTCGTCGTGCGCGAACTCGGCCCCCTCATCGCCGCACTGCTGGTGCTGGCCCGCGCCGGCGCCGCCAATGTCGTCGAGCTCGGCACCGCCCGGGCGTTGGGCGAGGTGGAGGCGTTGGAGTCCCTCGGGATCGATCCGGTGCATTACCTCGTCGTGCCGCGCGTCATCGGGATGGCTGTCTCGATCTTCGGCCTGACGGTCTACCTGATCGTCGTGGCGATCCTCAGCGGGTGGCTGTTCGCCTTTCTCCAGGACGTGCCGATGTCGCTTGGGGATTACTTCGGACAATTGGCCGGGGCGTTGCTGTGGCAGGACTTCGTGCTGCTGGCCTTGAAGACCCTGTCGTTCGGCGCGGGCATCGCGGTGATAACGTCGTTCCAGGGATTGGCAAAACCGCTGCGGCTGGAGGACGTCCCGACGGCCACCGCCCGGGCCGTGGGGGAAAGCGTCGTGGTCTGCGGCGTCCTCGACGCGGTGTTCCTTGTCGTCTACCTGCTGATCTGAACCCATGCCCGCCGAACCACCCAAATCCATCGCGCCGCTCGTCGAACTCGTGGACGTGACCGCGGCGCCGCCGGGTGTGCCGGACGCGCCCGAGGTGGAGGGCGTGAATTGGACGATCGGCCCCGGCCAGTTCTGGGCGGTGGGCGGCCTGCCGACGGCCGGTGACAGCTGCCTGCTGCCGACTGCGGCCGGCTTGTCCAGACCGGCATCGGGCAACCTCCGTCTCTTCGGCCACGACGCGGCCGCGGATGTCGACGAAGCCGAACTGCTCGAAACCCGCCGCCGGGTCGGGCTGGTTTTTTCGCATGGCGGCCGGCTGTTCCGCGACCAATCGGTCCTCGGCAACATCGCTGTTCCGCTCCGCTACCATCTCGACCTGCCCGTCGCCGAGGCGGAAGCCCGGGCGGAGAAACTCGCCGACCTGCTGGGGCTTAGGCCGTGGCTGAATCGCCCTGCGGTCGCATTGCCGCTTGTCTGGCAACAGCGGACCGCGCTGGCGCGTTCGCTTGCCCTGCAGCCCGAGGTGCTCTTCCTCGACCGTCCTTTCTCGGCGCTCGATTTTTCGCATCGCGGATGGTGGCTCGAGTTCCTGTCCGAGCTGGTTGCCGGCCTCGAAGGACGTCCGCCGGTGGCGGTGGTCGTCGGCGGCGATTCCCTGACGCCCTGGCTTGGAGTGGCGTCGCAGTTTGCCCGGGTCAACGGGGGCCGCTGGGAAACGGTGGCGGATCCGGCCGCGCCGGATCACGATGCCGTCGGCGGTGGCGGACGTTTCACCCGGCCGAAGAACTGACGCGAACCCGAAACCGGCCCCACATTCCCAACCATGGCATTGCAGGATCTCACCCCTCAGCTCCGAACGCGGCTCGGCAAGGTCGAGCGGCTCGTCGGCGTCTTCGTCACCGTGGCGACGCTGCTGCTCGTCGTCGGGTTCGGCTACTACGTCCGCCACATGGCAAAGAAGAAGGGGTGGTTCGACGCGAAGGTGGAATACAGCACCGGGGTCAACAATGCGGCCGGACTGAGCGTCGGATCCAAGGTGAAGCTGATGGGATTCGATGCCGGCGAGATCACCGCCATCGTTCCGAACGAACCGTCCGCCACGATCGGTGTGACCGTGTTCTTCAACGTGCGTGAGCCGAACTTCGGCTACATCTGGACCGACTCGAAGGTGAAGGTCGTGTCCGGCGACCTCCTCGGCGGCCGTGTTCTGGAAGTCACGAAGGGAGCCGAATACTGGGCCCTGGCCACCGTGTCGCAGAAGGCCGGAGGGGAGATCCTGGTGCTGGACCACAAGCTCCTGAAGGCGGGTTACACGGAGATCACCAACCAGCTGGTCGCGGCCGAGACGCTCAAGACGGGCCGGACGGTGGATGCGTTCCGTGTCGGGGTCCTCGCGCAGAAGGGGCTCTACGATCTTCAGGACACCGTGAAGTCGAACGCCCCGCAGTTCTACGTCCGCCGTCAACCCGGCAAGGCCTACTGGATCGACTCCATCGAATCCCGCCCCATCGGCGAACGTCTGGAACAGATCGGCGACGTCGTCGAAGGCGCATTGCCGTCGTTCCTTTCGCTGACGAACCAGCTCAAGACGATCCTCGCCAACGCCGCTTCCGCCACCGAACGCCTCGACGCCATGTTGGCCGACGCCCGGCCCGCCGTGACCAATCTCGCCGCGTCGACGACCAACCTCGCCCAGATCCTCGCCAATGCCGCCGTCATCACCGCCAACCTGACCAACGGCCAGGGTTCGCTCGGCGAATGGCTCATCACCTCGAACATCAACGGCCAGCTCGACCGCACCTTCGGTTCCGCCAACGTCGCCCTCGGCACGGCCAACGACGTCCTCGCGACGGCGAACACGAACCTGCAGACGTTGAACCGGTCGCTCGAAGGCATCGCCGGCATCACTTCGAACCTCAACGTCCAGGTTCAGGCCAACTCGAACATGCTGTCCTCGATCACGCAGATCGTGACCAACTCGGACAACTTCATCCTCGGCCTCCAGCGCCACTGGCTGCTGCGCTCCGCGTTCAAGCCGATCGCGACGAACAAGCCGCCCAAGAAGAGCACCTCGCCGCCCGGACCTGTCCGGGTGCGGCCGTAAGTGCGTTTTCAGTTCACTGGTGCACGAAGATGATCCGGCTGCCGCTGGACTCGAAGCGGAAGTCGACTTTACGGAGGTCCTTCAAGGCCCGGGTGATCGCCACTTGCTTCGGTCCGAGTTTTTCCCCACGGTTATCATATGTATTCACTGAGGCTGGTTCGAAAATTGATAGCCATGCTCTGTTCAATTATCGTGCTGTCCGTTTCGGCACTTACTGCTGCCGAAAGCGCAGGGCCTGGCTGGCGGATCGTGTCAAAGGTGATTCCTGCGGACGGAATCGGTTTTGAGGTCCAAATCGAGCCAACCGACGAGTCTGATCGGATTGAGACTGAAGACAGACGAATGACGGTTCTGCTGAGAGAAAGCGAATTGGTCTATTGGTCTAATTTCAAAGCCAGTCGTGGAATTCCCAGAGCGAAGATAAATCTTAAAGATGATCAAGAAGTGTCCAAACTGGTGGATTTGCTTCGTGATTACGACGCTTTCTCCAAGAAATTGGAGAAACATCCGGACCCGAGGAACGCAAGGTCGGAACGGGATAGCTTCGCCAAGGCAGCACAGGCATATCGGGGTGCACTTGGCGCCGTTATAGATCCCACAGACACACACTGGCGGGATGATTTGGGTGGAGCGTATTTGGCGTTTAATGAGAAACCGGGGGTTGGAACCTACCTCGCTGAGCCCACAGGCCTATACTGGGTGATTTCGAACCTCTCGGAACTGAAGCAGTTGAGTAAGCAGTTTGCTTTAGAGAGCCGGGAACAAGAGAGACGACAGAGAGAAATGGCTTTGGAAACAGCCAAGTCAAAAAACGCCGAGGGAGTAAAAGCTTACGAGCAAGAGAAGCGGGATCTGCAGGAATCCAAAGCCTTTCAGCAACAGTTGCTGGACATCCAAAAAGAAGTAACTGAGGCCAAGCGAGAGGTTGACCGAAAACTTGATCAAGAAGCGGAAACCAAGGTGCGTGCCTTTGTTGCGACCGAGAAAGGGCGTGACCTCGTCAATCAGATCAATGCCTTGACCAACAAAATTTTGTCACATCAAGAACGGAACCGACTCGATCTCGAAAAAAAGCTTCACCCTTGGGCAGAGGAAAACTCAAGGCTGTGGAAACGAATGACGGATCCCTCTACAACCGTAACGGAAGAAGCAAGGCTTAATCATAAACTCACGGCAAACCAAGTGGAGATGTTGAAGATTCAGAATAGCTTTCCCAACTCTAGTGAAACTCCGTTCGATTCACAGCATGCCGGTCTCGTGACAGCTTTTGAGGTTGGATCAGGAATTAAGTTCAAAGTAGCCGCTCCGCTCTTGCAAAGATTGGCTTTGGAAGAGGCCGGGCGTCGAAAGGGCGGAAGGTGACGAAGCTTTCAAGGCGAACCGATGGTTCCGGCATGCGCAATCAGGTTGTTTCTTCCCTAAAGATATCCAAGCTTGGCCGGAGGGAAACTGATGCTAGTAGCCAACACAAGGCTCGGTTTAGACTTCTCAACCGTAGCCAGTAGATCTTCCCAGAATGTCTGGCCTGCCCAGCACTTCGTCAGGCATTGGCTGTTCTTGCTAGATGCAGGATTGCAGTCGTTCTGCTTTATTAATTTTTCGACCAAGCGGCTGATATTGGGGCGTGCGAAGGCGACGATTTCTCCGTCTCTCACTGGCATTGCTGGGACAAAGGAAAATGGATACTCGCGTGCTTCAAAAGTGTGACCAACGATCGGTCTCAGTGTGATATTCTGACTGCTTAGCGGGTTCATCACCATTGATCGAAAAGCACGGTTGGAACTGAGCGTCTTCGAACTCAATTCACCTTTGACAGCCAAGACGGTGTCTAAGACCCAATTGCCCGCAACTACCGAACCGAAGAGGACGATCTTAGGGAGCTTGCCGGATTCATTTTCGAGAAGATCTATGGAGTCGTCCATTTTGCGTCTGCAAATCGTCCAGATAAACCCAGGCCAGAACACCCACGGATCGGTGTTGAGCATTCCAACGCCGTCAGAATCTATCCTCGAGATGCGGTGAACATATTTAGGTCCACCAGCAGCGGAGTTGGCGGGTGGCGGGACAACTTCAGTTGGGCCTTCGTATTCACCCCAGAAAACCAGTTCTCCGGTCCCATTTCCGTTGGTTTTCGACTGCCATTTTCCCTCAGCATGCAAAAATTTTCGGCCGTGTTTTCCTTTGTTGCATTCGTTATCTTTGGGCCACGGACAGGTAGCACCTTGCAGAACTTTTGCCTCTCCACCTGGATGCGGCACCAAGATCACTTGGAACGTTCGTTTCATTTTCTTCATGGGGGCCTTCGTAGTGGTTGAGGTTACTGGTGCACGAAAATGATCCGGCTCCCGGCCGACTCGAAGCGGAAGTCGACCTTGCGGAGATCCTTCAACGCCCGGGTGATCGCCTCGTGCCGGTCCCGTGGCGCGTAGAACATCATGAAGCCCCCGCTGCCCGCGCCGAGGAGCTTGCCGCCGGTCGCGCCCGCCTTGCGCGCAGCCGCATACCACGCGTCGATGCGGTCGTTGCTGATCTGCGCGGCCAGGCTGCGCTTGAGCTCCCAGTTCTCGTGGATGATCTCGCCGAAGGCGTCGAGGTTGTTCCGCTCCAGCTCGGACTTCAGGCTGAAGGCGAGGTCTACCATCCGGCGCATCGTGTTTTGCCTCTTCTTCTGCGAAGCCACAGCGGCCTGCTGGTTCTTCAGCACCGACGAGGCGCTGCGGGTCAGGCCGGTGTAGAAGACGAGGATGCGGTCCTGCAGTTCGGCGATCGTCGTGCGGCGGCAGATGATCGGGTCGACGCTGACGGTGTCGTCGGGGTTGAAGCGGATGAAATTGAAGCCTCCGTAGGCCGCGGCGTATTGGTCCTGTTTGCCGATCGGTTCACCGCAACGCCCGATCTCGATCTCGCAGGATTCCCGGGCCAGCGTCTCGGCCGAGGCATGGCGGCCCTGGAAGGCGTGGAGCGCGTGGAGCAGGCCGATGGTGAAGGTGCTGGAGGAACCAAGCCCCGTGCCCTTGGCCGGGATGTCGGCGACGCTGGTGATCTCGATGCCGCCCTTGGGCCCGGCCATCTTCATGGCTTCGCGGACCAGCGGGTGTTTGATGCGTTCGATGCTCCCCGCTTCTTCCGTGCGCGAGTAGCTCACGCGGATGCGGTCGTCGAACTTGGGGTTCACCTGGATGTAGACGTAGCGGTCGATGGCGGTGGAGACGACCGCGCCGCCGAAGCGCCGGTAGAAGACCGGCAGGTCGCTCCCGCCGCCGACGAAGCTCATCCGCAAAGGTGTCCGGCTGATGATCATGTGCGGGAAGCCTGAATAGCCCGCCGTGGGAACGCGAGCCGAAGAAAAAACGCCCGTTGCGGCAATGACGGCAGCCCATTCGGGCTTTGGCCTTCGAGCTTGGTCGTTCCCACCGGTTCCCCCCTTGTGCCGCCGTTACGAAAGCCTCTAGGCTTTAGGCATGGGTTTTTCTCGCATGTTTGGGTTCCGCTTCCTGCCGCACGTCCTGTTGGCTGTCCTCGCGCTCTCGGCGCGGTCGTCGGAGCTCGTCACGACGATCTCCACCACGAGCACTGTCCTGACCAACGGCCAGAAGCTGACGGTCTGGTTCAACATCCTCAATCCGGGCAATGCGTCGGAGGATTATCCGGTGACCCGCAAGCTCTCCGCCACCGTCGTCGCCGGAAGCCAGCGCGTGCCGTTCGACCTGACTCTGGCCGAGGGCGCGAACCCCGACACCCGACAGGTGGCGGCGGGCGGGTTTGTGCGGGTGCCGTATGAATTCATCGTGCCCGTGCAGGTCGAGGGGGCGCTCCAGGTCATGCTGACAAATCCGCCGAACAGCTCGGTGAGCCTGATGGTCGTCGCGCCGAAGAGCCCGATGTTCACGCCCGTGCCGAAGCCGGTGACCGCGGCCGAGAAGGCAACCGCGGAGCAGCCGCGGGTTCCCTTCGACGCCAACGACTATTTCCGCCGGCACTTCTTCGGCTACGACCAGGTCTACTTCATCGCCGGCCCGGAAACGCCGACGGCCAAGTTCCAGTTCAGCCTCCGTTACCGGGTTCTAGACGTGGACGACACCGGGCTCGGCATGGTGGCGCGCAACCTGTCCTACGCGACGAACATCTACCTCGCCTACACCCAGGTGTCGCTCTGGGACCTGCTCGCCCCTTCATCTCCATTCCTCGATACCAGCTACAAACCGGAGATCCACTACTGGTGGCGCAATGTCACGGGGCAGAAGGACGACTCCCATTGGTTCCACATGGGCCTGCAGGCCGGCTACCAGCACGAGTCCAACGGCAAGGACACGCCTGCTTCGCGCAGCATCAACATGCTCTACGTGCAGCCGACGCTGTTCTTCGGCGACCGCAACGCCTTCCACGCATCCCTCGGAGTGAGGGCATGGGTCTATATCCTCGACGTGGTCGACAATCCCGACATCGCCGACTACCGGGGTCATTTCGACATGCGTGCCACCATCGGCTGGCCGGACCACGTGCAGCTCTCGGTCCTGGGGAGGGCGGGGGACAGCTTCGACCACGGCAGCGCCCAACTGGACCTGAGCTATCCGCTCTTCGGCCGGTCGGGCCGCGGGCTCAGCATGTATCTGCATGCCCAGTATTTCGTCGGCTACGGCGAGACCCTCCTGGAATACAACCGCCGCTCGGACGCCATTCGCTTCGGGTTTTCGATCTACCGGTAACCCGGGTCCGGGTGACGGAGGCTTCAAAATCGTTCGCGGCGCACCAGTCGCTCCTCTAGGATCAAGCCATGTTGAAGAACGTTCTCGGCGTGGTCGTAGGCCTGTTCATCGGCCTCGTCATGCTTGGGTCCATCGAATATGCCGCACAGCTCATCTTCCCGCCTCCTCCGGGATTGGATCTAAACGATTCCGCAGTAGCGCAAGACCTCATCAAAAACCTGCCGATCCCCAAGCTCCTCCTGTTTGTGGTGGCACGATCACTTGGAGCCTTGGCCGGTGGCTGGGTATGCTGCGAATTGGCCGGATCTCAACGCATCAAAGCAGCTCTTGTCGTCGGGCTGCTTATCCAGCTTCTTAGCATTTGGGGACTGGTTAAAGTGTCTCACCCGCTCTGGTTCGTGATCGTGACACAGTTGGTCATCCTGCCGAGCGCCTACGGTGGAACCCGTATCACCCTCTTTATCGAGAACTGGTATCGCAGCAAACGAAGCTGAGGAACGCGGCCTTCCGGCCTACAGCGGACCGCCACGACTGGAGATTGGAATCCCGCCAAAGAAGCGAACGTCCTGCGGCCCGGAATGGCGCGCTCCGAAGCCAGGCTAATCATTCCTTGGACCGAGTTTGCGCTCGCCGTGTCAGGCGGCTTGGAGGACAAGGCAAGGGTCACCCGCATGAAACCCCGCGCGCGCGCCCAGCTTCTCTCCGTCGTTTCGCTGTTCGTCCTGTCCGGCTTTGCCGCCGCCGCCGACCGGAAACCCAACATCGTCGTCGTGCTCGCCGACCAGTGGCGCCCGCAGGCCTTCGGCTTCGCCGGCGATCCAAACGTCCGCACGCCACGCTTCGACAAGCTCGCGTCGGAAAGCGTCCGCTTCGTCAACGCCGTCAGCGGCCTGCCCGTCTGTTCGCCCTGCCGCGCGTCCTTGATGACCGGCCAGCGCCCGCTGACCCACGGCGTTTTCCTCAACGACGTCCAACTGAACACCAACGCCGTCACCATCGCCAAGGTCCTCCGTTCCTCCGGCTACGACACCGCCATGATCGGCAAGTGGCACATCGATGGCAGCGGCCGCTCCAGCTACATCCCGCCCGAGCGCCGCCAGGGTTTCGACTCCTGGAAGGTGCTGGAATGCACCCACGCCTACTCCAACTCGTTCTACTACGCCGACGGTCCGGAGAAGCTGAAGTGGCCCGGCTACGATACGTTTGCCCAGACGAAGGACGCCTGCGCCTTCGTCAAAGCGCGCGCGCAGACCGGCAAGCCCTTCGTCCTCTTCCTCGCCTGGGGACCGCCGCACGATCCCTACTTCACCGCCCCGGCCAAGTATCGCGCGCTCTACGATCCCGCCACGCTCAAGCTCCGCCCGAACGTTCCGCCCGCGCTCGAAGCCGAGACGCGCAAGATCCTCGCCGGCTACTACGCCCATTGCACCGCGCTCGACGACGCCATGGGCGAACTCCTCGACACGCTCAAGGAATCCGGCGCGGCCGACGACACCGTCTTCCTCTTCAGCGCCGACCACGGCGACATGCTCGGCTCGCAGGGCCAGTTCAAGAAGCAGCGCCCGTTCGACGAAGCCGTGCGCGTGCCCATGCTCGTCCGCTGGCCCAAGGGTCTCGGAACCAAACCGCGTTCGTTGGAAGCGCCGATAAATTCCGAGGACATCATGCCCACGCTCCTCGGCCTCGCCGGGGTGCCCATCCCGAGGACCGTCGAAGGCCTCGACTACAGCGGCCACCTGCGCGGCGGCAAGAACCCCGGCGACAACGCCACCGTCATCCTCTGCGCCTCGCCCTTCGGCGAATGGGAACGCCGCGTGGGCGGCCGCGAATACCGTGGCGTCCGCACCGAACGCTTCACCTACGTCCGCGACCTGAAGGGCCCGTGGCTGCTCTACGACAACGCGACCGATCCGTATCAAACGAACAACCTCGTCGGCCTCGCGGCCCAGGCCGGACCCCAGGCGACGATGGACGCGCTGCTCACGCGCAAGTTGAAGGAACGC
The DNA here is from genome assembly GCA_043775315.1 of Verrucomicrobiota bacterium. Lineage (GTDB taxonomy): Bacteria > Verrucomicrobiota > Verrucomicrobiia > Limisphaerales > CANJSG01 > CANJSG01. The sequence goes on from JAYVSO010000082.1 coordinate 71,891, forward strand.
GGCGACGAATTCCGGCCCGGCCCCGACTACATCCGCCAATGGGGCTACACGGTGAATGCGAACGGGACGGTGCCGTATGTAAACTGATTGGGGCATCTCTTGAGGCCGAGAAAGCATGGCGGCTTGCCAGCGGCATGGGACGAAGTCGCGAGCGGTAGGGCGAAGGCTCCCGCCGAGCCGCCTTGTGGCTCTCGATGATCGGGCAGGCTATTCTGGGGAGCCCATCGCCGGTTTGGGGCCTTCCCGAGTGGCCGCCGTGGCGGGCGGTGTTTGCGGGTCGTTTCCAGGCGGCTCGGCGGGAGCCTTCGCCCTACCACTTGGAACCTTCGGTCGATGTTTGAAGACACTGCCTAGCCATCTAGCGGGAACCCCGCCTCGACTTGTCCCGGTGCGATGATTGAATGCCGCCATGGCCCGCAAGATTTGGCTGTGGTTGGCAGGGATTCTCCTAGTCCTTGTTGCGATATTCCTAGTGTTCCTCCACTACGACAAGCGCTCGCGTGAAAAGGCGCGGGCACAATGGAAAGATGCCACTCTTCCCCGTCTGGACGCGCTCGCGGCCGACACAGCAGCCATCGGGAGGGAATTGGAGGATACCAAAGCCCTGGGTCTCAAGTTTGGCGGTCCGCAGTGGATTGGTGACAAGGTGCTCGCAATGACCAATGGAGAATACCTGATTTTCGCGTCGCGACATGGGTTCAACAACGGCTTCATTAACCATCTGTTTCTCGCTCACGGCTCGAATGGCAAATGGCTCTACAGCACGTATCACTTCTGCAACAGCATGATGATGATCGCCGGAGAAGATCCTCCCGGTTCGATTGCGGAATTCTCAAAGCGATACGCCGTCCGTGAATTCGACGGCAAATCGGACGTGTGTCTGGAGAAAACGTGGCCGGAGTAAAGACGCCATGAACCGACGACAGTTCCTCCAACACCTCGGTGTCGCTTCGCTTGCGGCGGCTTCGGTCGGGTCACTGGCTGGTTGCCGCAGCGGCTCGCTCGGCAGTTCAGCGAGCTTGTCCGAGCTTTCCGTGGCCGAGATCCAGCGGCGCATGGCGGCGGGCTCGCTCACGTCGGAGCAGCTGACGAACTACTTCCTCCGCCGGATCGACCAGCTCGACCGCAACGGACCGCGCCTCAATTCCGTCATCGAGTTTAACCCCGAGGCCGTCGCCATTGCCCGCGCGCTCGATGTCGAACGCCGGACCAAGGGCCCGCGCGGTCCGCTCCACGGCGTGCCCGTGCTCATCAAGGACAACATCGCCACCCACGACCGCATGCAGACCACGGCGGGGTCGTTGGCCCTGGCCGGGTCTATCGCGCCGAAGGACGCGTTCATCGTCGCGCGGCTCCGCGCCGCCGGCGCCGTGCTGCTGGGCAAGACCAACCTCAGCGAGTGGGCCAACTTCCGCGGCAACCGTTCCATCTCCGGCTGGAGCGGACGCGGCGGGCTTACGCGCAATCCGCACATGCTCGACCGCAGCACGTCAGGCTCCAGCGCAGGTTCCGGCGCGGCCGTGGCGGCGGACCTATGCAGCGTGGCCGTCGGCACGGAGACGGATGGTTCCATCGTCTCGCCCGCGTCCTACTGCGGCATCGTCGGCCTCAAGCCCACCGTCGGACTCGTCAGCCGCTCGGGCATCATCCCCATCTCGTCCACGCAGGACACGGCCGGGCCCATGACCCGCACGGTGGCCGATGCGGCCGCATTGTTCGGCGCGATGACCGGCATCGATCAGGCGGATGCTGCGTCCACCAACTCCGGTGGAAAGCTGGCCAAGGAAGACTTCACCCGCTTCCTCGATCCTGCCGCGTTGAAGGGCGCGCGCATTGGCGTGGCCCGGAACTTCTTCGGCTGGCATCGCCGCATCGACGTGGTGATGGAAACCGCGCTCAAGATCCTCCGAGAACAGGGCGCGGAGCTGGTCGATCCGGCGAGCCTTCCTGCGCGCACGGCTTTGGGCGACGCGGAATACCAGCTGATGCTCTATGAGTTCAAAGCGGGCTTGAACGCCTACTTCGCCTCGCTCGGCGATGCCGCGCCCGTGAAGTCGTTGGCGGAACTGATCGCCTTCAACGAACGAAACCCGGAGCGCGAGCTTAAGTTCTTCGGCCAGGAGACGCTGATCGAAGCGGAAGCCAAAGGCCCGCTGACCGAAACGCGTTATCTCGAAGCCGTGGCCAAAGCCCGCAAGTGGGCGCGCGACGACGGCATCGACGCGGTGATGGACCAGCATCGTCTCGACGCCCTCGTCGCCCCGACGACCGGCCCCGCGCACGCGGTCGAACTGCTCTCGGGAGATCGCGGACTCGGCGGCAGCTCGTCCTACGCGGCCGTCGCGGGGTATCCGGCGATCACGCTGCCTGCGGGAACGATCTTCGGATTGCCCATGGGTCTGACATTCTTCGGCCGCGCGTGGAGCGAGGGAAAGTTGATCGGCCTCGCCCATGCCTTCGAACTCTCGGCGAAGGCGAGAAGATCGCCCGCGTTCCTGCCGTCCTTCGACGAGCGGTTGGATGGGTGATTCTCGTAGGCCGGGCGTCCTCGCCCGGCCAGGAGGTGGTTTATCCGGGAAGGAACGCGAAGAATTTCCAAGCCACGGAGCGCCGAGCTCCTGCTCGGCCTGAACACGCCGGGTCAGAGACCGGCGCTCCGGGTGATCTCGGGCGCGGTGGAAAAGCGGCGCAGCAGCGCACGCAGTCCAAGACGCTGCCGCGAAGATCGGATGCTGCCTCGTGCTTCCGCCAGGTCTTGGACTGCGCCGGTGCTCCGGCGCTTTCCTCATGGCTTCCCTTCCCACCACAACAGCCCGAACGGCAATCCCCTCTTCGCGTTCCTTCGCACCCTTCGCGGATACACCAAGTTCAGATTCCCTTCGGCCTTTGGCCTTTGGCCTTCGCACTTCGTCATTCTCCCAGCCGTCCCATCTCGACGAACCCGCTTCCAAGCCTATGCTCGCCGCCGCTGCCGGGGCTGTCGCCTCCGTGCGGCGACGAAGTTGAGCCGTGATGAATGATGAATCGTTGAGCGCGCGCCTGAAGGCCGCCGTCGAATTGCTGGAAGAGGCCGCACGCAACCGCGCCATCCTGGCCGTGTTGACCGAGGAGGAGCGCGCGCGCTTCCTCCAGGCCGCCGGGCAGATCTACTGCCCCGATCCCGCCGAACGCCGCCGCCTCGTGAAGGCCAAGGTCCGCATGCAGAAGGCCGAGAAACGCGACCGCGACGACGAGGTTCTGACCCAGACCGGCATCCGCAAGCTCCGCAGCCAACCTGTCTTCACCACCCCGAATTTCCTCCCGCCCGCCGGCTTCGAGCAGGTCGATGTCACGGACAACCCGGACTTCCGCGAGGTCGTCGAGCCGCAGAACTGCTACATCTGCAAAAAGGACTACAAGGTCATCCACCACTTCTACGACCAGCTCTGCCCGGCCTGCGCGGAACTCAACTTCCGCAAGCGCACCGAGTCCGCCGACCTGCGCGGACGCGTCGCGCTGCTAACCGGAGGCCGGGTGAAGATCGGATACCAATCCGGCATCAAGCTGCTGCGGGCCGGGTGCCAGTTGATCGTCACGACGCGGTTCCCGCGCGATTCCGCCGCGCGCTACGCGATGGAGCCGGACTTCGCCGAATGGGGCCATCGCCTGGAGATCTTCGGCCTGGACCTGCGCCACACGCCGAGCGTGGAAGCCTTCTGCCGCCATCTGCTGGCCACGCGGAACCGCCTTGATTTCATCGTCAACAACGCCTGCCAGACCGTGCGGCGTCCGCCCGATTTCTATCAGCACATGATGGAGCTGGAGACGGCGTCGCTCGACACCTTGCCGGAGAACGCCCGCCGTCTGCTCGGCGCCTACGAAGGCCTGCGCGGCTACAATCTGCTGCCGGAGGGCGGTAGCCGCCGAGGTGACGGGGCGGAGTCCGCCCCTGGCGCGACCGTTCCGCCTCCTCACGTCGGCGGCTACGGGGTGAACACCGCGCTCGCCGGGCTTGCCCATGCCGCCGAGCTGTCGCAGGTGCCGCTGCTGCCGGATGAGCTGGAGGCGCAGAAGGGATTGTTCCCGCAGGGCCGACTCGACCAGGACTTGCAACAGGTCGACCTGCGCGACCGCAACTCGTGGCGGTTCCTCATGGCCGAGGTGCCGACCGTCGAACTGCTGGAAGTCCAGCTCGTCAACGCCGTCGCGCCCTTCGTGCTCAACGCCCGGCTCAAGCCGCTCATGCTCCGGACGCCCGGGCGCGACAAGCACATCGTCAACGTCTCGGCCGTGGAGGGGCAGTTCTACCGGAAGTTCAAGACCACGCGGCATCCGCACACGAACATGGCCAAGGCCGCGCTCAACATGATGACCCGCACCGCCGCGGCCGACTACCACGGCGACGGCATCCACATGAACGCGGTGGACACGGGCTGGGTGACGGACGAGGACCCGGTGCAGATCGCCGAGCGCAAGGTGAAGGAGCACCGCTTCCATCCGCCGCTCGACATCGTGGACGGCGCGGCGCGGATCGTCGATCCGATCATCGCCGGCTTCAACACGGGCGAGCATGTGTGGGGGAAATTCCTGAAGGATTACCAGCCGACGAATTGGTAAGGCGGGCGAACGTTGGAATATGGAGCGCTGGGGGTGATCTGTCGGTTGGCGCAGCCGAAAGATAGTTGTTCAGGACGGCGCGGGGTGTGGTATCCATCTCTCGCGTAACATTCGCTGTTGTGAGGCTTCCAACCTCGCAGCAAACCCCATCGCTTCCTTCATGAGCATTTCCCCGCGCCTCCTTGTTTGCATCCTCGCAATTTCGTCCGCCCCGACGTGGGCGGCGGCCACTGCCGAACTCACCAAGGAGCAGGTGGATTTTTTCGAGAACAAGATCCGCCCGATCCTCACGGACAACTGCTACAAGTGCCACTCGACTGAGAGTGGAAAATCGAAAGGCGGACTGACGCTCGACACCAAGCCCGGCTGGGAAAAGGGCGGCGACGCGGGTCCGGCCATCGTGCCCGGAAAACCGGAAAAATCACCGCTCTACACGGCGATCACGTACGCGGACAAAGACACGCAGATGCCGCCTTCCAGCAGCGGCGGCAAGCTTGCTGAAAACCAGATCGCGGACATCGTGGCGTGGATCAAAATGGGCGCGCCCGATCCGCGCTTGCTGGCTACCAAGGCCAAGCGCAGCGGCCTCACGGAGAGCGCCCGGGCGCACTGGGCCTTCCGCGAGCCGGGGAGATACTCGTTTCCCGTCAACAAAAACCAGCAGTGGTACCGGACGCCGATTGACAGCTTCATCCTGCAGAAACTCGAGGCGAACGGCATGCTGCCGTCGCCGGACGCGGAACGCGAGACGCTGCTGCGGCGCGTCACTTTCGATCTGACCGGTCTGCCGCCGACTTACGCGGAGACCGAGGCGTTCATGAACGACAGTTCGCCCGATGCGTTCGATAAAGTCGTGGATCGCCTGCTTGCCTCGCCCGCATACGGGGAGCGCTGGGCGCGCCACTGGCTCGATACCGCGCGCTATGCGGACACCATCGGCGGGCCGCGGAATGCGGCGCGAAACAAAGACTATCGGTATGCGGACGCGTGGACCTATCGCGATTACGTCGTGCGAGCTTTCAATGAGGACAAGCCGTACACGGACTTCATCACCGAGCAATTGGCCGCGGATAAAATCCCGGGAATCCAGCCCGATGATTCACGTCTTGCGGCGCTGGGATTTCTCACCGTCGGCGAGCGCTTCCAGAATGCGAACGATGTGATCAACGACCGCATTGATGTCGTGAGCAAGGGCTTCCTCGGCCTGACGGTCGTGTGCGCACGCTGCCACGACCACATGTTCGATCCGATTCCGACGCGGGATTACTACGCGCTGCACGGCGTCTTTTCGAGCATCACCGAGCCGGATCAAAAACCGTTGATTGGCTCGAAGGTCACGCCGCAGCAGCGGCAGGATTTTGAGAAAAAGTATGCGGCCCTCGTGAAGAGTCTCGGGAACCAATATTACGACCTCATCGGCGGACAATTGACCGAATTCTACCGCGACTCTGGTGCCTACATCCGGGCCGCACTCATAGGCGGCGGCCGCGGGAAAGGCGGCAAAGGCAACGATCAGCAAAAGGACATGATCGACAGCTACAAGCTGGATCGGGATCTGGTTCAATTCCTCGCGCGCGACATCCAGCAAAACAAGTCCGTCTGGGGGCCGCTGATGTCGTATAAAAACGGGGGCTCGAAATTGAGCAAGTTGACCGCGATGGATGCTGGAATGATGGCCCAGAAACTCGAGGCGAAGCTCGGGGAAAAAGGCGGCGACCAGGCCGGTAAAATGGCGAAGACGATGATCGTCCGCATGCAAGCCGGGACAAATCCATTGGTGGAGAAAGCCATCACCGAAAAGCAGCCGAAGACTTTCGACGAGGCGGTCGAGGTGTATGTGCAACTTTTTGCCAGCGCCGCGCCGAAGGCGAAAGGATTCATCCCGGCGATGCAGGCTGCCACGACGCCGAACGTGCCGGGCTACGACAGCGCGCTGATTGATCTGCTGCGCGGGCCATTCGAGGTCGTCCCCGCACCGATGATCACGCAGGAGGTGATTGAGAGCGCGGTGAAGGATCTGCCCCGGAAAATCGCAGGCCGCAGGGGATTGAACCTCGGTGACATCAACCTGCTGGAAATCTCGCACCCCGGAGCACCCGCGCGCGCGATGGTCGTCCAAGACAAAGCCAAGCCCGTGAACTCGCCGGTTTTCATCCGTGGCCAGTCGCAGACAAAGGGCGCAATCGTCCCGCGCGGCTTCCTCGAAATTCTCAGTCCGAATCGGAAGCCCATTGAGTTCACCGAGGGCAGCGGCCGCCTCGAACTCGCCAAATGCATCGCGACAAAAGACAATCCCCTCACCGCGCGCGTGATCGTCAATCGCGTCTGGATGCACCATTTCGGCGAAGGATTCGTGCCGAGTCCGGACGACCTCGGCACCATGTCCGAAAAGCCCGTTCATCCCGAGCTGTTCGACTTCCTGGCAAACTGGTTCATGGACAACGGGTGGAGCCTCAAGAAACTGCACAAGTTCATCGTCACCTCGCGCGTCTATCAGGAGAGCAGCCACACGCGCCCCGAATATGAGAACCTCGACCCCGGCAACCGTCTCATGTGGCGCGCGAATGTGCGCCGTCTCGAATTCGAGGCGATGCGCGACAGCCTCCTCGTTTACAGCGGCAACCTCGACCGCACCGTCGGCGGTAAGCCGATCAACCTGACCGACGAGCCATACAGCTTCCGCCGCAGCGTCTATGGCTACATCGATCGCGGCAATCTGCCGGAGCTCATGTCGCAGTTTGATTTCAGCGACCCGGACATGCCGAACTCGAAACGCGCGACCAGCATCGTCCCGCAGCAGGCGCTCTTTCTGATGAATGGCGCGATGGCCGTGGACGTCGCACGCAAGATTCTGATGCGTCCGGAGGTCGCGACCAAGAGCCCCGACCTCACGCGGGTTTCCGCGATTTACCGCATCATTTTCCAGCGCCCGCCGAAAATGACCGAAGTGCAGATGGCCATGAAATTTCTCCAGATCGAGGCGAAGAACCAAGGCGAAGCCGCAGCGCAAATCGAAGCGAAGACCGCCTCCGCCGGAAAATCGAAAAACGGCGGCGGCAAGGGACGCATGGACAGCAAATTCAGCGCGATCCAAAACGAAGGGCAGACCGTCACCCGCAAGGTGCTCACGCCATGGGAAACGTACGTCCACGCGCTGCTCTTCTCGAACGAAGCCGCGTACGTGAACTGAAGGCACTCACCGTCCGCTCCCTTTTCGGATTTGCCTGTCGCCCGCACTGGTTTTCGATGTCGGCTTCGTGACTGGTGATCAGAGCGGTTTCAGGAAAAGTGCTGCCGCGTTCCGAGTTCCAAGTCTCAAGTTCTGACTTATACCATCTCGCGAAATTGTTCAGACAGATGGCGTGGTGCGCGGGCAAGGAGTCGGGGCGCCCCCGCCCCGTCGCCCGGCAACCACGGGGCGAGGGCGC
>JAYVSO010000083.1:0-26904 GCA_043775315.1 Verrucomicrobiota bacterium
TCCTTGCAGGCGGCACTGGTCCGCCTCTCGGGCCGCTGCCCCTGGTGCCGGACCCGATTCATTGACTCCTGCTGATCACTTAACCTAGTATTACTAAGAAAGGATAAATGAAGAAGCTACTGAAGAAGTTGGCTCAGACATGGCGGCACACTGAGGCAGACAAGATGTTCATCGCCAAAATGAGGCAGGCTCTCTCGGACGGTATACTCACAGAAGAGAAAAGATTCTGGTTACTGGAATGCCATTCAAAGCTGGGTGCCGGCGATGCATGGCGAGAGGTTGCCCCTGAACTCTTTCTGACAGCAGTGAAGGTGCGATAGACATTCACAATCAGATCCTGCCGGGTTCAGCGATGAAACTCCGAGAAATCCAAGAGTATCTAGAACTAACTCAAGAACAGGCTAAGGCGGGATTGGATCTCTTGAATCAGAAGATTAAGAATGGAATCAGTCGGGCTACAAAAGAGGTTGAAGACACCCGACGATGGGAGCTTCGTGAACAGTCTTTGTGCGATTTACAAAACGGCAATTTTGCTGCGATTTACGTTCCCAACCTAGTTTATCAGCCTAGCGAAACTGTCATCTGGGCCTGTCCTGCGACTCAGCATGAAGCTTTCATCGCTGATGAAGGAACTTATCAGGGCGCATCTGTCCGGATCGCCACTGGACTCTACTACAACTTCGGAGTTTCAGGTGGGCAAGATCCCGCAAACATCGTGCTTAAACCTGTTGATTCCGGTCTGTTTTTTGTCTCCTCAAAACGCCTGATTTTTCAGGGTGACCGCTATTTCTGGACGGATGATATGACCGATTTGCAGCACTTCGAGACCGACACGGATTGTTTGATCTATTCAACAGTCGGAAGCGCCGAGAAGCGGTTCATTAAATTCCACATCCCCCAAGGTGATTTTTGTTCCGCTGCCATCAATAGAGTCCTTCAAGATTTGGAGATTGATCGGGAAGATGAATAGGCAGCATGAAGCCCACTCAAAAATTCCCTCTTCCACAATTCCTCCCCTCGCCTATGCAGAACGACGAATGCTCGGCTGTGCCAACTCGATCCCTCGTGTTCTTCGACGTTGGATGTTCGATGTTGAATGTTGGGCGTTCCCTGATCTGCCTGCTCGCCTTCGCCTTCGCGGCTTCCTCCCACGCCGACTCGCTCCTTCTCCGCAACGCCATCGTCCACACCGTTTCCGGCGCAACGCTGCCGTCCGCCGATGTGCTGGTGAAGGATGGCAAGATCGCCGCCATCGCGGTGTCGATCACCGAGAAAACCGACCGCACCAACGACCTCTCTGGCCTGCATCTCTTTCCCGGATTGATCAGCCCTTCGACTGAACTGGGCCTCGTCGAGATCCCGTCGGTCCGCGCCTCTTTGGATCGCCGTGAGGTCGGCGACTTCAACCCGGATGTCGAATCGTGGAAGGCGGTGAATCCGGACTCCGAACTCATCCCGGTCGCCCGCGCCAACGGCATCACCCACTTCATTCCCGTGCCGCAGGGCTCCATTCTCAGCGGCGTCTCCTCCGTGGTGGCCACGGGCGGTTGGACGGTCGAGGACATGGCCGTCCGCAAACGCGCCGCCTACCATCTCGACTGGCCGACGATGTCCCTCGCGACACCCGGACGCCGGGGCGGCGGCGATGGCGCGTCGATCGAGGAGCAGTCGAAAGCCCGGCGCGAAAAGGTTCAGGCCATCGAGAACTGGTTCAACGACGTCGACGCCTACTCGAAGGGCCGCGCGGCCGGTTCTCAAGTTGTCCCCGCCTACGAGGCCGCCTTGCCGCTGCTGCGCGGCGAGCTGCCGTTGATCATCGGCGCGGATGATCTGCGCGAGATCAAGTCAGCCCTCGCCTGGGCGGAGAAGCGGAAGCTCAAGATCGTCATCCTCGGGGGGCGCGACGCGGGCTTGGTCGCCGGGCAGTTGGCCAGGCAGAAGGTTCCCGTCATCTACAACCACGTCTTCCCGCTCCCCACGCGCGACAGCGACGGCTACGACGCGAACTTCAGCACTCCGAGCATCCTCCACAAAGCGGGCGTCACCGTCGCGCTGACCGACAGCCTCGGACGATTCACCTCCAACAACGCGCGCAACCTCCCCTACGCCGCCGCACAGGCCATGGCCTTCGGCCTTCCCGCCGATGCGGCGATCAAGTCGATCACGCTCGTGCCCGCCCAGATCTACGGCGTGGGCGACCGGCTGGGCAGCATCGAAGTCGGCAAGGACGCGTCCCTCTTCGCCGCCACCGGCGACATCCTCGACATCCGTTCGCAGGTGAAACACCTCTGGATCGCGGGCGAGGAGCAGTCGCTCAAGAACCGGAACACCCAGCTCCACGACAAATACCGCAACCGCCCGCGCGCCGACGCGAAATGAGCTGATGCGCCGATGAATTCATCCACGAAAGGTCACGAAGTCCCGAACCAGATAGCGCGAAGGCTCCCGCCGAGCCGCGTCGCAGCCTGCGAACTTGTCGGCAGTTGGTCGCGGGAAGCCCAGGCTCTCCTTCAATCGCCGGAGCTGCCGCTGAAGCGCAGAAATTTCCATTGGGTTCGAGGCGGCTCGGCGGGAGCCTTCGCCCTACCTGCGTTTGGCCTGACGAGTTGGCTGCCTGTTTTCGTGGTGACGATATCCGCGTTCCACGCTTCGGCTGCGGACCGTTTTCTCCTCAAGCCCGCGGTCGTCCACACGGTCAGCGGCGCCTCGATCACCAAAGGCTCCGTTCTCATCGAAGGCGACAAGATCATCGCCGGCGGCGCGACGGTTTCCGCGGATGGAGCCACGGTAGTCGAGCTTCCCGGGTAGCAGTTGTTTCCCGGATTGATCGCTCCTTTGACGACGCTGGGTTTGATGGAGATCGATTCCATCCGTGCTTCGATCGACACGAAGGAGTCCGGCGCCTTCCATCCCGAAGTGCAGTCGTGGGTCGCCGTGAATCCCGACTCGGCCTTGATCCCCGTGGCCCGCGCCAACGACATCACGCACGCCATTCCAGTCCCGCTGGGCGGGATCATCGCCGACCAGTCGGCGCTCGTTGCGTTGGACGGGTGGACCGTCGAGCAGATGACACGGCGCAATCCCTTGGCCATGCATCTCTACTGGCCTTCGGCCGCGCTCGACACGACGCCCAAGGAACTCGTCGGCAACCCGAAGTCGTGGAAATCGCTCGACGATCAGGCGAAGGAACGCCGGAAGAAGCTCCAGGAGATCGAAACGTTCTTCGCGGAAGCGGCCGCCTATCAGAAGGGCCGGACGAACGGGGCGTCCGTCGTTCCATCTTGGGAAGCCATGCTGCCGGTCCTTCGCGGCGAAGTGCCGCTCGTGATCCACGCGAACGACGTGCGCGAGATCCAGGCCGCCTTGAAATGGACTGCGGAGAAATCCTTCCGGGTCGTCCTGGCAGAGGTCCGAGACGCCGCACTCGCCGCCGATGAACTCGCGAAACGGCGCATCCCCGTAATCTTCCAGGCGACGTTCGTCAGGCCCGAAGATGGCCAGTCCTACGACACTTTCTTCAGCACCGCGGGAAAACTGCACAAGGCGGGCGTGTCCGTGTCGATCGTCTTCAAGGATCCAACATTCACTGACGAGGCCAGCTTCGTCCGCAACACGCCCTACGCCGCCGCGCACGCCATGGCTTTCGGCCTGCCGCATGACGAGGCCATCCGCTCGATCACCTTGAACCCGGCCAAGGCCTACGGCTTCGCGGATCGGTTGGGCTCCATCGAACAGGGCAAGGAAGCGACCCTGATCGCGGTCGATGGCGACATCCTCGACGCCCGCGCGAAAGTGCTCCGCGTCTGGATCGCCGGCCGCGAAGTCAGCACCGAATCCAAGCACACGCAGCTCTACGAACGCTACAAGGCTCGGCCGAAGGTGAAGTAGTTTTCCGGCGGATCACGGCGAGGCGAGCTTCTCGATCTTCACGTCGTCGAAGTGGATCCAATTCTGCGTCGCGATCTCCGGGTGCCGATACATGCCAAACTTCAGGTAGTGCTGAAACCCGTTGTGCATGTTCGGGCCCTTGGCGATCAGCGCGGGTTTCGCCATGTCGTCGAGGAAGAGTTGGGCGGATCCTGACGGACCTTGGGACCAGTGGATGACCATCGCGATCCGGTTCCACTCGCCCCGCTTGATCGGCAACGGCCCGAGGTTCGTCGATTGCTGCGGCCCGTAGGCGAATCCGATGGCGAGAGAACCGTTGGTCTCGCCCAGGCCGATGAGCACCGGCGGGCTGCGCGAGGGGAAGCCGTCCCACGATTCGTTCTTCGAGCGGTCCGGCTGGTCATGCCATTGACCGATCACCCACCAGCGGTTCTTCGGCGCGTCCGAGACGAAGTTGGTGGGAACCATGAAACGCCATTCGTATCGGACCGTGTCTCCCTCGTGATGCGGGAAATCGACGCTCACTTCCGCGCGGATACCGCCACGGTGCTTGGGCTGTCCGGGCAGAATGCCCAGGGCGAGATGCGCGTCCGGTCCCTCTCCGATGATGGCGACGTTGTCCTTGGAAGGGACGTCCACGTGGGCGTATTCGAGGAGAGGATCGGGAAGGATGGTCCGGAGGTAGGCTAACTCCTGTTCGCGCGAGCCACGTTTCCCGCAACCAACGCCGGCGAGCGCCAGAGCGATGAGGAGCAGAAGCAGCCGATTCATGGACCGAGTAGCCGGGTTCAGGTCTCCCGTGTCAACGGCACCGCCGTGCTCGACAGCATCCACGCCTTGACGGAGAAATGCCCCCATGTCCCAGCAGCCCGCGCGCATCCACGACTTGCCGGAACAGGAGCGTCCCCGCGAACGGCTCGTCGCCCACGGAGCCGACGCGCTCTCCAACGCGGAACTCATCGCCATCCTCCTCCGCACCGGCATGAAGGGCCTGTCGGCCATCCACGTCGCGGAACAGCTTCTGCGGAAGTTCGGCACGCTGGAGGCGCTGGCCAAGGCGGCCTTGGACGACCTGCGCGTCAAAGGCGTCGGACGCGACAAGGCGGTGGCGTTGAAGGCCGCATTCACCCTGGCCAAACGCATGGCGCTGGAGATCCGCATCGAACCGCCGCTGCTCGATTCGCCGGCGAGCATCGCCGAGCTGATGACTGAGGAACTGCGGCTGGTGGAAGTGGAAGAGTTCCACGCGGTGCTGCTGAACACGCGTCGCCGCCTCATCCGCACCGAACGCATTTCGCAGGGCACGCTCGATACGATCCTGGTGCATCCACGCGAAGTCTTCCGGGCCGCCATCCTGGCCAATGCCCATGCCTTCATCCTCGTGCACAACCATCCCAGCGGCGACTCCACGCCGTCCGACGCCGACATTCGCGTCACCCGCGACCTCGTGCGCGCCAGCCAGCTGATGAAGATCGAATTGCTCGACCACGTCATCCTCGGCCACAAGTCCGACAAGAACCCACGCGGCTACACCTCGCTGAAGGAGCTGGGGATCTTTGCGTAGGCAAGGAGCGGCGGCCTCCGACAGAGAATGAGAAAGTTGGCTTGCGCGTCCCTTTCAAAGCGGTGGCTACCTTGGGCTGGACTTGGATTGTTCAGGAAGCCGTTTGAACACGGGAAAACCGGGAGCTGATCGGGGAGAAGTAGGCCATCGCCAATGAGGCCCCATCGCAAAGAGTAGCAATGCCGTAAAGCATACCCTCGATCGGCAGCATTACGGACAACCCCATCATGGGAAGCATGGCGGTCCAGATTAAAGTGGTTACGAGAAATCCCAAACGAGCGAAGGGCCAGAAGAACAGCATTCCAATCTGCGCCACCAAAGCGAACGCGACAAAAGCGACAAAAACGCCCAGAACAAGCCCACCCGACGACTCGGAAACCTCGTCCGGCAGGCGCTCGAACAGTCCTCCGTCGCCATGCCATTCCAACAGGGTTTTCCAATCGTGGGAAACCTGTTCCACGGCAGAAAATTGGACGGCTATCCCTCCAATCGTCGAGAGGAGCGAGGCAAGCACAAGGATTCTGAATGTTCTCAACATGTTCATAGCGACCCGGATTTCAGCCGACCACTTTGCGAACCCTATGCGCGGGCAATAGGAAATCCAGCACTGCGAAGCACCGCAACCCCTCCAAGGCGACGATCCGCCGCCTCACATCGGCGGCTACAATTCGACGGCGTGTTGCGTGTGGCTGGACGGTGGCTAGCCTTTGCCCATGAGTTCCGCCCTGAACCGAATCTCCGGCCGCGCCGCGCTGGCCGCGCTCGCTTTCATCGTCACATCCGCCTCCGCCGCCTCTCCCGTGAAGTATCCCGAAACCCGCAAGTCCGACTTCGTCGAAACCCTCCACGGCACCCAGGTCGCCGATCCGTATCGCTGGCTGGAGGACGACAACGCGCCGGAGACCAAGTCGTGGGTCGAGGCGCAGAACAAGGTGACCTTCGGCTATCTCGCGGGCATCCCCGAGCGGGAGAAGATCCGCAAACGGCTGACCGAACTGTGGAACTACGAACGCTTCGGCCTGCCCTCCAAACGAGGCTCGCGCTACTTCATCAGCCGCAACTCCGGTCTGCAGAACCAGGCGGTGCTCTACACGATGGAGACGCTTTCGTCGGAGCCGAAGGTGTTGCTGGACCCGAACACACTCTCAGCCGACGGCACGGTGGCCTTGTCCGGCATGACGCTCTCGAAGGACGGAAATCTCCTGGCCTACGGAGTGTCGCGGTCGGGATCGGACTGGCAGGAATGGCAGGTGCGCGATGTGCGGACGGGCAAGGATCTGACGGACAGGATCGAGTGGGTGAAGTTCTCCGGCGCCTCGTGGTTGAAGGACGGCAGCGGCTTCTTCTACAGCCGCTACGACGCGCCCACCGAGGCGACGAAACTTTCGAAGGCGAACTACTTCCACAAACTCTGGTTCCACAAGGTCGGCACACCGCAGTCGGAAGACCGGTTGGTGTATCACCGGCCCGATGAAAAGGAGTGGAACTTCGGCGGCAGTGTGACGGACGACGGCCGTTACCTCGTCATCAACCAGAACCAGGGCACCGACCGGAAGAACCGCGTGTTCCTCGTCGATCTCTCCAAGCCCTCGTGGAACGTGGTGCCGTTGCTCAACGACTTCGACGCCGACTACACGCTGCTGGACAACGACGGCACCACCTTCTGGTTCCGCACCGACCTCAACGCCCCGCGCGGCCGCATCATCTCCATCGACATCACGAAACCCGAGCGCGCGAACTGGAAGGAACTCATCGCGCAGAACGAGGACAACCTCACCGGCGCCTCGGTCGTGGGCGAACGCTTCGTGGTCGAGTATCTGAAGGACGCGCGCTCCGTGGTGAAGCTCTTCAAGCTCGACGGCACGTTCGACAAGGAGCTGCCCTTGCCGGGCATCGGATCGGCCGGCGGATTCGGCGGCGAACGCGGCGACAAGGAGACGTTCTTCAGCTTCACCGGCTTCACCGTGCCGGCCTCGATCTACCGCTACGACTTCGCCACCGGCCAGCCCACGGTCTTCCGCCAGCCGAAGGTCGACTTCAGGTCCGACGACTTCGAGACGAAGCAGGTCTTCTACCCGAGCAAGGACGGCACGCGCGTGCCGATGTTCATCACGCACAGGAAAGGCCTGAAGCTCGACGGTTCCAACCCCGCCATCCTCTACGGCTACGGCGGGTTCAACATCAGCATCACACCGTCGTTCTCCACCAGCGTCGCCGCGTGGCTGGAACTCGGCGGCGTCTACGCCGTGGCCAACCTGCGCGGCGGCGGCGAATACGGCGAGGCCTGGCACAAGGCCGGAACCAAGCTGCAAAAGCAGAACGTCTTCGACGACTGCATCGCCGCAGCCGAACATCTCGTCGCGCTGAAATACACCGCGCCGAAGAAGCTCGCGCTCATGGGCGGCAGCAACGGCGGCCTGCTCGTCGGCGCGGTCATCAACCAGCGGCCCGACCTCTTCGGCGCGGGACTTCCCGCCGTGGGCGTGATGGACATGCTGCGCTTCCACAAGTTCACCATCGGCTGGGCGTGGACGAGCGACTACGGCACGCCCGAGGACAAGACCGAGTTCGCCTATCTCAAGGGCTATTCCCCGCTGCACAACCTCAAGCCTGGCACGAAGTATCCGGCCATCATGGTGACCACGGGCGACCACGACGACCGCGTGGTGCCGGCGCACAGCTTCAAGTATGCGGCGCGCTTGCAGGAGCTCCATGCGGGCGACGCGCCCGTGCTCATCCGCATCGAAACGAAGGCCGGCCACGGCGCGGGCAAACCGACGGCCAAGCTCATCGAGGAATCCGCCGACAAGTGGGCCTTCCTCTACGAGAACCTAGGCATGCGCTCGTCAGCCCCGAGGTAGGCCGGGCGTCCCCGCCCGGCCAGTGGGCTTTGAACGCCAGACCTTGGTGAACTTCGTGGACTGCGTGTTCTTCGTGGACAAACACCTTCTGGCCGGGCGGGGACGCCCGGCCTACAGGCAGAACAGCCGCTGGAAGTTGACGCCCACGTCCGCAGCCAACACGGCAACGTCGTCGTCGAGAAACTCCGCCAAGCCGCGATAGACGGCCGCCAAGTTCGCCGGATGATTCAAAGACTGTCCGGCGGAGTCGGTGAACTGGAACACCGGCTCCGGCAGCAGTTGATCGGGCGCGTCGATTTCCACGAGTAACCGATCCCTCGGCACGACACGGAAGGCTTCGCGCCGCTTCAGCTTTCGTGGCGCGAGATGCGCGCCGGGAAACCCGAAGTAGCCCCCGAGTTTGGCGAAGGCCGGCACCATCTCGGCCGGCCCTCCGTAGCTGTGCAGCAGGAATCCCTGTCCCGGCCGCCAATGCTCTTGCAGCAGCTCCAGCAGTCGGCCGAACGCCCCCAAGCAATGGATGCTGACTGGCAAGCCGCGCTCCTCAGCGAGCCGGAGCTGCCAGACGAAGACCTCTTCCTGATCGGGCATCGGCGTCGGTTCGCGCACGGGGCCGTGGGGTCCGTTTGCCGCGCCGAGACAGGTCCGCCAGCGGTCCGGGTTCTCCAGCATCCAGCGGTCGATCCCGATCTCGCCGATCACCGCGCCCGGCGTTTCATCGAGGAACCGCTCCAGCGTCGCCTTCCACTCCGGCGTCAGCTCGTCGAGATGCCACGGATGGCAGCCGAAGCTCGGGATGACCATGTCCGGAAACTCGGAAACGAGCCGGGCCACGAGCGGCCAATCCGCCTCGCACGCCCCGTTCACCACCATCCGCGACACGCCGACGCCGCGGCAGTCCGAGATGATCTCCGCATGACGGCCGGCGAAGCGTTCGTCCTGGAGATGGTTGTGGGCATCGAAGAACACGGCCAGAGATGGATGCCTGCCGCGCCTCCGCCTGCCAAGGGATAAGGCGATTCTTTGCAGGTGCGTTCCCTACTGGGCTGCGGCTCAATCCCGGCATCATGAAACGCCGCGAATTCATCGCCTCCTCCGTTGCCGCCGCCGTCGTCGCTCCTGCGCTCATGTCGCAGGGTGCGGAATCCGGCAAGGCGCCCGCCCGCGAATTCTACGAACTCCGCCTCTACCACCTCCGCCGCGGCCCGCTGGTGAAACGCTTCGACGATTTCTACAAGGACGTGGCCGTGCCGGCGTGGAACCGCGTGGGCGTCGGCACCGTCGGCGTGTTCGACGTGTTCATCGGGCCGGACAACCCGACGAAGTATGTCCTGCTCCCCTTCGCGTCGCTCGACGCCATGACGGCGGCCCACGGACGCTTCGAAGCCGACCCCGAGGTGCAGAAGGCCGAGTTCACCAACGTGCCCGCGACCGATCCGTCCTACACGCGCAAGCAGAGCTCGCTCATGCGCGCCTTCGCCGGCCTGCCGAAGCTGGAGGTGCCGCCGCAGACGGCCGAGAAGAAGCCGCGCATCTTCGAGGTGCGGACCTACGAGGCGCACAGCCGGAAGGCCAACCGCAAGAAGGTGGAGATGTTCGACACGGGCGAGATCGCGCTCTTCCGCCGCACGGGACTGCGGCCGGTGTTCTTCGGCGAGACGATCATCGGGACGAAGCTGCCGCAACTGACCTACATGCTGTCATTCGCCGACATGGTGGAACGGGAGAAGAACTGGGCCACCTTCATCGCCGACCCGGAGTGGAAGAAGATGAGCTCCACGCCCGGCTTCACCGACCCGGAGATCCTGACCAACATCAACAGCGTCTTCTTGAGGCCCACGGCGTATTCGCAGGTCTAGGATTCGCCGAAAGGATTCTTCCTCGCCCTAAAGCAGATCACTAGAACATTGATGATCCCAACCACCACGGAGACGGCACCGATTGAGATCGCCGCTTGTCGGCCCAGTGAAGCGAGGTTTGCGTTGGCTCTAATCACCATGTCGTCCGCTCTAACTATGTTCCTCTGTTTTTGAAGATCCGTTGCCCGATCAAGCGTCGCCTCAACTTCTCCAGCAGTCAGTGGCGCAAGAGGTGAGCCGGAAATGAAGGCAGGAATTCCGAAATACAAGCCGACGATGACGAGACAACTGTTCAGCACGATCAGTGTAGCTTTGAGTTTCAGTGTCATATCCAGTCGCTTGGGTCGTTGGGTTTCTTCCCGTGGTTAAAGGCAGCTAGAGGTTGCGTTCATTGAGGGTCAATTTCATGGCGACTCCACTATAGATGCTATGTCGCGCTACCGTTCCATAATTCTAAAAATCAACCACGCCGTTCCGGTTGTCCACGCCGATTCCGTCCGCATACGGCTGGTAGGGCGAAGGCTCCTGCCGAGCCGCCTCGGGGCCAACGGATGACGAGACGGTCTCCCGTGGAAAGTTCGCAGCGATCAGGAGGCCATGCGCTTTGCCGCCGGAGCCGGAATGCTTTCATCAGGCGCTGCGGCGGCTCGGCGGGAGCCTTCGCCCTACTGTGGGTGGGAACTTCATGTCGCTTTGGCTGCCACCCTTCTTCGTGCCCATTCGTGTTCTTCGTGGATCAATTCCCCGCCTCGGCGTAGCACTTCCGCGATGAGTCTCGCCGCCGTCGATTGGAAAGCCTTGCAACGCCTGCGCACCGCCTTTCTGGCGGGCACGGCGGGACGCGCGGCCTATTGGCAATCGGAACGGGATCTCGCCAGTTATGACGCCACGTTCGCCGCGCGCATCGGCTGGAAGTGGGACCACGTTCTCGACGAACTCGTCCGTCTAGGTTGGGCGCCTCCCGCCGGTCCGGTGCTCGACTGGGGCTGCGGGTCCGGCATCGCGTCGCGTCGTTTCTTGGCGCACTTCCCGCCGCAGGCTGCCGCAGAGGCGTGGTTCAGCGACCAGTCGAGCCTGGCGGTGAGCTTCGCCATGCAGCGCGCGCGCGCGGCGTTTCCCGGAACGACGATTTGCGCCGGACAGCCCGCCCGTGTCGGCACGCTCCTCATCAGCCACGTGTTGACCGAACTTGAGACTCGGGAGGTCGACGATCTCCTCGACCTTGTGATGTCGGCCGAAGCGGTCGTCTGGGTGGAGCCGGGCACGCACGAGACGAGCCGTCGCCTGATCGCCATACGGGAGAAACTGCTCGCGAGGTCTACCGCCGCCGCTTTGAACGTGGTCGCACCGTGCACGCACGTGAAGGCGTGCGGGATGTTGGCGAAGGGCAACGAACCGCATTGGTGCCATCATTTCGCGTCGCCGCCGGCCGAAGTGTTCATGGATGCGGATTGGACGCGGTTCAGCGACGAGATGGGGATCGATCTTAGGAGCCTTCCGTTGAGCTACCTCGTGCTAGATCGACGCCCGCGGCCGCCGATGCCCGGAGGCGCGGCCCGGCTCATCGGCCGGCCCCGGGTCTACAAACCCAACGCGCTCGTCTACGCCTGCGACCCGTCGGGCGTGACGGAACGTTCCATCACCAAACGCGCGCTGCCGGCCGAGTATCGGCTCGCGAAGAAAGACCGTCTGGAACCGCTCCAGGTGTGGCGTTGCGAAGGTCCGGTGGTGGCGGAGATGAAGCGGTTGCTTCCACAGTTGGCAGAGGAAGCGGAGAGCGTCGAAGCGGACGAATGAAAACGCCATACCTACTGGCGCTCGCAGTCACCATTGTCTTCGGCTCGACGCTCATTCGCGCCGTTGACCATGAACCGAAGGCCGTCGAGATCGGCCGACTCCACAACACGTTCGCGGTCACTCGGCGCGTCTATTCCGGCAGCGTGCCCGCTGGCGAAGCCGATTTCGCGGCGCTGGCCAACCTCGGCGTGACGACGGTCATCAGCGTCGACGGTGCGCGGCCGGACATCGAGGCGGCGAAGAAACACGGGCTGGCCTACGTGCATCTTCCCTTTGGTTACGGCGGCATTCCCACCAAGCGCGTGGCCGATCTGGCGCTGGCCATGAAGAACGTCGCCGGGCCGGTCTACGTCCATTGCCACCACGGCAAACATCGCGGTCCGGCCGCCGTGGCCGTGATGTGTCTGGCCGGAGAAGGGTGGACGACGACCCAGGCCGAAGCATGGCTACGCATGGCGGGCACGGGCAAAGAGTATGCGGGACTCTACCGCGACGTGCGCGGGTTTGTTTCGCCCACGGCCGAGTTTCTCGCGTCGCGTCCGCCGCTGCTCGAAGTGGCCAAGACCTCCACGTTGATCGATGCGATGGTCGCCATCGACGAACACTCCGACCATCTCAAGACGGCGCAGAAGGCGGGTTGGAAGGACATCCCCGGCTCGCCCGAGGTGAAGCCGGCGCAGGAAGCCACGCTGCTCTGGGAACAGCTCCGCGAACTGGCCCGCCATCACGACACGGCGGGCAAATCGGAAGACTACCGGAAGCTGCTGACCGAATCGGAAACCGGAGCCGAGGCGCTGCGCGACGAGTTGAAGAAGCCGTCGCTGGACCGCGTCCGGCTCGACGAAGGATTCAAGAAGGTCGGGCAGTCCTGCACCGCTTGTCACAAGACGTTCCGGAACTGATGGGCCGAGGAACTTGAAGTCCTTTTTGGTGGGCTGACGTTTCGAAGATACTCCGAGACTCAATTCTGCACGGGCGTTAGTGCCCCCTTCTCCACCTGCCAGCAGTTCATTTCGAGGCCGAGGTCGCGGGGCCAGTTTTCCTCGGTGCAGGTCATGAAGACCTGGCTGCGGGCGTGGTGGGCGCGTTCGAGGATGGGCAGGAAACCCTTCCGGCGTCGCGCGTCGAGTTCGCCCATGACGTCGTCGATGAGGAGCACGGGCGGCGAGCCGTGGATGCCGGTGAGGAACTCGGCCTGGGCCATCTTGAG
The DNA here is from genome assembly GCA_043775315.1 of Verrucomicrobiota bacterium. Lineage (GTDB taxonomy): Bacteria > Verrucomicrobiota > Verrucomicrobiia > Limisphaerales > CANJSG01 > CANJSG01. The sequence goes on from JAYVSO010000083.1 coordinate 13,180, forward strand.
CGCGAGGACGATGGAACGCTTCTGGCCTTCGCTGGCGAACTTGGCGGCGGGCTGGTCATTGAGCAGGAGGTTGAGTTCGTCGCGGTGCGGCCCGATGAGCGTGGTGCGGAAGGCGAGTTCGCGCGGGCGGGCCTTGGCGAGGGCCACGGCGAAGTCGCCCTGGAACGACGGCTGGTATTCGAGGCGCAGTTCCTCGGTGTCGCTGGTGATGCGCCGGCAGGCGAGGCGCGCGAGGGGCGAGATCTTGGGCAACAGTTCCTGGCGGCGGGCTACGAGTTTTTCGCCGGCGGAGACGACTTCGCGGGAGAAGCTTTCCAGCGCGGCTTCGTCCACGGGCCGGTGCTTGAGCAGGACGTTGCGCGAGCGGACGGCGGCGGCGTAGCGCTGGAGGAGCGGGAGGTAGGCCGGATTGGTCTGCGACAGGAGCAGGTCGAGGAAACGGCGGCGCATCCGGGCGGTGCCTTTCACGAGCTGCAGATCCTCGGTGCAGAAGACGACGGCGCGGAGCGTGCCGAGGAAGTCGGCGAGGCGTTGGACGGGCTGGCCGTCGAGGGAGAGCTGCCGTTCGGCGGAGGACCAGTAGAGCTTCGCCTCGTGCGTGCCCTGCCCGACGACCTGGGCGCCGACGAAGTAGCCCTTCTGCCCATGCCGGATCATCTGCGCGCCGCCCACACCGCGGAACGAACGGAGCGTGGCCAGAAGGTAGATGGCTTCGAGGATGTTGGTCTTGCCCTGGGCGTTGTCGCCGAGGAGCACGTGGAAGCCCGGCGCGAACGCGGCGTCGAGGCGCGCGTAGTTGCGGAAGTCACGGAGTCTGAGCCGGGCGAGATGCACTGCGGCGGAGTGTCCGGGGCGGGCGTGGGCAATTCAAGCGGGCGGGATTCGCAACAGTGGCCTAATCTTTATTTCTTAATCTTCGTCTTATTCAGATTACGAGAACGAGAAAGATGATGATTGGGACTTGGCCGGATTCGCCATGACGGCGGATGACGACCGATCTAGCGTTGCGCCATGGCATCACGACTTGCTGGAAAATGGATCCTGATCACGGGCGCGTCCTCCGGCTTCGGAGCGGCGGCGGCGCGGGCCTTCGCGGCCGAGGGCTGCCGCCTGTTGCTGGGCGCAAGGCGGCTGGAGCGGATCGAGGCCGTAGCAGCGGAGTGCCGGAAGCTGGGCGCGCCGGAGGCCCTCGCGCACGTCGTTGACGTCGGAAGCACGGCGTCGGTGAAAGTATTTTCCGAGTGGGCCAGGGGCATCCTTTCCGCCAGCGCCGAGGATTCCGGCCGTGCGATTCACGCCCTGATCAACAACGCCGGCGGCGCGCACGGCGCGGAGCATGTCGTCCAGGCCCGTGACGAGGATTGGGAAGCCATGGTGCAGTCCAATCTCCTCGGTGTCCTCCGGATGTGCCGGGCGTTCGTGCCGCTCATGCAGGCTCCGGGAGGATCGATCCTCAACATCGGCTCCATCGCCGGACGCATCGCCTACGAGGGCGGCGCGGCCTATTGCGCGGTGAAGGCGGGGGAACTCCAGATCACCCGCGCGCTACGGATGGAACTGTTGGGCACGGGCATCCGTGTGGGAACGCTTGATCCCGGCCTGGCCGAGACGGAGTTCGCGCTGGTGCGCTTCAAGGGCGACGGGGACAAGGCGAAGAACGTCTACAAGGGTATGACTCCGTTGAGTGGGGAAGACATCGCCGAGACCCTGGTCTTCATGGCCAGCCGGCCGCCACATGTGTGCATCGACGAGGTGCTGATCCTCCCCACCGACCAGGCGACCCCGGCCAAGGTCTTCCGGCGCAACTGACGGCATGGACGCGGCGAAATCCGGACTGTTGGCCGCTTCAGCGCAGACAGGGTTGAGCCGATCTTTCCCGGGAAATTGACCCGGCTCAAGGGTGCCTTGTTTTGGCCCGCTACAGGGCAGAAGAAGGCCTCCCGAAAGGGTCCTTGAGAGCCAAAAAATCGCTTTCTCCCGAGGCCGATGTGAGCCAAGTTCCAGCCTTATGTCCGGCGTCTGTCGCCGGGTTTTAGAAAACTACAAATGCAAGAAATTCTATTTTGGGCCGCAGCCGGTTTTGGTTCGGCCATCGTGTTCGCCTCGTTCTACGAGTGGACGCTCCACAAGTTCTTCATGCACCGCCCGGTCGGGAAGTTCGACTACGCCTTCCAGGCACATGCGGTCGTCCATCACCAGACCTTCAAGGCGGATCACACCTACCACCTGATCAACGAGAAGGACAAGAAGACCATCCCCATGGCGTGGTGGAACGGCCCCGTGCTCGTCGCCACCTGCATGCTGCCCTTCGTCACCCTCTGCGCCTTCATCGGCCACTGGTGGCTGCTGCTCGGGGCCGGCGTCGCCTTCGCCTCCTATTACGGCGTCTACGAATACATGCACTGGTGCATGCACCTGCCCAAGAAGCGCTCCATCGAGCGGTCGGGAATCTTCTTCCGGCTGAACGGCCACCACCTCCTGCACCACCGCTACATGCACAAGAACTTCAACGTCGTGCTCCCGTTGGCCGACCTTCTGCTCGGCACGCTGCTCCTACGGTCCAAGGTGAAGTTCGCCCAGGCCATCGGCCCGGCGGTCCCGAACGTCCAACCGCGCGACGGCACGCTCGTCTCCGCCTGATCCGTTTCTTTTTCACAGGCCCGTCCGGCTCGTCCGGCGGGCCTTTTTCGTTTTCACGTCGACTCCGAACCGCTCCGAGAAACGCCCGATCAGGATGTAGGCGACCTCCAGATTGGCGTAGCGGTCATGTGAATCCGCCACGGTCGTCCGTTTGCCGAAGAGCGCATCCGCCTCGTCGAACACAAGGATCGCATCGGCGCTCCGGGTGCGCTCGAACAGTTGGCGGCGGACGAAGCTCCGGATTCTCGCGGTGTCATGGCGAGAGGGTGATGAGTCCGGCGGATGGCGCAAGGGCCGGGAGAGTTTCCGAAAATACTCCGAAACGTTTTCGGATCCGCGCTGTTCTATACTTCGTCAGAAAGACGGGGCGGGCCGGTGAATTTTGGGCCACGAATGCCGGGTGCGTATACTCTGGGTGGGTTGGTCCGGCGGGTTGACGGCCTTGGGGGATCCGCTGGTCCGCTCCGTCCTCTGACAGTTATTCGGCCGTTAGGCCGCGCCCGTAAAGACGGTTCCTTCCAACAGGCTCGCCGTGATTCCGTAGAACTCGGCCCATGCTTCGGCCACGTCGGGGGTGAAGCCTTCTCCAAGCGAAATCGCGAGCATGTCGAGCAACGCGGTGCCCACGGTCTCGAAGTCCCCGGGGCTCCCGGTCCGTTTGGACCACTCGCACGCGATCGCCTCGATGTCCGGCGTGGTGAAACCCTCCGCATCTGCGTTTCTGATCACGAGCCGGAGGCTGGGATCAAGGAAGATGAGCCGTTGGTGAAAGATGCGTCCGGCCCGGTCCTGATCGCGCGCAACCAGGGCGAACGAGAATCGGATCAGTCGCTACTGGCTGCGGAAAGGGCCTTTGTCCATTCCTGCCCAACGGCGTGAGGCTCGGTCGTGGAGTTCATTGGCCTGACCCGCCCGAGGGCCTTGCCTTCGTCGGTTTCTTCGGCGCCTGTGCGGCTGGTTTCGGTTTGATGCAGGTGTGCGGGTCCGCCCCGATGGTTTCGCAGAGTTCGCGGACGGCCTTCTCTCGTTCCTCCATGTCCGGCGTGTTGAAGCGGAGGAAGAAGGGCCGGTGGTCCCAGTCGAAGGCGGACTTCGCCTTGCCGTGCAGGAAATACAGCATGCCCGCGAAGTGGCAGGCCGTGCCGCCATCGCGGTCCATCAAACCACGCAGCAGGGTCTGGATGACCTCCGGTGGATGGAAGTCCTCGACCTCCAACAGCGCCTGCGTCAGGCCGCCGTAGATCTCGGCCTGTTCCAAGGCTTGCACAAGGGAATCGATTCGCTGGCGCTCGGTCATCAGTTCGGGCGCGTGCGAATGGACGGCCATGCGGACTTCGGCATTCCCGGTGCGGAGCGCGGTTTTCAAGGCAGCCTTGGCTTCCTTGGAATCGATCGCGGCCAACGCCTCCACGTCGCGCCAGTCGCTGGAGTGCCGTTGGATGAGGATCGCCTCGATGGCCTTGAGCTCGTCGGGTGTGGCCTCCTTCAAGATCGAAAGGTCGTAGCCGATGCCGTCGTGCCACTTCTCGTAGTCGATGACCATGCTGGCCTTGAAGCGGGCCAGGGCGGACGCGGGATCCTCCTCCAAGCGGCTACGGATCAAACGCTCGGCGGGGGCGAACCGTTCGCGGTCGGAACCTTTCGGGATCGCATCCTGGGCCGCGTATCTTGCGGCGTCCGAGGCGAGTTGCTTCGCTTCCATCTCGGCGCGGATGGCGTCCATGTCCGGTGGCGGCTTCGGCGGATGCGCGGGCTCCAGCACGAAAAAGTGGCGCTTCTCGTCGGTGAATTCACCCGAGTAGTTGCTGCAATCGCGGTCGTAGAAGTCCATCTCCGGCGTCTTTTCCCGTGCGCGCGTCGTCACCTCGCAGGTCAGGATGATGTAGGCGCCGCAGGGGGCGGCGGGAAACCCGTGGGAGAATTCTTCAATCGAGTTTCCAGCGGCGAGTTCCGCCATGACCAGTTCGCGCAGGACGGCCGGGAACTGGGCGAACTCCTTCTCGTGTTCCTTGGGGATGCTCATGGTGGTTCGGGTTCAGCGCTGTTGCGGATCGCTCGGGAGAGGCTCCAGGCGGGCCCATTTCTTCCGGTAGCCGAGCAGGCCAAGCACCGGGACGGGGAGTGATACGAAGATGCAGGCGATCGAGTTCATGGCGGGTTGGGCAGGTCTGATATCTGGGACGGGAGCAGCCTACAGGTTCGAGCGCGGAGCGGTATCCGACCTTGGACCGAGGCGGGCTGGAAAAGGTTGACGGGTCCGGATCGGCCAGAAAGCGGACACGGGTGTCCGCATGGGGAGGTTTCCTTCAAGGCCGTTCGGCCCATGCCGATACGACAGGAGAATGGGTTCAACAAAGGCATCCTCGAACCAAGCCGCCGCGCTTCTGGCGGCGCTTGGCTGCGTGATGCTGCCTGGCCGGGCCTTCGCAGCGGGCGACAACGGGAAGCCGCTCACGGTGACCGACGGGACGGACTTCACGGCCCTGAGCCTAGAAGACCTGGGTCGATCAAGATCCCCAAGGTCGTCGGTGCGTCGAAGTATGAGCAGAAGACGACCGAGGCGCCTTCGTCCATCAGCATCATTCCGCGGGACGACCTGAGGCGTTACGGCCACCGCACCCTCGCCGATGCGCTGCAGAGCCTCCAGGGGTTCCATGTCTCGAACGACCGCAACTACTCGTTCCTCGGGCCCCGCGGCATCGACCTCGGGGATTTCAACAGCCGGACCCTGCTGCTGGTCGACGGCCACCGGGTGAACAACAATCTGACGGACGGCGCGGCCCTCGGTTCCGAGTTCATCCTGGACCTGGATCTGGTCGAGCGCGTCGAGGTCATCCGCGGCCCCGGCTCGGTACTCTAGGGCAACAACGCGTTCTTCGGGGTCATCAACGTCGTCACCCGCAAGGGCTCGCAGGTCGACGGCGCGGAAGTGTCCGGCGAATACGCCAGCTTCGACAGCTACAAGGGCCGGGTGACCGCGGGGAAATCGTTCAAGAACGGACCGGAATTCCTGATCTCGGGAACGCTCTACGACAGCGCCGGGTCCGACGGCATCTACTTCCCGGACTTCGACGAACGCATCAGCACCAATCCGGCGGCGAAGGACCACGGGCTCGCGCGGAACATGGACGCGGAGTCTTCCGGGAGCTTCTTCGGTTCGGTCAGCTATCGGGACTTCACCCTGCAGGGCGGCTGGGCCAGCCGGAAGAAGGTCAACCCCACGGCCCTCCAGTTCACCACCTTCAACGATCCGCGTCTGCGCACGGTCGACGACCGGAGCTACGTGGACCTGTCGTTCACCCACGAATTTCCCGAAGTCGTCGACGTCACCGCCCACGTCTACTACGACCGGAGCGGATACCAGATCGGCTATCCCGTCGGCACTCCCGTGGCCTCCGCGTTCTTCGAGGAGGTCCAGGCGGGGGAATGGTGGGGCGCGGAACTGCAGCTCACGAAAAGGCTGTGGGACAAGCACACCGTCATCGCCGGCGTGGAATACCGGGACGATTTCCGGCAGGAGAAACGGGTCTTCGACGAGACCGCGACCTACACGGATCTCCGCGCCTCCCGCCAGAGCTACGGCACCTATGTCCAGGGCGACTTCGCGATCGGATCCCGGCTCCATCTGATCGCCGGCGTCCGTTACGACCAATACGGCGACATCGATCCGACGATCAATCCGAGGGTGGCCGCGATCTGGAACCCGTTCGGGCAATCCACCTTCAAGGCGATCTACGGGACCGCCTTCCGTTCGCCCAATTTCATCGAGCAGGGCGATCCGCGCCTGCGGAGCGTCGAACCCGAGGAGATCACCTCCTACGAGCTCGTCTACGAGCAGGGCATCGGCGAGCACCTGCGGTCCTCGGTCGCGGGGTTCTTCAACCAGATGGACCGTCTGATCGTCTTCGAGAGCGGCGGCTTCGCCAACGTCGACGCCAGGAGCCAGGGCGTCGAGGTGGCACTTGAGGGCAACTGGGCCGGCGGCCTGCGGGGCCGCGCCAGCTACACGTTCCAGGAAACGGAGAACGACTCCGTGAACGGGCACTTCCCCGATTCGCCCCAGCACCTTTTCAAGTTCAACCTCAGCGTTCCCGTCGTGAAGGAGAAGCTCTTCCTCAGCGCGGAATACCAGTTCACCGGCAGCCGGCGCACCGTCTACACCAGCGACACCGGGGACACCCTTCCCGGAATCGATGCCCCGGGCTACAGCGTCCTGAACCTCACGCTGCTCGGAAAGAACGTGGTCAAGAACCTCGACGCCTCCGCGAGCGTCTACAACGTCTTCGACCAGGCCTACTCCGACCCGTCCACCAGCTACCACCTGCAGGACAAGATCCCGCGCGACGGCCTCGGGTTCCGCCTCAAGTTGACCTTCCGCTTCTAGCACCCGACTTCCCATGCACACCCACCCATCCAAACGCCGGAGCCCGCGGCCCGCCTGCCGGCTTGGGGCCGCGATGCTGCTCGTCTGGCTGCTCCTGGCCGGCAGCATGGCGACGTTCACGGTGGCGGCTTCGAGCGGGTCGGCCCTGACCTACCAGTGGTATTTCCAGTCCACCGCCATCGTCGGGGCCACAAGCGGCAGCTACACCCTCAAGAACATCCTGCCGGCGGATGCCGGCTTCTACTATGTGGCCGTGCGGAACGTCGACGGCACGGTGAATAGCACCAACGCCGTGCTGACGGTCACGGCGCAGGCCGACGTCGTCACGACGGTGGCCGGTCCGTCGAGCGTCTTCGCGACCTCCAATTTCACCTACACCGTCACGGTGAAGAACCTCGGTCCCTCCACCGCCACCAACGTGCTCGTCAGCGATGTCCTCCCCGCCGGACTGACGGTCGTCGGCGCCTCGGGCGGCGGCAACATCGTGGCGGCCGGGGGCCTGGGCCAGGTCGTGTTTGATCGCGCCTTCTCAATTGTCGATTCGAACCTGGTCGCCGGCACGCTGACGTGGACCCACGTCACCACAAATGGGCTGAACCGGTTGCTGCTCGTGGGAGTTTCCCTGGCCCATACCAACGGTAGTCCCGCGGTGACCACCCTGGCTTACGGGGGGAGAGGCCTCACCAAAGTGCGGGCCTTGACCAACGGGCTGATTAGTTCCGAGCTGTGGCAGTTGGTCAATCCGCCCAGCGGCAGCAACTCGGTCAGCCTGACCTTCGTTGGCAACCCCACCACCCTGGTGGCCGGTGGGGCGACGTTCAGTGGGGTGGATCAGGTCATGCCATTGAGCGACACCAATTCAGCCTCTGGAAACAGCAAGACGGCCTCCGTCACCGTCAGTTCTGCCACCAATGAAATCGTCTTCGATACCCTGTGCACCGGTAAAGATAAGGCCAAGACGCTGGGTGCGGGCCAGACCCAGTTGTGGTATTTGAACGGTGCCGAATCCGGATCCGCCAGCATCAAGCCGGGGACAAACTTGGTGACCATGTCCTGGACCCAAGTGCAAATCTTTGACTGGGCGCAAATCGCGGCGTCGGTGAAACCGCTCCCGCTGATCGGCGCAGTGACGTGGACGATCCCCAGCCTGGCCGCCGGGGCCACCACCAACTTCACCGTGACCGTTACCGCGCCGTTCGGCGGATACTTGACCAATGAGGTCTCCAGCACCGCCACGACGCCCGATGCCGATCCTGCGAACAACAACGGCGGAGCCGCCGCCCAGGTGGTCACGGCCGTCGTTCCCATCGCCGACGTCGTCACCACGCAGTCCGGGCCGGCCTCCGTCGCCCCGCTCACGAACTACACCTACACCGTCACGGTCTCCAACCGGGGACCTTCGGCCGCGACCAACGTGGTGGCGGTGGACACACTGGCCCCCACGCTCGCGTTCGTCAGCGCGGACTCCGGAGGCACCTACCTGGGCGGCACGGTCTCGTGGCCTGCGGTGGCCCGTCTCGTCCCGGGAGCCGCCACGAATTTCACCGTCACGGTCCGGTCGCCGATCACCGGATCGCTGACCAACACCGCCTCCAGCACGGCGACCACCATCGATCCCAGCCCGGTTGACAACGACGGCAGCAAGGAGGCCGCGCAGGCCGTCACCGCCGTCAGTCCGTTGGCCGTCGACAACACCAGCAAGGGCGGTGGCAACGTGTCGTCCCTGACGTGGAGCCACCCGGTCTCGTCGGGATCCTCGCGCATCCTCATCGTGGGCGTGTCCCTCGCGTCGACGAACGTGGTGGTGAACTCGGTCTACTATAACACCATCCTCCCGCTCACGAAGATCGGCGAGACGAACGGCCCGCAGACCAGGGTGGCGATGTTCCGCCTGCTCAATCCGCCGATCGGCACCTTCCCCGTCTCCGTCACGCTGAGCGCCGTGGCCGGAGTCGTCGGGGGCGCGGTCTCGTTCAACGGCGTCAACCAGACGAACCCCATCGCGGCCTTCGTCGGCAACACCGGCACGGGCACCGTCGCCGGGATCACCGTGCCGAGCACGCTGGGCGGCGTGGTCATCGACGCCGTCGCGCCCATGGCCCCCGTCGTGGCGACCAACCTCGGCGTCGTGCAGAGCCTCGAGTGGAACTTGCCGGGAACGAACGTCGTGGCCGTGACCAACTACACCGGAGCCGGCAGCAGCTCGCCCGGTGCGTTGTCCGCGACCCCGTCGTGGACCCTCGACAAGCCGGCGAACTGAGCGATGGCCGCCGTGGCGCGGAACCCCGCCACCGTCCTCGCCGACATCGTGCTCACCTCGACCGGCCCGGCCAGCGTGACGGCCACCTCGAACCTCACCTACTCGATCACCTTGACCAACGTGGGTTCCTCCACCGCGTCGAACCTGGTCGTGAGCGACGTGTTGCCGGCGGGAACCACTTTTGTTTCCGCGTCCAGCGGCGGCACGCACAACGCCGGCATCGTCGGCTGGCCCGCCCTGACCAACTTCGTCAACGGGGCGAGGACCAACTACACCGTCACCGTCAAAGCCCCGGTCGGCGGGACGTTGACCAACATCGCCTATGCGACCGGTCCCACGGCCGACCCCGATCCTTCGAACAACAACGGCGCCGGAACAGGAAACCGGGTCGTCACGACGGTCACGCCGCTGGCCGATGTCGCCACCGCCGTCACCGGCCCGGCCGGTGTCCTGGCCACGACGGACTACAGCTACGCCGTCACAGTGACCAACTCGGGGCCTTCGACCGCCGCGGGCGTTGTGGTGAGCAGCTTCCTGCCCGCGGGCGCGCGGTTCGTCGGCGCGTCCGGTGGCGGCACGCACAACTCGGGCGTCGTCACCTGGTCGTTGGGCGGCCTGGCGAGCGGGGCCGTGATAAACCTCACGGCCACCGTCACCGCACCGGACGGCGGAGCCGCGACCAACATCGTCGTGGGCGCGGCCACGTCGACCGATCTCGTCCCTTCGAACAACGACGGCTCCTCGGCCGGCGCGCGCGTCGTGACGATGGTCTATCCCTTTCCCCTGCTCACCGGGCAGGTGCTCCCCGGGGGCAGGTTCCAGATGGAGTTCGACACCGTCCCGGGCACGACCCTCTCGATCCTGGCCAGCACCAACCTGGTCGACTGGGTCACCCTGACCACCACCAACTCGGGCGCCGGGCATGTCGTCGTCGTCGTTCCGAACATCGGCGCATTTCCGCAACGCTTCTACAGGAGCAGCCAGTAGTCCTTTGCCATGGACCCATCGAGTTACATGCAGTGGCGGCCGCGGCCCGGGATCATGGAAATCCGCGCCGCACTGACGCGCCGGCTTGGAGTTGCTCCGGCGTTCCCGGGGCTTTCCATGGCTGGCGGCCTGCTGGCCGGGTCTCCGCCCGGCATGACCGCCCCGGTCACCGAGGTCGGACCGGGCTTCCACGGCAAGGCGGCCTGGACGTTCTGATAATTATGCCGACACCGAAGGCAAGACACTGGATGGCGGGAGCCGGGCGCTTCGCGGCGCTCGTGGTCCTGGCATGCCTGTGCGTCCTTCCGTTCCGAGCCATCGGCGTGGACGCCGCGGCCCTCGAATACAAGATCAAGGCCGGCTACCTCTTCAACTTCGCCAGGTTCATCCAATGGCCCCCCGCATCGGTGCCGGAGACCAACAGCCCGCTCGTCATCGGCATCCTCGACGGCGGCGAGGCGTTCCCGGTCGTGACAGCGCAGCTCGACGGCAAGACGGTCAGAAGGCCGCCCGGTGCAGGTCAAAGCCGTGACGGCTGACCAGATCCCGGTCGGTCTGCACATCCTCCTGGTCACCCGGGCGGCCGGCAGGACGCCCGACGAAGTCCGGACCGCCCTGGGTTCCGCGGCCACGCTGCTCGTCGGCGAGACCGACCGCTTCGCGGAGCTGGGCGGGATGATGGGGTTCACCCGCGAGGAGGACAGCGTCCGCCTCTCGTTGAATCTCGAACGCGCGACGGAGGCCGGCCTCAAGGTCAGCTCCAAACTCGCCGGAGTGGCGAAACTCGTGAAAAGCAAACGCGGCAACTGAACCAAAATAGCGATGAGCATTCCCCAATGGATCAGAAACTCCCCGATCAAGCGGAAGCTCCTGCTCGGGACCCTGTCGACATGCATGGTGGCGCTGGCCCTCGCCTGCGGGGCCCTGCTCTGGTTCCAGACCGTCAACTTCCGCAAGGGCTTCGCCGCGGAGCTCAAGTCCCTCGGTGCGATCATCGCCCACAACAGCAGCGCGCCCCTGGCCTTCAACGACAGCAAGTCCGGCGGCGAGGTCCTCGCCGCCCTCAGGGTCAACCCGGCGATCAGGTCGGCCCGGATCTACGACGGCGACGGGAAGCTGTTCGCCGTCTTCGGAAAGGATGTGCCTGTGGCGGGTGCACCGCTGGAAGTCGTCTTCGCCGACGGGGCCGCGAACCTCTCCATCCCCATCGCCCTGGAGGATGCCAAGCATGGACGGCTTGAGATCCGGGCCCGCTATGCGGACCAGTTCAATGCCCTGCTCTCGCTCTACGCCGGCGTGTTGGCGGCGGTGCTGGCCGGGTCGCTCGTCGTCATCCTGCTCATGTCGTCCGCGCTCCAGCGCCTCATCACCGGGCCCGTGGTCGCGCTGGCCGAAGTGGCCCGGCGGGTCAGCGAGGACGAGGATTTCACGGCCCGTGCGGCCGAGGGCGGGCGGGACGAGGTGGGGCTCCTGACCCGCACGTTCAACCGCATGCTTGAGCAGATCCAGTCGCGCGACACGCGCCTGCTCGAGAGCCGGCAGCGTTACGAGGTCGCCGTGATGGGCTCCAGCGACGGGCTGTGGGACTGGGATCTCCTGACCCAGGCCGTCTACTTTTCGCCGCGTTGGAAGAACATGCTCGGCTACGAGGACGACGAGGTGCAGAACAGCTTCGAAGCCTTCCGCGGCCTGCTCCACCCGGACGATCTCCAGCGGGTGCTGGCCGCGGTCGACGCCTACCTCAAGGCCCGCGAGGGATCCTACAAGGTGGAGTTCCGGGCGCGGCACAAGGACGGGACCCATCGGTGGATCCTTTCGCGTGGAGCGGCCCTGCGGGACAACCTGGGCAACGCCGTGAGCTTCGCCGGGTCCCATACCGACGTGACCGAAAGGAAACACGCCGAGGAGCAGATCGCCCGCATGCAGCGCGAACTCGTGGACGCCTCCCGCACCGCCGGCAAGGCCGAGGTCGCCACCGGCGTGCTGCACAACGTGGGCAACGTGCTCAACAGCGTCATTGTCTCGGCCAGCAGCGTGCGCCGTACGATCGCTAACTCGCGGCTCGAGGGTCTCGCGCGCGCTGTCGCACTCATGAACGAGCATGAAGACGACCTGCCCACCTTCATGGGCCAGGACTCGCGAGGCAAGGCCTTGCGCGTGTACATGAACGAGCTGGTGAGCGCGCTGGTCGACCTGGATCGCCTGTCCAGCAGTGTGGACCACATCACCTATGTAGTGGCCACTCAGCAATCACATGCCGGCCCTTCCAGCGTGCTGGAAATGGCGCAGCCGCAGGAACTGCTGGAGGAAGCGCTGCGCCTGTCAGGCCAAGCCATCGTGCGGCACGGCGTCACCGTGGTGCGGCGTTACGCCGATGTGCCGGCTGCGCCACTAAATGGGCGGCAGGCTGGTTGCAAGCAGCGATGGGGTGGGGCGCGGGGCTGTATTTGCGGTGGAGTTGCCGCTGGAGCCGGTGGCGGCGCACCAGGATGTCACTGTGCGGAAAGATCCGCTGCAGCAAAATCTGGCGATGCGTGAAGTGGGGGGCAAGGAACGGCCCCAGTGCCCGATGTGACCGTAACTGTACGGCAACAACATCCGCAAACTCCAATGGCGCCCGCATTCAGAGCCCGATCCCGAACGCTCGCCAACCGGCTGCATCCACTGAAATTCACTATGGTCCGGATCGAGCCTGGCGTTGGCGAGCGCCGAGCCACTTCGGGTTCTCTTCATGCCGGCACTGAGAAGCCCCGTGGGTTACATGCTGTGCCGCGTAGCGTGTGGGCGCACACGGCGCGACGCCTGTCGGCGCTTAAATGCGCGACGGTAAGCGACCGCACGGCGCGACGCCTTGCCCCAGCCGCTGCAAGCGGCCGTGCAGATGCTGCTGGAGGGCCAGGTCGACGCACACGTCATCGATCGCCGCTCCACCGGGATCGGCATCGACCTGCTGCACCAACTTCCGGTGGACGAGCGCTACTTCGTGGCTGCAGTCTTGGGCCCGCTGGCAATGCTCGACTTGCTTCTGGAAGGAGAGCCTGAAACCCGCCAGCGTATGTAGCAGGGCGCTGCGGATTGCCTGGGCGAGTTGTGCCGTCACTCACCTGAACTGCTCACGCGCCTGTCGCAACTTGGCTTCGCGGGGGCGACGCCGGTCCTGCATAAACGACTGTGGCTGGACAACGCGCAGTTCACGATGCCGGATGGTGCACCCGTCGTTTTTGTGCTGACCTGCATGGTCGACGCCATGTTCGTCGTGAGTCGGTGGGGCGTAAGCGGCCTGGCGCTGCGATACACCTTTACATCGCGCGGAGCCATTCACGCAAACCACGACGCCGGGCAGGCGCTGCACGGGACCAGCCCGCTCACCATCAATTTCCTGATCGCGAGTTCCGGCCATGTTGATGTGGACTGGGATGTGAGTTAGGGAGCGGGTTGACCGCGCGCGGCGGCC
>JAYVSO010000084.1:0-6693 GCA_043775315.1 Verrucomicrobiota bacterium
AGCAAGGAGCGCCACTGAAAGTCTATCAGGCCTTCCGCGCCTTTCATGGGCTGATGGAAACGCCCAGGCGCGTGGAAACCCGCGGGGCCGTGCCCGGGAAAATCGCCTTTGCTGCCGGACTGACCGCAGACGGCCGCGAAGCAACCCTGTTGGTGAGCAACTTTGCCGACCCGCGCTCGGAGGTCATCCTGAGTTGGAAAAGTTTCGCGTGGACCGGCGAGGTCACTGCTGAGATTCGCACCGTCGATGCCGCCAGCGACTTTACGAATGTGCGGAGCGAGTCGGTGGCGGATGAGAGCCCAAGTCTTCACCTGACGCTGAAGGCACCGGCCCTCGCGCTGATTCGTCTGCGACCCACGGATGGCGCGATGGCCAGGACGAAGTTGTCGGTGACTTCACCCGTGAACCGGCTGGTCTTCCAGCGCAATCAGGCTGGCAACGCGACGTTCTCCGTGGCCGGAAACTGCGCATGGTCCGGGGCGGCGGTCGAGGCGCGGATCGTTAACGCGGCTACGGGCCAGGCCGGCGATTGGATCTCCTTGGGAACGGTCCAACCGAACTACACCTACCGGGGCAGCCTCACAGTTGATGCTGGCTGGTATTCGCTGGAAGTCCGCACGCGTGGCGAAGGGCATTCGGCCGTCACAACCGTGGAGCGAGTCGGCGTCGGAGAGGTGTTTGTGGTCGTTGGCCATTCGGTGGCGCACGGCGGGGCGATCAATCTTCCGGGAGCGGAGGACGACCGTGTCAGCACCATTGCCTTGCCCGCAGGTGACCTGGAATCGCAGTGGCAGTATAAGTTCACCGGCGACCCGCGCTTCTTGCCGGATACGGTCGGAGGACATTTCGATTCCACCGTCCGGCCCGCTCCGACCGGGAACGGCACTTACTTCTGGGCGGCGTTCGCGGAGCACGTCGCCAAGTCCCAAAACGTGCCAGTGCTGATCCTCAACGCTGCTTTCGGTGGCACCAGCCTGGAACACTGGGCCAAATCCGCGCGCGGCGAATCCTTCACCCACCCCTTCGTCGCTTCATCGATCCGCATGCCCTACATCCAACTCGAGCACGCGTTGAAGAAGTATTGTGCCGTCACCGGGCTACGCGCGATTCTCGCCGATCAGGGCCAGAATGATTGGACGGAGAAGGATGAGAACAAGATCGTCGGCAATTACCAGGCCTGGATCGATCAGGCCCGCAAAGACGCCGGCTTTCCAGCTCTTGCCGTGGTGGTCAATCGCCAATCGCCCCCCGGCGGCTTCGGCCAGATCCGGCGCGTGCAGGACCGCATGATCAAAGAATATCCATTTTGCTTCCCCGGCCCGGACTACGACACCCTGGAGAAGGCCGATACCGTGGACAAGGTCCACCTCAGCGCATCCGGTGCGAGGAAGGCTGCGCAACTCTGGGCGAATGCGCTGGACGCGGACTTCTTCAAGGCCGCAGTCCCTTTGCCGCCAAAGTAGAGTGTTGCAGAGTTTCGCCAGCCACGGACGTTATTGGATGATTGATGAGGCCAAGCCCGCAAAATCGTGCGTGATTTCCGCAGCGGCGAAAAGTTGCCGGGCGAGATCCCGCGCGACACGTCGGATTGGATGCCGACGGCATGGTGCGGAGTTGCCGGTCGGAAAATGGTCACGCCTGGCGGGTGCGATCCGTCCGCCCGACGGAAAGCTCGCTATACCGTCCCTAGCCAGCCACTGAAAGTAGCGAGGAAACACATTCTGTCGACAATGAAAAACGTAATCATCTGCTGTTTACACACGCTTTCGGCCACTTAATAGCGCGCTGGCCGCAATGTCACCATCCCCACCGGGGTCACCATTCCGAGAACGCCCAGCGCGTATTTCATCTCGGGCACAACCCGGATAGCCTCTTTGGGGATGGTCAGCGGATTGAAGCCGCCTTTGCCGTTATTCTCGGATGGTCGCTTGTTCATGGTGCGCTCCGCGGGTCCGGCGGGAAGGAACCCGGCAGGTCGGGGATTTCCCTGCCCTCTCCGTGCCAAAACGGATGCCATGAAACGGCAGCAACTGCAATCAGTCCGACGCTGGACTTCGGTCTTTATTCCCAGATCGGAGCACAAGTCGCCGTCAAGGAATTCGTCAGGCAATTCCTGGAAATCCAGCCATCTCACAGGGCCAAAACTGTCAGTGAAAGTGTCAGCATCCGGCTCGGGCGAGTTACGGTGAGCACCGGCATAGATGGCTTGATTGAGGTTGAAAACTTAGGCATCTGTCTTACTAAGTATCTGATAGTTGAACCACCTCAGGAGCGAGTCCTAACTCTGGAGCCACTTAGTTGGGGAGTTAAGCCGAATAGCTCCGAATAGTTCGGGAGTATCGAATTGTTCAGGAAACCCCACGCCGCCTGCCTTAATACACCGCTTAGGACTGCCAAACCCACGCATGCTCCATGGCTTTCTGTGGCGAGCCGAGTCTGGCCGTCGAAATTGGAGGCGGTAGACGCCTCTTGATCACAGACTCATTGTAAGCGTCACCCCGAGCAGCGTTTTGCCGCTCGATTGGTTCGTAGCAGAAATGGAATTCTGTCATCTTCGGGCTCCGGGAAGGCAGACAATTTACAAATCTCTTTCGCGGTTTGAAGACACGCCGCGAAACAGAAACGGCAGACAAAGACCGGACTCATGCTTTACGGCTTCAGTGGAGACGGATTCGATGCCGCCGGGCTGTTCGTCCCCAATCTCTTGAACGCTTGGTTGGCCGCCGGAACGGCCAACGCGGCTTTCTGATAACAGACCGCGGCCTGTTCTAGGTCTTTGGGAACCCCCAGGCCGTTCTCCTGCAGGTGCCCCAGTCGTTCCCACGCTGGAACATGTCCTGCGTCGGCCGCTTTCTTGAACCATTTGAAAGCTTTCGCGTGGTCAACGGGAGCCATCTCACCTTCCGAAAAAGCAAGGCCCATGGTGTGAAGCGCAAGGGGGTTGTTGGTGCTGACGCGCTGCGTGGCCCAGAGGTAACGGCTCAACAAATCGGTCGGAGGGGTGTTCTGGTTTTTGGCCAAGAAGGCGGCAGTCCAAAAAACAGAACTCCCTCCGGCCGCAGCATTCGCCTTCGCATCAAGCTCCACCGCTTTGGGAAAATCTGGCCGCGTTGACGCACCCCGGATCAAGTCCATTGAAATGGCCGCCAGAGCCATGCCGTGACCCTTCGCGGCGATCCGGTCCAGAATAACCGAAGATCCATCCGACTCGTCCCTCGGCGTCCCGATACCCGCACGATAGAACTGCGCGAGGGTGAACTGCCCGTTCAGACTGCCTGCATCCGAGGATTTTCTCGCCCACATCAGCGCCTCCACCTCATCTACCTCGGCGTTGATGCCGGATATCGAGCCGGCAGCCATGTAGGCTTGGGCCTCGGCATGTCCTAGGTTCGCCGCCTTGCGAAACCACTCCACAATCTCAGCCATGTTGGTGGTCTCATGCTCCCGGTGAGTCATGTGCTGGACGGCATACTCGAACATCGCCTCGGTGTTCCCGGCCTCCGCAAGCTTCTTTAGACCCTTGCCGTCAAGCCGCCTCAATCCTTCAAGCTTTCTAAATACCGGGGCAGATTGCCCAATCGAGCTTGCCGCACAGGCCGCAATCAGGATCAGCACGACGATACTCATAGGGAGTCTCATGGTTTCTTGGGGGAGAACCTCGCGGCGCGGGCGTCCTCCATAGGTTTGGTGTCAGGACGCACCCGGTTGATCGCGTTGAGGAACCCTCCCCGGTGAAACCCGTCGTTGGGTTGGTTCGGGTTTGCCGATCCAGTCAAGATCGTAGGATAGCCATTTGTTTCCGGACTTCCCGGTGAGGGAACCACCGAGTTGAGCAGGAGACCAAAGTGAATGTCTCGGGCCAGCACCTCGGCCCGTGTCTCCGGTGGTCTCCTGTTTGCCTCTGAAATGCCCGGCAGACCTCCGCCAAGATTACGCCGCTGGATTTGGACGCCAAGCGCGGGCAACTCCCGAGATATCGCCTGGCGTTCGTCACCATCCAACATGCCGTCGCGGTTCCAATCGAACCTCATGAGTAGCTCACAGGCCCTCGATGACGCGACGCGCGAAAATGCGTCCGCCTCGGCGTTGTCAAATTTTCCGTTTCCATTGAGATCAAACCAGACCACTTCCCGCGCCGAGATGAGACCGTCTTTGTCCTCGTCGAGCGCCTCCCAAAGATTCAGATGGAGCGTCGGATCACCGAGCAGCGCCTCCTTCCCTGCCCTATCTAAGCCGCGTGGCTCAAAGGGGCGTCCGACTACCGCCCTCACCGGTTTCGACGGGAAAAGAGGACGGAGTTCCGCTTCGCCCAAGGACCAGACGCCTGGGGCTCCCATGAGTGACACTAGAACCGATACGTCGCCAACCCTGAGTCGGAGGATATCCGGATTCCGGGGTTTGCCGATGTCGGCGAACTTCGGATCCTTCAACAGGACGGAATGCCCCTCAAATCCGGCCAGCGACTTTCTAATTAGGTGAGCGCCGAGAACCGTCCATTGATATTGGCTTATCCAGTTCGTGGAGACCGACAAGAAAGGACGATTGGTCGACCAGGTGGCCGCAGAAAAATCGAACGCCCAGACATTCGTTCCAACCGGAAAGGCCCACGCGACCGGACCGGCGCGCACTATTCGGTCGGAGAAATCCGAGGGCCAGCCGGACAGCGGATCGAGCGGCGATTGCGGCGGGCTACGGCGCAGCCCTGCGAACAGCTCGGATTCATTACTATTCGGCCGACGCAGGATGATCGTGTCGCCGGAGATCACGGCCAACCTGTCGGCCAGGCCGGCGAGCGAAGGCTCATAGAGTTCGGGCATGTCCGGAACGAGGAAGTCGCGATTGTCCCCCAAGGACACTGCCCTTATCGCGTTCCCCACCCGGTAGAAGTAATGGTTTCCAACCTCCACCAGGTGGTTGTTTTGGAGAACGGGATTGAAGCGGAACGGGTAGTCGGATCCGTCCAGACGACGCAGATCGAGGGTCGCTCCCGTTTCCGAGATGAGCCAAGCAAAGCGGCGGCGCTCAGTCCTGGCTTCCACTTCGCCAAAAGCATTGGTGAACGCGAACTTGGGAAAGGGCCAGGCCACGTCTGAAGAGCAATCCATGAGGTAGCCTCTGCCAGTGAAAACAGCCGACTTGATCCTGACGGACACGCTCGCTTCGAGTTCATCGGGAAAGGGCGGAGGCTTCATGAACCGGACCGGGCCCACTTCCGGGGGACTGTTCGTCGCCTTGATGAGCAGGGCGGGCCAAGGCGCCCAGGGCATGACATCCGTATCCCACGAAGGCGGCGGCCCTGGCCTAGCGGCAGCGACGCCAGGCGTGCCCGCGCTCGGCGTGTTGGTGAGCGAACCCAGCCGACTGCGCAGAAAAAACTGGAAACCCTCAAGCGGTGTTATGGTCCTCGGTCCTTTGGTCACAGGCACGAAACCTGTCCGAACAAACTTGTTGGAAACCTCGCTCAAAAGGAACAGCGACTCTTCGAGGTTTGGCTGCAACCTCATCGTCATGAAAGTGAGTTTACTCTCATCGTTATTATCGCTCTGAAGAAGAGAGACCACCTGACCGATGCTGGTCCGGCGCGCTTCTTCAGCCGAGCGTTGCGAGATCGGGCCGGCGAGGATCTTCGCCTCCTCGATCCGCTTCACGGCATCCTTCGGCAAAGGTCTGAAATCGTTCTGCACGGACTTGGGAACATGCCGCACGACATAGTCGAATCGGTTCAGCAATTCCCCGATCGATTGGTCGGCGGTCCGCTCGGGAGCCTGCTTCAGGATCCCATCCAGAACCTTCCGCAGCGTCTTGCGAATGTTCTCGGTTCCATCGCTTGTCTTTACCGCGAGATGCGCCATCCGGATAGCCTCGAAACAGTTTGTTGATTCGAGCATTCGCTGGCTGAACACATCCCATTCCTTGCGAGCCTTGCTCCGTTCATCCCACGTCCATCCAATGAACGGGGGCGGGGCTGGAGATTTAAGGCTTTCGCCACGGAAGAAGTTCCAGGCGTCATGTTCGTTGCTCGGGAGCCATGAATGATGCTCGTCGCCTCTGGACAGCGGAAACTCAATCCAGCGCAGGGTTTCCTCGAACGGCTCCTGCTGCACTACCCATTCCCAATGCGCCCGGCAGCCAGCGACATCATCCTGGGCCCAGTGGCCCAGGGTGGCCCAAACCTTCAGTGCTCCGCCGGAATCAATCCCTGTGTTAACCCCTCCCCATTTATAGGTTTTGGCCTTGCCGGTCCATGTCTTCGAAACCGGGTCAAAGATTCCCGGGTAGGCCAGGTTGCCCCAGAGCAGCGAACGGACGCGGGATCGGATGGTAGCGATGGCGGCTTCATGCGGTCGGCGCAGTTCAGGGTTGAAGTAGTAGAACCTCAAACGGAGCAGGCATTCATGGCTCAATCGGAGCGACTCGGAATGCCAGTCGGCGTTCACCTCCATCTCCCGGGCGAAGAGCCGGCGTTCCATCTGCCCATGCAGATCAAGCGCGCGCTCGATCAGTCCGATGTTGCCGGAAGCTCCGCCGCTCATGTCGTTGATCGACTTCACCGCCGCTTCCAAGCGCGCGACCGCCACGTTTGGTGTCTGGTATCCCAGAGCCCAGGCGGCTTCTACAGCCGACCTCATCTCGGCAATGGAACCCCATTTGCCGGCCCACTGGGCCTCCTCGTAGAGGCGCTGGGCCTCGGCT
>JAYVSO010000085.1:0-16254 GCA_043775315.1 Verrucomicrobiota bacterium
GTCCTTGCAGGCGGCACTGGTCCGCCTCTCGGGCCGCTGCCCCTGGTGCCGGACCCGATTCATTGACTCCTGCTGATCACTTAACCTAGTATTACTAACGGGCCAAAACGGAGTGCCTGGTAGGGCGGTGGCTCCTGCCGAGCCGCCTTGGAATATGATCCGCTCCTGCGGTGTGAATCAGGGAAACCTATGGTTCCCTCCAACCTGTCGCTGTCGCCGAATAGGCCGTCTGGAGGCGAGTTGGCTTTGAGGCGGCTCGGCGGGAGCCGTCGCCCTAGCTCTTGGTTCAGCTTGAAATTGAAGCGGGCGGAAGCATCGGCCTCCGCCCGCATGTTGGGGCCACCTCCGTGGCGTTTTCGAACTGGCCGGCAGATCGTGGATGTCGGCTATGGATTCTCCGCGTCGCCGACGAAGCCGGGGTCGTCGCGGATCGCGGCGAGAACGGCGACGGCGGATTCATCCGACATGGCGGACTTCGCAATGCGGCGGCAATGGAGCGGATTGGTCGGGGCAAAGCGGAGTCGCCGGGCGGGCTTGTAGCTGCGGCGGACGGGCAACTGGCTCTGGTAATGGATGACGGTTTTCATGGGGACTCCTTTCTCTGGGATAAGGCGGCCGGACGAATCCGGCCGCCGATGGTTTTAGGTGCCGAGGAACAGTTCCCACTCGGGGATCGCGTGGGCGTTGCGGATGAACGCGGTGACGGGCAGCTCCTTTGGCGCGGAAGGCGCACGGAGCAGGCGCAGGCCGGCTTCCTCGGGGAGGCGGTTGCCCTTGCGGGTGTTCACCTCGCGCGCAGCCCAGACGCAGTTTTCCCACGAGTCGCGGCCGCCGCGGCTGCGGGGCAGGATGTGGTCGATGTTACCCTCGTCAGGGCCGAGGACGCGTCCGGTGTATTGGCAGCGGTTGCCGTCGCGCTCTCGGAGGTTGCGGGCGTTGAAGGCCGGCCGGCGCTTGGGCACGCGGCTGAAGTTCACCGCGATGACGACGGTCGGAATGCGGATGAGTGCGCGGACGGTCGCGACGGAACGGTCCTGCTCGCGGATCGGCAGGATGATCCACTCGGCCCAGGTGACGGGGCGGAGGCTATCGCCATCGACATCTAGCGCGGTGACTGCACCGGTGGCGAGCTGGCAGAAGGCGTCGGCCGGGGTGCGGGTATTGATGGCCTGCCAGTTCCGGTTCAGGACGAGAACGATGGATTGGTTCAGGATGCTCATGGGATGAAGGGTTGTGGGTTAGGAAAACGATTTGGCTGCCGGGGATGGAATCGCACCGTCACGAGCGTCTTCAAAGGACGCTGGCCTGCTGTTAGCCGACCCGGCATTGGAACAAATGGCGGAGCGCGGTGGACTTGCACCACGCGCCGGTGAAGGCGCGTCCGCGTTAGCACCGCGGCCCGGTTCCTCGACCGGTTTACGCTCCGAAATGGTGCCCCAGGAAGGATTCGAACCTTCAACCTTCCCGTTCTGAGCGGGACGCCTCTGCCAATTGGGCTACTGCGGCAAAAGACCTCTGGGAAATCCGAAGGCCGAATCCCCGAAGGCCAAAGGAATGACGAAGATCCGAACCCAGAGACTCGGGAGCCATTGAGGCTCGGCCTTCCTTCGGCCTTTGGCCTTCGGACTTCGTCATTCCAAAAGTGGTGCATCGCCAGGGCGTCGCACCCTGACCGTGCGGCTTAAAAGGCCGCCGCTCTTCTTCCCGAGCTCGCGATGCGTGACATGGTAGCGGGAGGTGGAATCGAACCACCGGGACCGAGTTTATGAGACCTGGCTTGGAGCCATCCAATCCCGCAGAACGCCTCCTTGGCGTCGAAAACTTGTGCGGCAACCGGGAGTTGCACCCGGACGATCTGCTTGGAAGGCAGACAGGCTGGCTGTTGAACATCACTGCCGCCTGAAACGGAATGGAGTCCCGCGCAGGAGCCGCACCCGCCTCTGCGGTTCTGCAAACCGCCGCCTTGGCTTGCTCGGCCAACGGGACGTGAAATTGGGTTGGCCAGCCGGACTCGCACCGTGCCCTGCCGCGTTCACAGCGCGGGATGCTGCTGCTACATCATGGCCAACATGAAACTGGTGTCCCTGGCCGGACTCGCACCGGCTGGGCCCGGCATGAAAGGCCGGGTGCTGGGGCTGCTTCGCAATCAGGGACGAAACTGGTGCTCCCACGTGGACTTGCACCACGAGCCTTCTCCTTCGCGGGGAGACGTGCAGATCTGTTGCACCTTGGGAGCAGGAGGAAATGACGAATGACGAATGACGAATGACGAAGGCCAAATGCCGAATGGGGATTCGGACGACGGACATTCCGGCACCAATTCGGTATTTGGCCTTCGGACTTCGACATTCCGTAGGTTGGTCCTTCCGGGTGGTAACGCTCCAACGTCTTCCGGTTATCAGCCGAGCGCTCTGCTTTTGAGCTACGGAAGGATGCAGCGGACCAGGATTCCCACCCGGTCATCGCCCCGAAGGAGACGCGCCCAAGTTCGCGCGGACGCTCTGCGCGACGACGGGAGACGGCGGCTTCGGCCGTCCATCTTCCGCCGTCGCTCCACCCCGGGCCAGCACTTCGGCTGGACCGGCGTTCATTTTTCAGAGGCCGACGCGGACACCACTGCAAGATTTGGAAATTAAAAGGCCCGGATCGTGTTCGACGACCCGGGCCGTGCCATTTCAACAAAGAACAAACACCGTCGCAGGTGGTTATCGCTGCGGCCACGGGTATTTCACGGTGGACGTTTCGGTGTTTGGGGCACACCTCCTCCGAAGCCCTTCGTCTGTAGAAACTGGGAATTTATATGTCGGCGCCTTCGCCGCATTCTGGCCGCTATAGTTCCGCCCCTCGGGACGGTCACTTGTCGTCATTTCGTTCTGATGTCGTTTGCGATCTGTCTGTCCGTTGATCCGTAAAACAAAAAACCCTGTCCACTCAGGTGGACAGGGTTGGGAGAAATCGTCTCCAAATCCTAGGTGTCCACCTCAACGATACGGCTTTCCAGCACGTGATTAAGGCTCTGGTCGCGATAACCGCCACACATGGCCGGAATCGTAAACCCTTCGGTCAATCCGACGGGTTTGCCAACAGAGGACCAGGTCCTCTGCTGCGCACCGGCTATTGACGTTGTGGGTCGAGTGTTCATTTCCGAGGGCGCAGTTTGTAGCGAACCGCATCGTCCTTCGTCAAAGGCTAATTATATGAATCATCCAATTTGGATGCGTTGATTCAAGATGTCGACGCAGCGCTGCGGAACTTCGGCGTCGCCCAACTCAGGGAACACGTGTAGTCCGTAGCGATGCACGTCTACTGCGTCCAACACGACATCCGCTGGGAGAACAAGGCCGCGACGATCCGGAGCCTGCGCGGCCTGATTTCAAGATCACGGTTCGACGAAAGTTCGCTGGTGATCTTTCCAGAGATGTTCTCCACCGGGTTCAGCTTCAACCGCTCGGTCGTCGTCGAAGGCACGACGCGGGCCGCAGAAAGGTTCCTCCGCGCTGTCGCCAAGGAGCGGCGGGTTTTCGTCATGGGTGGCGTCGTGGCCGGAGGCACGCGCGGCAAGCCGGGGAACGAATGCGTCGTGTTTTCACCCGATGGATCGGAAATAGCGCGCTATCGGAAGCTCCAACCCTTCGCGCCAGGCGGCGAGGCGGACAACTTCGCCGCCGGCAAGGAGCCACTGCTCTTCCGGTGGCACGGGTGCCTTGTCGCGCCGTTCATCTGCTACGATCTGCGCTTCCCCGAGATCCAGCGTCCCGCAGCGAGAGCCGGAGCGCAGTTGATGACGTTCATAGCGAGCTGGCCGGACGCGCGTCTGGCCCATTGGGTGAAGCTGCTGCAGGCGCGGGCGATCGAAAACCAATGCTGGGTGGCCGGGGTGAACCGCATCGGACACGATCCGCATCTGTCCTACTCGGGACGCAGCCTGATCGTGAATCCCCACGGCGAGATCGTCGCCGACGCCGGGGATGACGAATGCCTGATCGCCGCGGAGATCGACCTCCCCGGCTTGGAAGCCTATCGAAATGACAAGCCGTTCCTCGGAGATATCCGCAGCGACTACCTTCCCGCTCGGAAGATCCGAATCTTCCCGGCCAAGGCCAAGACCCAAGCCCGCAAGAAGTAGAATGCGGTTGAACAGCATTGCCAGTGGGCGGCGCACGGCTTAACCCAAGCGCCGGATGAACCCGCTTCCTTCCAGCTCGAAACCATGGCAATCGAACCGCCCTTACCGGCCCGCACGGCCGGCGGTTCCCAATCCTCCCGCCCCGAAGGGTCCACCGCCGGGAAGCGAGGGCTGGCGCTCTCCGTGGGTCCAGCTGAAGACCTACAGTTTTCATCCCACGATATATCCGGCGATGATCCGCGGCGCGTCCAAAGACGCCCAGCCCGGCAGCTTGGTGCACATCTACAGCAAGGACGGACAACCCTTCGGTGCCGGCCTCTACAATCCCAAGGCGCGCGTCCCGCTGCGATCCCTCTACCACGGGCATGAAGCGATCGATGAGAGCTACTTCACACTGCTGCTGGAGCGTGCGCTCGACATGCGCTTGAACTCGCTCCGCCTGCCGGAAACGACGGACGCATTTCGCGTGATCAACTCCGACGGCGACGGATTGAGCGGCCTAATCATCGACAAGTTCGCCGACGTCCTCAGCGTCCAGGTCCACAGCCTGGGCATCTTTCAACGCCTGCCCAAGTGGCTGCCCATGCTGCACGAGCGGCTCGGAACCAAACGCTTCGTGTTGGAGATCGATGAATTCATCGGACGCGTCGAGGGCATCCAGCCGGCCAAGCTCCCGAGCGACAACGTGAAGTCCGTCAAGATCCGCGAACATGACATCCGCTACGAGATCGACTTCGAGGCCGGGCACAAGACCGGGTTTTTCTGCGACCAACGCGAGAACCGCCGGCGCATCGCCCAGTGGACGCGCGGCAAGAGGATGCTCGATCTCTGCTGCTACACGGGAGGGTTTTCGATCACCGCCAAGACGAAAGGCGAAGCTGCGGAAGTCACGGGCGTGGATCTCGACGAGAAGGCCATCGCCCAGGCCAAGCGCAACGCAAACCTCAACAACGCACGCATCGATTGGGTCCACTGCGACGCCTTCAGCTACGCCCGCCAGATGCAGCAGAACGGCCTCAAGTGGGACGTCGTCATCTGCGATCCGCCCAAGCTCATCTTCAGCGAGGAGGAAGCGCACGAAGGTCTCGCCAAGTATGAGGATCTGAACGCCCTCGCCATTTCGCTCGTCGCTCCCGGCGGGCTGCTGGTGACGTGCTCCTGCTCCGGCCAGTTGTCGCCGGACCACTTCGAGCGCATCGCCACAAAGGCCGCGCATCGCAACGGGCGGAAGCTCCAATACGTCGACCGCACAGGCGCCGGCGAAGACCATCCCGTCATGTCGAACTGCCCCGAGAGCCTCTACCTCAAGCTGCTTTGGGCGCGGGTGATTTGACGCACCGGAGTCCGGAGACCTCCTACCGCGAACGCAGCCGGAAATCCCGGGGTGTCACTCCGGTCGCCGATTTGAAGGAACGCGCGAACGCGCTGTGGTCATAGAAGCCGCAGGCCAAAGCCACTTCGGCCACGGCCTTGTCCGTCTCCTCCAGCATCCTCGATGCGGCGGCCAGACGGGTCTGCGTGATCAACTGGCTCGGCGTGAGGCGGAAGATCCGTTTGATCAACCGGGCGAAACGGACCGGTGACAATCCGGCCAGCGTGGCCAATGCCAACGGCGAGACGGGCTCCTGATAGTTCCCTTCCAGATACTCCAATACGCGAGTCAGACTCGGCGGAATGATCTCGCTGTCGCCCGGAGCGCGGAGATCGCGTGAGATCCCGACAAGGCCCACCACTCGCCCGTCAGCCGTGCGAAGCGGCAACTTCGTCGTGAGACACCAACCCGTCTGCCGGCTCGGATACCAGTGCAGTTCCAGCATTTCCTCGATCGGCCGGCCAGAACGGAACACGGCCTCGTCCTGAGCAGCGTAGCGCCCGCCAAGTTCATTGGGAAAGACCGCCCGGACATGCCGGCCCAGCAGTTCGGACTTCGACTTCAAGCCGCAGCGTTCCACCAGCGAGCGGTTCACCAGTCGGTAAAGACCGTCCAATCCCTTCACGAAGAACACCGTGTCGGGGACGTGGTCGAAAAGCAGTTCGACCACGCGCAGCGCGGCGAACAAGGCATCCTCCGTGGGAACCTTCGGGATCGTGACTGGGACTGTGCTTCGTTTCACGCTTCATGGGCATGTTCGCGCCAAGACGACGGTCGACGCGATGCCAGATTTGCCACAAACCTTTCCCATGATGACGACCAAAACCACCACGAAGGCAGCGACGCAAGGGGCCTGCACCAGATTCATCCAGTGCGTCGTCCTGCTGCTGGCTTTCCACTCCGGCGACGCATTCGCGCAAGGTTCGAAGGCCGACTACGAACGCGCGTTCAGCATCCGTCGCACGACCGAAGGCAAAGTGCTCAACGCGCGGCTCACCGTGAACTGGCTGACCAACGGCACCCGGTTCTGGTTCCAGCGGCAGACGGACACGAACGGCTCCTCCGAGTTCATCCTGGTGGACGCGTCCAACGGGATGAAGCAACCCGCCTTCGCCCACGATGTCCTGGCCGGAGCGTTGGCAACCGCGAGTGGCCGCAGGGTTTCCGCGACCGCGCTCAATCTCGAAGGCCTGGAGTTCCGGGAAGTCGGTGCCCCGATCCGTTTTCGCTTCGCCGGGAAGGGCTGGGAGTTCGTTCCCGCGAATGGAACCGTCCTGGAAGTGAAAGGCGTGTCGAACTCACTGGCCGGTCTCCCGACCGACGCCGTGCCGCGAGCCAGCACCCGCACGGGCGCGGAAACCTCCGTCACCTTCCACAACCTGTCCGACATGGAAGTGGAGCTCTTCTGGCTCAATGCCGCCGGCAACCGCCAGAGTTACGGCAAACTGGCCCCGGCCGCACGACGGGAGCAGCACACCTTCTCGGGCCATGTGTGGATCGCCGTCGCGAACGGGCGGACCGTAGCCGCATTCGAGGCCTCGAATGAACCCGCCACCGCGGAGATCAAGACGCGTGCAGCCACCACGGGCGAACCGGTGCCACGCGCCACGCGCCGGACGGCGGCGCGTGGACAATCGCCGGACGACAAATGGACGGCCTTCATCAAGGACCACAACGTCCACCTGCGCGACCTGGCCGATCAGAAGGAATCCGCACTGAGCACCGACGGCTCTGCCGAAGACGCTTATACCGGGGATTTCTACTGGTCGCCAAATTCCCTGAAACTCATCGCCACCCGCGCCACCAAGGGTCAGGAGCACAAGGTCCATCTCGTCGAATCTTCGCCCAAAGACCAGCTCCAGCCCAAGCTCCTCACCTTCGACTACCTCAAACCCGGCGACGTCCTCCCCAAGCCGCGTCCCCGTCTTTTCGACATTCCCAGCCGGAGGCAGCTCCCGGTTCCCAGCGAGCTCTTCGACAATCCGTTCGCCCTTTCCCGGCAACGATGGGAGCCGGATTCAAAGCGGTTCACCCTCCTCTACAACCAGCGCGGACATCAGGTTCTCCGGGTGCTCGCGATCGACGCGGACAACGGCGCCGTCTCAACACTGGTCGAGGAGAAGAGCGCGACCTTCATCGACTATGCCGGGAAGCTGTTCCTCCAGCCCCTCGACGCCACACGCGAACTGGTCTGGATGTCCGAACGCGACGGCTGGAACCATCTGTGGCTGGTCGATGCCGCAAACGGCACGGTCAAGAATCGGATCACTAGGGGCGATTGGGTCGTCCGCAGCGTCGAACGCGTCGATGAAACCAAACGCCAGGTCTGGTTCATGGCGGGCGGCGTCCGTCCGGGCCAGGACCCGTATTACCTCCATCTCTGCCGCGTGAACCTGGATGGCTCCGGCTTCGTCGTCCTGACCGAGGGCGATGGCACGCACACCGTCGGCTTCTCGCCGGATCGCGGCCATTTCATCGACACATGGTCCCGCGTGGACCAGCCGCCGACGCACGAGCTCCGGCGGAGCGACGATGGAAAACTCGTCGCCCTCCTCGACACCGCCGAGTCGAGGGCGCTGGCGGCCACCGGCTGGAAAACTCCCGAGCGTTTCGTGGCCAAGGGCCGCGACGGCGTCACCGATATTCACGGCGTCATCCTCCGTCCTTCAAACTTCGATCCCGCCAGGAAGTATCCGGTGATCGAGAACATCTACGCCGGCCCGCACGCGTCCTTCGCCCCGAAGGAATTCCGCGCCGGTTTCGGGGGCATGTCCGAACTCGCCGAACTGGGATTCATCGTCGTGCAGTTGGACGGGATGGGGACAAGCCATCGGTCCAAGAAGTTCCACGATGTCGCCTGGAAAAACTTGGCCGACTCGGGCTTTGCCGACCGCAAGCTCTGGATCAAGGCCGCCGCCGCCAAGCATCCGGAGATGGATCTCTCCCGCGTCGGCATCTACGGCGGTTCCGCCGGCGGCCAAAGCTCCATGCGCGGCATGCTCGACCACGGGGACTTCTACAAAGTCTGCGTCTCCGACTGCGGGTGCCACGACAACCGCATGGACAAGATCTGGTGGAACGAGCTGTGGATGGGCTGGCCCGTGGATGAAAGCTACAAGCGCAGCAGCAACGTCGAGGACGCCCATAAGCTCACCGGCAAGCTGATGCTCGTCGTGGGCGAGGTGGACCACAACGTGGACCCCGCGTCGACCATGCAGGTCGTGAATGCGCTCATCAAAGCCGACAAGGACTTCGACCTGCTCGTCATTCCAGGTTCCGACCACGGTTCAGCCGAGAGCAACTACGGCCGCAGGCGGCGGGCCGACTACTTCGTCCGCCATCTGATGGGGCGTGAGCCGAGGTGGGAGTAGGCTCCGCGAGTGCGGAGGGTTGTCCTGAAGCTTCCGGTTACCCGGAACGATGCAGTCGGATTGCGGCCGCGAAGCGGCTCCTCAAAGGTAGGGCGGGCTTCCAGCCTGCCCGAGGCGCTCACGGCATGAAACCAAGCGGTGCGGACTTGTCGGGGCGTTGGCTCCTGCGAAAACCACCGTCAGACGCGGGCAGGCTGGAAGCCCGCCCTACCTTCAACTGCATCCTTCCCGGTTAACGCTCAGAGCACAGGCTCACCCGCTCACCAGTTGCCATACATGGCCACCGGTGCCGTGCCCCATCCCGACCGATGCACCTCGTCAGCTCCAGCCCTTGGCCCGGCCGTAGCCGCGGACGAAGGCGATGCACTGGGCGACGTCGGGCAGGCTGTGGTCCCAGTTGTATTCGAACTCGACGGAGATGTTGCCCTGGAAGTTCTGCGCCCGGAGTTCGTCGAGCACGCCCGGGATGTCGGAGATGCCATTGCCGTAGACGACGTCTTCACCGGACATGCTGCTGCGGTCCTTGAGATGGCTGCTGAGGACGCGGCCCTTGAGGATCTTGAGGCACTCGACGGGCTTGAGGCCGGTGCGGACCCAGTGGCCGATGTCGGCGCAGGAGCCGATGCGTTCGTCGCGTTTGCCGGTGAGCTCCATGATGTAGTTCGGGTCCCAGACCTTGTAGTTGGCGTTGTTCGGCTGGCGCGGGTGGTTGTGGTAGCAGCAGCGGACATCGAACTCCTTGACCAGCTTCTCGACGGTGTCGATGGCGTCGGTCGACTCGGTGGTCACGCCGTAGAGCCCGAGCTTTTTGGCGAACTCGAAGATGGGCCGGGCCTTGGCCTCGTCCTTGGGAATGCCGACGACGCCGTAGTTCACCGGCGTGACCTTCCACTTGTCCAACTGCGCCTTGACCTGGGCGAAGACCTCGTCGGAGGCGTTGTGGTCCCACTTCTTCGTCGGCTCCTCCTTGCTCAACTTCTGGCCGGGGTAGAACTCGATGACCTTGCCGCCCGCACGGGAGCAGAACTCGATGGCTTCCATGACTGAAAACCGGTTGAAGGTGTAGGCCTGGGCGCCGATGGCGAAGCCGCCGGTTTTCAACGAGGCGGGCAGTCCGGCGGTAGCGGCACCGGCGGTCGAAGGCCGGAGGAATGGCGCGACGGCGACGGCGGTGGCGAGGGTTCCGAGGAATTGACGGCGTGGAATGGTGTTCATGGCAGTGATGGTGATCGCGGTGGATGGACGGGTCGGGGAACATCCGTGTTCATACAACCCCGCCTGTCCGACGAGCAAGGCGCGGCTGCGGGAACAATGACCGGCGAAAGGCTCACTTGAGTCCGCGGCACTCGAAAAGCTCCATCCGGCGGATGATGTTGCCGCGGTATTCGATCTCACGGACACCGATCCGCTTCACTTCGGTGAACTGCCCCAGCACGACATCGGGCACTGGCTGGGTGTTCTCCGCCTGGACGTAGTCGAGATGATTTCCCGCGATCCAGTTGAAGAACCAGTCGCTCGCCGGTTGGTGGTCCGGAAGCTGGTGGACGAAGATCGCGCTCGCGCCCTTGCGGTCGAGGTAGTTCTTCCAAAAGGCGAACTGGTTGTCGGGCGTTCCGGTCGCCATGTAGAACGCGACCGGGTTGTCCTTCGGATCCTTCTTCGCTTCCGGCAGGTAGAACGCCACCTGGCTCGTGATCCCATAATGGTTGCCGATGACGAAGGCCCGGGGATCCTCCGCGTGCAACCGGCGCCACTCCACACCCACGGCCTCCGCCATGTCGGACCAGCCGCGGACCCGCCGCAGCGGATCAATGCGGAGCGGGAGCGGTTGCCCGGCGATCTTGCTGAGCACATTCGTGTCGTGCACCAGCACTACGAGCACCAGGCCGAACGCCGCTCCTCCGAGAAACACGGGCCGCGCCCATCGCCGGACGCGAGGCCAGCGGTGGTTCCAGAAGAGGATCATGAGGCAGAACCACGGAACCACGCCGGGCGCGATCCAGTTCAGAAGGATGCGGCTGTGGAACGAGAGCGCCAGGTAGAGCCCGAACACCGGCGCGCCCATCAGGAAAAGGTAACGCCACAGCGGCTGCTCCTTGAACAACCGGAAACCCGCCACAGCGGCGAAGATCATTCCCACGAAGAACACCGGATTCAGCAGGGCGAACTCGGCGCCGATGAATTCGCCGAAGAACCGAAGCGTAAACCGCAGCGGCTCTCCGAGGTGTCCGTCACTCGCGACGTGGTGCGCGGTGATCCATCCGTGCTGCGCGTTCCAGATGACGATCGGCAAAGACGACAAGACGACGATCACCAAGGCCAGCCACGGACCGGGACGACGAAGATGGATCCGCGACGGCTTCCAACTCGCGAAGATCAGGACCCATCCGACCAACTGGAGGAGGTTCGTGTATTTGCTCAGCAGGCCGAGGCCACTCCATAGGCCGACCTGGAGCCACTGCGACGTCGTGCCGCCCGATTGGACAGCCTTCCACCCGGTGAACATCGCGAGGCACCAGAACAACACGGACAACGGATCGATCGTCATCAGCGTCGCCCCCACCGCCATCAAGGGCGTCGACGACACGATCAAGACGGCCGACAGGCCCGCGCGCGCTCCCACCTGCCGGGCGATGAAGCGGAAGACCACAATGGAGATCAGCGCCGCGATGACCGGGGAAAGGAACCGCACGCCGAACACTGTGTCGCCCCACAGCCCGGTTCCGATCATCTGCGCCACGGCGATCAACAGCGGTTTGCTGAAGTAGGAAAGTGCCGGGTGTTTGGACCAGAGCCATTGGTAGGCCTCGTCCTCGCTCAGCTCGATCTTGCCGGCGTTCAGATACCAGATGCGCGCCGCGAGCAGGACGAAGACGATCAGGTAGGCGAACCGAGTCCACACGGCATCGGACATCGGCGGCACGACCGATCCCGCCTCGATCAACGTTCGTTCCGGTGCCAGCAAGCTCGGCATGCGCGACCACCAGGGATTCCACCCCAGCCGGCCCAGCCAATCCCAGAACCACGCGACACCCCACACCGTGGCGACCGCCGTTCCCGCACCGAGGACCGAGCCCACGAGCACATCGCTCGGGTAATGCACCCCGTTGTAGACGCGCGACAAGGCGACGCCCGCGGCCAGCGGCACCATGAACCGCCAACTCCGCCGGAAGTAGATGAACGCCACCATCGCGGCGGCGAAGCAGTTGACCGCATGGGACGAGGGCATGCTCGCCGAACCGCCACGCCCGACCCGCAGCTGGACGTCGTCGTGATCGACAAAAGGTCTCGGCCGGTCGACGGCTTTCTTGATCGTATTGCTGATGAGCCCGTCACCGATCCCCACGGCAAGGGCGATCATGACGAGGCACACACGCATCCGCCGTCCGCCCTTCACCAATCCCATGATCGCGCCCAAAACCACGGCGGGAGCGAAAAGGCGATTGCCGCTGAGGAAAGGCATCAACCAATCGAAGAACGCGTTGGACCACGCCTCGTTGATCCAACGAAACAGCCCGAGATCAACTTTGGACAGCCAGGTCATGGAGCGCTGGGCCCTAACCGGAGACGTTCGTTCCTATTCGCGGTTTCCGAGGCCATGGGAACCTCAGTAGTTCACGATGGACCGGACGTTCTGGCCGGGCAGCCGGTTGCGCCCGTTGAGGAAACCCAGTTCGATCACGAAACTCACTTCCAGGATCTTCGCGCCGGCCTTCTGCAGCAGCGCAGCGGCGGCGGCGGCGGTTCCGCCGGTAGCCAGCACGTCGTCGATCAGAAGGACCCGTGAGCCGGGCCTCACCGCATCGGTGTGGATCGCAATGGTGTTCGAGGCGTATTCCAGGTCGTAGCTCTCCTCGAAGGTTTCATAGGGCAGCTTGCCCT
This sequence comes from Verrucomicrobiota bacterium, assembly GCA_043775315.1. GTDB lineage: Bacteria > Verrucomicrobiota > Verrucomicrobiia > Limisphaerales > CANJSG01 > CANJSG01. Next base: position 12,752 of record JAYVSO010000085.1, read on the forward strand.
TCTTCCGCACGGGAACGAACCCGCAGCCGAGCCGCAACGCCGCACCGGCGGCGAAGATGAATCCGCGCGCATCGATCCCGACCACGGTGTCGACCGAGCCGGGCTCGAAGCCGGCGATCAGGTGGTCGATCGTCGCGGCGAAAAGGCGGCCGTCGGCGAGGACCGGGGTGATGTCCTTGAAGGAGATCCCGGGCTTCGGGAAGTCCGAGATGGTCCGGATGGCGGCGGAGATTTCTTCGGCCGTGGCGACTGGTGGCGTCATAGGAGGTGCGCAGCCTAGTGGGCCGCCCGGCGTTTCGGGAAGAGGGAAGCGCGCAGCGAATGACGAATGACAAAGGCCGAATCCGTTCTGAAGGACGGCGCGTGTATGGTGCGGTTGATGACGGCTGGCTTGTTCCGATGTGCAGGCGGTGCTTGTCTGGTCTCCTAGGTCGGTGGCATGGTCACGGCATGAGCATGACCGCCGAAAAGGTCGCCGAAGTGCTGGCATTGCCGGAACAGGACCGGGCGTATCTGGCCCAACGACTCATCGCCAGCCTTCACGACCCTGTGGACGCAGGTGCCGAAGCGGAATGGTCCGAGGTGATCGACCGTCGGTCACGCGAGATCGAGGAAGGACAGGTCCAATGCCGCCCAACGGAGGAAACCCTCAAGGATATCCGCGCGAAGCTCCATGCAGGTCGTCAGCCATCCTGAAGCGGACGAGGAACTGGAAGGCGCGGCGCGATGGTATGAGGAGCGTCAGCCAGGGCTAGGCGACGATTTCCTCGACGACTTCGAACGCACGTTGCGACGTATCGTGGCCGAACCGGAGCGATGGCGGCAATTCCGGGGCGACAATCGCAAGCTCAACTTCCAGAGGTTTCCCTACGCCATTGTCTACTCCGTGCAACTTGATGTCATCTCTATCAAAGCCTTGATGCACCTGCACAGACGCCCTGGCTACTGGCGGCATCGCTGAACCCCGGCGAAATGAATTTCCTGATGAAGCCGATCAAACAGAATGCCAAGAAGAGCGAGATGCCGGTTTGGGCCAGGGTTTGCGCCGGTATTTTCGGGACCGCATTCGTCGGACTCGGGATCTTCGGCATTGTCGGCGCTATCGATCCATTGGACTGGAAGTTCATGCTCGGAGCGGTCGGCCTGTTCGGTGCGGACGGCGGCCTGGCTTTGGCCGCCATAACCGGCGAATGGCCGGTCGGCTTTTGATGGTTTCGCGAGTTCCCAGAATCTGTTTCACCGAAGCCGGACCGCGAGGCCCTTCAACAAAACTTCCTTTGGCAAGAAGCGGTTCCGCCGCATAGTTCCGGCCGCGAATGAGCTTCTACGACAAACTCAAGTTCACCTCCGACGGCCTGATCCCGGCCATCGTGCAGGAACAGTCCACCGGCCGCGTGCTGATGATGGCGTGGATGAACCGCGCCTCGCTCGAATCCACCATTGCCACCGGCAAGACGCATTTCTGGAGCCGCTCACGCCAGAAGTTCTGGATGAAAGGCGAGAGCAGCGGCCACACGCAAACCGTGAAGGACATCGCGTTCGACTGCGACGGCGACACGTTGCTCATTCAAGTGGAGCAGATTGGTGCGGCCTGTCACGAGGGTTACAAATCCTGCTTCTTCCGCTCGGTTGAAGGCGGCACGTCATTCAAAACGACGGAGGCCCAGCTCGAAACGCCGGAACAAATTTACGGAAAGAAATAGCCGCGAACGAACGCAGTCCGGGGGAAAATTTTCCCGCCCGCTGTGTTCGGTTGCGGCAAAAATCATGGACGAACCCATCCCATTCGGCAGCCGGGAGTATTACTGGTTTCTCGCGCTGGTCGCGTTCGCGCGGGGGATGGATTTTCTCAGCACTTGGGCCGCTTCGCCCCGATTGAAACTGGAGGCCAATCCGCTCGCCAAATTTCTCGGCTGGAAATGGGGCATCGCACTCAACGTCATCCTCGCGCCGCTGCTGGCGCACTGGCCGCTCGCGGCGGTCATTGTCAGCACCACGAGCGTGCTCGTCGCGGCGCGAAATTTTCAAAGCGCGTGGCTGATGCGGGTCATGGGCGAGGACGGTTACCGTCGCTGGATTTGCGAGCGGATGGGCGAAGGTTCGCTGACGCTGTTTGTTGTGTTCATGTTCGCGCAGACATTGCTCGTGGCGTTGGTGGGCGCAGCGTTGGTCTGGTTCACCCGCGATCTGCTGACGTTCGGCATCGGAGTGGGCATCGTCGGCTACGCGCTGGCGGTGGCGTTTTACACGCTGCTTTCCGTGTGGCGTCTGCGCCGGGGTTCACGCTAAGGTGCCGCACCTGAAATATTGAAATTGGCATGTATTCACCATCACAAGACGATTTTTTGAAACTGGCCGGGCAGGGGAACCTCATCCCCGTCACACGCAAGCTGCTCGCGGATTTTGAAACACCCCTCAGCGCCTACCTCAAAATTCGCGGCCAGGGCGAGTCGTTCCTCTTCGAGTCCGTCGAGGGCGGCGAGCATCTGGGCCGCTACTCGTTCGTGGGTTGCAATCCGAGCGCGATCATCCGCCAGTACGGGAACCGGATCGAGGTCATTGAAAACGGGAAGGTCATCGAGAAATTCGCCGTCGCCGCGCAACCGAACGGCGATTGCGCGAAGTGCGTGAAGGACGGCCTCGAAGTCGTCGAGCAGTTGTTGAAACGATTTCGCGCGGTGTCGCTGCCGGGACTGCCGCGTTTCACCGGTGGCGCGGTCGGCTTCCTTGGTTACGAATTCATTCACGACGTGGAACCAATCGTGCCCCGTCCGCCGCATGATGAGCTTGGCACGCCGACGATGTATTTCCTCATCGCGGACGAACTGCTGATTTTCGACCGCGTTGCCCAAACCATCACCGTGCTCGTCAATGCCATCATCGAGAACGGGGTCACGCCCGCCGACGCCTACGAAAACGCCGTGAGCGAAATCGAGCGTCTCGTCTCGCTGCTCGAACAGCCGATTGAACATGTTCCCGTCACCGTGCCGCCCGAAGTGCCGTCGGTGCCGTTTGAGTCGAACGTGCCGAAGGAAAAGTTTTTTTCGAATGTGCTCAAGGCGAAGGAATACATCACCGCCGGCGACATCATTCAGGTGGTCGGTTCACAGCGGTTCTCCACGCCGGTCAAGGCCGCGCCGCTCGACATTTACCGCGCCGCGCGCAGCATCAATCCCTCGCCCTACATGTTTCTGCTCGAACTCGACGGCTTCGCGCTCGTCGGGGCGTCGCCGGAAATTCACGTCCGCTGCGAGGATCGGCAGGTGGAAATCCGGCCCATCGCCGGCACGCGTCCGCGCGGCAAAACGCCGGAGCAAGACGCCGCGAACGAAAAGGATTTGCTGGCCGATCCCAAGGAACGCGCCGAGCACGTCATGCTCGTTGATCTGGCGCGCAACGATCTGGGCCGCGTCTGCGATTACGGCAGCGTGGTTGTGAAAGACATGATGACCATCGAGCGTTACAGCCACGTCATGCACATCGTCTCGCAGGTCGAAGGAAAA
>JAYVSO010000086.1:0-21627 GCA_043775315.1 Verrucomicrobiota bacterium
TCGACGCGCGCGGCTCGAGCTTGACGATCAGGCCGGTTTGATCGGCCGCGGCGACCACGACCTCGAGCTTTCCTTTGCGGCCGTCGCTGGTCCTCGCGACGATGCTGAACTCGCCGGGCGGTGCGCTCTTGAGCGTGAAGTTGCCGGCCGCGTCGGTCTCGCCGTGCACGATCAACGCCTTCATCGCGTCGAACATGTTCGCGATGCCGATCTTGGACGGATCGGGCTCGAGCGACATCTGCGCGATCGCCGGTGGGCCGGTGAATTCGACCTTGCCGGCCAACGTGACACCGACCGCCATCTCGATCACCACGTCGGTGACGTCCTTGTCGACGATCTCGACGTTCTGTCCGACCTCGGGCACGTTGCCCTCGCCGAGCGCGAAGATCATGTAGCTCGCCGGCTTGATGCCATTGATCTCGAATGCGCCGGTGTCATCGGACGGCTCGGTGGTCATCGCGGCGCCGCCCGATGCCATCGAGAACACGCCGAGCATGATCCCGGGCACGCCCTCGGTGGGCTTGCCCTTGCGAACCACGTGGCCGCGCACCGAGAGCGCGTGATCGACCACGATCTTGATCCCATCGAGCTGTTCGCCGATGCCGACCTCGACCACCGTCGGCGCGGTCGTCGCGTACCCCTTGCCGCTCGCAGACAGCTTGACCGCACCCGAGCCGAGGCTGGTCAGCGTGAACGTGCCGGCGGCGTCGCTGGTCGCGCTCGTCCCGAAGTCACGCATGCCGCGCGACCCATCCGCGTGCACCCTGAGGTCCGGGACCGGCTTGCCCTCGCGGTTGACGACGACACCGCGGATCGTGCTTCCCGGCGATAGTGTGAAATCGACGACGATCGACTCGCCACGCAGCTCGAAGCGCTTGAACGACCGGGTGTAGTCCTCGTGGGTCGCGATCGCGTTGTACTGACCTGGCGCGAGCGTCAGCTTGTACTTGCCGTCAGCCTCGGTCAGCGTGACGAGGCTCGCCTTGCCGCCGAACACGGCGCCGGTGTCATGGTTCATCGTGATCCGCGCGCCGCGGATCGGTCCACCGGTCGCATCGGTGACCGTGCCGCTGACCGTCGTGCCGCCGGCGTCGAGCGCGAGATCGATCGTGACCTTCGCGTTCGCGGCGATCACCGCGTGCTTGTTCGCCGGGATCAAGCCGAACGCGGTCGCAGCAACGTCGTAGGTGCCGGGCGGGATCGATGGGATGGTCCACCCGCCGTTCGCATCCGTGGTCGCGAGCACCGGAGGCTTGTCGTTGCCGCCGGTGAACATCGGACCGAGCTCGGTGGTCGCTACCGCCACGGTCGCGCCGGGAACTCCCGTTCCGTCGGCCGCCCGCGTGACGCGCCCCGACAACGAGGCGGGCGCCTGCGGGCCACGCTTGGGGTCGCGACCGGTTCCGCCGTTATCCACCGATGACGGATTGTTGAAACCGCCTTCGGCTTCACCGCTGACGCTGTCGGCGCTCGAGCCGCGCAGCTTCCAGAACACGATGAGCGCGATCAGCAGCGCCAGGACACCTGCCACGACAAGTCGAGAGCGGCGCACGTGCGCATCCTACTCGCTCGCCTCGCCCAGGTATTCCCCGAATCCCGGTCAGCGACGGATCCAGCGCTCGCGGCGGCTCGGCTCCGTGCGTGGCCACCGGCACGGCGCGAACCCGATCGGAGGGCTGGTCTCCGCGAGGACGACCTCGAGCTGGTCTCCCGCGCAGCTCGCGATCGTGGCCGGCGTGGCCGCGACGCAGCTGTCGGCGCGCTGCATGTAGCGGCGTTGCACGTGGCCGCGGATCTGCGCGTCTTCGCGCGACCACTCGATCACGCTCGGCGCTACTTCGAGCGCACCGGCACCGGGGACATCGGGGAACAGCGGGAATGCCTCGAGCGTCGGGCCGTGGTCGAGCACCATCCACTGCCGGTCGCCGCTCGCGTACGCGCCCGTCAGATCCTGCGTGCACGAGGTGATCGGCGCTCGGTGTTCGCACCCGACGAGGAGTGCAAACAGGCAAGCGCGTGCGTTCACTCGAGGCTCTTGAGCTGTTCGGCCTGGTCGTGCGCGCGCAGGGCGTCGATGATGTCCTCGATCGCGCCGTCCATGATCGCGGGCAGGTTGTGCTTGGTCAGCCCGATCCGGTGATCGCTGACGCGGTCCTGCGGAAAGTTGTAGGTGCGGATCTTCTCCGACCGTTCGCCGCTGCCGACCTGCTGCGAACGCTGGCTGTCATACTTGGCCTTCTCCTCGGCGATCTTCCGCTCAAGCAACCGCGAGCGCAGGACCGTCATGGCGGAGGCCTTGTTCTTGATCTGGGAACGCTGGTCCTGGCAGCGCACTTCGAGCCCGCTCGGCTTGTGGTAGATGCGGACGGCGGAATCGGTGGTGTTGACGCCCTGGCCACCGTGTCCACCTGCGCGGCAGACCTGGACGTCGATGTCTTCGGGCCGGATGACCACGTCAACCTCCTCCGCCTCGGGCAACACGGCGACGGTCGTGGTGCTGGTGTGGATGCGGCCCTGCGCTTCGGTGGCCGGGACGCGCTGCACGCGGTGCACGCCGCTCTCGAACTTGAGCCGCTTGTAGACGTCCTCGCCGATGACGCTGAAGATGACTTCCTTGTAGCCGCCGAGATCGGAGGAGCTGGCGTCCATCGGTTCGACCTTCCAACCGTGCGCTTCGGCATAACGGGAATACATCCGGAACAGATCGGCCGCGAAGAGGGCTGATTCCGCTCCACCGGCCCCGGCGCGGATCTCGATGATCGTGTTGCGCGAATCCGTCGGCTCCGGCGGCACGAGTCCGCGCATGACGGCCTGCCGCAGCGGTCCTTCCTCCTGTTCGAGACGCGCGATCTCCTCCTTGGCCATCGCGGCCAACTCGGATTCCGCCGGTTCCGCCGCCAGCATTTCCCGGTTGGCCTTCAGGTCTTCCCCGCACTTGAGGAAGGCCGTGCCGGTGGATACCAGCTCCTTCAGCCGGGAGTATTCGCGGTTCAACTCCTGGCCGCGCTTCGGGTTGCTGAAGGCTTCCGGATCCGCCAACGCCGCCTCCACTTCCGCGAAGCGGCGGGAGAACCGGTCGACATGGGGGCGGAGATCCATGGGGGAGAGGGATGAGGTATGAAGTATGAAGTATGAGGGATCAGAGATCAGAGATCAGAGATCGGGCATCGGACGCCCCCTGTCCGCTTCGGGCTTCACGGAAAAAGCAAACCGCCCGCAGGCCGTGTTCCAGCCAGCGGGCGGTTTGATGGGGAAAGCTACTTCTTCTTCTTCTTGGAGGCCGCGACATCGGCCAGGGCGGCCTGGGCCGCCTGGGTCTTGGCCAGGCGCTGCTGGAACTTGTCGACGCGTCCGGCGGTGTCCACAAAGGTCTGGTGACCGGTGTAGAACGGGTGCGAGAACGCGGAGATGCCCATCAGGTAGAGGGGATACTCCTTACCATCCTCCCACTTGGCGGTGAGGTTGGTGTTGACGCAGGAACGGGTCAGGAATGACTGGCCGGTGCCTGAGTCGCGGAAAACGACGAGGCGGTAATTCTTCGGATGGGTGTCCGGTTTCATATCAAAGGCCCGCGAAAGTATCAGCGAAGTCCGGCCTGACAAGAGGTTTTTCCACAACGGACATTGGCCGCCGGATGTCACCGGGCGGGGCGGCGTGTCATCAGCCAGTTGGCGACCCATTGGGTGATGGCGATGCCGATGAGGAAGACGTTGAACGCACCCATGCCCAGCTCGCCCAGAGGAGACCTTTCCGGTGGATGCACGAAGGAAATCACCGCGATGCCGGTCATCCCGGCCGCCGCCAGGCCCAGGGTGATCGCGACCATCGTCCTTCGCGGCCAGCCGACATGGCAGGAATGGATCGCCGCCGTGGGCAGGGCCAGCAGACCGAAGACGAGGGCCGGGATGATGTAGTCGTCGTTGCGGCCGGAGAGGAACCAGATGCCCAGGGAACCCAGCCCCAGCGCGAGACAAAGACCAACCCAGCCGGCCTGCGACCGCTGCTCGTCGTTCAGGGCGTGCTTGCCGTAGGGATGGAGGAACAGCATCAGGTTGAAGAGCGGCGCCGCCAGCCAGGTGAGCAGGGCGAAGGTGATGTAGGCGATCCGGATGGGCGTGATCCAGGGCGACCATTCCGGGTGCGACTGCGACAATCCGGCCAGCATCTTGGACCCGAAGTAACCGCAAAGCAGGATGGCCCAGCGCACGTTCCCGGACAGCTTCGCCATCCAGAGGAAATACTTCAGCATGACCGCGTAGATCGGATTGCCGGACTTGATGGCCTCCACCAATCCGGCACGGGCCCAGTCGTTCGAGGGATCAAGGCGCAGGCTCTCGCGGAAATGCGTCATGGCCTCCTTGCGTTTGCCCTGTTCGAGGAAGGTCCAGCCCTTGTTCGCGTGGGAGAAGGCGTTGTCCGGATTGCGGGACAAGGTGGCGTCGATGGTCGCGCCGGCCTCGGCCTTGCGCCCGAGCTTCACCAGCGCCATCGCGCGGAGATTGTTGCAGGTGACGTGCTCGGGATCGAACTGGAGACCGGTCTCCGCCGCCGCCAGCGACTCCTTCCAACGCTGCCGCTCGAACTCGATGGCGGCGTGCATCCCATGGTAGTCGGCGTCGGTCGGTTCGAGGCGGATGGCTTCCCGGATGGTATCGGCGGCCTCGTCGGTGCGGTTGCGGTCGGACAGGACGCGGGCCAGCGCATAATGGGCGAAGGCCATGTCCGGCGCGTTGCCGATGGCCTCGCGCGCGGACTGCTCGGCTTCGTCGCGACGCTCCAGTTCCGACAAGCTGATGGCCAGCGAGGCGTGGGCGAAACCATCCGACGGATCGGTGGCGAGATGCTGCCGGAGTTCCTTCTCGGCCATGTCGTGCCGGCCCTGTTCTTGGAGGACGAGCGCGCGTTGGAATTGTGGGGAAGGGTTCATTTCAAACGTTTCTTTGCATCCTGTCGTTCACGCTCAGCAATGCGGCGTTTTTCAGTTTCTTGTAGGATTGCAAGGGGGAGAATAGGGCCGAGCAGGAGAAGCAGGACGCCCCAATTGGGCAGCCGTTGGACACGTGATTCGATTTCCAAAGACACGGGGATTCCGATTGCAAGAATCACAGCTGCATAGGCCCCTGCCCAAGCGCGGAGTCGTGATCTTGGAAACTGTGAAGCCACCCACAGGCCATAGAGCCCTGGAGCGATACCAAAGATTCCCCATTGCAGTTCGCGGCTTATCTTCTTCGTCGCGATCGCGAGGATAGCGCCTGCAATTCCGACCGCCAAGATCCCCAACTGGCCTAACCCTAGACGGCGATGATCTTCGGCCAATGTTGACCGGCCCGCTTTCTCCCTTCGGACCAACCAGCCGAAGATGGCTTCGGCGTTGAGCCATGCGATAAATCCACCCATGAAGAGCGCGAAAATGGCGAGTCCTACCTGCTTTCCATAAGGCAAAGGCTTGATGCTCTCGATAATCTTAACCACCAGAACGCCCGTTCCAGCGAGAAGCGCAAGGTTGGTGAGGCCTCTCCAAAGGACCGGAAGCGAGCTGTTCCAGAAACGCCATCTGGAAATCACACGATAGATACGAAATCGCCTCCGCACGGATTCCAGAAAACCGTGCTGTCCCCACGACGAACCGGGCTCCAAACGGAGGGCCTCCTCGAAGAACGTCACGGCCTTCTCATCTTCGCCCGCTTCAAGCAGCGCCCACCCAAGGCCGGCATGTGCATCAGACGCTTCGGGGTTTGCTGCCAAAGCGCGGGCAAGCGTCGCTCGGGACTCTTCCCTGCGACCAAGCCGGTTCAGAGCGTCCGCGCGGCAGATGGCGGCAGGCACCGAGTCGGGTTGGATACGAAGTCCTTCTGTCGCGGCGGCCAACATATCCTTCCATCGGTTCAACAATCCTTGGAGTTCGGCCAACCTTACGTAGAAGGCGGTATCCATTGGTTCAAGACGGATGGCTTCTTGGACATCTTTCACCGCCTTCCTAACGGCAAATCCGTCTTCAGGGCTGGATCCAAAGAGCGGGATTTCGATCATCCCCATTTCAGCTAGACGCGTGAATGACTGCACGTAATGGGCGTAGGCCATCGCCGGGTTGAGCCGGAGGGCTGTCTCTGAATGTTGCCGTGCCTTGTCTTTTACGCCCTGCATCAGGAGCACTAGCGCCAAAAGCGAATGGGCTTCGGCATCGTCGGGGGTTCTTTCCAACATCTCTTCCAAAGCCTTTTCGGCTACGAGAGGGTGGCCACGCGAAAGATGAAACTGGGCAAATAGTTTTTCACTCATTCGAGGCAGTCCTCAATTGTCCGCTTCAAATCTTCAGATACTTCAGGATGTCGTCGTAGGTGCCGCCTTGGTTCGAGTAGAGCGCGTAGTTCTTGGCCGTGGCGAACCACTCGCGCGTCGTCGCCTTCTGCGCGCCGATGGAGGCGATCAGATCCTTGGTGCGGATGGGCGTGGGCGTGCCGGACTTCATGGCGTCGCGCAGCTTGGCCTCGATAGTGATGTCCACCACGGCCTTCAGGTCGGCGCCGGAGAAGCCGTCGCACTTCTTGGCCACGGCGTCGTAGTCCACGTCTTCCTGCGGTTTGCCGCGCAGTTGCAGGCGCAGGATGCCGGCGCGGGCGGGCGCGTCGGGTGGCGGGACGAAGAGGATGCGGTCGAAGCGGCCGGGGCGGCGGAAGGCGCTGTCGAGGTGCCACGGGGCGTTGGTCGCGCCGAGGATGAGCACACCCTCGTTGCTGGCCTTCACTCCGTCCAGCTCGGAGAGGAACTGGTTGATGAGATGCCGGCCGGCGCTGGTCTTCATGTCGGTGCGGCTCGCGCCGAGGGCGTCCACCTCGTCGAAAAAGAGCACGCAGGGCGCGTTGCGGCGGGCCTGTTCGAAGAGGGAATGGAGATTGCGTTCGCTGTTGCCGATCCACATGTCGAGCACGTCGTGGATGCCCACGGAGATGAAGCCCGCCTTGACCTCGCCGGCGGTGGCGCGCGCGAGGTGGGTCTTGCCGCAGCCGGGCGGGCCATACATGAGGATGCCTCCGCCGATGGTCTTGCCGTAGGCCTTGAACATCTCGGCGTGCGTCAGCGGATAAATGATCTTGAGCCGGATCTCCTCCTTGAGCGCGTCCATGCCGCCGACATCGGCGAAGTTGATCTTGGGCCGTTCGATCTCGGCGGGCGCATCCTCCTCGGAACCCTGCCAGGATTGGCGGACGCGTCCGTCGGAGACTTCCTCTTCGTTTGAACCACCGGGGCGAAAGGACGGTTCGGCCGATTCTTTCTCCGGCATGGCGCGGATGCCGAGGCGCTGGGCGAAATCGAGGTCGGCGGCGGAAGCGTCCTTGGCCACGCCGCGCTTGTATTGCTCCACGGCCTGTTCGACCTCGCCGATGCCGGCGAGGATCTTGGCGTGGAGAACGAAGGCGCGGGCCGGGGCGCTCGACGACTTCACCAGATCCTCCAGCACGACGAGCGCATGGCTGCTCTTGCCATCGGCGTGGAAGGCGCGGGCGAGGCCGAACTTGAGCGCGGGATTCTCCGGCCCCAGCGCGAGCGCGGCGCGGTATTCGGCCACGGCCTCAACGGTGAGGCCGGCGGCGAGCAACGCATCGGCCAGTGCCTGGCGCAGAGGAATGTTCTCCGGTGAAAGCCGGACCGCTTCGCGCAGTTGGCGGACATGATCGGGTTCAGATGCTCCTGACATCGAGTCGGAGGCTAGAGAGCGGGATCGGAGTAGGCAAATGCGGAGCGGACCAAAGCCTGTGAACATTCCGGTCCATTGATGAGTCGCATTGACCGCGTGAAATCCGCGAGCGACGACTTGCTCCGGGAGCCGCGAGCCATAGCATCTTAATCCATGTCCGCATCGAATCTTTCCTCGGGCCGCCGGCTGATCACCGCCGCCGCCTTCGCCATTTCCGGGGCCTCCCTGCTGGCCGCCGGCCATGAACTCTCCACTTCCGTCCCCTATGCGCCGAGGGTCGCCCAGGCTTCGGACGAGGGCGAACGCGCCATCCGCACCTTCAAGGTAGCGCCCGGTTTCAAGACCGAGCTGGTCGCCGCAGAACCACACCTGGCGAACCCGGTGGCGTTCACCATCGACGAGAAGGGCCGCTTCTACGTGGCCGAAACCTTCCGCCACTCGGATGGCGTGCTGGACATCCGCGGCTTCATGCAGTGGCTTGACGAGGAGCTCGCCGGCAAGACCGTGGCGGATCGCGAGGCCTTCATGAACCGCCACTACGCCGCCAAGAAGGAGCAGTTCTCCAAGGAATCCGAGAGGGTGAAGCTCCTCTGGTCGACCCGGCCCGACGGCGTCGTCGACAAGTCGACCGTCTTCAGCGAGGGCTACAACAACTGGCTCGACGGCATCGGCGCCGGCCTGCTCGCGCGCAAGGGCGACGTGTGGTTCACCTGCATGCCCGCGCTCTATCGTCTACGCGACGACAACGGCGCCGGCGTGGCCGAGAAGAAAGAAGTCTCCAGCTATGGCTACGGCGTGAGAAACGCGTTCCTCGGCCATGATCTCCACGGCCTGCGCATCGGACCCGACGGCAAACTGTATTTCTCCTGCGGCGACCGAGGTTTCAGCGTCAAGCAGGGCGACAAGCTCGTCGCCGAAACGGAACGCGGCGCGGTCCTCCGCTGCAACCTCGACGGCTCCGAACTGGAGGTCTTCCATCGTGGCCTGCGCAATCCGCAGGAGCTGGCCTTCGACGACCACGGCAACCTCTTCACCGGCGACAACAATTCCGACGGCGGCGATCCCGCGCGTTGGGTCTACTGCGTGGAAGGCGGCGACAGCGGATGGCACGTCGGCTGGCAGTTCATCGAGAAGCCCAACAGCCGTGGTCCCTGGAACGACGAGAAGCTCTGCCGTCCGGAAACCACCGGCCTGTGGCACCTTCCCGCCATCGCCAACATCGCGGCCGGACCTTCCGGGCTCACCCATTACAGCGGCGTCGGCCTGCCTGCATCCTACAACGGAACGTTCTTCCTCGCGGACTTCCGCGGCGGACCGGGCAGCGTGATCCACATGATCCAGATGAAGCCGAAGGGCGCGTCCTTCGAGGTGACGAAGCGCGACCAGCTCGCGACCGGCTTCCTCGTGACCGACGTCGAGATGGGCAACGACGGTTCCATCTACGCGCTCGACTGGGTGCAGGGTTGGAACAAGACGGGCAAGGGCCGCATCTACAAGTTCACCGAGACGAACTACACCGACATCACGCTCGTCACGCAGACCAAGAAACTCATCGCCGAAGGCATGGACAAGCGGCCCGTGTCCGAGTTGGTGAAACTCATCGGCCATCCCGACCAGCGCGTCCGCCAGGAGGCGCAGTTCGCCCTCGTCGATAAGAAGGCAAAGAAGGAACTCACCGCCGCGCTCCAAGGCGACAAGACGCTTCCCCGCCTGCACGCCATCTGGGGAATCGGGATGTTGGCGCGTAAGGACAACTCCGCCGTCGCCCCGCTCGTCGCGCTACTCAAGGACAAGGACACCGAGGTCCGCGCGCAGGCGGCCAAGATTCTCGGAGACGCCAAATACGCGAAGGCCACCGACGCGCTCATCGCCGCCGTGAAGGACATCGACGCGCCCCGCGCGCAGTTCTTCGCCGCCATCGCCCTGGGAAAGATCGGCGAGAAGAAAGCCCTGCCCGCCGTGTTGGAGATGCTCCGCGCCGCTGGAGACAACGACGCCTACCTCCGCCATGCCGGAGTGACGGCGCTCCTGGGAATCGCCGGAGACGCGAGGACGCTCGCGGAGATCGGCCGGGACGAATCAACGGCCGTCCGCACCGCCGCGCTCGTCGCCATGAGGCGGAAGGGTCATTCCGAAGTCGGCATGTTCCTCACCGACCGCGAGCCGAAGCTCGTGACCGAAGCCGCCCGCGCGATCAACGACGAGCAGATCACCGGCGCGTTGCCTGCGCTGGCCAAGCTGCTCGACGCGAAGGAAGCCAAACCCCTCGCCCGGCGTTCGCTCGCCGCGAACCTGCGCGGCGGTTCCGGCGACAACGCCAAGGCCGTCGTCCGCTACGCGATGTCCGATTCCGCGATCGATTCCGTCCGTGTGGAAGCCCTCCAGCACATCGCCAACTGGAGCAAACCCAGCGGCCGCGACGCCGTCACCGGCCTTTGGAGGCCGATCACCGAGCGCGATGGGTCCGCCGCCGCAGACGCCATCCGGCCCGTGATCAACGAACTGCTCAAGAGCGGTCCCGCCCAGGTGCAGGTCGCCGCCGCGCAGGCCGCCGAAGCCCACAAGATCAAGGAAGCCGGGCCCGCGCTCTACGCCCTCGCCACCACGCCCGGCGGCGAACCGGAGGCCCGTGTGGCTGCATTGAAGGCGCTGGCCGCCATCGGCGATGACAAGGCCGGCGAAGCGATCGAGTTGGCTTCCAAGGATGTCAACGAAGCCGTCCGCAAAGCCGCCGCCACACTCTCGGCCGCCAGCGGCAAGGGCGACGCCACGACCGCTCTTGCCGCCATCCTCGACAAGGGCTCCATCGGCGAGCAGCAGAACGCGTTCGCCGCGCTCGGCAATCTCCCCGAAGGCAAGGCCGACGACATCCTCGCCCTATGGTTGGAAAAGCTCGCGGCCGGCCAGTTGAAACCCGAGCTCGCCCTCGATCTCGTTGAAGCCGCCGGCAAACGGAAGTCGACCAGGGTGGCGGGACTGCTCAAGAAGTATGAAGACGGGCTGTCCACCTCTGGCCCGCTCGCCAAATACAGCTGGGCGATGGCCGGCGGCAACGCGGCCGAAGGCAAGAAGGTCTTCTGGGAAAAGGCGGAAGCCTCCTGCCTGCGCTGCCACAAGGTGAACGGCGAAGGCGGCGAGGTCGGTCCGGAGCTCGGCAAGGTTTCCGTGGCACATCCCAAGGAATACCTGCTGGAGTCGATCGCCTATCCGAACAAGCAGATCGCGCAGGGCTTTGAGACCGTGGTCATCACCCTGAAGAACGGCCAAGTCTACGCCGGCATCCTCAAGAAGGAGACGGACACGGAACTGGAGATAAATTCGCCGGAAGACGGCATGTTGAAACTGAAGAAAGCCGATGTGAAGGAACGCGAGCGCGGCCTGTCTGGCATGCCCGAAGGCTTGGCCGAAGTCATAGGCCGCCGCGACCTCCGGGACGTCGTCGAATATCTGTCCACGCTCAAGTAGGTTCGCCTGTAACCGATGGCTGGGGCGGGCTCAGAGCCGGCCCCGGCCTGTCGATCCAGTGAATTCCGGGGTTGAAAGGCTTACGGGGCGCTCCTAGCTTAATCACAGAGTATGCAACGAAACTTTTTGGGGTTTGTCCTCCTGGGACTGGCGATCATCAGCGCGCTCGTAACAGCGTATCTTTGCCTCCAGACCTCGAACGCGATGGCCGGGAACAAACGGGCCAACGCCAAGATCGCTGAGCTTCAGGGCAAGATGGCCGCCACCGAGAGACTCCTCACCGAAGCGGTCGAATACTCCAAGAAGAACCCGGCGATCCTCCAGGCCCTTCGCTCCGCCGGCATCACAAACATCCCGCCGGCTGCCGCCAATCAACCCCGCCGCTAAAACGCCATGAGCCAGCCCATATCCCTCTCGTCCGACACCCAGGTCTCGCGCGCGGCCGAATCCCGCGACTCCGGTCCAGTGATCACTTTGATCAACGGCATCCTGATCGTGTTCCTCATCACTTCCGTGAGCGAGAACCTCGTCCTCTACCGTCAAGCGGCGGACCTCGGTGAAAGCTTGAGAGCCAAGCAAGCCCAGGTAGCGCAGGCGGAGGAAGTGTTCGCCCAAGGATACAAGCCGCGCATCGATTCGATTGTCGGCAACCTCAGCATCTTCGCCAAGACCAGCCCGGATTTCGCGCCGATCCTGGAGAAGTATAAGGGAGCCCTTCCCGCCCCCGGACCGGCCGCGGCTCCGAAGCGCTGATCCGCTTCACCGCGCTTCGGACGTTCCGACAGGAGTTCCGCAGTCCGAACAAAATTTCGCAGTTGGATGAGACCTGTGGCCGCAAGCGCCGCAGGTCTTTTTAGCTTCATCATACCGACGATGGATCACGAGGTTCCGGATGTAGGGAATCCATGTGAAGGCATAGGCAAAGATGAAGACCGAGCTCTTCTCCCAAAAGACGGCGTAGGCCAGCAGCAGCAGGGAACCAATCAGGCTGAGCCACCAGAACGCCGTTGGAACTGTGACCTGCTTTTGTTTCTCGGTGACATACCACTGGAGGACGAACCGCGACGAGAACACGAGGTTGCCGGCCCAGCCCACGATCTTCCACGCGTGCCACTCGATGCCGAGAAAGTTTCCGTTGTGCCAGAGCCAATCCATACGACGGCTGGTCTAACGGCTCACCATCGAAACGGGAAGGCCGAACTCCCATCGAGGGGCGCGGCTATCCTTGTCCGCTGAAATGCTGTTGTTGAGGGGATACATTTGCTGCGGAATCCTCTGCCTTGGCTCTGGCCGTCACAGCCAACTAGGCTTGCCAGATGGAATCGCTCCGAATCTATGTCGATCTCGCCATGCCGGCGGAAACCCTCGAACTGCTCCGTCGCGGAACCGTCGGGCATGAGCTCGTGCTTCCGGCCAAACCGGTATCATCGGTCCTCGCGAAGGCGGAGCGCGACCCGCAGTTCACCACCGTGGACGTCGCCTTTGGCCAACCCGACGTGCCGTCGATCTCGGAAGCTGCGCGGCTGCGTTGGGTCCATGTCAGCTCGGCTGGAATCACACGATACGACACGCCGGAGTTCCGGGCGTTCGCGACCGATCGCCGGATCGCGGTGTCGAACAGTTCAGGCGTCTACGACGAGGCCTGCGCGGTGCATGCGCTGAGCTTCATGCTGGCCCACACACGCAAGCTTCCGCTCGGACTCCGTTCGCGCACGCCCAACGGAAGTGCCGAATGGCAGGCGTTGCGCGCGGCCAGCGGAACCTTGCGGGACGAGACGGTATTGCTCCTCGGCTACGGCGCCATCGCGAAACGGATGGCGGAACTGCTCCGGCCGTTCGGCGCAAAACTGATCGCGCATCGCCGCAAGGCCCGAGGCGACGAGGGCATGCCTTTAGTGACGGAAGCGGGACTGCCCGCCGCGTTGGCCGAAGCGGACCACGTGGTCAACATCCTCCCGGAAAGCACTGAGACACGCGGGTTCTTCGATCGGGCCCGGTTCGCTTCCGTGAAACCACGCGCCGTATTCTACAACATCGGGCGCGGCGCCACGGTGAACCAGGACGCGCTGGTTGGGGCGTTGCGATCAGGCCGTGTCGCCGCCGCTTGGTTGGATGTAACGGACCCGGAGCCATTGCCCGACGCGCATCCGCTCTGGGCTGAGCCCAACTGCTTCATCACTCCGCACGTCGCCGGCGGCCACGCGGGCGAGGTCAACACGCTGGTCCGCCATTTCCTTAAAAATCTGGAACGCTTCGTCCGCGGCGAAGCGCTCCTGGATCGGGTGATCTGACTTCTGGGACAAGAACCGACAGCTTTTTTTCGCCGGCGCGGGAGATTCCCCGCAACCTTGTCGCATCGGCGGTTTTCACTACTGTGCGCCATCGATGTCCTTCGAAACCGATCCGGATTCGCAGCTCATGCTCCGTGTCAAACACGGGGACATGGACGCGTTCGAATCATTGGTCGAGAAGTTCAAGCAGCCGGTCATGGGACTGGTCTACCGGACCCTGCGCGACGCCGATGAGGCCGAGGACATCGCCCAGGCGGTGTTCATCCAGGTCTACAAATCCCGCGACCGCTACCAGCCAAGCGCGCGCTTCTCCACATGGCTTTTCACGATTGCGCGGAACTTTTGCCTGAATGAAATCCGGCGGCGGGTGCGGCATCCGGCCGATGCGTTGGACCAGCCGCTGAACGATTCGGATGACACGGTCGGCACGTTGATTCCCGACGCCACGGTCCGGGACGCAGGCGACCTGTCGCTCAGCGGCGAGTTGACGCGGAAGGTCGACGAGGCCGTCCGTGATCTTCCGGAACTCCAACGCACCGCCCTGCTGCTCTGCCGTGAGGGGGACGTCTCCTACGACGAAATCGCCGAAGTGCTCGGCACGTCCCTGTCGGCCACCAAATCGCTCATCCACCGAGCCCGGGAGACACTGAAAGCCCGGCTAAAACCTTATCTGGAATCCGGCACCTGGTCGGCTGGAGGCGCGAAGAAACAGTGAAACTTTCCCGGACAACCGGTGATCAACCCATGTCGCAGATGAAGAATGACCCGCTCCAACGACTACGCGAAACCGCTTGGCGCAGGAAACTCGCGCCCGAGGAAGAAGCCGAACTCCTTCGCCTGCTCGGTGAGGATGCGCCGGCCCGCGCGGAGTGGGAGGCGGAGCTGGCGTTGACCGTCTCGCTATCCCGCCTGCCGGCCCCCGTCGTCGCGACGAATTTCACCACCCGTGTGATGGAGGCCGTGAGGGCCGGGCAGCTCGCGGAAGCGCGCCGCGCAGGCGGGATCGGCGGCTGGTGGAGCCGTTTCGGTTGGCGACCACGCCTCGCGGTGCTGGGCGGCGCCACGGCTTTGGTGGCGGTCGTGATGGTGCAGCACCGGATCCATGTGCAGCAGGAAGTGGTGCTCGGCGTTCGCATGCTGTCGCCCGCGGCAATGGTGCCGTCGGTCGAGTGGCTGGCCGACTTCGATGCCATCGACAAGCTCGGCCAGGTGGCGCCGACGGATGAAGACCTGTTGGCGGCCCTGAAGTGATTCCCGATATGAGTTTCTCCCGGCTCATCCTCATTACCTGCACGTTCACGACGTGGACGGCCGTGGCGCAGCCGGCTCCTCCGGGTTTGCCCGCGCCACGGGAACTGCCGCCAATGCCGCCGTTGGGCAAATCGCCCGTGCTCTTCTTCCGTGAGCTTCTGGCCATGCCCGGCGGGTCACGCGTTGATGCGCTGACGAATCGTTCCGCTGTGGCGCAGTCCAACATCCTCGCCAAAGTCACGGAGTATGAGGCGATGCCGGCGGACATCCGTGAAACGCGGCTCCGCGCCACGCATCTGCGGTGGCTTTTGCTGCCACTGCTACGGATGACGCCGGACGCGCGGCGGCTCGAGATCGGTCGGCTGGACGACGCGGACAAACAGTTCGTCCGGGAAAGGCTCGCCCGTTGGGACCAGTTGTCTCCGGCGGTGCAGGGGGAGTTTCTCGAGCATGAAGCGACGATCAATTATCTGATCCGTATTTCACCGCGCACTTCGAAGCCGATGGTGGTCGAGGTGCCGCCGGCGCCGCCGGGGGCGCTGAAGGACATGGAGACCGGGCTGGCGCGCTGGAGCGCTTTGGGTTCGGGAGACCGCGACCGGATGATCGACCGCTTCCAGGACTTCTTCGATCTCGCGCCCAAGGCGCAGACGCGGGCGCTGAACGAATTGACCGCGATGGAGCGGACGCAGATGGAACAGCTCGTCCGCCGTTTCGGGAGCCTCGATGCGGAACAACGCCGGCGTTGCCTGGACGCCTTCCAGAAGATCGCCCAGATGAGCCACGAAGAACGCGCCGTTTTCTTCAAGAACGCGGAACGGTGGCAGGCGATGTCGCAGGAAGACCGGCAGGCTTGGCGCAATGTCGTGCGGCGCGCGCCCGACATGCCGCCGTTGCCGCCCGGCATGATCGTCCCCGGCACACCCACACAATCGGCTCCCGCGGCTGCGGGGAAGTGACGGAGTCTCGCGCGACGTGATCGATGGCCGTCGAGTTTGCCCTCACGGCGATGGCGCGTAAACTCGGGCATGTTCATCAACGGGATCGGAACTGCGGTTCCTGAAACGCGCTACTCCCAGGCGGAATGCTGGGCGGCGTTGGAATCTTCCGAACGGCTCCAGCAACTCGCCCCGAGATCCCGCGCCATTCTCCGCAAGGTGTTGCTCGGCCGGAACGGGATCGAGACGCGCCACCTCGCATTGGCTCCGCTGACCGAGGCGTTCCAAGTTTCGCCGGACGCCCTTCAAGCCCGTTTCTCGCGGCACGCACCCCGGCTCGCGACCGACGCCGCGTTGCTGGCGCTCGCGGAGACGGGACTGACGGCCCAGGACATTGACGCGGTGCTGATCAGCACGTGCACCGGCTACCTGTGTCCCGGGTTGACGAGCTATGTCTCGGAGCTCATGGGGCTCAGGGCCGACGCCCAATTGCTTGACCTCGTCGGACAAGGTTGTGGCGCGGCCATTCCAAACCTGAGGACAGGCGAAGCGCTCATCGGCGCCGGTGCCCGTCATGCTCTTTGCATCTGCGTGGAAGTCTGCAGCGCGGCCTACTATCTCGATGATGATCCGGGCGTGTTGGTCAGCGCGTGCCTCTTCGGCGATGGCGCGGCGGCGGCGATCGTTTCAGCCGAGCCCATGCCGGATAGACGGAAAGTCGAATGGCGCGGGGCAGACACCGTGTGTTCACCAGCCGAGCGCGACCTGCTTCGTTTCGAATCGGTCGGCGGCATGCTGCGAAACATCCTCTCCGTCCGTGTGCCTGAAATCGCGGCGCGCCATGCCGCCGCCGTTTTGAACCAGGCCTTGGGCCGCGCCGGGATCGAGCGATCGGAAATTGCAGGCTGGATTCTGCACAGCGGAGGCCGGGATGTGCTCAACGCGTTGAACGAAGTCTGGGGCCTTTCCGCCGACGACACCCGATGGAGCAGCGAGGTGCTCAGGCGATTTGGAAACATGAGCAGCCCGAGCTGTCTCTTCGCCCTGCGCGACTCACTGGCCGGGGGACATCCGGCCGGTTTGTGGTGGCTCGCGTCGTTCGGGGCCGGGTTCACCAGCCATGGAGCCCTGCTGGAAGTAGGGGGCTGATCCCCTCAAAAGGTTGACCGGAACGCCCCTTGCGAAGCGTTCCGGTTTCCCCCAACCAACCCATGCCTCTGGGTTGAAATCTATTTCTTCTGGAGCAGCTCGCTCATCTTGAAGATCGGAAGGAACATGCAGATCGCGATGCCTCCGACGGTGACTCCGAGGAAAACGATGAGCAGCGGCTCGATGAGCGAGGTGAGTCCGGACAGCGTCGTCTCGATCTCTTCATCGAGGAAGTCGGCGACCTTTTCCATCATCTTGTCGATCTGGCCGGTCTGTTCACCGGCGGTGATCATGCGCACGACCATCGACGGGAAGATCGGATGTTTCTGCAACGCGCTGGTGATGCTCTCGCCCTGTTCGATGTCGCCTGCGGCGGTCTGGATGGCCTTCTCCATGACGACGTTTCCAACAGTTCGGGAGACGATCTGAAGCACTTCGAGGATCGGAATACCGGAGCGGATCAACGATGCGAAGGTGCGGGTAAACCGGGCCAGACAGATCTTGTGCGCGATCGAACCGAAGATTGGGAGGGCGATGCGCCGGGCATCCCAGAACCAGCGGCCGGCGGGCGTCTTGAGGAAATAGAACCAGCCCCAGATGGCGGCGGCCAAGCCGCCGGCGAACACGAGGAAGAACCTCTGGAGGATGTTGCTCAGGTCGATGAGGAACTGGGTAGGAGCAGGCAGCTTGGCTCCGAAACCCGAGTAGATCTCGCCAAAGACGGGGACGACTTTCAGCAGCAGGAAAATGGTGATGCCGATCGCGATCACGGTGACCGATGTCGGATACATCATCGCCGACTTCACTTTTTTGCGGAGTCGCGCCGTGTTTTCCAGATAGGTGGCGGTGCGTCCGAGGATCTCCGCGAGGAGACCGCCGCGTTCGCCGGCGCCGACCATCGACACGTAGAGGCGATCGAAGACCTTGGGATGTTTGGAGAGCGCCTCGGAAAAGCTGTCGCCGGACTCGACCCGCACACAGATGTCCTTGATGACATCCTTCATCACCTTGTTGGTGGTCTGGTCGGCCAAGGCCTGGAGCGACTGCACCATCGAGAGGCCGGCGTCGACCATGGTCGCCAGCTGACGCGTGAAAACGACGAGGTCCTGGAGTTGGACGGAGCCGCCGCCGGTCCGCCCTTTCGCGCCGACCTTCTCCTCGATGTTGAGAACGAGAAGATTCCGGTTGAGGAGCGAGGCGATGGCCGCCTGCTCAGTGGCGGCTTCGATAACGTTCCTGACTTCCCGTCCGGAACTGGATTCCCGTGCGATGTAGCTGAATGCCGGCATGGTCGATTTCCTGCGAGGAACGGGTTCGGGCGTCGACTGACGCCCTTCTCATTCCCAGCAGGCTTGATCGGCACGCAGATGCCGTTCCATTAGCAGAATTTTTGAAAAGAACCGGGGGCCTGCGGAGACCGGCTGACGGCCCGTCCTCAGAACCGCCAGATCAGCCGGGCGTTGAACCGGTAGTCCTGGACGATCTGGAAACCGTTGTTTTCGATCATGACGGGCAGGTCGATGCCGGCCTGGGCCTGGAAGGAGGTCTTCCAACGCCACGTCACTTCCGGACCCACGAGCCATTGCGACCAGCCCATGTGTGTCGCGGGCCGGTCCAGCAGGACATCGCGGCCGCGCCATTCGAAGGTCGCGTTGAACTGTGCGGAAAGGCTCCAGGCCTTTTCCTTGATCAGTGCTGCCCCGGGACGGACGGAGAGAAGGAGTTCGTCGCCGAAGCGGTAGCCGCCCGCACCGGCGGTGTGCAGGTAATACTGCGCATCCGCCTTCACGAACCACCGGCCGAATGAAGCTTCACCGGCCAGCCCGAAGATCCCGTCAACCGACCCGGACCCCAGCGACAGCTCCGCCGGATGAACGCCCCCGGCGATCGGGTCGGCGTCGTGGTTGTGGCCCGCGGGAAACAGTCCGTCGTAGATCCGCGCCAGCGCCACGTAGTCGGCGAGCCGGTCGGAATCGCCGGTCGGCAGCTTCACTCCGCCGAGAATGTGGAACGACCCGGACCAGTTCTCGTCCCGATGCCGCCAAGGCGACCAGCGCAGGATGATCGAAGCGTCTCCCAGCCCGCTCACTGTGCCGTTCACCGTCTGCGGCACGAGAAAACCCCCGCCATCGACAAATTCCGTCGTGTGATAGCTCCGGTGGATGAACGGCAGATTCAGGCTGATGCCGAATTCGGGAACCGGGCTCCAGCCGGGGACGAGGTGGGTGATCGAAGTGTCGAGGAAATCGCCGCCGGGGTTGGCCGTCTCCACCCCGTTGAGCTGCGGTGTTCCCCTGGCGATGAACTGTTCCGCCAACGTGATCTGGAATGGAAGCATGGCCGCCGTGGGCAACAGGGCCGCGTTGTTGACCGCGCAGAGATCGCAGGCGGAAAGGCGCGACACCGAGGTCATCGCGAACGCGGATGCGACCAAAGTCATGCGGATGCTGCAGTTCATGGTGTCACCAGCAGGCGGTAGAGACGTGACCGGTTCGTCGGATAGTCTACGATGACGTAGTGGTTGGAGAACGGCTGCGCCGCGACGAAGTAGAAGTTGGTCCAGTTCGTCGAATAGGACCCGTTCGCCTGCTGCTGGCGAAACTGCACCGTGTAGGAACGGAGCGGATCCGTATCGAAATGCAGCGTGAGGATCGTCGGGGCGATGAGATCGACTCCGATGTGCGGCTCCGCCGCGAACACGGATCCGGCCACCGCGGCGGCTCCCAACCCGAGCCAGCGCGCGCACGGGGTCCTGACGATGGAGTTCTTGGCCGGCATGGGTTGGGCAGGTGAGTTAACCCACCGAGTTCTGCCAGTTCATCCACGGCGTGCAATCGTCCCCTGCCTCCGGGCCCCGTGCGATTGGACGCACAGCTCGCGTTGTTGAACAGCGATCGCCCCGGTCGCCCGGCTCAACGCGGAGCGTCGGTGGTGGCGGCCTTGACCGTCGGCTTGACGGCGGGTTTCGCGCCGCCCTTGGGATCCAGGTTCGCCATCAGATCTTCCTGCGAAACCTTGGAGGCGACACCGCCGGCCGGCACTTCGACTTTGGACACCCAGAGCAGGGAGTTCAGCACCAGCCTGCGGAAGTCCTCATTGGCCCAGTTCAAGTGGTTGTGTCCGCCCGTGAAGCCGAAGCCGCGCCCGCCGTCGGCCCGCTCCGTCGACCAGGCCATGTGCTGCGGCACGCGGTTCTTCACGGCTTCGCGCACGGCCGGATTGCCTTCATGCGGCCCGTCCTTGCGGCTCATCGTCGCATCCGGCGCGATGGCCGTGAGGAGCGGCGTCGTGCCCTTCATGCCCTCGGGAAAGCGCATGTGGAAATACCACTCGTCATTGATCGCAAACGGCCGCACGCCGCGCGTGACGGGATGCGTCGGAAACGATTTGAACTCCGCCGTCCAATGCGGGTTCACCGACCAGTTCGCCTCGAAGTAGCCGCCGGTCCATTTGAGGAATTCCGGCCCGCCCTTGTCCGCCGGCACCTCCACGGCGTAATGCGCCAGGGCCAGGCCGACGCCCTTCTTCATCAGGCCGTCGAGCGTCTTCAGGCGATTGCCCTGGATCGCGGGATGTCCGCCGCCGCCGTCGGAGTAGATGAGCACCGCGTCGGCGCCTTCGAAGATGGATTCATCCTTCGGCCAGCCGTTGAGGTTCACCACCACGTCGAGGCCGGGCGTGTCCTTCAGGCACTTCGCCAGGAGTTGCACGCCGGCGTTGAACTCATGCGCCAACGGCCCGTGGCTGGGCGTGCCGGCGATCATGACGAGCTTCCGGTTGGCGGCATCGGCCGACCAGGCGACGAAGGCCAGCAGCGAGAAGAGGAGGGCGCGGGATGTTTTCATGGGCAAGGAATGGACGGGACACTACCGCTCAGGCCTTCAGGGAAAAGAGGAAATCCCGCTGGAGCGGAATGACGAAGCTCGAAGGCCAAAGGCCAAACCAATGCCCTTTCGGCCTTAGTCATTCGTCATTCATCATTGGCCCGCGTCACTCCAACCCCCGGAAGAATCCCCGCGCCGTCGCGCACGTCGCGCGGCTGAGTTCATCGAGAGAACATCCCTTGGCCGCCGCGACAGCATCGGCGATCTCCTTCACGTAGGAAGGTTCGCAGCGCTTGCCGCGATACGGCATCGGCGCGAGGAAGGGGCAATCCGTCTCCAACATCAGCTTGTCCAGCGGCGTGGCCACCAGCGTCTCACGGACGTCCACGGCCGTCTTGAAGGTCAGGATGCCGGTGAAGCTCACGAGCGATCCCGTCTCCAGCACCGCCCGCATCTGGTCCGGTGTTCCTACGAAGCAATGGAAGACCCCGCGCAGCTTGCCGGTGAATGGCCGCATGATCTCCATCGTGTCCGCAAAACAATCCCCGCGCTGATGGATCACGCAGTTCAGACCGGCTTCCGCCGCCACTTCGAGCTGCTGGCGGAAGATCACGGCCTGCTTGGCCTTGTAGCGCACGTCGTCATCCGCCGTGCCGCCTTGGGAGCTGGGAAGCCGGTAGTAGTCCAGCCCCGTCTCGCCGATGGCCGCGACCTTGAGATGTTTCGCCAGCTCGCAAAGCTGCGGCCGGATGTCGTCCGGCGCCTCCAACGCATGGCCCGGATGCCAGCCGACGACCGCCCGCACATCCGGAAACCGCTCCGCCAAGGCAATCGCCCGCGCGCTGGCGTCGAGGTCCGTGCCGATGGAGACGATCCGCGAGATCCCCGCCGCCCGCGCCCGCTCGACGATCAGCGGCAGGTCCGCCTGGAAGTCCGGGAAGTCGAGATGCGCGTGTGTGTCGAAGAATGAATACGACATTTTGGTCAGACCGTGTTCGACGAATGACGGCCGC
>JAYVSO010000087.1:0-35245 GCA_043775315.1 Verrucomicrobiota bacterium
TCTTCAAAGCCGGCGAACGCATTCCCGGCCGCCTCTTCTTCGACATGCGACTGAAGTCCGAACATCTCCTCATCAACCCACCCTCAAAATGAACTCACGTTCCGTTCTTGCTGTTGTCGGTGTCCTGACTTTCATTGCCCTAATCGCCTTTTGGCCGTCCCGGACCACATCGGCCGCGGAGTCCACCAGTCCGACCCGCTTCGAGTATGCCACGCTCCGCTGGGCGGGCCGCGACAACACCCACCTGATCCGACCTGACGGATCGACGGAGATGCTCGGCAACCAGCTAAAGTCGGCCCGCAAACCAGATCGCGTGGACGATCGCTCGTTCTACATGAACCTGGCGATGAACGCGCTGGCGAAAGAGGGTTACGAACTGGCCTCAATGACGTCCGATGACTACATCATGAAACGTCCGAGCGGGAAGTGATGCGGTGATTTCAAGCTGGTCCGATTTTCCAGAGACCACTGGACCCGGGACGGGACAAATGACTCGTCGGATTTTCGCCGACGGGCGTCCGCACGTTGGACCCGGTTGATCAGGTCTTTGCGGTCGATGGTGAAGCGCGCCCGCTGACCCAAAAACCCCGGGGCGGAACTGTCAACCACGACCAAGCCGGGACGGCAGAGAACCTCTTGGGAACGCCGGGCGGGAAGGAAGGGCGACAACTACGACCAGAAAAAGGAACCCCGGAGCGAACCTGACACCGGCCACGGCCGAGGGCCGAAAATATGTCCGACATGTGCATCGGAATCCTGACTGCCCTTGTGATTCCGCCCGCGCCAAGCCATTAAAATCAGAGGCAATCTACTGAGGTTCCAACGGATCAAAGAATTGGCGGAGAGGGGGGGATTCGAACCCCCGGTAGAGCTTTAGGCCCTACACCAGTTTAGCAAACTAGCGCTTTAAGCCACTCAGCCACCTCTCCACCAGAAGAGGACGAACTAAAATTGTGGTGCACCCGTCAGGAATCGAACCTGAAACCTTCTGATTCGTAGTCAGATGCTCTATCCAATTGAGCTACGGATGCACTCAGAGACTAAAACCTAGGATACGCCGCGCCGCGACTGCAAGTGTCTTTTGCTCGCATGGGATTCGCCCGGGAGCCCGCGGGACCTAATTCCAGCGCGCCGAAACTCAAAATCGCGCGACGTGTTCACGCCGGGACCGCAACCACGTTGAGGAACGCCTCGAGGGTGCGGGCCAACTCGTCGGAGTCGTAGTCATTCGCATCCCGCAGTGTGAAAATGCCGAGGCAGACGCCGTCGCCGCGCCGCGCCGCGTGAAGGGTGCCGTCCTGGAACGAGAGGCGAACGATCTCCGACGGAAGGCGGTTCATCTGGAGAACCTTGAAAAGATCGGTCAGGCCCCTCATGGCATTGTCACACGCAGGGGAGGTGAACGCGTCCGACAGGCTCTGGCTGAAAGCGGTGCTGTCGGGATAGCGGATGCCGCCGGCGAGCACGCCGTGAATGCGGACATTCTTGGTGAGCCACAGGTTGAGCGTCGCCTTCATCGCGGTGCCTCCTCGGCAACCGCGACAGGCGAATAGACGGTGCGAAGGAAGAGCGCCCGGTCGGCCTCGACCTGGATGACCAGGCGGCTTTGGCGCTCGAAAGCCTCAACACGTTCCAGGCTTCCCAGCGGGAGCCCTTGCGCGATCACGCGAGCCTTCTGCGACAGGGCTTCCAGAAAATTGATGCGGACGTTGCTGTCGGCGCATTGCCACTCGTAGAGCACGTCCCCCTGGGTCGAGCAGACGAGGAACTCCTCCGTTCTAGGGCGCTTGGAGACGCCTGGAATGGTTTGCGCCTCGTCGTCAGCCTCCGCGAGTTCTTCCAACGGAGCGGACGCGAGCGCATGCGCTTCGAGATCGGCGAGCGTCCTCGGATCGGAACCCGGCAACGGATCGCCTGCGGGAGGTTCGAGGGCCTCGTCGCGCTGTTGCGCCGCCTCCATCAGGAGGGATTCACAGGAGCCGGAAATGGTTTCGAACCCCGGTTCGGCGAAGGGCCGCAGGTTGAATTCACCGCCGGTGAGGCGCAGCAGGTAGTTGAACGCCATCTCGCCGGTGCGGCTCCCCGCAACCGCGTGGATGATGCGTCCCTCGCGGATGAAGATTCGCCCCTGCTGTTCGCCGGTGGAGATCTCCAGCACGGACGAGTTCCGCGAGAGGCACTCCATCTGGATCACGTCCTGCAGGCCCACGCGCCGCAGCACGCCCCGGAATCCTTCCTCGGGCTGGAACTTCGCCAACTCCGACAAGGTGGCGAAAATACTCTGCCAACCGCCCACGTCGCGGGGCTTTTCGAGGAACAGTTCCGCGCCGTTGTTCAACGCGAGATCACGGTAGGCCCCTGTGGAGTCGCCCGTGAGGACAACCTTCAGCAGGTTGGGATACTTGCGGCTGATCAGCCGGAGAAACTGTAGGCCGTCAACGACGGGCATGTGGACGTCGATGACGAGAAGGTCGACCGGTCGCGACTGGAGTTCGGCGAGCGCGCCGCCGGTATCGTGGGCCACGCCGACGCTCCACGCGCCGTGGGTCAACTGCACGGCAAGTTCCTGGATGATCCGGAGGAAGTCCGGGTCATCGTCGAGGAACAGAACCTGTGTCTGCCGCTCAGCCATCGGTCGGTTGGGGATGTGGTGCCACGCGGAGAAGCCCCTAGCTCTCCATGTCGCCGGCCACGGCGAGTTGCTGCCAGTCGCCGAGGCGACCGCCGAGGTTCATCTCGTTGACGTAGCCGTCCTCCATCAACGGGCCGCGCAGGCCCTTGATGGGCGCATCGCGTTCGTGCGTGAGCACGTTGGCCGCGTGCACGGCGGTGAGGGCGCAGAATCCCTTCGACACAAGCTGCGACGGATGATGGTGCAGGGCGACGGATTCTACGATCGGCATAGGCAGTCCCCAGATGCCCATGAGGCAGCCGCCGACCTCGGCGTGGTTCGCCCCGAAGACCTCCTTCTCGGCCTCCCAGAGTTCGCAACGGCGTTCGCGGGCCAGTTCCACCGCCTTCGAAAACTCGTCGGGCATGTTCGCCACGAGGGCGAGCTTGCCGCAGTCGTGGAGCATTCCCGCAGTGAAGCTTTGGCCGATGATCTCGCCGGAGGCACCTTCGCCTTCGGCGATCGCCTGGGCCACGCGGCCGACCCGGATGCAATGCTGCCACAGGGCCGTCACCGAGATGCAGTTGGGCTTGATGCGGTCGAAGTAGGAGAACGTGTGGGCAAGAAGAATGACCGACTTGGTCGTCTCGATCCCGAGATACATCACCGCCTCACGGGCGCTGGAAACCTGCAGGCGGAGGCCGAAGACGGCCGAGTTCACCAGCTGGAGCAGCTTCGCGGTCATGGCCGGATCGTGCTCGATATGGCGGCCGATCGCGTCGATGTCGAAGTCAGGGGATTGGAGAGCCTCGACAACCCTGAAATAGACCTGCGGCGGACTGGGCAGACGACGGAGCTGGGACATGATCCCCTGGACCATGTCGCTCGGAAGCCAGGTCTCGAGATGGAAGGCGCGGTGGATCGCGTCGAGGATGGTCTGGCCGTCGCATGGCTTGATCAGATACTGGTGCGCGGCGCCGACGCATTTCATGACCGCCTGCTGGTCGGCGAGATCGGCGCGGATGAAGCGCAGCACGCCCGGATGGCGGTGGAGAATTTCCCCGAGCAACTGCGCGCCGTTCATGCCCTTGAGCTGCATGTCGGCCACAACCGCCCGCACGGGCGTCTGCTCCATGATGGAGAGCGCTTCGGTTCCAGAATGGGCGAAGGCCATCTGGAAACCGCCCGGCGATGTCGCAAACAGGCGGTTCAGGTCATCCCAAAGCGCCACGTCTTCCCCTACGAAAAGGACTCGGTCTTGCATCTGCTTTCTTCCACGTCACACCCACGCATCCGATCGCCGTGTTCCCAACGCCGGGTCCCAACCCAGCATCGTCAACGAACGGGCGCAGGCTTCCCGCACCCATTCATCGGCATCTTCCAAAGACCGGATAAGCGCCTGAATGGATCGTTGGTCGCCCATGCGTCCCAATGCCTCCGCCGCGGCCATGCGCAGGTCGCGGTCGGCATCGCACAGCGCGACCAGCATGGCCTCGAGAGCGGCCTGTTGCCGGTAGTGCACGGGGTTGCTGAAACCGGTGAGCCTGTGCTCGAACGCGGGCATCGCGCTGATGCGCTGGAGGACATCGGCGGCCGATTGCCGGACCCAGTATTCGCGGTCCTTCAGCGCCACCTTCAGCGCCGGAACGGCCCGGCGGGCGGCGGGAGATTTGTCCCAATGGGGGTCGATGCGTTGCAATGCGCCTGCGGCCGCCTGCCGTGCCGCGGTCTGCGGATCGGTCATCGCCACGACGAGTTTTTCGACCGCGCGCGGATCGCCTATTTCACCGAGGGCCTTCGCGGCGGACTCGCGCACGTCGTGGTCGCGGTCCTTCAAAAGCTGGGTCAGCGGATCCACGCCCCGGGGATCACGTGATCGGCCGAGTGCTTCGACCGCGGCCTTGCGCACGTCCCAGTTCGGATCGCACAGCGCTTGGACGAGATGCGGGACCGCGTTCACGTCGCCGCCATTTCCGAGCGCGGTCACCGTCACGACGCGCACATGGGAATCGGGATCGGCGAGTGCCGTGATCAACGCGTCGGTGGCCTGGGATTCGCGGATGTCCCCGAGGGCCTCGACCGCTTCCACACGAACGAGCGAATCCTCGTCCTTCAAGGCCAGGATGAACGCCTTCACCACGCGCGCATCCGAAACAAGGGTCAACGCCTGGACAACCTTTCGCCGGTCCGAACAGGTCGGATCACGGAGCACCGCCATGAGGGGTTCCATCGAGGACGCGCCGTAGCGGGCCGCCGCCGCGAAGTCGGACGACGCGATCGCGAGAAGGATGCGGTCTTCGTCCGTGCCGGCGATCCATCCGGAACTCTGGAGAACCCGCGCGGCATGCCACCGGACTTTCGATTTCGGAGACCGGAGAAGCGGCAGCAACAACGCGGGGGCGTCGTGATGTTTGATCAGCCCGAGGATTGTTCCGGCAGCCTCCCGGGCCTCGTCGTTTTCCCCTTTGAGTAGATCGACGAGCGGATGCAGCGACGGAGGCTGATGGATCTTCCCAAGCTCGCCGATGGCGGCCTTGCGGATCGACGGCTCGGGGTCCGTGACCAGACGCAGCAAGGGCTCGAACGCGTCAGACGGAGCCCTGGAGGCCATCTTTCCGATGGCCTCCATCCTTGTCTGAGGGTTCTTGGACTTGAGTTGCTGAGCGGTCCACCAATGCATCTTCTCCCAATGGCATTCGGCGGATTTGGGAAAGGCCTTGAAGAGCCGTTCCCGTGCCCGGACGCATCCGCCGGAAAGCCAGAGGCATCCGCCAACGATCCAAAACCCGGGAGCGACGTTCGGCATTGCAGAAAAAACACTGGAAGGAGAAGCCGCGACCATGTGGCTTACTTGCGCTTAAAGTAATATTTTCAATCTCTTGCCGGACTTGCCGATCAAGCCAGCCTCAATCCATGGCAGCCAACCCCAAAGCCAACGCCGTCTGGTTCACCACCAAGGGACAGGTCGTCATCCCCGCCCGGTTGCGGCGCGAATTCCACATCGAGGAAGGCACCCGGGCCGTCGTCGAGTCCACGCCCGAGGGCATCCTGCTCAAGTCCGTGACCAAACATGCCATTTCGCGCCTGCGCGGCGTCCTCAAGCGCAAGCCCGGAGGCAAGTCCTTCGCCGAGGAATGGGCCGGGCACAAACGCGACGAGAAGGCCCTCGAAGAAGCCTGACCATGCCCGCCGCCATTCTCGACAGCTACGCGCTGCTCGTCTTCCTGCGGGGCAAGCCGGGGGAAGAGCTTGTCACCAGTCTCCTGGAAAAGGCCGGGGAGAAGGACGCGCCGCTGCATATGACCGAGGTGAACTACGCCGAGGTCAATTACCAGGTCATCCGCCAGGACGGGGCCGACCGCTGGGCCGAGATCGCCCGCGAACTGCCCGCCCCGGCCATCGAGTTCCATTCCGCCACCCGTCCCCTGGCCGACCGGGCCGCCGATTTCAAAGCCCGCCACAAACTCAGTCTGGCCGACGCCTTTGCCGCCGCGCTGGCCAAGGAGAAGAAGGCCGAACTCGTCACCGGCGATCCGGGGTTCAAGGCCCTCGACAAGGAGATCGCCATCCACTGGATCAAATGAAATTCCGCCGGACACGAACCATCCTGCGTTGGCTGCTGGCCGTGGGCTTCGTGGTGGCCGGGATCAATCATTTCGTCGCGCCGCGATTCTATCTCGCGATCATGCCGCCCGCCTTGCCGTGGCCGCTGGCCCTGGTCTACATCAGCGGGGTCGCGGAAGTCCTCGGTGGCCTGGGCGTTCTGGTTCCATCCACACGAAAGCTGGCGGGATGGGGGTTGATCACCCTCCTCATCGCCGTGTTCCCCGCGAACATCTACGCCGCCGTCCATGGCGTCGGGTCCATTCCGCCGTGGATTCTCTGGGCGCGGCTCCCGTTCCAGATCGTCTTCATCGCGTGGGTTTATTGGACCACCCTGGGTCCTGTCCCGGCCCGGCCCGTGCGGCACGAGGCTCCGTGAGCGTTCCGCGCACCCTTCGTCTTTAACCTGGCTGATCGTCCATAGAGTTCGCGCCCGTTTCCGCATGGACTATGAGTCATGCCGAAACGTGACCCCGTTCTAGCCGCCCTCGGGCTGAACGTCCGCCAGCACCGGGAAACCCGGGAGCTGACCCAGGAACGCCTCGCCGAAAAGGCCGGGCTCGACCCCACCTACATCTCCGGCATCGAACGCGGCCTGCGGAATCCCGGGATCCGCAATGTCGTCCGGCTGGCCAAGGCCCTCGGCCTCACCACCGCCGCGTTGTGCAAAGGGGTGAACGCGTGAGCGGCCTGCCGAAACGCGGTAGGGCTGCGGTGCCCCGCAGCCGTGACCTCCCATCCGCCGCCGCTGGCGCCGGACGAAAAGATGGGCCGGCGCGGCAAAACGATGCCACGCGTGGCCGCGCTACCAAGATCCACGAAGACCCGCCGCCCTACCGGGCTGTAGCGGCGGTCTGTGACCGCCGGGCCGAAGCCTAACGGCGCTCACAGAGCGCCGCTACAGGATCAGGTGCAGGCGCCCTGCTCCGCTTCATCGACCTCTTCTGCGGCATCGGCGGCTTCCGCATCGCCTTCGAGGAGGTCGGTGGGAAACGCGAAACACCGGTTACGACCTGCGAAAAACCTTGGCTCGGTGCTCCGACAGGAAGGACAGCTCGGGAAGCGCCGCATCGGGAGGCAGCGACAAAGCCTCGCCCTCATACGCACCGAAGTTC
Source organism: Verrucomicrobiota bacterium (assembly GCA_043775315.1). GTDB lineage: Bacteria > Verrucomicrobiota > Verrucomicrobiia > Limisphaerales > CANJSG01 > CANJSG01. The sequence continues at coordinate 7,330 of JAYVSO010000087.1, forward strand.
TCGGTCATGGCACGCTGTGAAAGTTCCGGCTTCAACCTTGGGGATAAACGAAGACGCAGATTGTCGTCGAAGGTGATCAATCCACGGTCGAACGCCGCGTCGTGCAGCCGCGACAACGACAAACCGTTCTGCACGTTCAGGCGATCGGTTGGATGGGATCCCCACGGCAGGATGTGCGAGGCGATCAACAGCTCGCGGAACGCGAGTCCGGTGACGCCGCAACGTCCGCCGAAGTTGTTGAGCACGACATCTCGAAAATACTCCTGCCCACGGCGCAGCTTCACGTTCGCGAGTGCTTCCGTGGGACCGAGCGGGGGATGTTTGCGGACACGGACTCCTTCCTTCGGGAGCACTTCGAGGTCGCTGTGTTCATCCGCCCCGAACAGCTGTCGCAAGGAGTCTTCGCTGGCCGGAACAGTCTCGTTGAGGTTCTGGTGGAACTCGGTCCAGACCGTTCGATCGAGCGCGCTGGCCCCCTCAAGTCCTTTGATGCCGCGCAGCTTCAAGGCCGGATCGAGCGAGGCGAAGTTGCACAGCTTCATGGCCACGCTTCCATGTTTGCGATCAAGCTTTTCGGCCAAAGCCATGACTGCGGGGTTGCGCGCGTGGAGCTGCCCGAACGTCAGCTTGTGGTAGAGGTTCAACGCCACCAGCAACTCCTCCTGCGTCCATCGGTTTCCGGCTGCCATGGTGAAACCGTGGCAGGCCGATAAGTTTGAGCGAAGCGTGAAGTTGCGGCCCAAGCCGACGAAACAATTCCGGCTTGCCGCCGCAGGCGAACCTGGCCAGGTAGTTCTGCCAGATCATGGCTACGACCTATCGCCTCGAACCGGACGCCCGCGACCTCGGCCAAGTCGTGGACGGATTGGAGCAGCGCGCCGTCGCTTGGAAACGCACCGCCAACTACCTCCTCACGGAGACGTTTCCTGAAGGAGAATTTTTCCTCATCGAAGACTGCAGCGAGGCGCACGAAGCGGACGTCATCGCCGCACACTATCGAGCGATCCTCCACAAGCTCCACGCGCAGCAGGGTGCGCAGCGATGATTGAGAAGACGACAACCATGCCGCGACAGGGGTTCTGCATCTTCATGGACACGGTCTTCCAAGGTCCGGTGCCCAGCTTAAGCGAAGACGACGCCTACATCGTCTTCGCCACCGAGCGTGAGGCGCAGTTGGAGATCGCGGACTTCATGATGACCCGGTTGCAGGAGTTCATCGACGGCGAGCGCGACTTCGAGGACGCCACGACGACCGAGGAATTCGTCGTCCCGGTGACGGTTCATCCCGACGGCACGTTCACGGACGACCGCGGCCGTCGCTTCAACCTCCGGGTGGACTGAGGTAGATCGTCAGGCACGTGGCCCCAAGGGCTTGGGCCTGTCCTCTGGTTCGTCGCGCCCACTGGCGGATGAACACCCTGCTTGGTGGGCGGGAACGCCCGGCCTACCGCCCTGCTCCGGCACATGCCTCGGCACAGGCTACACGTCGATCACCGGTCCGCCGCCGTCGTCCTTGTCGTTGTGATCGAGGCGGGATCTGTCTTTTGAATTCCGGGCGTTGGTCACCTTGATCTTGGCCTTGGAGGTGCCGGTGACCACGCCGAGGACCCACGAGACCACGCTGATGACGATGCCGCCCTTGAAAGCGGGCCAGAATCCTTCCACCTGGAATCCCGGCTGGAGGAAGAACCCGACCATCACGAGCAGGAGCGCGTTGATCACGAACATGAACAACCCGAGCGTCAGCAACACCAGCGGCAACGACAGGACGGTCAGCATCGGCTTGATCAACGCGTTCAGGATTCCCAGCACCAGCGCCGCGAGGATCACCATCTGCCAACGGTCGGCCTTGATGCCCGAGACCATCCACGCCGCCGCCATGACGGCGATGCTGTTGATGATCCAGCGTTGGAAAAATTCCTTCATCGTCAGGAGTTCGCCGCGACTCCGCGGCCCGCGCTGACCTGGAGGAAGCGCGCGTCCTTCGTCGCCTTCAATTCCGCCACGCGCAATCCCGCGGGCAGCAGCGCGAACTGGCCGGGCTTCAGCGTGACGGAGACTTCGTTGCCCTTGATCGCGAGTTCGCCGCTGACGACGCCGACGATCTGGAAGGAGATCAACGGAAACGCGACTGTGTCGTCCGTCGCCAAGTCCCAGACGCGCACGGTGAAGAGCGGATCATCGACCAGCGAACGCAGCTTGGCCGGACCGGACTTCTGCCATTCGGACGGGGCCAACGAAGGTTCGAAGTCCGCGAAGTCGATGCTCTCCAGCGACTGCGCGACGTGCAGTTCACGCGCCTTGCCCGAGGCGTCCACGCGGTTCCAGTCGAAGACGCGGTAGGTCGTGTCGGAGTTCTGCTGGATCTCGAAGAGCACGCTGCCCGCGCCCAGCGCATGCACGCGGCCGCTCGGCAGGAACATCGAGTCGCCGTCGCGGACGAGGATCTTGTGGAAGCACTCGGCCACCGACCCGTCGCCGATGCGCTGCTCGAATTCGCCGCGCGTCACCCCGCGCCGCAGACCGACGTAGAGCTTCGCGTCGGAAGTGGTCTTCGTGAAATACCACATCTCCGTCTTGGGATCGCCGCCCATGCCCGCCGCCTTGGAGGCGGGCGGATGGACCTGGAGCGACAAGTCCTGCTGGGCATCGAGGATCTTCACCAGCAGCGGAAAGGTCTTCGGCTGCGCCGCCGTCTGGCCGTAGACGGCGGTGGTGTGCTCTTCGAGCAACCACCGCAGCGTCTTTCCGGCCAACGCGCCGTTGGCGATCACGCTGCCGTCGCCGGGCCGGTCGGAAATCTCCCACGACTCGCCGATGGGCACGCCGGCCGGGAGCGGCTTCTGGTAAAGCGTCTCCAACTGGCGGCCGCCCCAGATGCGTTCCTTGAAGATGGGTTGGAAGAGGATCGGATAGAGCATGGAAATCAAAGGACCAGTAAAGTTTTCGGAGAAAGAACAGGAACGCAGATATTAACGGTAATCCCAGCTTAACTTCTGTCGCCATTCTTGGCGAAGCGAAGGTAGATCCAACCACAGAAAGGAACGAACAAGAACCAGAAGCCCCAAATGCTGAGCGGACCGATCTCTGCTTTAGGCTTATAGTCAGCGAGCTCCATCCCCAAAAGAGGAAGCAGCCAGATGCAGAGAAATATAGCAATTCGAGTGGCTCTCCAATCGACCTCTTCGCGCCTCTTGGCTGCGTCGAGCTCGTGTTGCAAGCGTAGCTTTTCGGGGTCGTTCTCGTTCATCGATTCTCGAAGAAGTCTTCAATGTCAGAAACTTCGTCCTTGCCCACCAAGATCGGGAAACCATCAGGAAAGCCTCTTGACCGCGTGCAGACCAGATACATTGCCGGTGTTTCGAAGATACACGTGACAATGCCCTCCGAGTAGTCAGCTCCACCCACCGCAGCCATATATTCTACTCCGTCGTGCCGGTATCGGACGCAGAAGATTCTTCTCGGCAGCGTTCGTGTCCCCGTCTGTTTTTCGCAATTCAAACGGCATGCCTGATAAGCTTCGAGCGCTGTTTGAGCGTCATCAAAATCAGGGAGAAAGAACTTCATCGGGCGCATTGGGCAAAATCCCTCTGAACTTTATGGACGGTGAACAGCTTTTTCTCAAGGTCGGCGCCAAACGCATAGCACGCGCGAATGTCTTCGCGGGTCAGTTCGGAGAAATCAGACAGGATCTCGTCCTCCGTCATTCCTGAAGCCAGATACTCCAGGATGTCGTAAACGGTGATCCTCATGCCACGGATGCACGGCTTGCCGCTGCGCTTGCCCGGTTCGATCATGATGATGTGGCTGTAATCCATAAGCGGATGGTAGGCCTCGAATCCCTTTTGAACAATCGCGATCAGGGGAGTGACCGCCGCGCCAAGCCGAATGCCCTAAACCGCCGTCCCGTTCTTCGCCGGCTCGGTGAAATGGCCGAACGCCCGGAACTTCTTGTAGCGCTGGTCGAGCCGTTCGCGGGGCGAAAGCTTCTGGAGTTCCTCGAGGTTTCGCACGATCGCCGCCTTCAAGGTTTCGGCCGTCGTCTTGGGATCGTTGTTCGCGCCGCCCAGCGGTTCGGGAACCACTTCGTCGACGAGCCCGAGCTCCTTCAGGTGGCCGGCGGTGATCTTGAGCGCTTCGGCCGCCTTGGCGGACGCGGTGCGGTCCTTCCACAGGATGGCTGCGCAGCCTTCCGGGCTGATGACGGAATAGTAGGCGTTCTCCAGGATGAGGACCTTGTCGGCCACTCCGATGCCGAGCGCGCCGCCGGAACCGCCTTCGCCGATGACGGCGGCGATGATCGGCACCTCGAAGAGCATCATCTCGCGCAGGTTCACCGCGATGGCCTCGCCGATGTGGCGTTCCTCGGAACCGATGCCCGGATAGGCGCCAGCGGTGTCGATGATCGTGATGATCGGCAGGCTGAACTTGTCCGCCAGCTTCATCAGGCGGAGCGCCTTGCGGTAGCCCTCGGGATGGGCCGAGCCGAAGTTGCGGAGAATGTTCTCCTTCGTGTCGCGGCCCTTTTGCGTGCCCATGACGACGACGCGATGCCCTCCGATCTTGGCGAACCCGCCGACCACGGCGCGGTCGTCGGCGTAGAGCCGGTCGCCGTGGATTTCCTCGAAGCCCTCGAAGGCGAGGGAAAGGTAGTCGAGCGTGAAGGGCCGCTTCGGATGGCGGGCGAGCTGCACGCGCTGCCAGGGGGAAAGGTTGGAATAGACCTGCTTCTTGGTCTCTTCCAGCTTGGCCTCCATGAGGAGGATTTCGGCCTCAAAGTCCACGCCCAGTCCCTTTTCCTGGGACTGCGTGCGGAGGTCGTCCAGTTTCTGCTGGAGCTCGACGATGGGCTTCTCGAAATCGAGCTTATGCTTCATAGACGTTCGACCATAGGGTCCTCCCGAACGGCAGGGCAACGGCGATTTCGGTCGCTGCCCCCGGCCGCTGTTCACCCCCGTCCAGCCGCATTTTGTCCCTCCGTGCTTGGCAAACGGTCAGCGGCCAGTCTTCCATCCGCTCAATGCCTGCCCGCAACACGTCTTCCGCCCCACCGGAAGCGCCGCCATTTCCGCGGCGGGCTCTGGTGTTGATCCCGGCGTTGAACGAGGAGACGAGCATCGCGCCGGTCATCCGGCATTGGCTGGCTCTCGGTTTCGCCCGCGTCCGCGTGGTCGACAACGGATCCACCGATCGCACCGCCGAAGTCGCCCGCGCCGCCGGAGCGGAGGTCGTCTCCGAACCGCGCCGCGGCTATGGCCAAGCGTGCTGGACCGGACTTCGCGAATGGCCTGACGAAACGGACTGGATCCTCTTCAGCTCGGCCGACGGCAGCGATTGGCTGGAAGCCGACGAACTTCCCCGATGGCAGCGGGCCATCGATTCAGGCGTCCGGATTGTCCTCGGCGACCGCACCGCGTTGGAAGCGTCGCGAAGCGAGCTCAAGCCCGTGCAACGTTTCGGCAATTCCTTGTCCTCAGTGCTCATCCAGCTCGGCTGGGGCGTGCGGCCCCGCGACATGAGTTCGCTCCGGCTCGTCCACCGCTCCGCTTACGACTCCATGGACCTGGCCGATCGCGGTTTCGCCTGGAACGTCGAGATGCACGTCCGCGCCGCGGAACTCGGCCTGCCCGTGGCCGAAGTGCCCGTGCTCTACCGGCCGCGCACCGGCGGCGTCTCCAAGATCTCGGGCAACTTGAAGGGTTCCTGCCACGCGGGCGCGATCATCCTCGGCACGCTCTGGAAACTTTTTTGGTCCCGTTCTCACAGGCTCGGATTGAGCCGAAATCCAAACCACCCGAAACCCATCAACGAACGATGAAAACTGCCTGCCTAACCCTCGCCATCACCGGCGCGCTTTTGACCTGCGCCCCGAGTGTCCTCGCCTCGGGGAGCGTCATCCCCCGCATCGGACGTCCGCCAGCCGTGGACGCCCAATACGACCTCGGAAAGAGCCTCTACAACGGCACCGCCACCCTCGGCGAAGCCAGCGCGGCCACCGCTCCCGCCCAACTCGTCAAGTTGGACGCATGGAAAGCGAAGCTCCCCGCATCCGCGGCACGCGGCAAGGAACTGCCCGCCCTCGCGGGAAAACTCAACGACACACAGCTCGCCGCCCTCGAGCAATTCCTCAAAACCCGTTACGGCCTCAAGTGAACCATTCCCTTTCCCACACCATGAAGAAGCCGCTCATCCTCCTCGCCTTGTCCGCCGCCACGCTCCCTGCGCTGGCCCAGACTTCGGCCTACACCCCGGCCGCCGGTCAACTGGTCGTCTCGCCCGCCTATGTCTACCAGAACTTCCAGAAGTTCTGGATGGGCCGGAACGACGCGTCGCTCGCCCCGGACGACGTCACCCAGCACACCGGCGTCATCGCCTTCGACTACGGCATCACCGAGACGATCGCGCTCGATGTGCAGGTCGGCTATGTCCGCACGGATTCCAAGGCCTTCGGCGGCCCCACGAAGGACGACGGCATGACCGACACCCTCGTCGGACTCCGCTACAAGCTCGTCGATGAAACCAAGGTAAACTGCCGCTGGTCCCCGACGTTCACGCTGCGCGCGGGCGCCATCATCGAAGGCACCTACGATGCGGGCCTGCCGTTCTCCGGCGGCGACGGCGGCTCCGGATTTGAAACGTCGCTCCAGTTCGGCAAGGCGATCGGCTCAACGGGCCTCGCCCTCTATGGCGACATCGGCTACCGCTACCGCAACCAGACCGTGCCCGACGACCTCTTCGGCAGCATCGGCCTTTCCTACACCATCGCCAACGCCGTCACCCTCTCCGGCGGCTACCGCCACATCCAGAGCCTGTCCGGCACGGACATTGGCGCGCCCGGATTCACCTTCCCCAGCCTTCGCGAGATCAACCAGCTCGCCGAGTTCTCCCTGAGCTACACCGACAAGGGCGGCCGCACCTACGCCGTCTTCGGCGGCGTCTCGCTCGACGGCCGCAACACCGGCGACAAGACCCTTTTCGGCGCGACCATCAGCATCCCGATCCAGCTCCGCTGACCATCGCCTCACAGTTGAACCACGCCACGGCCCGGCCTCACCGCCGGGCCGTTCGCTTGAAAGCCGACGCAGCCGGACGATGATGTGCGCCAGATGCCCGCCACCGACCACATCCGCAACAAGCTCTCGCAGGTCCCGCACAAGCCGGGCGTCTACCTGCACAAGGACCGGTTCGGCACCGTCATCTACGTCGGCAAGGCCCGCGACCTCCGCAACCGCGTCTCCCAGTATTTCCACTCCTCCCGCCGCCAGGGCTGGGACCTGAAGTTCAACGCCCTCGTCGACGCCATCCACGACTTCGACTGGCACACGGTGAAGTCCGAGCCCGAGTCGCTCCTGCTGGAAAGCCGGTTGATCAAGGAGTTCAAGCCGCGCTTCAACGTCGACCTGCGCGACGACAAAAACTTCCTGCTCCTCAAGGTCAACCTCGCCGACCCGATCCCGCGCTTCACCCTCACCCGCCTGCGCAAGGACGACGGCTGCGTCTATTTCGGGCCCTTCGCCCACAGCGGCAGCGTGCGCCGCGCGGTCATCATGATGCGGAAGAAATTCCAGCTCCGCGGCTGCCGCCCGCTCACGCCCAACGAGAGCGACTACAAGCACTGCCTCTACGGCAACCTCAAGCACTGCACCGCGCCGTGCATCGGCAACGTCACGCGCGACCAGTATCTCGAACAGGTCCGCGCCGGCATCGAGTTCCTCCAAGGCCAGACCGACGAACTCCGCGCCGAGCTGGAAGCGGAGATGAAGAAGGCCGCCGCCAACCACGAGTTCGAGAAGGCCGCCCAGCTCCGCGACGCGCTCAAGGACATGGCCCGCACCGTGCAGAAGACGGAGAAGTTCGAGCGCATCCCCTACAAGCTCCCGGTCTCGATCCATCCCGAGGCCGACATGCGCGAACTCGGCCGCCTGCTCGGCTTGGCAAAAGCGCCGGAACGCATCGAAGGCTTCGATATCTCGAACATCTCCGGAACCTTCATGGTCGCGTCCATGGTCAGCTTCTGGCACGGCCGGCCCGACCGCTCGAACTACCGCCGTTTCAAGATGAAGACCGTCACGGAACAGAACGACTTCGCCTGCATGGCGGAGACGGTTCGGCGGCGTTACTCGCGGTTGAAGAAGGAGGTGGAAGGCGAAACCCAGATCACGGAAGAGACTTCCGAGCCGGCTGACGCGTCTCCGGCATCCGGCATCCGGGATCAGGCATCCGATCTCTCGCTCCCTTGGCTTCCCAAGCCTCCCGCCTCCCCCAAACTCCCCGACCTCATCCTCATCGACGGCGGCAAAGGCCAGCTCGGCGCGGCTTGCGAGGAACTGGCGAAGCTCGGCCTGGCGCACATTCCGATCATCGGCCTGGCCAAGGAATACGAGGAGATCTTCCGCCCCGGCGAACCCGAACCGCTCCGTCTCGACCACAACACCGGCGCGCTCAAGCTGCTCCAGCGCGTCCGCGACGAGTCGCACCGCTTCGCCAACACCTACAACGCCCAGCTCCGCATCAAGAAGATCAGTGAAAGCATCCTCGACGAGTTCCCCGGCATCGGAGACGCGCGCAAGAAGGAGCTCCTGCGCAAGTTCGGCAGCATCCAGCGCCTGCGCCTCGCGACCATCGAACAGATCGAGAAGGTGCCGGGTTTCGGTGGCGAGATGGCCGCGAAGCTCAAAGAGTTTCTGGGCGCCCGCAGCGAGTCCAGAGCGCCGGAGGAGTGAGGCTCAACAGGGCACGGGCAGGAGAACAAGCGAGAGCAGCGAGGCGATGGCTTTCATGGGTGGGCGAGTTGGATGGAACGGGGCGCGTCAGCTTTCAGGCAGGGTTGCGGCGCGGAATCCAGCGGGGCGTTTTATTCGAGGCAGCACCGGGGCTTTTCAGCTCCGTCAGGAGCGGCGTGGTTATAGGCGCGAACGATTTTAAGAAACCCCAGCTCCGAAGGAGCGAACAAGGGCGTGTCTTCATACCGCCGAACCATGCCGAGCAGGCCGATGTATCGGACTCAGTCGCGGAGGTAGGGCGAAGGCTCCCGCCGAGCCGCCGTGGGGCCTTCGACCAACGGGAAAGCTTCTCGTGGGAAGCTCGAAGCCAACGGACGCCAATTGTCTGGCCGCCGTGGCCGAAGGGGATTTCAGGAAGCGCAGCGGCGGCTCGGCGGGAGCCTTCGCCCTACCAATTCGAACGGTCGCGCAGCTGGTTTGAAGATACGCCCGAGACAGGCCGCTCCTACGGAGCGGGGCGGTTGCTATAAACAGGGCGGCCCTACGGGCCTGAAAGCACATCGCGAGCGTGGAGGCGTAAGCGAAGGCTTCAGGGCTCGATCTCGAGGGTGACGACTTTGGGGTAGCTGACGACATCACCCTGCAACTGATTGCCACGCGGAGCGCCGGTAACAATCTGCCGAATTTAGACAATCAGTTTTAAACCAAAACCAACGACGCCATTCACTGGTTTGCTGACTTCGAGAACGCCACGCCACTTGTTCGTGCCTTGTGGTGGACTGAACTGGAAACTGATGGATTTACCTGGGGCAACACCCCTGAGGGTCAAGACTGGTTCGGCAACGAACTGCCACGTTCCGTTCACAAAGCTTTCGGTGCCGAGAAAGAAAAGACCTACTGGTTTGGTTATCGTGTTTGTCAGAACGAGGCGTCCCTTTCGGAGGTCAGACTCCGGCAGTTCTGCGACAGTCCCAATCGAAGCCAATGTTTTCTTGTCTCTTGGCCATGCACCAGTGGCGATCAGACAGGCTGCCAAGACGACCAGCCCGCCTATCACCCGCTTCTTCCGTTTGCTCCATGTCTTCATCCTTGGCCGACATCCAATGCTTCATTTCCTCGTGCGTCCAGCGTCGCGGGCTTTCTTCAGCAGGTCGGTGAGTTCGGCGACTTTCTCCGGGTGTTGGGCGGAGACGTCGGTGGCTTCGCCCAGGTCGTCGCCGAGGTGGTAGAGTTGCGCCTTCGGGGACTGGCCGGTCTCGGTGTTGGTGTTGGCGTTGCGGCGCGGACCGTTGCCGGGCTGGATGAGTTTCCACGGCCCCTGGCGCACGCCGAGGACGCCGGCGTGTTCGATGAGATGGTCGCGGCCGGTCTTGGTATCGCCGAGGAGCGCGGGCAGGAGGTTGAAGCTGTCGGACGCGTCGGTTTCGGCGAGCGGCTGGCCGGTGAGCGCGGCGAAGGTGGCCGGGAAATCATGCTGGCCGAGGAGCGCGTCGCTCACGCCGGGTTTCACGCGCCCGGGCCAGCGGACGATGCAGGGCACGCGCGTGCCGCCGTCGAAGATGCTGTATTTGCCGCCGCGCAACGGACCGGCCGGCTTGTGGGCGCCGAGGAGTTTGACGGCGTCGTCCTGGTAGCCGTCGTCCACGACGGGGCCGTTGTCGCTGGTGAGGATGACGAGGGTTTTTCCGGACAGCTTGAGGCGGTCGAGCGTGTCGAGCACCTGGCCGACGCACCAGTCGAACTGCGCGATGGCGTCGCCGCGCGGGCCCATGCCGGTCTTGCCGACGAAGCGCGGATGCGGCACGCGCGGGACATGGGGATCGTGCGTGGCGAAGTAGAGGAAGAAGCGTTTGCCGGCGTTCTTCTCGAGGAAGGAAACGGCCTTGCCGGTGAAGGTGTCGGCCATGTCCTCGTCCTTCCAAAGGGCCGCCTTGCCGCCGGTCATGTAGCCGATGCGGCTGATGCCGTTCACGATGGTCATGTCGTGCCCGTGGCTTGGCTTCATCTTGAGGAGTTCGGGGTTCTCCCTGCCGGTCGGCCAGTCGCCGATCTTCTTCGCGTAGCTGACCTGGATGGGGTCCTTCGGATCGAGGCCGACGACGCGGTGGTTTTCCACATAGACGCACGGCACGCGGTCGCCCGTGGCGGCCATAATGTAGGAATAATCAAAGCCGACTTCAAGCGGGCCGGGCTTGATGTCGGCGTTCCAATCGAGGTCCTTCGCGCCGAGGCCGAGATGCCATTTGCCGACGACGCCCGTGGTGTAGCCGGCTTTGCGGAGAATGGTGGGCAGCGTGGTCCGGCCGGGCTCGATGATGAGCGCGGCGTCGCCGGGCAGGACGCCGGTGCCGCGTTTGCGCCAGGCGTATTCGCCCGTGAGCATGGCGTAGCGCGACGGCGTGCAGGTGGCGGAAGGCGCGTGGGCGTCGGTGAAGCGCAGGCCGTCCTTGGCCAGCCGGTCGACGTTGGTCGTCTGGATGGCCTTGGCGCCGTAGCACGAGACGTCGCCATAGCCGAGGTCGTCGGCGTAGATGAGGACGATGTTGGGGAGATCGGCGGCGCGGCTGGCGAACGCAGCCGCAAGAAGGAACAGGCAGGCGAGGCGGTTCATGGGATGCGCGAGGGTGCGTGGCTTGGGAGGGAAATACAAGTGGGGGAAAGCCGAAGTGCGAAGGCCTAAGGGCGAATGAGGGACCAAAATGAAATGGAGTCAGGCGCTTCTCCCGCAGCATTGCTCTCGAAGTCATCTGCACATAGGCTTCACGACATGCCCCAACCTAAATGGAACGAAAACAACGATGAGCCGACCATAGATGAGATGAACGCGATCTTCGGTCCTCAGAAACTCACTTCCGCAGAAACTGTTCCCATGCTCGAACAGCAGCTTGCACGGTTGGACCAAGAACTCGCCGCACTCATTAATCATTTGGAAAACGGTAAAGACATCGGTGACCACGTGCGCTCCGTTCGACTGGAACGCGACTCGATTAGAAAGAGACTCGAAGCCGCTCGCTTTGAGCGCGAACGACTCAACTAGGGTTTTTTCTGCAGTTTCTTAATACCGAAGGAAGATCAAAGGCTTAACGGGTTCGCCACCTCGGATCTTCGGCCTTCGTCATTCCGGCTGGAAAGCCGCAAGGCATTGAAGCTTGCTTCGGCGGAAGCGCGTTGCTGCTATTTCGCGGCGCTTCGGCGCACACACCGACTCCATGCAGCACTACCCCAAGCACTATTGCGGCGTCTTCGGCATTTTCGGCCATCCCAACGCCGCCGAGTTGACCTACTACGGTCTCTACGCCCTGCAGCATCGGGGTCAGGAAAGCGCCGGCGTCGTCACCTGCGACGGCCGGAAATTCTATGTCCACAAGGGCATGGGCCTCGTCCCCCAGATCTTCGACGGCAATGTGCTGCATCGACTCGTCGGCCCGATGGGTGTCGGCCATACGCGCTATTCCACGACCGGTTCCTCGAACATCGGCAATGCCCAGCCGCTGACCGTTGACTGCGCCCGTGGCCAGATCGCAGTGGCCCACAACGGCAACCTGACCAACGCCTCCCAGCTCCGCGAAGAACTGGAACTCCGCGGCTCCATCTTCCAGACGACGGTCGATTCCGAGATCATCCTCCACCTTCTCGCCCAGCCCGACGCGGCTTCCGGCGGGAACAACCTCGTCAACGCCATCCGCCGGATCGAAGGCGCGTTCTCCCTCGTGATCATGACGGAGACCGAGATCATCGGCGTGCGTGATCCCAATGGGTTCCGCCCGCTTTCCCTAGGCAAGGTCGGCGACGCCTGGGTGCTCTCCAGCGAGACGTGCGCCTTCGACCTGATCGGCGCCAAGTTCGTCCGCGACATCGAGCCCGGCGAGATCGTCATCATCACGAAGGACGGCCTCCGCAGCATCCAGGCTTTCCCCGAACAGAAGCGCCGTTCGTTCTGCATATTCGAATACGTCTACTTCGCCCGGCCCGACAGCAACATCGCGAACCGCAACGTCTACAAGGTCCGCGTCGAGATGGGCCGCCAGCTGGCGCGCGAGTATCCCATCGAGGCGGACCTCGTCGTGCCCGTGCCCGACAGCGGCAACAGCGCCGCCCTGGGCTACTCGCTGGAGAGCGGCCTGCCGTTCGAGATGGCCTTCGTCCGCAACCACTACGTCGGACGTTCCTTCCTCCAGCCCTCGCAGCTCATCCGCGACTTCAACGTGAAGGTGAAGCTCAACCTCATCGGCGAGCTGGTGAAGGGGAAACGCGTCATCATCATCGACGATTCCATCGTCCGCGGCACCACCAGCCGCACCCGTGTCAACAGCCTGAAGGAGGCCGGTGCGAAGGAGGTCCACGTGCTCGTCAGCTGCCCGCCGCACATGAACCCGTGCGTCTACGGCATCGATTTCCCGGACCGTTCCAAGCTGATGGCCGCGAACAACACCATCGACGAGATCCGCAAGTATCTGAACGCCGACTCGCTCGGCTACCTCTCGCAGGACGGCATGGTCAAGGCCACCGGCCTCGGCCGTGATTCCTTCTGCATGGCCTGCTACGACGGCAACTATCCGGTGCCCTACGATCCGTCCGTGGACAAACACATCATGGAACGCCGGCGCGCGCGCGCCGAGGGATTGGCCGAGTCGTTGGTAAACGACAACGGACAGATCAAGCTCCTCTGAGCCTGTAGGCCGGGCGGCCCCGCACGGCCAGAAGTCCCTCCAACGACGCAGCAGATCGGGATTCAGGGACGGATCCGAAGCCAAGTCTTCAGAAGAATTCCAACCGCTCCCGCCGGGCGGAGAAGCCCGGTTCCATCAGCGGATCCGCGTGGCCACGAGGAAGGCGTTGAACATCCCGAAACGCCACGGGCCGATGTTCAGGGCGAAGTCGACGAGCCCGTTCACGTAGCGGTCACAGCAGGAGACCGATTCCACGCGGCAGCCGGCGCGTTCGAGGAAGAAGCGCATCTCCACCGGGTTCGTGGCCACGATGGCATCGTCGTCCGGCTGGAACTTCTCGCGGACGATCGGCTTCATCTTGTCGAAGCGGACCGAATCCGGCGCGGTCTTCATCTGCGCCGACTTCTCGCGGAGACGACGGAAGTTGCGCCACTTGTTTCCGACTCCGCGCATCTTCGGATGGTAATCCTTCAACCCGAGGCAACGCAGGAAGTTGGGACTGGAAAGCACGACGCGGCCACCGACTTCGACCACGCGGACCAGCTCGGCGATGAAGGCCTCCGGCTCGTCCACATGCTCCAGCACGTTGAGCGCGCCCGCGCTGGCGAAGTGGCGGTCGGGAAACGGCAGGCGGCGTCCGTCGTAGAGCTGGCAATGGTCCGAGACCTTGCCGGCGCGTTCGATGTTCGGCGCGGAGACATCGACGCCATGCGCTTCAAAGCCGGCTTCGGCCAAGCGTGTGACGACCTGTCCGACGCCGCAGCCGACGTCGAGCGCGCGGCCCCCGGGTTTCGCCGGACGGAGAGTGTCCGCGTATTTCGCGTAGAGGTTTCCATCCCACGCCGCGAGGTGCTGCGCGTAGGCCTCGTTGTCGCGGTAGTAGGTCTGGTGGCTCATCTCGCTTTGCCGGGAGCGGGCTTGGCGGAGACGGCGCGACTCTCCTCCTCACGCTTTGACGGCGCGAAGACAAGAACGCCGAGCAGAATCAAACCGAGGGCCTGGGCCGACAAGGTGACGTAGAGCGGCGTGCTGTTGGGCTTGAGGGCGAACTCGACCTTGTGCGCGCCGGGCTTCAACGCGATGCCGCGCATGAGATGGTTCGCCCTGAGTATCTCGACGGACTGTCCGTCGACGGTCGCCTTCCAGTTCGGATCGAAATGGTCGTTCAGCAGGAGGACGGTGGGGGTCTTGGAATCCGCGCTGAGGACGATGCGACGAGGGGAGTAGGAATCGATCTTCGCCGTTCCCGGATCACCCGCGGCCGGTTCAATGCCGGGCTTGCTCGCAAGCACCACGCTCGCGGTGGGATCGAAGTCCTTCGCGGCGAGCCGAGCGAGGGCGTTGGTCGTGTCGGGCAGGACTTCCCACTTGGAGTAGAGCTTCGCCCTGGGCAAAGCGCCGGTGAATTCCAGCAGTGCAAATGGGCCGGTGGCATTTGTCTGGAGCGTGATGGGAGCGCCGGGTCCGGTCTGGCCGAGGACGAACGGCGTATGTGCGCGGATGCGGCTTCGGCCGGCATCAAGCTGTGTGTTCAGGACGTTGACGAAGTCCTGCGCGGCCAACCCGAACAGATAGCGTGTGCCGGTCAGTTCCCAGACACGGGTGGAGCCGCCGCCGAGGGCGCTGAGAAACTCGACCTTGTCGGCCGGGGGCCGGGGATCCTGCGCGACGTCCAGCGACTGGATGTTGTAGTAGGGAAACTGGTGCTGGAGCCACTCCACCTGATAGAACTGTTGGAGCATGGAATACTGCTCGTTGATCCGGAACGGAGGCATCTGGACGCGGTGTTCCCAAGGATTCTGGCGCAGGAATTCAAGCAGGGCGTTGGACTGATATTTTTGCTCGTAGTTGTAGTGCTTGATCCAGGGCGCGTTGGCCCGCGAAAGGTCGAGCACAAGCAGCGTCCCGAGAAGGAACCACGCCCACTTGGCTCGCTCGCCGGCGAAGACCCTGGCCTGGATCAGGAAGATCGCCGCCGCGGAAATCGCGGCGACCATCAGGGCCACGATGATCTCCATCCTCGCGAAACTGAAGGCCGCCCGGGCCAGTCCGGCATCGGCACCTTCGCGGCTGTAGTCGTTGTTCAAATTGCCGACAACCGAGCTCTCGGACGCGGAGAACATCAGCAGTCCAAGGACACCGGCGGCGAGGGCGATGCCGAGCCCGTAGGTCCAGCGGCGCTCGAAGACGACGGCCTTCTTCCACCACTGCTGGACCTTGTCCACGGCTCCGCCCGCAGTGGAGACGGCGTTGGCCATGTAGAGGCGGCTCAGTGCCAGCAGTCCGAAGGCCATCAGGATGCCGAGGATGGCGTGGAACGGGTGCATGAACTTCATCGGATTGCGGATGCTGCTGAAGTAGGGCAGCGCGAAGACAAGCTGGTAAAAGGGCGCGTGCCGGCCCCACGCCAAGAGCACCGAGATTACGGCGAGGACGACCCAGAAACGGATCATTCGTTTCTCGCCATCGACGAACGGGCCCTCGCCCTTTTTCCTGAATCCGTTGGCGACACCAAAGGCGGCGATGAGCACGGCCAGCACGCCCGCGTATTCACCGGCTCCGGAATGCCGCGAGAAACCCTGTCCGTGTTGTTCGTATCCAGGCTGGCGACCGACATCGCCCCAGTATTGGCCTCCGCCCGGCGTGTCCATGCGGTAGCCGAAGAGGCCCGGCACGACGACACGGAGAGTCTCCATCTTCGGCAGGCTCCATTGCGTGGCCCAATCCCAGCGCTGGGGAGGCGTCATTTCCTTGCCTTGATTGCCCCCGCCCCCGACAGCGCCCGTGCTGATCAGGCCAGCGAGCGTCTGGGCCGCCATCCATCCGGCGCAGATCACCACCAGCGCGAGACGCCACGCTCCCTGTCCGAAGGCCTTGCCGGAAACGCCGTGGTCGTTCAAGGCCTTGAACACGACGAACGCCGCCACCGCGATGCTGAAGATGGCCCCGTTGTCCGCACCTTCGACAACCGCGAGGCCCGTCGAGAGGCCGGCGATCAGCACCCGCACCAGCTTCCAACGCCCCGACCAGTCCCACAGCGCCGCGATCGCGATGAAAAAGTAGCCTACGCAGAAGGCCCGCGTGCCGAGACCCCAGCAGACATTGGAAAAGATGTTCGAGTTGAGGGCGACGGCCAAAGCCGCGACACCGGCGGCCAACTTCGGTAGCTTCATCTCCACAAAGAAGACCCATCCGGCCAGCGCCAGGAAAAGCACGGCGAAAAGCGGGTAGAACTTGGCGAAACCCACCGGCCCTAGGAACCAGAACAAGGCAGCCCAGGGGGAGGATGAAAACTGGCCGCCGTAGCTGCCGACCCAGAACAGGTCATACCAGATGCCGTCCATGATCGCGTCCGGCATGTCGAGCGACCGCATCATCGATGAACCCAGCGGCCCGTCGTTCGAGAAGTGCGCCCAGCCAGGGCGGAAACTGTCGTGGAAGAGGAAGCCGATCACGGCCGACGCCACGAGGAGGAACAGGAGCGACGCCTTGAGAGAACTGGATTTCACGCTGGTCATAGACAGGTCTCCGACCTTTTTGCTCGAAGACGCTGGAGGACCGTAGACGGAAGACGGCGTGAGGGGGAATGACGAATGACGAAGGCCAAATGCCTAGGACGAACCGATGCGGCTTCTTGAACCCACCCTGATTCGGACCTTGGCCTTCTGGCTTCGGTTTTCCTATCGGCGACTCGCACGCCACAAGAGGGCGCCACCCACGATCTGGAAGAGGAAGTTCGGCAGCCACACGATCAAGTGCGGAGCGAGTTCGGCCCGGGTTTCCAAGGCTTCGCCGACGATGAAGAAGCTGTAGTAGACCGCCACCAGCAGGACCGCCAAGGCGATGCCCACGCTGGTTTCGCGCCGATGTGCCCGGATCCCCAGGGGAATGCCAATGAGGGTGAAGCCGATGCAGGCAAAGGAGAACGAAAGCTGCCGGTGCATCTGGAGCTTTACCGGCATGGTCAGATCGCGCCGCATGGCATCGATGGACTTGGCCTGTTCGCGGAGCACGGCGCTGGTCGTGTTCGTCCAGGCGGCGGAGATGGCCGTCTGCCGTTCGAGTTCAGCCAGCTTCTGCCGCAACTCGGAGAAGGTCATGTTGCTGATGCCGTAATTGTCCGGGCGCTCCTTCCCCTTGAGGAGAAAGGGCGGCAACTCGTAGTCGCCGACGTTCTGGACGGGGAACCAGTTCGTCCCCGTGATGCGGGTGCCGAAGGAGTTCACCAGCGTGACCGTAATCGTCTGATTGGCGGTGTCACGCACGACCCGGGCGCTCTCGGCCTTGATCCAGAGCTGGGTCGCCTGGTTCGACTGGAACACTTCCAGGTTTTCAAGCCGATCGCCGCGGATCTTGCCGACGTAGATGGTGTAGCCTCCCGGCAGATCCGAGTTGTATTGGTTTTCCCGGAGGGGAATAGCGTCCGCACTGACCAGCGCTTCGGAGATCAACTTCTTGTAGGCGACGCGGCTCTTCGGGGCGATCTCGAGGTTCATCCAAGCGGAAAGCGCGGTCAGAAGCGCGGCCAAGACCAGCAGCGGCCAGATCAGCGGGATCAGCCCGATGCCGTTTGCCCGCATGGCGGTCAGTTCCAGATCGGCGCTCAACCGGCCGAAGAGCAGCAGCGTCGCGCACAGCATTCCCATGGGCAGGGCAAAGACGAGGACGTAGGGGATCAGCAGGCCAACGGCCTTGATCACGACGGGCAACGTGGCCTGACGCTCCACCAGCAAAGTGAGGATCTCCTTCAGGACATTGCCGAGCAGAAGAATGAAAGTGAAGACCAGCACCGTCATGACCAGCGTGGCGAGCGCTTGGCGGATGAGGTAAAAATGCAGGGTCTTCATGCGGCGCCCGGGACTTTCCGGAGCCGGCGTCCGATTTTCAACGCTGCGTCCCGTTCATTTCCCGGCGGCCTTCCTCAGATCGATGCTTCGCCAGCAATACCAACTGGCGATCGTGGCATACGGCCGCCACGGCGCGGCCAGTCCGTTGGCCGCATCCTCTGCCGGCAGTTCCTTCAACCCATAGAGGTCCCTCAACGCCATCCGGACGCCGAGGTCGCCATGCGGGAACACATCCGCGCGGCCGAGGGAAAACATCAGGAACATGTGCGCCGTCCAGACACCGATGCCTTTGATCTTCACCAACTCCTCGATCACCTCGTCGTCAGAAAGCAGGTGAACACGGCCAAGACGCACTTCGCGGGCGTTGACCTTGCCGGCGAGGTCGAGGAGGTAGCCGGCTTTCTGAGGAGAAACCCCAGCCGTGCGAAGTTGTTCGGGCGTGTAGGACGCAAGCACTTCGGCCGTCAGGCGCCTGGGCGCGATGAGGGCCTTGAGCTTTCGCTTGATGGAATCTGCCGCCGATGTGGAGATCTGCTGGGAGATGATCGAACTCACGAGCGCTCCGAACCGGTTACGGCGCGGCTTGAGGGTAAATGGACCAGCCGCATCGATGACGCCGCGCAGGACGCGGTCCTTCTTTCGGAGGTGTTCCAGTCCGCAGTCGACGACCTCGGGTGTCAGCACGTGGTGATTCGCCATGCCGATCCTGATAACGGAAGACACGGGCACCCGCCATTCGGAATCCACAGTCAGCTGTCACTCCGTCCCTTCACTTCCGACAATCTTTGCCCGTGCGACGAAGCCCCGGTTCGTCGTTACCCAAGACGAACCGCAGAAAACCCGGAGCCATCGGCGGACTCCCGTGTCCGTTCCGGCTCCGGTTTTCTGCGGTTCAATGCCGCTTGCAGTTCATCAGGACAGGAATCCGTCGACGAACTGGTGGATGACGGCGAAACCCTGCTGGATCTTCGGAGCGGCTCCGCTGACGCTGGTCAGAGCGAGGATCGCGACCGCCGCAGTGATGAGAACAGAGGCCACGCCAAGGGCCTTGAGCGTGCGGATCTGTCCTTCGGCCTCCTGACGGAGCTGGCGGACGGCTTCGGCGGCGCGGCGGCTTTGAATGCGCCGGGCGGGCTTGATGGCGGAGACGGTGCGCACCGGGCGGTTGAGAGGGCGGCCCTCGGTGTCGAAGCGGATCTCGAGGACGGTCCTGCGGGCTGCTTCCCAGATGCTGTTTCTTGTGTGGTCCATATCGTTTCCCAGTTTGATTTTTTCGTTTGTGATCCGGGTTCTCCCGTTCAACGCATAACACGACGCAGAAGCGGCCCCTGTAGTTTCACAATCTTTCAAACTAAAAGTTTGAACGCCGTTGAATGAACTGTAACCGCCCGACGTCGGTCGGCGTCCGGCTTTTCAGGGCGGGAAAAACGCATGAATGGCGGCCGCGCCGAAACCGTCTGCTAAGGTCTTCCTCCCGCAAGTCCACCCGGACTTCCTCCGTCTCCCGACGCGCTTCTTGTGGACGCGAGCCTCCGCCGCCTAGCCTTCGGCATGGCACAGGAAAAACGTCTCTTCCTTCTCGACGGAATGGCGCTCGTCTATCGGGCGCACTTCGCCTTTGCCGTGAAGCCCATCCGCACGTCGACCGGCTTCAACACCTCGGCCATCTACGGCTTCGTCAACACGCTGCTCGACATCCGCCAGAACTGGCAGCCGACGCATCTCGCCGTAGCGTTCGACACCCATGCGCCCACGCCGCGGCACGTCGAATACCCCGCCTATAAAGCCCAGCGCGAGGAGATGCCCGAGGAACTGTCCGCCGCCATCCCGCATGTCTGTCGCTTCATCGAAGCGATGAACATCCGCGTGCTGGCGATCGACGGCTTCGAGGCCGACGACCTGATCGGCACGCTCGCGCGCCGCGCGGAGAAGGACGGCTTCGACACCTACATGGTCACGCCGGACAAGGATTTCGGGCAGCTCGTGGACGAGCACACCTTCATCTGGAAGCCCGGCCGCCAGGGCAACGACGTGGAGCTGATGAAGGCCGAGGACGTCTGCGCTAAGTGGGGCATCCAGCGCGTGGACCAGGTCATCGACCTCCTCGGCCTGATGGGTGATGCCTCGGACAACATTCCCGGCATCAAAGGCGTCGGCGAGAAGACCGCCGCAAAACTCATCGCACAATTCGGTTCGCTCGAGGAAACGCTCGCCCGCGCCGACGAGATCAAGGGCAAGCTCGGCGAAGCCGTCCGCACGCATGCAGCCGACGCCCGGCTGAGCAAGCGTCTCGCGACCATCATCACCGACGTCCCCGTCAACGTGACTCTCGACGAGCTCGCGCTGCCCGCGCCGAACGAGGACGCGGTGAAGGCGCTCTGTGTGGAGTTCGAGATGAACGCCATCGGCCGACGGTTGTTCGGCGACGGCTTCAAGGCCGGTCGCACTGGCAGCGGCCCCGTAGCCGCCGAGGTGACGAGGCGGAAAGCGCCTCAGCCGACGAGTGGGGCTGACGAATTGGATCTCTTTGGAAGAAACGATGCCGGAGCGCCGGCCTCCGGTCCGGCCCGAAGCGAATCTCCTTCCGAACCCGCCGGGTCGGAGACCGGCGCTCCGGAGAATCCGGCATCCGGTATCGGGCATCCGGCATCCGTCGCCGCCCCCGCCCTTCGCACCATCATCGACACCCAGCCTTGCTACGAACTCGTCGATTCGACGGAGAAGCTGGCCGCGATGATCGCGGTGTTGTCCGCCGCGCCGGCCTTCTGTTTCGACACGGAGACCGACGGCCTCGATCCCAAGGACGCCGCGCTTCTCGGCATCGCCTTCAGCTGCGAGACAGGCACAGGCTACTACGTCCCCTGGAGCCGCCGAGGTAACGAGGCGGAAGGCCACTCCAGCCAAGAATCCGTCCGCCTCCTCACGTCGGCGGCTACGGCCGATCCGGCATCGGGCATCCGGCATCGGACATCTGCTTTGGCTCCGCTGTTCGCTTCCTCCGCTCTCAAAGTCGGCCACAATCTCAAGTTCGACCTCGCCATTCTTCAGACCCACGGCGTCACGGCCGCCGGGCCGTTCTTCGACACGATGATCGCCCACGCGTTGATCGAGCCCGATCAACGCCACGGCATGGACTACTTGTCCGAACGGTTGCTCGGCTATTCGCCCATCTCCATCGAGACGCTCATCGGCCCCAAGGGGCCGGGCCAGCGCAAGATGTCCGACGTGCCCTTGGGAGAAGTCGCCCGCTATGCCGCCGAAGACGCCGACGTCACCTGGCAACTCCGCGAGAAGCTGGAGCCGATGTTGAAGGAGACGGGGCAGGAGAAAGTTTTCCATGAAGTGGAGATGCCCGTCCTTCCGACCGTGACGGCGATGGAGCTGGAAGGCATCCGCGTCGACGACGCCGTGCTCGCCGACTTCAGCGTGCAGTTGGCCAAGGAGATGGTGTCCGCCGAAGCCGACATCCAGCGCTTGGCCGGCCGCGATTTCAACGTGAACTCGAACAAGCAGCTCGGTGAAGTGCTTTTCAACGAACTCAAGCTGGTCGAGAAACCCAAGAAAACCGCCACCGGCCAGTTCGCCACCGACGAGCAGACCCTCACCGGGCTCGCCGGCACGCACGAGATCGTGAAACGCATTCTCGACTACCGCGGTGTATCGAAGCTCAAGAGCACCTACGCCGACGCGTTGCCGGCGGCGATCCATCCCAAGACTGGCCGCGTCCACACGAACTACCTCCAGTGCGCCACCGCCACCGGCCGACTCAGCTCGAACGACCCGAACCTCCAGAACATCCCCATCCGCACCGAGCTGGGGCAGGAGATCCGAAGGGCGTTCGTTGCCCGACAATGTGTCGCCGCCTTCCAGCCGGCGACTCTGAAATCCGAAACTGAATCGTCCTCCGTTTCACAACACGGAAGCTCGAAGCCAGCTGCCCCGGAGCTTCTTTCACTGAGTTCGGAAACAATTTCCTCCGGCGTTGAACAGAAGGGCCGGTTGCAAACCGGCCCCACATCGGATGATTGGCGCATCCTCTCCGCCGACTATTCCCAGATCGAACTCCGCATCATCGCCGCCCTCAGCCGCGAGGAGGCGATGATCGAGGCGTTCAAGAACGGCGAGGACATCCACACCGCCACCGCCGCTCGCGTCTTTGGCGTGATGCCCGGGCTCGTCACGCCCGAGATGCGGCGCAAGGCCAAGATGGTGAACTTCGGCATCGCCTACGGCATCTCCGCCTTCGGATTGGCCCAGCGCCTCGCCATCCCGCGCAAGGAAGCCGCCGAGATCATCGAGCACTACTTCCGCAGCTATCCGGGCATCCAGCGTTACATGCAGGAGACCATCGAGTTCGCCCGCACCCACGGCCATGTCCAGACCGTGACCGGCCGTCGCCGGCTCCTGCGCGACATCAACTCCGGGAACGCCATCGTGCGCGGCGCGGCCGAGCGCAACGCCATCAACACCCCGATCCAGGGAACCGCCGCCGACATGATCAAGATCGCCATGGCCCGCATCCATGCGGCCCTCGACGAACGCGGGCTGAAGACCAAGCTCCTCCTTCAGGTCCACGACGAACTCGTCTTCGACCTCTACGTGCCCGAGGAAGCCGAGGTCCGCGCCCTGGTGGCCGACAAGATGAAGACCGCCCTCGATCTCTCCGTGCCCATCGACGTCGAGATCGGCACCGGCGCCAACTGGCTGGAAGCGCACTGACAAAACGCCAGCCCGAATAGCTTCAGTCTTTCCAGTTTGACTACATAGTGCTGCGATGTATTGTCAGGACATGCCGACAAAAGACCTAGTGGCGGCGTCCTCAAAGCCGTTGGTTCTCTCAATCCTCGCAGGGGGTGAAAGCTATGGATACGCAATCATCCAGCAGGTGAAAGAGCTTTCGCAGGATCAGATCAACTGGACCGACGGCATGCTCTACCCGGTTCTTCATCGGCTAGAGAAAGACGGTCTGGTTGAGGCTGAATGGAAACATTCCGACCTTGGACGGGACCGGAAGTATTACCGGCTGACCAAGGACGGGAGGACAGCTCTCCAGGAAGAAAAGGTTCAATGGCTCACAGTTCACAACACCTTAAGCAGACTATGGAAAACCAAACCCGTTTCGATCTGAAGAAGGCCGTCGCAAAGTGGCGGCATGAACTGTCCGCACAACCGGCGATCTCTGCAGAAGATGCGCGAGAGCTGGAGTCCCACCTGAGTGAAGGTGTCACCAGCTACGTGGAAATCGGCTTGAGCTAAGAAGATGCTTTCTGGTTGGCCCGACGAAAGCTTGGACCAACGGATTCGTTGTCGGAGGAGTTTCAAAAGACGGCTCCCGAAAACGTCTGGCGGCAAAGCGCCTTCTGGGTTGTCTTCGGCGTAGCCCTCTCAACTCTTTGGTCTGTTCTTTTCGGACTGCTGAGCTCAATCGCTACCGTAGTATTGGGGCTAAAGTATGGCGTAGGCGGAATCCAGTGGGCCGGCACGATCCCAGGCGCATTGGGTTCAGTTTTGTTGGCTCTGCTAATCCTTGTGCTGAGCCGAGGGCAACTGATTGCTTCTATATCGAACTTACTCAGCAACAAGTTTGGATGGATCTTCGGGGGGTGGGTTATTTTGCACGGAGGATTGTTGACCGCAATCACTTGCCTGATCGTCGGTTCCCCACAGGTTTCATGGTCAACAACGGGGACGATCCTAGTCCGCCATCTCGCTTCCGCGGTTGTGATCGCAACGATATTCTACTGCCTGATGCCCAGCCGACAGAAGCGTCCTGCGCTCGGTTAACCCATTAAGTTATCGGGTCGCTTTAAGCCCTGTTCAGCTTCGGGCGGCCCGAAGCCACGCCGAGCTGGAATGGATAGCCGGAGAACTTGGGATTCCTCACCACGGCCCCGAGTGCCCGGGACGACCAAACGGCCGCAGCCGCGAGCGAGCTGGTCGTGAGGAGGAAGGAGCGGCGGTTCACTCGTTTGGAGTCGGAGATCAAATAGGGCGGCAGGTGCATTGTGTGAGAAGATCGTGCTGCGGACCCCAGCGTTCGGCGAAACGTGCAGAACTCGACGCAGCGGCTCCGAGGACGATTCACCGACGCGACGGTGAACTTCAGGTTACAGGGGAAGGCCGCGCGACGAACCGGCGGAAAGGAGTGGGGTGACCGACGGGACTCGAACCCGCAACAGCCAGAATCACAATCTGGGACTCTACCATTGAGCTACGGCCACCACCAAAATCCGGACGAGGAACTTAGGGATTCTCTGGAGTTCCGGTCAAGTTCCCAGACGGGACGCTTCCAAGCCGCATTCAAGCGGGCCGATCGCGGTTCCACGGCATTTGGCGATGAAGTGGACGGTTTGGAAATCTCCGGTGAGCTTGTAGTGCGCCCCGTGGCTGTTGAGTTGCTGACGGGGCGGCCGGAATTCTCCGGCAAACCTGATGGCAAACATGAAAAAAATTCTCGGCATTGTCCTGCTCGGTGCGGTTCTCCTGGTGGTCGCGGTGGGCCTCGGTGGCTGCCGCGCCTACAACGGCCTCGTGGCCAAGTCGCAGGAGGTCGACAAGCAATGGGCCCAGGTCGAAAACGTCTATCAACGCCGGGCCGACCTGATCCCCAACTTGGTGAACACCGTTTCGGGCGCGGCCAACTTCGAGAAGTCCACCATCACCGAAGTCACCGCCGCGCGCGCTTCGGTCGGCCAGCTCAAGATCACGCCCGGCCAGGCTCCGTCGACGGCCGAGCAATTGAAGCAGTTCCAGGCCGCGCAGGACGGGCTTTCGTCCGCGTTGTCGCGCCTGCTCGTGGTAGTGGAGAAGTATCCCGATCTGAAGGCCACGGCCAACTTCCGCGATCTCCAGTCCCAGCTGGAAGGCACGGAGAATCGGATCACAGTCGAGCGCCAGCGTTTCAACGAGGTGGTTCAGTCCTACAACACGTCGGTGAAGCAGTTCCCCAACGTCGTGTTCGCCGGGATGTTCGGCTACCAGACGCGGCCCTATTTCCAGGCCGCGCCCGGCAGCGACAAGGCACCCAAGGTCGAGTTCAACTTCGGCCAGCCCTCGCCCGCGAAGTAACGCCCCATCGTGAACGTTTCCTCCGCACCCGACCTTTTGTCCTCCCTTCGCCGGGCGGCAGGCTGGCTGGCTTCGATCGTAATCCTGCTGGCGGCTTGGGGCGGCTCCGCCGCCGAGAAGTTGCCGGCGAAGCCCGCGCAATACGTCGAGGATCAGGCCGGATTCCTTCCGACCGAAACGAAGACGCGGCTGCTGCGCCAGCTCGATTCGTTCGAGCGTGAGAACTCCGGCCAGATTGTCGTGGCTCTCTACCGGCGTTTGCCGGAAGGCGCGGAGCTGAACGACTACGCCACCCGCCTGTTCAAGGAATGGAAGATCGGCCAGGCCGGGCGCGACAACGGCGTGCTCCTGCTCGTCTTCACCAACGACCGGAAACTGCGGATCGAAGTCGGCTACGGTTTGGAGGGCGTATTACCCGACGCCACGGCCAAACGGATCATCGAGGAGCAGATCACGCCGCGCTTCCGATCCGGCGACTACGCGGGCGGAATCGAAGCCGGGGTGACCGCGATCATCGCGGCGACCAAGGGCGAGTATCGAGGCACCGGATCGACGGTGATCTCCCGTTTCCAGAGGAGCAAGACGGGGACTCTCGCCGTCCTCGCGCTGGTGATCGGAGCAATCCTCGGGGTCATCGGCCGGTTGGTGACGCACGCGCCCGCCACGGGTGCGGCCCGCGTTTCCGACGCGCTCACGGGAGGAATCGTCGGTGCACTAGGCCATCCACTCGCCGTGATCCTTTTCAGCTTTTTCGGGATTGGAGCATCGATCTTCGCCCTCTTCGTCACGTGGTCGATCATCTGTGGCGGCTCTTCCGGCAGCGAATATCGCCGCGGCGGCCGCAGGGATTGGGGAGGCTGGTCCGGCGGCTGGGGCTCCGGCGGTGGCAGCGGGGGCGGTGGATTTGGCGGATTCGGCGGCGGCGGCGGACGTTCCGGCGGCGGCGGTGCCAGCGGCAGTTGGTAGAGATTCCATGAACCCGAAAGCCTTCATCAACCAGCTCGACGACGCGGTGATCCTCAAGGCCATCGCCGATGCCGAAGCGCGTTCCTCCGGCGAGATTCGCGTCTATGTCTCGCAGCATGTCGCCAAGGACGTCCTGGCCGAAGCCGCCGAAGCCTTCGCGCGTCTCGGCATGGCCAAGACCGCGCTGCGCAACGGCGTGCTCCTCTACTTCGTCCCCAGGTCGCGGCAGTTCGGCGTCATCGGCGACGAAGCCATTCATGCCCGTTGCGGTCAGGAATTCTGGAGCGCTATCAGCGCGATGATCTCCGAACGCTTCAAGGTTGGCGGCTTCACCAACGGCGTGCTTGCCGGCATCACCCAGGTCGGCGACCTGCTCGCCAAACACTTTCCCCGCGCGGGCGACGACCGGAACGAACTTCCCGACCGCATCGAACGCGATTGATCGCGTCCGACGGGTCCGCCAGAAACCGCTTTCCACACCGTCCGCCTTGCCGTTCACTCTCAGCGACTTGTCTATCCGAACATGAAAATCGTCCTCGCTTACTCCGGCGGCCTCGACACCTCGGTGCTGCTCTCCTGGATCAAAGACACCTACGGCAACGCCGAGATGATCTGCTTCTGCGCCAACATCGGCCAGGAAGACGAACTCAAGGGCCTTGAGAAGAAAGCCCGTAAAACCGGCGCGTCGAAAATCTATATCGACGATCTTCAGGAGGAATTCGCCAGCGACTTCATCTACCCGATGCTCCGCGCCGGGGCGATCTACGAGGGCCAATACTTCCTCGGCACCAGCATCGCCCGCCCGCTCATCGCCAAACGCATGGTCGATATCGCTAAGGCCGAGAAGGCGGACGCCATCGCCCACGGCGCGACGGGCAAGGGCAATGACCAGGTGCGTTTTGAACTCACCGCCGCCGCGCTAGCGCCGGAGTTGCAAATCATCGCCCCGTGGCGCGACGAGCGGTATCGCAAGGATTTCCCCGGTCGGCAGGCGATGATTGATTACTGCGCGGCGAAGGGCATTCCCGTGCAGGCCAGCGCGAAGAAGCCCTACTCGGTGGACCGCAATCTCCTGCACATCTCCTACGAGGCCGGCATCCTCGAAGACCCGTGGTATGACAGCTACGACCTCAAGAACCGCGGCTATTTCTGCACGCTCTCATGTCTGCCCGAAGACGCGCCCAACAAACCTGAGTTCGTCGAACTCGATTTCGTGAAGGGCGATTGCGTCGCGGTCAATGGCAAGAAGTTGAACCCGCTCGGCGTGATGAAGACCTTGAACAAGCTCGGCGGCAAACACGGCGTTGGTCGCGTGGACATGGTCGAGAACCGTTTCGTCGGCATGAAAAGCCGTGGCGTGTATGAGACGCCCGGCGGCGCGATTTTGCATTTCGCGCATCGCCAGATGGAATCGCTCACGATGGATCGCGAAGTCATGCACCAGCGCGACGCGCTCATCCCCAAGTATGCCGAACTCGTCTATAACGGCTTCTGGTATGCGCCGGAACGCTACGCGCTCCAAGCCTACGTCGAGGAATCGCAAAAGAACGTCACCGGCACGGTGCGCGTGAAACTCTACAAGGGCAACATCATGGTCAGCGGCCGCAAATCCAAGGTCAGCCTCTACAACCCGCACATCGCC
>JAYVSO010000088.1:0-47438 GCA_043775315.1 Verrucomicrobiota bacterium
GACAAGCCCGGTGGCTTGATCGTGGATTACTTGGGCCTTGCCGACCAGCTGAAGCAGGCGCTGGCCATCTACACCGAAAGCGGCGGCCAGGGCAACCCCACCTACGACACCAAACAGGCCATCGCGGTGATGCATGAGAAACACGGCGTCGCCTGCGACATGCTGCACGGCTTCACTTGGGACAAGTGGACCACCGGCACGCCGACCGAGCGCCTGCAACTCATCCCTGCCGGACAGGAACATATCCTCGAACAGGAAGACGGCAAGAAGCGCTGGGTGCAGGTGGTGTCGGAACTCTCGCAAGCTTTCGCGCTCTGCTCCGCCACCGATGAAGCGACGGCGATTCGCGACGACGTTTCATTTTTCCAGGCCCTGCAAGCCGCGCTCAACAAGAAGTCCGGCGAGAACCACAAGTCCCCCGAGCAAATCGACGCCGCGATCCGGCAGCTTGTTTCCAAAGCGATCACGACCGAAGGCGAGATCATCGATGTCTTCACCGCCGCCGGTTTGAAGAAGCCCGACATCGGCATTCTCAGCCCGCAGTTCCTCGCCGAAGTGCGCGGCCTCAAGCACAAGAATGTCGCCGCTGAGTTGTTGGAAAAGCTGCTCAAGGACGAGTTGAAGGTGCGCTTGAAGAAGAACCTCGTGCAGAGCCAGTCCTTCACCGAGAAGCTCAAGAAGACCCTCAACGCCTACCACAACCGCGCTATCTCGACGATGGAAGTCATCGAGGAACTCATCAAGCTGGCTAAGGAAATGGACGCGGCCACGAAGCGCGGCGAAGACCTCGGCCTGACCGACGACGAAGTCGCCTTCTACGACGCCCTCGCCGTGAACGAAAGCGCCGTGAAGGCGATGGGCGACGACAAGTTGAAGGTCATCGCCGCTGAACTCATCACGCAGGTAAAAAAGAGCGTGACGATTGACTGGACCCTGCGCGAAGGAGCGCGGGCGAAGATTCGCGTGATGGTAAAACGCATCCTCAACAAATACGGCTACCCGCCCGACTTGCAGGAGGAAGCGGTGAAGACCGTGCTGGCGCAGGCAGAGTTGCTCTGTGCGGAGTGGGCGTGAGCGAAAAACCGATCACGGTTAGTTTTCCCTACCCGTCCGAGGCTTGGGGACTTCATCAAGGCGGACCGCCAGAACTCGGAGAACTCCGGCTCCATCCGATCCGGCAAAATGACCTTTGCGGCGGCCTTACAGGTCTACCTGTCCATGCTGGATGGCATCCGCGAACTCAAACACGACACCGCAACCGTGCTTGGCTGGGTGGAGGCGGTAGAGATACGTCGTCGTGGCAAACTCGTGGCCGTCATGTCTCCGCCGCCGACCTCTTCCTCGTGCTCCTCATGAAGATCCTCAAGCCCGGCGGCCGCGCCGGACTCGTGCTGCCCGACGGCACCCTCTTCGGCGAAGGCGTCAAGACCCGCATCAAGGAAGCCCTCCTCACCGAGTGCAACCTCCACACCATCGTCATCGTCGTCTCCGCCAGCGGGCGCACCACCGCCTTGTCCTTTGCGCTGTGGCTGAGGAAGACGTCGAACAGCGTGCGGATGCCGGTGTCGTGGCCTTCGATCTTACGCTCCAATTCGGCCAGCTTGCGGGCAAGTTCCTTGTGCAAGGCGAGCGCTTCCCGCAGATGGACGAACA
The DNA here is from genome assembly GCA_043775315.1 of Verrucomicrobiota bacterium. Classification (GTDB taxonomy): domain Bacteria; phylum Verrucomicrobiota; class Verrucomicrobiia; order Limisphaerales; family CANJSG01; genus CANJSG01. Next base: position 1,654 of record JAYVSO010000088.1, read on the forward strand.
CTCGCATGATGGCGATGTTGACCTGCACGGCGCGCGGACTGCGCAGGACGCTCGAAAGCATGGAGACGCCTTCCTGCGTGAAGACGAGTGGCAGATACTTGAAGTGCTGGCCGCGCTTTAAGGTTCCAAATTGGAACCTTAAAGCCTCCGCTTCTTCAGCGGTGAGCTGAAACATGAAATCGGACGGGAAGCGTTCGAGATTGCGCTGAACGGCTTTATTGAGGTTTTTGGTTTCAACGCCGTAGAGCGCAGCCAAATCGCGGTCCAGCATCACCCTTTGACCGCGAATCAGCAGGACCACCTGCTCGATTTGTTCCGGCTGGATCAGGGATTTTTTGGCGTTCATGACGGAATTCTCAAAGCACATCGGTTTGAACCTTTCAATCAAAGTGAAAGCTTGAACGCAGCTCCTTGTTCAGCGGGTCGCGAAACCGGAAGGTGCTGGACTCCAACTGCGCCCAGACCGAGCCGAACGCCTGCGCCGACATGCAGCGCACCAGCACGCGCGAGCTCTCCAGCCTTTCCTCGATCTTCGCAGTCTTCGACTGGTTCTTTTCGATGCTGTCGCCGGGCTGGAGCACCCATTCATCGGACCATACCTTTACCCCGTCCTGCCGCAACATAAAGGGGTCAGTCCTGAATGACCAAGTGACATGGGATGGGGGTCGGGTAGATGACAGCGTAGAGTTGCACTCTGCTGGATCGAGGATTTGCAATCCGCCGAGCCGCACCGCGCGAGGGCCTGGCAGGGTGCCCAAGTTGGGCTTCCCGCACGGTCAGCCGGCTGCAAGCCGGCGATGCGGCAGTTTACAAATCTGCGCCCATGCATGTGCCGGATTGGAATGGATGGAGCCTGCCGTGAACCTTAGATATGGCGAACGCAACCGCCGACGAAGCCACAGCCTGGGCTGGCCGATGCACGGCCAGCCCCGCCCCCTTGGTGATGCGGGCATCGTCCTCACACGATGGCGGCGCATTCGTCTATCCAACCGAAACTCCCACCCCAAACCGGCTTGTCGTCATATCGGCACGACACAGTCCACTCCCTGGCATCGGGCCCGACGGAAGCGCGCTCTGTCTGGATGAAGACCGGGTGCATCGGGCTTAAACTGCGCCGTCGATGGATCACGAGGCACGGTTCAGGTCCGGATTTCCCGCGTCCCAATCTCAGTCCCCTGGCGGAATTCCGGGGCCACGGTTTTTCCGTGGCGGGCCCGTCTTCAGCGCGGCGGTGTTTTTACTGAATGCATTGGCTCCGCCCACAACAGAGTGGCCGGATGAAGTCGCCTCATACACCACCGCCGCGCTGAAGGCGGGTCGGAGGCTGGATTGGAGGAGGGACGGCATGGGAGTGTTCGTGGATTCAGACAAAGACCACGCGCATGGCTCACACGGAATCTCCCGAGAATTTTTCCCAGCGCCTCACGGCTTGGCGATGAATCCGTGGTAGAGGCCCATGTAGTAGGGCAGAAGAAAGACCGTTCCGGAGGCCAGCTCGTTGCCCGAGCCGCCGTAGTCCAGGGTCCACGGATCGGTATTCCAGTGATTGAAATGACGGTTCTCCACCGGGAGAACGCGGCCGTTTGCCAGTCGGCCCCGCGTCTTGTCCCGGGGATCGAACAGGTCGCGAGATTGATCCGGCCGGAGCGGCTCGACATCGAGGCGGTGGCTGTTGCGATGCGGCCAGTTCAGCCGGTCGAGCGGGAATCCGCGCAGCGTCGCCATCGACTCCTCCAGCCATTCGCCGACCGGGCTGACATCGTGGACGCCCCACGGGCTGCTGGTCGAGGCGCCGACCGAGTGCGCGGCGTAGGCGAAGTTGAAGAACGGGTTCATCTCCGGGGCTTCGTTCCTCCAGTAGCCGTAGAACGAAGCGCGGACCCGGCTCTTCAGCGCCTCGTCCTTCGAGTAGCGGAGCAGATTGTAGAAGCACATGAAGGCCATCTCGTCGTCGGACTGGTTTCCCGAGCCGGGGCCGGACTGGACTTTGGGGAACATCAGGTTCTGCGCGTAGCCGTGCCGATCGATCAACTCCCTCGCGGCGGCCGCGTATTTGGGATCGCCGGTGACGTGTTCCGCGACGGCCAGGTAGCTGAGGATGCTGAGGGATTTCAGGCCGCGTTCGCCCCACCAGTCGGGGTCGGTGTTGAGGGACTGCGGGCCGTAGAATCCCCAGCGGGTCGGCTTGCCGTCGTGGTCCACGAGGTTGAAGCCATGCCGGATCAAATGGTCGGTGAGATCGCGGACGACCTCGCGCACGCGGTCCTTCTCCGCCGCGGTGTCGGCGCAGAAGTCGAAGTAGAGCGGGTAGAAGAAGTAGTGGCCGTCGAGTTCGTCGCTGCTGGTGTCGGACTTCCAGAACCACTTCCCGTCCGCGCTTTTCGGCCAGCGCGGTTCGTAGACTTTCCACAGGCGATCCGTCTTCTGTTCCGCCAAATCTCGGTCGATCCGTCCGACATTCGGATCGGGCAGGTCGACCGAGCGGACCGTTCGCGCGACATAGCCAACCGGCGGCGCAGGTGTGCCGCCCTGGGTCACCTTCTGGAGAAAGCGCAACGCATCGAAGGCGTCGCGGGCCCGTTGTTTCGCCACCGGATCACCGGTCGCCGCAACGGCGAAGCACTCGCCGGCTCCATACATCGCGGTCCAGAGACCGTCGTTGTCGTTGTCGTGTGGATTGGCCGAGGAACGGTCGGCCACACGGCCCAGCGCCGCTTCGGCCACGAAACCGTAGGGAGTCCGCTTGATGTGCCGGGCGATCTTACCTTCGTAGAAGTCCGCTTTCTCGGCCAGGCTCATCCGGCGGCGTTCGATCCGGCCGACGCCGACCGCCGTGGCGAAATGCGCGTCACCATCGGGCGTCACGGCGACCTGGCGCACGTCGTCGCTCGGCAACCAGCGCGGCCCTTGCCGGTAATGGAACTTCCCGGCCTCCCAGCGAATCGCACCAAGGCGGGTGGCAAACCAGACAATCCCGTCCGGCCCGGCGGCCATCCCTGTAAACTCGTTCCAAGGAAGCCCGTCGCGCCCTTCGTAAAACTTCCAACCGGCGGCGGTGCGGCAACCAACGCCCGCCTTCGACGCGAACCACAGCTGCCCGAAAGAATCGAAGGCCACGCCGAGGACGTTGGTCGCGCCCCAAAGCCGTCCGCCGGAGTCGAATGGCCGGATCGTTTCCCATCCAGCCCCCGCCCGTTGAAACAGTCCATGGCTGGAGGCCAGGACGAGCTGTCCGGAAGGCGCTACAGCGAGTTGCTGGACAATCGCTCCCGGCGGCAGCGGCACGGCGTCGATCCCGGAGACTGAGTGACGAAGAAGAGCGGACTGGGTGGCAACGAACGAATTCGAGCCCACATGGATTACTTGAACGACGTCGCGCCACGGAATGGCCATCGCCAAAACGGGTTCACCGGCAGGGTTGGGAAAGACGAACTCGCCGTCGCGATCCGAGCGCCAGGCTTTACCGACCTCGCTCCACCGCTCCCCTTCCCGCTCAAGCCAGGCGCCTCCGGCGAACACCCTGGGTTTGCCGCCGACGACGGTCACCAGTTGAGCCGCCGCAACGTTGGTCGCCTGATGGGAGACTTCCTGGATGAAACGCTGCGGAGCCGGGACGACCGCTCCAACAACCTTGAGAGCGGTCAGGCACGACAACACGCAGGCGAACAGGCGCCCTGGAGAATCTTGCGGAAGCATGCTCTAAGGCTGGCCAACCGGGCCTGTATTGCAAGCGGGCCAACGCCTTCAGGCGCGCCTGATTTCGAGCGCCGAATGCAAGCGCGAGTTACGGACAAAAACTGGGGGAAAGACGCCTTGACCTCAAGAGCTTGACCATCCATTACGAGGGCAGTTCTTTGATGGGCCTACCATTAGTTGTAGGAAATGCGCGAAAGTGCCTCCGGTCACGGTCGGGGGAGAATAGGGAATCGGGTGCGGCTGGAAACGGCTCAATCCCGCGCGGTTGCGCCGCTGTAGCGGGAGACGAAAAGCCTCTGAAGCCACTGTCCCAATCGGGATTGGTAAGGCGGGCCGAGTAGGACGACCCCGGAGCCAGAAGACCTGCTTTCGCACACTCATCCGTCCGGGCCGTTGCCCGGGCCAACGGTCCCGCCAAGGACCGGATGGGGCGATCGGGCTGGCCGTTTCCAGTCGCGGGCGTCTCGTCATCGCCTGCGTGGGGAACGGCGTTTTTTTCGCCGGCCCACGCACCAGGCCGCGTTGGTGCGCGCCGAGAAACAATTTACCATGAACGTCATCGCCGAACCCATATCGTCCACCGCTCCGCCCGCGCCGGATCCCCTCGACTTCGCCGAACGCCAGGACGGGCGTTTCGTCGTCTATGAATTCCGTGGGAAGACCTTCCGGCTCGACCGCGAGAAGGCCCGCGCCCGCAAGGACGCCAAGCGCGTCATCAACGGCCCCCGCACGCCGGAGCTGAACGTCCTTCCGCTCAAATATCCCGAGGCCTACCGCATCTACAAACAGATGAAGGCAAACCACTGGGAGCCGGACGTCATCGACATGACGAAGGACTGCGCCCAGTGGAACTCCGGCGCGCTGAAACCGAAGGAGCGTTGGATCATCGAGATGGGCGTGGGCTATTTCTCGTCGGCCGAAGGCATCGTGGGCGACAGCGTCCTGCACGCGATCGAGGACAACCTCACCGCCGCCGAGCTGAAGCACGCCGTGCTCCGCTGGATCGCCGAGGAATCCATCCACATGGATTCCCTCCTGCACATCATCGGCAGCCTCGACATCGACCAGGACGAGGTCACCGCCAAGTTCAATGACATCCCCAGCATCCGTGCGAAGAACGAGTTCATCACGCGGCACATGCCCGAGCTGAAGCGCGGGCTCGACCTCACCGTCGTGGAGAACCAGCGCAAGTTCGCCAAGGCCCTCTTCGGCATCACGCAGGTCATGGAAGGCACGCAGTTCTACGGGCTCTTCGCCATGATCCTCTCGCTCTACCGGCAGAACAAGATGACCGGCGTCGGCCAGATGTTCCAATACACCCTGCGCGACGAGTCGAACCACATCGCTCTCGGACGTTATCTGCTCACCGAGCTCATCCGCGAAAACCCGCTCATCTGGACGGCCGATTTCCGCGAGGAGTTGCGCGACTTCATGCGCGAGGGCGTGGCCTTGGAGAAGGACTTCGTGCGCGACTGCCTGCCGGAAGACGGCGTGGGCATGACGCAGAAGGAGTTCCTCGACTACGTCGACTACAACGCCGACCGCCGCCTCACCAGCCTCGGCCTTGATCCGCTCGGCACCGTGACGACGAACCCGTTCCCGTGGCTCGACGAAGTCATCTTCCTGAAGAAGGAGAAGAACTTCTTCGAGACGCGCGTCACCGAATACCAGACCAGCGGCAGCGTGAAGAACACCGCCGAAGACGACCTCGTTTGACGACCCGACCCGGATCGCACGGATTTTCGCGGAGCAATCCGCGATGATCCGTCAATTCCTTGCCCCAACCCCTTTCAAAGCCATGCCCACGACCGAACTCTTTCCCGCCGTCGCCGACGTCCTGCCGGACCTGCCCCGCATCATCGAGCCCGCCCTGCCCGGCACGCCCGAACAGATCGTTCCTTGGCGTGGCGACAAGATCGAGGACGCCGTCCAGCGAGCGTGTGTCATTGCCAACGCACCCGCCAGCAACCTGCCCGAACAGCTCCGTGCGGAGGTCGAGTTCCGCCTGCGCCAGGAGAAGCCGTCGCTCCTCCATCACGAGGATCTCTGCGCGCTCGTCGAGGATCTGCTGATCGAGCTGGGCCATCCGAAGGTCGCCCTGGCCCATGCCCGCGAACGCGCCCGCCGCGTCGCCCTGCGCGAAGTGGAGGCCATTCGCCAACATCCCGCGCCCGAACAGCCGGAGCTAGTCCCGGCGGAACTCCTCGCCGACGTGCGCGCCCGCGTCGCCTTCGCGCGGCTCGGTCTCCAGCTCGCGCTCGATCACGACCAACTCGCCGAACGCCTCCTCCGCAGCGTGTCGTTGGACCTCTCGTCCTCCGAACGCCGCGAGACCATCGTGCTCAACGCCAAGTCGCTCCTCGACCTCGACGCCGACAGCCGCTTCTTCGCGGGGCGCATCCTGCTCACGTTCATCTACGAGGAAACTCTTCCCTGGTGCGTCGCCGACGGCATGGCCCGGCTCAAAGACGCGCACCGGCGAGCCTTCCTCGCCGCGATCCCGCGCGGCATCGAAGCCGGCCGGATGGACGCGCGCCTCGCGGCCTTCGACCTGAACAAACTGGCCGACGCGCTCGACCCCTACGCCGACCTCGCGTTCGACTTCCTCGGCCTGCAGACGCTCTACGACCGGTATCTCATCCACGTCCGTGCCGACGTGGTGACCAACCGCAAGCAGCGCCTCGAAGCCCCGCAGGTCTTCTGGATGCGAGTCGCCATGGGCCTCGCGCTGCTGGAACCGGAGAAGGAACGCCGCGCCGTCGATTTCTACCAGGTCTACAAGTCGCGCCGCGCCTGCAGCTCCACCCCCACGCTGTTCAATTCCGGCACGCCCACCAGCCAGCTCTCCAGCTGCTACCTGCTCTATTGCGGCGACAGCATCGAGGACATCACCGAGACGTGGCGGCGGTTCTCCATGCTCTCGAAATGGGCCGGCGGACTGGGCTGTTCGTGGACCGCCGTCCGCGGCACCGGGTCGCACATCCACGGCACCAACGGCGAATCCAGCGGGGTCATTCCGTTCCTCAAAGTCAGCAACGACATCGCGCTCGCCGTGAACCAGGGCGGCAAACGCCCCGGCGCACTCTGCAGCTACCTCGAGCTCTGGCACACGGACGTCGAGGACTTCCTCGATCTCCGCAAGGAGACCGGCGACGACCGCCGGCGCACCCATAACATGAACACGGCCCACTGGATTCCCGACCTGTTCATGAAACGCCTCAAGGGCATCGCCGACGGCATCCTGCCCAAGGACGCGACGTGGACGCTCTTCCGCAGCAACGAGACGCCCGACCTGACCGAACTCCACGGACGCGCCTTCGAGGAACGCTACCGCCACTACGAAGCGCAGGCCGAGTCCGGCAAGCTCTTCGCCCGCAAGGTCCGTGTCCTCGCGCTCTGGAAGAAGATGCTCGAAGCGCTCTTCGAGACCGGCCATCCGTGGATCACCTTCAAGGACCCGTGCAACGTGCGTTCGCCCCAGGACCACGTCGGCGTCATCCACAACTCGAACCTCTGCACCGAGATCACGCTCAACACGTCGATGGAGGAAGTCGCGGTCTGCAACCTCGCGTCCATCCATCTCGGCGAGCACCTCACGCCCGCCGGCGCGATCGACCATGCGAAACTCCGCTCCACCATCGGCACGGTCATGCGGATGCTCGACAACGTCATCGACCTGAACTTCTACCCCGTCGAAGCCGCCGCGACCTCGAACCTCCGGCACCGCCCCGTCGGCCTCGGAGTGATGGGATTGCAGGACGCGCTCTATGCGAAGCATGTGCCGTTCGATTCCGCGGAAGCGGTCGCCTTCAACGACGAGATCATCGAGGCCGTCGCCTACTACGCCTACGAAGCCAGCTCCGACCTCGCCAAGGAACGCGGCGCCTACAGCAGCTTCAAGGGCTCGAAGTGGGACCGCGGCCTCATGCCGCTCGACACGCTCGCGCTGCTCGAACACGAACGCGGCGTCTCGCTCCTCGTGGACCGCAACGCGCGTCTCGACTGGAACGCGCTCCGCGAACGCATCGCCAGGCAGGGCATGCGCAACTCGAACTGCCTCGCCATCGCGCCCACCGCGACCATCTCGAACATCCTCGGCACCACGCCCTGCATCGAGCCGGTCTACAAACACATCCACACCAAGTCGAACCTCAGCGGCGACTTCATCCGCACGACCGACCTGCTCATCCGCGACCTCATGGCCCTCGGGCTTTGGGACGACGAGATGCGCTCCGAGCTCAAGAGCCACGACGGAAGCATCCAGCAGATCGACCGCGTGCCCGCCGACCTGAAGCGCCTTTACAAGACCGCCTTCGAGATCGCGCCGACGTGGATTCTCCAGTGCGCCGCCGTCCGCCAGAAGTGGATCGACCAGGCGCAGAGCACGAACCTCTGGCTGGCCGACAACGACGCGCGCACCGCGAGCTTCGTCTATCGCGAAGCCTGGGAGCGCGGCCTCAAGACCACCTACTACCTCCGCACCCTCAACCGCAGCGCCATCGACTCCGCCCACCGCGACAACGCCCGCGCCGGAGCCGCCGCCCAGCAGGTCGCCGACGTGCCCAAGCGGGAGTTCACCGCCGAGGAGAAGAACGCCTGCTCCATCGAAGCCATGCGCAGCGGCGGGACCTGCGAGTCCTGCCAGTAGCGCGGCTGGTTTGAAGCCGGGTGGAACGACGATGTTGGAATCCAGAGCCCGGGCCGCTCCGCGGAAACGTCGCTTGACCGGCCGCGAGCGTCCGTGTTTAACCGTCCGCCATGAGGTTATTCCCATTCCGCCTGCCGGTCCCCGGCTTCGTTCTCTGCATCGCCGGCGTGCTCCTGGCGGCCACTCCGATGCGCGCGGCGGAAGGCTCCGACGCCACGGGTGAAAAGGCCAAACGCGAGAACCCGGCCGACAAGCTCGCGTGGAAGGCCGGGCCCACCAAGGGCGACCTGAAGGGCCGGGCGCTGATCGAGGTTCCCAAAGGCTTCCGCTTCCTTGACTCGGCCGATGCCGCCCGTCTGCTCGTGCTGTCGGGGAATCGTTCCACGGGCAAGGAGCTCGGCGTCATTGAGAACAAGACGGAAGGCTGGTGGGTCATCTTCGAGTTCGACGACGTCGGCTACGTGAAGGACGACGAGAAGGACAAGCTCGATGCCGACAAGCTCCTGAAGTCGATCAAGGCCGGCAACGAACAGGGGAACGAATACCGCAAGGAAAACGGCCAGGCGCCCATCTCCATCGTCGGCTGGCATGTAAAGCCCAACTTCAACGACGAGACCAAGAACCTGGAGTGGTCCGTCCTCGCCGAAAGCCGGGGGAGCAAGTTCGTGAACTACAACGTCCGCGTCCTCGGCCGCAACGGTGTCACCGAGGTCACGCTCATCGATGACCTGGAGTCCGTGGACAAGTCGCTCCCGGGCTTCCGCGAGGTGCTGAAGAACTTCGCCTACAAGTCCGGCGAGTCCTACTCCGAGTTCAAGTCCGGCGACAAGATCGCGGAATACGGCCTCGGCGCCCTCGTCCTCGGCGGCGCGGCGGCGGTCGGCTACAAGCTCGGGGCTTTCGCCACGCTTGGCGTGTTCTTCAAAAAATTCTTCAAGCTGATCATCGCCGGCGTCGTGGCCGTCGCGGTCGGCATCAAGAAGCTCTTCTCCTTCGGCACCGGCTCCAAGCGTTCCGACGGCTGACCATGAGCGACAAGGAATCGCTCCTGCTCGCGCTGGTCATCCTGCATCTCCTCGAAGGCGTCCTGTGGCTCTCCCATGGGACGCTACTTTTCCGGAAGGATCTTCGACGGCGCTTCGGGTGGGTCCAACCCGGCGGCACCGTGGGCAATCGTCGCGGAGGATTCGTCGTCGTCAGCCCGCTGCCCCCGTTCACCGTCGTCTTCGCCGCCAAGCCCCTGCCGCTCGCGATCTCCGCCGAAGGGGTCGCCGCGTTCCAGACGGAGGTCCTGCCAGGCACCACGACGCTGCAACGCTCGGGCCGGTCCATCGGCTGGGCCATGCTGAAGGACGTCCACGCCGACGAAAGGAAGCTGCGGCTGAACGGCGACGTGTTCTTTGAAGGCGACTCCGTCCATCAGGCGCATGAGCTGGCGAAGCTGCTCCGCCAGCTTTCCGTCGCTGGCGACGGAAAGCGGCCCGCCCTGATCCGCGCGTTCGTCGAGGAGCGGCTTGATCCCATGGGGCTCCGGAAAACACTGGCGGACTTCGATCAATCGACCTCGTTCCTCCGCACCGCGTCTCTCGTCCTGACCGTCTTCTTCCTCATCCTCTGCCCACTGACCGTCTGGCGTTTCGGCTGGATGCCGGCGCTGTGGTTCATCCTTCCGGTGCTCCTGCTCCAGACGGGATTGATCATGGCCAAGCTCCGCAAAGTTCACCGCAGCCTCTATCCCACGGCCGACGATGACCGCTTCCGTCTGACACTGCTCTGCCTGCTCGCGCCTCTCGTCTCCATGAGGGCGCCCGCAATCTTGTCGCGATCGTTGCTGGAGGGCTTCCATCCCCTCGCGGTGGCGGCAGGGTTGCTGGACAAGGAGTCCTTCAAAGCGCTCGCACGCGGCTGGTGGCGTGACCTGGCGCATCCCCTCCTGCCCGCCGCTCCCGGCGGCGACGCGGGGGCGGGAATCGTTGAATCCTTCCGCGCACTCCAGCGGGACGCCGTGGAACGCTTTCTGGCAGGGCAGGGCATCAGCGCGGAGGAACTTCTCAAACCGCCAGGCCGCACCGATTCCTCACACACGCTGTATTGCCCCAGGTGCGAAACGCAGTTCACGTCGAACGCAGCCCATTGCCGCGAGTGTGGTGGGATGGTGCTGGCGAAGATCGGGTGAATCCGGCCGCCGCCGGAGTAGCCGCCGACGTGAGGAGGCCGTCGCGGGCGAACCGGCGGCCGAAGACGATCCAGAGGAACGGGTCGATGCCGAGGCGGTCCGCATGAAGGTCCAGACGCTCGCCCCCGAGCATCGCGAGGCAGCTCCGGGAACAGCCGGGGAAAACGACCCCGTGACCCGTCGCATCGTTGCAGCGAACAGCTGGCATTTCGCGGCTGCCGGGCAAGACTCCTCCCTATGAGCTGGACCCATCTTCATCTCGCGCTGAACCACATCCCCGTGCTGGGCACGCCGTTCCTCCTGCTGCTCCTCGCCTGGGGATGCCGGAAGAAGAGCCGCGACCTGATCCGCACGTCGCTCTGGTGGTTCATCGGATTTGCCGCGATCTCCATTGCGCTGAAGTTCACCGGCGATTTTGCCGCGGAAGAAGGGGCGAACCGCCTGCGCCCGGTCGGAGAATACGTCGAGGCCCACGAACAATCGGCGGATCAGGCGACGACCGGCGTCTTCCTTCTCGGCATCGCTTCGGTGGTGGCCGTGTTCCTTGGCCGCAAAGGCCGCCCGACACCGGCCTGGAGCCTGGCCATTGTCTTCGTGCTGGGTTTGGCAACGACGTTCCTCATGGCACGGGCCGCGAACCTCGGCGGCCGGATCAATCATCCGGAGATCAGGCCCGTAGGTTCCGCAACGACGGTGCCGAACCGGTAAAAAACGCCAGTTGCATTAAGTCCGTTCGGCAAGGCAGGGCAGGCATCCTGCCTGCCCCGAACGCCAAGTGCAGATACTTGGAACCGGCATGCCATTCCGCCCACCGTCCGCCACAAGACTTCGTTGGGCAGGCTGGAAGCCCGCCCTACCTTTCTTCGGCTGCGTTCGCCCACACCGACCTTCCAGCTAAAACGCTCCCAATAACTTCGCCGCCGCGATGGCGGCGAAGACCAGCACCAGTGTGTCGAAAACCTTCTGGGGGATGCACGCCACCACGGTGCGCCCGAGGAAGAGGCCGCAGACGATGACGGGCACAAGCAAGGCGTTGAACGCGAGCGTCGGGAAGGAGATGAGCCCGAGCTGCGCGCTGAAGGGGACCTTGATGCAGTTGATGAGGAGAAAAAACCACGCGCTCGTGCCGACAAAGGCGTCCTTCGGCAACGCCACCGCGATAAGGTAGAGCGCGAAGACCGGCCCGGCCGCATTGGCCAGCATCGTGGTGATCCCGGCGACGAGTCCCATCGTCCAGGCGAAGCCATGCGTGTGGGGCACTCCGGCGAAGAGGTTCGGCCGGAAGTAGCGTGTGAGTTGGACGAGCGCGAGCGTCAGCACGATGCCGCCGATGACGGGATTGAACTTCGCCGCCGGAACCTGCGCGTGCTGCGCCCAGCCCATGATGGCCCAGCCGATCACGACGCCCACCACGGCCGGCGGCAACGTGCGGAACACGTGGGGCCATTGCGCGTGCCGGCGGAAGAGGATGACGGCTCCGATATCGCCGGCGATGAGCATGGGCAGCACGACGCCGGTGGAGGCGAGACCGGGAAAGAGGTTGGCGAAGATGACGACATGCAGCAGGGAGATGCCCGGCAGCCCGCTCTTCGACACGCCGATGCCGATCGCGGCAACGACGGCGAGCGTCCACTGGAAGGCGGTGAAGTCCGGCAACATGTCGACGGGAAGTTTTCACGTCCGGCTAGACCAATCCATCCAGAAGGAAGGAAGCCGACGACCTGATCCCCTCGGATGGGAGCAAGCAGGAACGTTGCCGGCAGACCGAGAACTGACAGTCTTTCCCCATCCGCTGGCAGGCGCTTCGCGGATCACAGTTTGCCAAACCGCCAAGGCCACCGTTTCGGCGTGGACATCTAGACCGACGTGTTTGACCGTTATGGGGTGGATCAGAGACCGACAAATCTATCGCTGTTGCTGGCTTCATTTGGACACGTCACAGCTATAGCAATCTTGAGCATAGGGCTCGTTGGCTGCCAGACGCCCGAAGCGCGTTTGGCATCGGAGGCGGACAAAATTGCAAACGCGTTGGGGGACTTTATCGCCTTTCGCAATCGATTGCCCATAGACACTGCCGACCTTCGGGCATTCGCCGACAGCGGAGGCTACGGTGTGCGTTGGCAGCGGTTCAGCGACGTTACTTTCCGCCCCATTTCAGCCGCTGGCGTCCGAGTAGAATTTGTCGATAGGAACGGACAAGCGGACTACCGAATCATCATCGTATCTGCGCGAGGACTGGCACCGTTCGAGCCATTTCCAGCATCGTCGGTCACAAACAGCAGCTTCCTAATGCTTCACGACTCCAAGACAAGAATGATGTTCTATCACTGATGCGGATGAATCTTGGGAGAGTTTGGTGAGTGGGCAGCGTCCTTCGCGGATAAAAACCTTCTGATCGGGCAGGGATGCCCGGCCTATGGACCAAGCCTACTTCTTCTTCCCCGGCGCAGCTGGCACAGCATCGGTCGCCGGGGCGGGCGGCGGCGGCGGAGCCAGTTTGTCGATCTCCTTCTGCCAGGCTGAGGCGTGTTCCTTCTTGCCGGCTTTGTCGGCGAGCGGCTGAGCCGAGCGGAGGACGCCGAGGCGGTCGACGTAGTCGGGGAAGCTCTTGAGGAAGTCGGCGTAGGCCTCGACGGCTTCGGCGGTGCGGGCTGCTTCGGTGAGTTTGGCCACGAGACCCAGCTTCAGCCGGATGGTTTGCTGGAGGCTGGGGTTCTGTTTGAGGGCGCGTTGCCAGGCGTCGATGGAGGATGAGGGTTTGCCGAGCTGCTGGTAGAGGTCGCCGAGTTTTTCGAGGAGCACCGCGCTGTTGGCGAGGAAGGGATCGGCCTCGAGCATGGCGGTCACTTCGATGAGCGGCTTTCCGGAATCGGCGACGCGGTTGACGAGGCGGAGCACGGCCCATTCGGCGCCGGGTTTCTTGTCCCGGATGGTCTCCTGGATCTGCTTCATGGCGTCCTCGCGGAACGGCCGGTAGAGCGGGTCGCCGACGACGGTGGTCATCCACGAATACTGCAGCATCGACGAGTAGGCGGCTTCGCCGAAGGTCATGCCTCGCCCGAAGAAATTGGCGAAGAACACTCCGACATCGGGCGTGCCGATGAGGTAGGGCTCGTCGACGGATCCCATCGTGCAGGTGGCCCCCGCGGCAAGCAGCGGGGCGACCCAGTTGCGGCTCGGATCACGCACCGTCACGGCGCTGCCGGAATGGAGATGGTAGGCGAACGCGCCCGGAACGAACTCGACGACGGCGCGGGTGAAGGGACCGGACACTCCGGCGTCATACCAGCCCGCATAAAACGCAATCGCGCTCATCGGAAACGACACGGGGAAGGTCTCAGGCCTTTCGTCGTGGATGGTCTCGAAGCCGAGCTCCTTGGAGACGGTGGCGGCGAAGCGCATCCAGTCGTCGCCCATCTTGTAGGCCCCGTCGCGGATGCTGCGCGAGTCGATGTAGACCCGTCCCCAGAGCCCGTTGGTCTCGGCGGCGATGGCCTTGTCCACCAGGCTGCGGGCGATGGCGGGGGAAGGGCCGTCGAGGCGGGCGACCATGAGGACGCCGTTCGTGGGATGGAACACGGCGCCGTTGGTCGCGCGGTAGAGCTGGTTGTTCATCCAGCCGACGATAGGCAGTTTCAGGTCGAAGAGCGGGAGGACCGCCAGCTCGTTTTCCACGGCGGCGGTGTTCTTGCGGAGGGCTTCGTTGATCTGCGGGGCGATGGCTTCCTCGATGGACGGATCGTTCTGGATCCTCAGCGGCACGCCGTAGGAAAGGACGACGTAGCGGATGGGGGACTGCACCACGTTCCAGAAGGACTGGACCTGGCTGAGGTTGGTGTTGTTGACCGACTGGCGGCGGATGGTGAAGAGCTTCTCGCTCTCGAAGAACCGCCAGAGCGGACGCTCAAGATCCCGGCGGTAGTCGGCGCGCGAGATGTCCTCGCCGGTCGGCAGCGACAGCCCGATGATCTGCCTCTTCGGCACGCCCCGGCGTTCGGCGTAGTGTTCGGCGATCTCCTTCGACTCCTTCACGTTCCGGTTGTAGACGATGACGACGGAGTCCCCGAGTCCGGCGGCACGGCCCTGGATTGCGGCCAGCCCGACGATCAAGGCGATGAGGTGGAGAAGAAGACGTTTCATGGCGATCAGGAGGCAATCTGCACACGAAGGCCGTCGTGGGCGAACGTCACCGAATCGGGGAGTTCGGCCTGGGCGATGTCGTGGTCGTAGTCGTGCGTCAGGTGGGTGAAGTAGGTCCGGTCCGCGCGGATGCGGCGCGCGGCGGTGAGCGCCTCGTCGAGGCACATGTGGGTGGGATGCGGCGCCAAACGCAGCGCATCGAGCACGGCGACCTGCACGCCATGGGTGAGCGCGACGGCTTCGTCGGGCACTTCCTTGCAGTCGCTCATGTAGGCCAGCCGCTTCACGCCGTTCTGCTTGAAGAGATAGCCGACCGTCTTGATCCGGCCGTGGGGGAGGAGCATGGGCACGACTTCAAGATCACCGAGGAGGAACGGCCCGTCGACGATGCGGGGGTCGGGATGGAAGTAGCCCTTCGGCACCGGCCGATCCTCGAAGGCGTAGCGGAAGACACGCCGGAGATCGTTCATCGTCGGTTCATTGGCGTAGACGGGGAGCGGTTCGCCGTCGCGCAGGTCGCAGAAACGCCGGCAGTCGTCGAGGCCCATGACATGGTCGGCGTGTCCGTGGGTGAAGAGCACCGCGTCGATGTGGCGGATCTTCTCCCGCAGGACCTGGAGGCGGAACTCGGGCGTCGTATCGATGATGAAGCGGATGGCATCGGTCTCGACGTAGATCGAAGGACGCGTGCGGTGGTTCTTCGGATTGGCGAGGAAGGACTCCGGGTAGTCCACGCCGATCATCGGCACGCCCTGCGATGTGCCGCTGCCGAGGAAAAGGAACGAGAACGCCATGTCGCATGGAGCATCGGAGCAAACGGAACTGTGGGCAATGCCGCAGCGGCGTTCTCCACGGCGTCCGCCGTCCGCTTGCATCTTGGGCGGTCTCCACCAAAACTCCGATGCCGCCGATGCTCACCACGCTCCGCATCAAGAATCTCGCCCTCGTCGCCGATCTGACGCTGGACCTCCAGCCCGGCTACAACGCCATCACCGGCGAAACCGGCGCCGGCAAGTCCGTCATCATCGGCGGCCTCAACCTGGTGCTCGGCCAGCGAGCCGACCGCACGCTGATCCGTTCCGGAGCCGACGCCTGCTCCGTCGAGGCGGTGCTCGACGTTTCGAGGCTCCGCTTTCCGCTGAAGTCCTTCCTCGAAGAGAACGGCCTTGAGCCTGCGGAAGGCGGCCAGCTCGTCCTGAAACGAACCTTCACCGCCGCGGGCACGAACCGCCAGTTCGTCAACGGCTCGCCCACGACGCTCGGTGTGCTGGCCCAGCTCGGCGAGGCGTTGGTCGACATGCACGGCCCCCACGACCACCAGTCGCTGCTCCATCCGGCGCGCCAGCTCGAGATCCTCGACGCCTTTGGATCGCTCGACGCGCTTCGTGGCGAGTTTGCCGCGCTTGTGGCCGGACTCTCCGCCGTCGAAGCCGAGAAGGCCGGACTGGTCGTCGATGGAAAAACCTACGCCCAGCAGGTCGATCTGCTTCGTTTCCAGGTCCACGAGATCCAGGGCGCGCGCCTGCAGCCCGGCGAAGAGGAGGCGTTGACCGAGGAACACAACCGCACCAGCAACGCCGCGAAGATTCTCCAGCTTTGCCAGACCGGGCTGGGGCTCATCGGCGAGGATGAGGCTTCCATCATGACGCAGCTCGGGGCCGTCGGCCGTCAGCTCCAGGAGCTCAAACGCATCGACCCCGCCGGCGGCTGCATCCTCTCGCTCCACGAGCAGGCCGTGCAGGCCGTCCGCGACGTGCAGAGCGATCTGCGCGGATACGCCGACGGCGTCCAGCTCGATCCGGAGCGGCTCACGGCCCTGGAAGAGCGGCTCAATCTCGTCCACAATCTGAAGCGCAAATACGGATCGACCGTCGACGACATCATCGCCTTCGAGGAAAAAGCCCGCTCCAAGCTCGAACAGCTCGAACAGCGCGACGCGCTCGTGGCCCGGCTGAATTCCGAACGGAAGAAGCTGCGCGACGAGCTGACGACGCTCGGAGCCAGACTTTCAGGTGAACGGAAGAAGATCGTTCCCGGGCTGGCAAAAGCCGCGATGGCCCAGCTCCAGGACCTCGGCTTCAAGCAAAGCCACTTCGATGTCGCGCTCACTTCGGCAGGATTGCCTGAGGCTGGGACGGTTCCGGCGAGCGGATTGGATTCGATCGAGTTCCAGTTTGCGCCGAACACGGGAGAACCTCCTCGGCCGCTGCGTGCGATCGCTTCATCGGGCGAAATGGCGCGGGTGATGTTGGCCTTGAAGACCGTCCTGGCGGCCGAGGATTCCATTCCGGTCCTCGTGTTCGACGAGGTTGATGCCAACGTCGGCGGCGAAACCGCGTCGGTCGTCGGCCAGAAGATGCGG
This sequence comes from Verrucomicrobiota bacterium, assembly GCA_043775315.1. Taxonomy (GTDB): domain Bacteria; phylum Verrucomicrobiota; class Verrucomicrobiia; order Limisphaerales; family CANJSG01; genus CANJSG01. The sequence continues at coordinate 18,676 of JAYVSO010000088.1, forward strand.
CAGATCGCGGCCCAAAGGCAGGTGCTCTGCATCACGCACCTTCCCGCCGTAGCCGCCAGCGCCGATGCCCATTACGTCGTCAGCAAGTCCGTGAAGGAAGGCCGCACGATTTCCGAGATCACCTTGCTCGACGCGAAGGAACGGGTGACCGAGTTGGCCAGGATGCTCGGAGGCCAATCCGACGCCGCTCGCAAACACGCCCAGGCTTTGCTGGGTTGAGGAGCGTTTCCGGGCGCGGGTTGGTCTGCGGGAATGGTTGACCGAGGACTCAAGCCCGTTGGGATTCGCGACGATGCCTTTCTCGTTACTGGAGGCCCGTCTACCGGACGGACCGCCCAGGCTGATCGGGTCGCCGGGACAACATGCCGACAAACGTGATGCGCATCGGATTCTTCATCCGGCTTCTGGGCTTTGGTGCCCTGCTCATCGCTTTGTCCCTCGGGATCGCGGCGGTCGTCGCCTACCGGAACAAGAGCGACTACATCGAGAAGAGCATGGCCGCGGAGCTCCTCGCGATCGTCAACACCGCCGCCCCGCTGATCGATGGCGACCTCGTCGATGTGGTCCGATCCGATTTGAAGGGCGGAATCGTGAACGAGGAGGAGTTCAACGAGGTCCGGTCCAGGCTGGCGTCCATCAAGAAGTCCAACAGCCTGAAGGCGAAGCCGGGCGTGAGCCCGATCTACATCATGCGACCGACGACGCTTGCGGGCGCGTCGAACCTCCTCGAGTTCGTCGTGATGACGGATCCCAATGCCGGCGGACAATTCTACGTCGGCAACACCTACGTATCGCGGCCACACAATGTCGCGGCCTTGTCGGGCCGATCGGCCTCGTCGGGGCTCTACACGGACGAGGAGGGAGTATGGATATCGGCCGCGGCGCCCGTGTTCGACCGGAGCAATCGGGTCGTCGCGTTCATCCAGGCCGACCGGCCTGTCAGCGACTACCACGGTGAAACGAGGGCGGCGATGCTTTCGCTCCTTCCGGGAGCTTTGTGGACCGCCCTGGCAGCGCTCCTGGTCAGTTGGCGCGTCGCGCGGCGGCTGGCCCGACCGATCAACGAGCTATGCAACACCGCCCGCGATTTCGGGGTCGGCCAGTTCGGGCACCGGATTGCGGACAGCAGAAATGACGAGCTCGGGGACCTTGCGCGGGAGTTCAACCAGATGGCCGACAAGATCCAGACAGCCCAACAGGCCCTGGAGGCGAAGAACGTCGAGTTGGCGGACGCGCTGGCCGCCGCGAACGCGGCGAGCCTGGCCAAGAGCGAATTCCTCATGATCATGAGCCACGAGCTGCGCACGCCCATGAACGGCATCGTCGGGTTCAACGAGTCCCTTTACGACACGCCATTGACCATGGGCCAGAGGGAGGCGGTCCAAGGCGTGGCCGCCAGCGCCCGGGATCTCCTGGATCTCATCAACGACGTTCTCGACTATGCGAACCTCGACAGCGAGACGGTCAAGGACGAGGAGCAGGAGTTCGACCTGATCGAATCGATGTCCGGTCTGCGGGACAAGTTCCGCAACGAGGCCCGGAACCGCGGCCTGGCCCTACGCCTTCACCTTTCGCCTGACATCCCGTCCCGGCTCCATGGGGATGCGAAGCGGGTCATCCAGGTTCTGAAACATCTTATCGCGAACGCGATCAAGTTCACCGCCAAGGGCGAGGTGTCCGTCGTCGTCTTGCCGCTGAAGCTGGAGCACGACCGGGCGTTGATCCGGTTCGCCGTCACGGACACCGGGATAGGCATTCCGCTGGAAGCGCGGGACCGGATCTTCAAACCCTTTACCCAGGTCGACGGCTCCCGTTCCCGGCGTCACGGCGGAACCGGAGTAGGGCTTGTCCTGTGCCAACGGATCTCCGAGCTGCTTGGCGGCGAGATCGGCTTCACCAGCGAAGAGGGCAGGGGTTCCACGTTCTGGTTCACCTGCTGGCTGCTGATCGTGGATCCGAAGCGTCCGTCCGAGTTGTCCGGTGTGCCGGAATTGGTTCGAGCCGGCTAGGTCGGGCCGTTACGCGGCGCGCATGCCATGGGGCTCGAACTGCTCTGAAGATCCCTAGCCTCCCCTCCGTCCAAAATGGGCAATTGCACGTATGCGTATGATTGCCTAGGTTGCCTTTTTGCTCGCATGAAGAATTTCCTGATTTTGGTCCTGGTTGTCGCGGCTTTGGCCGTTGGCGGCGTGTTTGCTTGGAAGAAGTTCGGGCCGGAGCCCCAAGCCGCTTCAGCCGTCAAGACCCGGCCCACTACCGCCGTCGCCGAAAAGCGCGACATCAAGTTCTTCGTCAATGTCGCGGGTGACATCGGCCCGGCCGAGCAGGTTTCCGTGCGGCCCGAGGTCAACGGAAAGATCGATGCTCTGCCCGTGGACATCGGCGATGCGGTGAAGAAGGACCAGATCCTCTTCACCCTCGACGACAAAGACCTCCAGACCGAGCGATCCCAACGGGTCACCGAAATTGACGGGGCGAAGCTCAGCCTCAAGGGCTCGCAGGTAAACCGGGACCAGGCGAAACGGAACTTCGACCGCGCCCAGGAACTGTCCGACGGCAAGCTCATCTCCCAGGAAGTCTTCGAGGAGTCGCGGACTGAATACGAGAAGGCCAAGAACCAGGTCGACCTCGCGCAGAATTCCCTCTTCCGCGCGAACACGGCCTTGGCCCAGGTTGATGAACGGCTGACCAAGACGAAGATCAAGGCGCCGTTCGACTGCACGATCCTCACCCGCCCCGTGTCGGTGGGCCAGGCCGTGTCCGGTTCCGGCGGCTTCAACAGCGGCACCGAAGTGCTCACGATCGCCAATCTCCAGGAGATGGTCATTAACGCCCATGTCAACCAGGTCGATGTCACCCGGCTCTTCATCAACCAGGAGGTCGAGATCAAGATCGACTCCGTGCCCGGCCTCGAGATCAAGGGGTCGGTCGACCGCCTGGCGCCCCAGGCCACGATCAAGAACGGCATCAAGGGATTCGCCTGCCGCATCCAGCTCAAGGCTCCGGACAAACGCGTCCGGCCCGGCATGACGGCCAACATCTCCATTCCCGTCGCCTCCGCCGAAAACGTCGTGTCGGTTCCGCTCTCCGCCGTTTTTTCCGAACAGGGCGAGCGATTCGTCTACGTGAAGAAGGAGGACGGTTCGATGGAACGCACGGTCGTCCAGATCGGGGTTTCCGACTTCTTCTTCGCGGAAGTGGCCAAGGGTCTCAACGGAGGGGAGGAAGTTTCCCTCGAAGCTCCCGAGACGAAGATGCCGAACGGCAAGGCTCCCGGAAACAAGCCGGGCTCCGGCCGCCCCGCGTCGAGTGGTGGTGGTTCCAACCGCTCTTCGTCCGCTGGCGGCCCCCGCGCCAGTCTTTGAACGTTCTATCCACGACCCCGCCATGGCCCTCGTCGAGCTTCGGAATGTCAGCAAGATCTACCACCTCGGAGGCGAGGAGATACGGGCGCTGGACGACGTGTCCCTCGACATCGAGGGCGGGGAGTTCATCTCCATCATCGGGCCGTCGGGCTCCGGCAAGTCCACCCTGATGCACATCCTCGGGTGCCTGGACCAGCCGTCCAAGGGCACCATGGCCCTGGATGGCCTGAAGATCCACGAGGCCAGCCCGCGTGACCTGGCCGGCATCCGCAACCGCAAGATCGGGTTCGTCTTCCAGTTCTTCAACCTGCTGCCCAAGCTCAACGTGCTGCAGAACGTGGAACTGCCCATGATCTACGCCGGCGTCTCGGGCCGCGAACGGCGCGAACGCGCCATGGAGGCGCTCAAGATGGTGAAGCTCGAGGACCGCAAGGGCCACCGGCCCATGCAGCTCTCCGGCGGGCAGCAGCAGCGCGTGGCCATCGCGCGGGCGCTGGTCAACAGCCCGAAGATCGTCTTCGCCGACGAACCCACCGGCAACCTCGACACGCACACCGGCGAGGCGATCCTCGAACTCTTCCGCAGCCTGAGCAAAGAGGGCCGCACCATCGCCCTGGTCACGCACAATCCCGAGATCGCCGCCGTCACCCCCCGCCGTATCGAGATCCGCAACGGCAAGATCTCCGACCACGTCGACCCAAAGCTCGCGGGGCTGAAGCATTGACCGCAGAAAACGCGGAATAAGCAGAATGGAACCAGAGAAGACCAACGAATTTCCACTCAAAGACGAGACCTACAAAGTTCTCGGAGCGTGCTTTGAGGTGTATCGGGAGAAAGGCTGCGGCTTCCTCGAACCTGTCTACCACTCTTGCCTGCGGCATGAGTTCGACATCCAGGGAATACCGGCAGTCCATGAGCCCAAACTCCAGCTCAGCTACAAGGGCCGTAAGTTGGAGCAGACCTACGATCCAGATTTCCTATGCTTTGACCAGGTGGTGCTGGAATTGAAGGCCGTGAAGGAACTGGCCGATGAGCATCGCGCCCAAGTCCACAATTACTTGAAAGCCACGGGCCTCGTCGTCGCATTGCTCGTCAATTTTGGCCATTATCCCGGCCTGGAATACGAACGCATCGTCAGGTCCAAGCCCCCTTCTGCTTGATCTGCTTTTTCTGCGGTTGAACAAAGTAATGGATCTCTGGAACGCCATGTCGGTTGGTTTGAAGGAAATCTGGGCCCACAAGTCCCGGTCACTTCTGACCATGCTCGGCATCATCCTCGGCGTGGCTTCATTGGTCGCCATGTCGGCGCTGGTGAAGGGCATGGAGAACGGCATGAAGGAGGCGCTCGTCCAGATCGGCGGCCTCGAACGCGTCCGCATCCAGGATCAGGATATTCCCTCCGAGCAGGCCCACCTCGCCGACCAGGCCGTGGGCAACACAATGGATGACGTCAAGGCGATCAGGAACAACGCGACCTTCGTCAACCTCATCAATCCCGAGGTGCGTCTCCGCAACGTCCCCGTCACGCGACGCGGCAAGACCACGTATCCGTTCATGCTCTACGGCACTTGGCCGAACTACCTCGAGGTCGCCCAGCACGTGGTCGAACACGGACGGATGTTCAACGACATCGACGACGACGAAGGCCGATCCGTTTGCGTCATCGGCACCGGCCTCCGCGACGAGCTCTTCGGCAAACCCGAAGAAACCGGCCAGCCCGTGATCCCGCTGGGTGAAACGATCTACCTCAACAGCCAGCCGTTCACGATCGTCGGCATGTTCGAGCACTACGAGAGCGAGCAGGACAAAAAGAAACGGGAATACCTCGAACAAAATCCCGAGCTCAAGAAACAGAAGTCCGGCAGGGGTTCCAGCGGACGCGGCGGCTCGTCCTTTGTCTACTACATCAAGAACAACACCATCCTCATGCCGCTCAACACGGCCATGATGAAGTTCCGTTCCGCCACCGGCACGAACGACGTCCCGGACTACCGCCTCTCCGCGATCAGCGTCCGCATCGACAGCATCGACAGCATCGACAAGGCCCTCGCGCAGTTGAGGAACATCCTCATGAGCACCCACAAGGGCATCGAGGATTTCAGCTTCATGACCCAGGAGGACTGGGCCGACCAGATCAAGGTCAGCATCCAGAACCAGCGCCTGAGCGGCGGCCTCATCGCCGCGATCAGCCTGCTCGTCGGCGGCATCGGCATCATGAACATCATGCTGGCCAGCATCACCGAGCGGGTCCGCGAAGTCGGCCTGCGCAAGGCCGTCGGCGCGACCGGACCCGACATCTTCATCCAGATCCTCGTCGAGAGCACTTTCATCGCCCTCATCGGCGGCGTGGCGGGCCTGTTCGCCAGCGTGGCCCTGGTCGAGGTTCTCATCCTCATGTCCCCGACGGACAACACGCCCGTCGTCACCGTCACGGCCCTCGCGGTCGGTTTCGGCGCGAGCGTGCTCATCGGCATCCTCGCCGGCCTCTACCCCGCCTGGAAAGCCAGCCGGCTGGAGCCCATGCAGGCGCTGCGCTACGAATAGACGCCCATGCTCCTCTTCAACGCCATGCTCGTCGGGCTCAAGGAAATCTGGGCGAACAAGTTCCGCTCCATCCTGACCATGCTCGGCATCGTCCTCGGCGTCAGCTCGCTCGTCGCCATGTCCGCCGTGACCAAGGGCATGGAGAACGCGATGAAGGAATCGCTCATCGCCATGGGCGGCCTCGACAAGGTCCTGACCGAGGAACGCGAAATCCCGGCGGAGCAAAAGCACCTCGCCGACCAGGCGCCTGGTCGCACGATCCGCGATGTCCGGGCGTTGAAGGCCAGCGCACCGCTGCTTCGCCTCATCTCACCGGAAATGTCCCTTCGGCGGGCCTATCTGACGCGGGGCTCGAAGACGACGACTCCCTCGGAACTGGTCGGAGTCTGGCCTGCGGTGCTCGACATGAACCTGCACGTATTGGAGCACGGCCGGTTCTTCAACGACCTCGACGAGGAGTTGGCCAACCCGGTCATCGTCATCGGCACCGGCATCCGCGATGCCCTCTTCGGATCACCCGACCAGACCGGCGGCGTTCCCGTGGTGCCCATCGGCGAGGTCATCAGCGTCAACGGCCAGTCCTTCACCATCGTCGGCCTGTTCGAGCACTACGAGGGCGAGCAGGACAGGCGCATGCGGCAGGAGATGGAACGTCGCCATAACGAAGCCGTCGCCCAGGGCGGTGTCCAACGCGTCCGGGGCTGGGGCGGCGGCCGGCGGGGAGGCGTGTTCTGGCGGAAGAACAACACCGCCTACATCCCGCTCAACACGATGATGCTCCGGGTCCGCGCCGCCAGCGTCCGCGAGAGCGCGGCCGGCGCGCATCTCACGGACATCGACATCAAGGTGGCGAGCCTCGACAAGATCGACGCCGCGTTGCAGCAGGCCAAGAACGTCATGATGATCACCCACAACGGCGTCGAGGACTTCGGGTTCTCCACCCAGGAACGCGCGGTCGAGGACATCAACACCCGGATCAAAAGCGCGCGGCGCAGCGGCGGCATCATCTCCGGCATCGCGCTCCTCGTCGGCGGCATCGGCATCATGAACATCATGCTCGCCAGCATCACCGAACGGATCCGCGAGATCGGCATCCGCAAGGCCATCGGGGCGACCACCCTCGCCGTCTTCCTCCAGGTGCTGATCGAAAGCGTGGTCATCTCCGTCCTCGGAGGAATTGTCGGGGTCGTTGCTTCCTACGGGTTTGTTGAGGTCCTCGCCCGGCTCACGCCCAGCCAGACCACGCCCCAGGTCACGGCGCAGGCCCTCTTCGTGGCCTTCTGCTTCAGCGCCGGCCTGGGAATCCTCGCCGGCTTCATCCCTGCGGTGAAGGCCTCCCGCCTCGATCCCATCCAGGCGCTGCGCTACGACTGACGCCGGTTCATCGGCATCAAACCGGACGGAATGTTCTGTCGGAAGCTGGTTGGTCCGTCGTCAGCAGAACCAAACCGCTGCCGCGCGCGGCGTGGCCGTGTGCCAGCACCTCCACTCCGTTACGCTTCGCGCAACCAATCCCCCACCACACTAAACCTGTCGGACCAACCTCCACCGTCTTGACTAACCCCATAGGCGCCGCACCGCATGGTTAGCAGCAGAACAGGCTGGGAAACCTTTGCCGGCGCGGGATTAACAGGAGGATTCGTCACGGTGATCTCCAATGGTTTAGGGTTCCTGTTACTCAGGAGGCCACGTTTCGTTTGGTGTCGCCTGCATAAAGTAACAAATGCTGCGCAAGTATCGCCGTCTCCTTGCGATGCAGTGACGACGCTCCAATCTTGCCAGCGAAATCTCTCAACTCGCTCTTGAGAGCATCGAACACTGGGAGTTCAACGCGCCAAGACAGGTGCGAAGTCTGAACAAACGCCTCCCGCAAGTCATCCTGAATCGTGGCTGGAATGGACTGCTCGTGAACACGCAACCAGTCGAGGCCGTGCTGTAGTAAGCGGTCGAGGCCAGCGTCCTCGGCGCGGCTGCGAAACCAAGGCAATGCGTAGGTAGCCAACTCGGAGCCGATGCTGTCGAGGGTAGAGCAGATGCCTGCCTCTGTGCCGTCATGCGCGTAGTAGCTCGCCTCCATCGGTATCGCCTTCGAACCTAGCCGCAAGCAGGGCAAGCTGGTGGAGGCAGTCATCTGATGAGTGCCATAGGCACAGTCCCAAGCCGGAAAAAACCCCCACGCAACGTCACAACTCAAGGCCCGCTCCTTCTGCGAAGAACCGATGACAACAAACTGATAGTAGGGTGGCTGGCTGTCGCAGCGGAACCAGTAACCCTTGCGCTTGGTGGACATCTCGTGGAAATCCGGGAAGTAGCGCCCAATCATTTCGAGAATCAACGGCTTGATGCGAATGGGCATGGGCGTGCTGCGTGGCCTAACATTGGTCTTAAGCCAAAGCGGGCATCCGTTCTTCAACGCCCAGTCCCTTGTCTCTTGTCGGCGATTAAAAACGGTCCACGGCATTTGGCCAGCCGGAAGATGCGGACCGGTTCGGTTTGATCCGGCTCCGTCGCCCATGGCTTCAGGCCCAGCAGTGCCATCCTACTTCCGCTTCTTGTCGTATTGGTCGGCGAAGATCTTGGCCTCCGTCTCGGTGATCTTCCCGTCGCGGTTCGTGTCGCAACGGCCGACGGCCTCGTTGAAGGCCGCGTTCTCCCCCGTGACCGTCCGGACCTTGTGCTCGAAGCCGATCGGGATCTGCACCTTGGTGGAATCCTCCTGCCGCCCCCGGTTGAATCCGCCCTTGCTCAGCGTCTCGTAGAAGAGCCGGCCGGCCGTGTCGTTCTCGAAGCTGACCGGCGTGCGTTCGGTGTCCTTGACGATGGTTTCCTCGTGGCTGATGCAGCCCGTGGACAGGAGGGCGCCGGCGCCGAACGCGGCGAGAAGGAGGTGCTGGAGTTTCATGGTTGCAGGTGGACTACCCGGATGGACGCGCCCGGTTTCAGGAATGTTCATCCGGCCGCCAGACCCGCCGGCCCGCGTCACAGATGCACGCCGTGGATGAACTTGTGCGCGGCGGCGATGAAGCCGGTGAAGAGCGGGTGCGCGTGGTTCGGCTTGCTCTGGAATTCCGGGTGGAACTGGGACGCGATGTAGAAGGGGTGGTCCTTGATCTCGACGATCTCGACCAGCTTGCCGTCCGGCGTCACGCCGCTGAGGTCGAAGCCGGCCGCCTGGAACTGCTCGCGGTAGGCGTTGTTGAACTCGTAGCGGTGGCGATGGCGTTCGTGGATGACGAAGGCGCCGTAGAGGTTCATCGCCCGGCTGCCCGCCGCGAGCTGGCAAGCCTGCGCGCCGAGCCGCATGGTGCCGCCCTTCTTGTCCACGCCCCTCTGGTCCTCCTGCAACGCGATGACGGGATGGGGCGAAGCGGGGTTGAACTCGGTGGAGTGCGCGCCCGCTAGTTTGAGGACGTTGCGGGCGAACTCGATCGTGGCGATCTGCATGCCGAGGCAGAGGCCGAGGTAGGGCACCTTGTGTTCACGGGCGTATTGCGCGGCGAGGATCTTGCCCTCGATGCCGCGTTCGCCGAAGCCCCCGGGAACGAGGATTCCGCCCAGGCCCCTGAGCACCTTCTCGGCGCCCTGGCGTTCGATGTCCTCGGCGTCGAGCTTCACGATCTCCACACCGCAGTCGTTGGCGATGCCGCCATGGATGATGGCCTCATACACGGATTTGTAGGCGTCCTGCAGCTCGATGTATTTGCCGACGACGCCGACGCGCACGCGGTGCTGCGGGGCGATGAGCTTGCGGATGATCTCCTGCCAATGCGCCATGTTCGCCACCGGGGTGGTGAGGTGCAGCAGTCGGCAGACGAGGTCGTCGAACCGTTCGCGCTGGAGCATGAGGGGGAGCTCGTAGATGGAATGGTCCACGTCCTTCACCTCGATCACGGCCTCGACGGGGACGTTGCAGTATAGGGAGACCTTTTCGCGCACCTCCTTCTGGAGCGGGTATTCGCAACGGCAGGCGATGATCTGCGGCAGGATGCCGATCTCGCGGAGCTTGGCGACGGACTGCTGGGTCGGCTTGGTCTTGAGTTCGCCGGCGGCCTTGATGAAAGGCACGTAGGTGACGTGGATGAAGAGGACGTTGTGCGGCCCGGCATCGAGGGCGAACTCGCGGATGGCCTCCAGGAAGGGTAGGCCCTCGATGTCGCCGGTGGTGCCGCCGATTTCGGTGATGACGACGTCCGTCTTTGTGTTCTCACCGATGGCATGGATGCGGCGCTGGATCTCGTCGGTCACATGCGGGATGACCTGCACGGTCTTGCCGAGGTAGTCGCCGCGGCGCTCCTTCTCGAGGACGGTCTGGTAGACCTGGCCGCTGGTGAGGTTGTTGAGCCGGGTGAGCTTCGTGGAGGTGAAGCGCTCGTAGTGGCCGAGGTCTAGGTCGGTCTCGGCCCCGTCGTCGAGGACGTAGACCTCGCCATGCTGGTAGGGGCTCATCGTCCCAGGATCGACGTTCAGGTAGGGATCAAACTTCTGGAGCGTCACCTTGAGGCCGCGGTTCTCCAGAAGAGTCCCCAGAGCGGCCGCCGTCAGTCCCTTGCCGAGGGAACTGACCACGCCGCCCGTGACGAAGATATATTTCATGGGCTTACAGCTTCCCGGCACGGGCGAGGGAACGCCAAGAGGAAAATGCGTTCGGGCGGGAAAGCCCTGGAACCGAAGCCGTGGAGGGCGGGCCTTCGCGGCTTCGTCATTGTCCGGCGCGCAGCAGCCGTTCGACGCGCTCAACATCCGCCGGCACGTCCACACCGACGCTGTCGTAGTCCACGATGACGACGCCGATGGCCACGCCGTGTTCCAATGCGCGGAGTTGCTCGAGCTTCTCGGCGTGCTCCAGCGGGGAGACGGGATGCTTCACCAGGTCCAGCAGCGTCTGGCGGCGAAAGCCGTAGATCCCGAGATGTTTCAGGAAGGGGAAGGCGGCGAGCTGTTCGGGCGAAGGTTTGGCGGCGAAGTCGCGCAGGTAGGGGATCGTCCGCCGGGAGAAGTAGAGCGCGCGTCCATTGGTGCCGACGACCACCTTCACCACGTTCGGGCTGTCGAACTCCTCCAGCGAGCGGATGGGCGTGGCGGCGGTGGACATCTCGAAGCGGCCCAAGGCCCCGGCCACGGCGTTGATTACCGCGGGGTCCATCAACGGTTCGTCGCCCTGGATGTTCACCACCGCGTCGCAGCCGATTCGCGCGGCGACTTCAGCGATGCGGTCCGAGCCGCTGGGATGATCGGCGCACGTCATCTCCACGCGGCAGAACTTCCGGGCAACTTCGGCGATGCGTTCGTCGTCGGTGGCGACGATGACCTCGCTCAACGCCGTCGCGAGTTGGCAGCGCTCGACCACATGCTGGACGAGCGGCTTGCCGGCGATGAGGTGCAGCGGCTTGGCCGGGAACCGGGTGGAGGCGTAGCGGGACGGGATGATGCCGAGGATTTTCATGTCAGCGGGCTTTGGAGCGGAGGTCTTCTTCCTCTTCGGAAATCAGGATCTCTACCATTCGTTGGTGGCGGTTGAGGAAATCGCGGGTGATGCGGAAATGTTCGGTGTCCTCATACGCGATCTCGTGGATGCCCCCGGTGGAGAACTCGTAGATGGTCGCCTCGGGATAGGCCAGGAGTATGGGCGAATGCGTGGCGATGATGAGCTGGGACTGATGCCGAACCAACCGGTGCAAAAGGGTCAGCACACTGAGCTGGCGCTGCGGTGACAAGGCGGCTTCCGGTTCGTCGAAGAGATAGACGCCGTCACCCTGGAGGCGGTTGTTCAAGAGCGACAGGAATGATTCGCCGTGCGATTGAACATGAAGCGATTTCCCGCCGTATCCCTTGAAGCGGAGATGCGGCAATTGCCACTGCTCGGTCGCGTCCAGTTCGGTGGCAACATTGTAGAAGCTCTCGGCACGAAGGAAGAATCCGTCGGAAAAATGTCCTCTTCGTTCGATCGTAAGGAAGTCTTTCAGCTCCGAATGGGTCTCCTTGGTTTCAAACCGCAGATTGCGGCTGCCGCCTTCCGGATTGAAGCCGAGCCTCACCGCGATGGCTTCAAGCAGTGTGGATTTCCCGGAACCATTCTCCCCGACGAAGAACGTGACCGGGCTCTTGAACTCCATCCTGCGCAGCGAGCGGATGGACGGAATGTTGTAAGGATACTTGTCGGCCGCTTCCCCGGAAGGCGGTTCCAGCCGCAATGCTTTCAGAAACGTGACGGACTTAGGCGGCGGCTCCGGCAGGAATGAAAGCTGGGCGGCCTTAGCCGCCTTCTTGGACGAACTTCTTGGGAACTTGCGCGGCATGGGTCAGCCTTATTGCAGAACGCATCCTCGAACCGCCCTGAGGTAGGGCGATGCCTCCCGGCGAGCCGCCTGGGGATGATCGAAGCTCGAAGAGGTCATTCCGGGGAGCCTTGCGTTGATGGTTCTTGGTTCAATGGCCAGAGGGGCTGGAATCCTTCCGGGAAAGCGGCGCGGGTGGCTCGGCGGGAGCCTTCGCCCTACCACATGAGGCATCGGCCAGCATCCACTCCGCCGCTTGGGCGAAGCTGTCGGCGACGACGGCGTTCTTGAGATTGGCGGCATCCTTCTGTTCCACGTTGGCGCCGTAGCCGGTGCGGACGAGGAGGCTGCGTTTCACGCCGGCGTTCCAGCCGGCTTCGAGGTCGATGAGCTTGTCGCCGACCATGTAGCTGCGGGCGAGGTCGAGGCCGAAGGCGTCGCGGGCGTCGAAGAAAAACGTGGGCGAGGGTTTGCGGCCACGGCTGGGCTGATCGGGCGCTTCGGGCGCGGTGTAGACGGCGGCCAGCGTCACGCCCAACGCGGCGAGGTCGGCGCGGATCTTGGCGTGGACGTTTTCCACGTCGGCCATGGTGAAGTAGCCGCGGCCGACACCGGACTGGTTTGTCACCATGACGAGAGCGAAGCCGGCGTCCTGCAGACGCTTCATGGCTTCGAGCGCGCCGGGGACGTATTCCACTTCCTCCGGTTTGTGGAGGTAGTCCTTGTCCACGATGAGCGTGCCATCGCGGTCGAGGAAGACGGCGGGTTTCCCCGGTTTCACTTCGGTCATGCGAGAGAGACTACGGGGCATCGGGGGCAAAGAAAAAGCGCGGACGTTGCCGTCCGCGCTTCGTTGATTGGAATGGTCGGGCGGCGTCAGGGCGTGACAACGCGGTAGAATCCGGCGGTATCGCTGGCCGGCACGGTGTAGGTGCCGTTGCCCGACGGGAAGCCCAGGCCCGAGACGATGTTGGTGAAGGAGTTGGTCACGGTCGCCGCGCCGAGGACGGAATAGGTGGCGGACGGCTGGGCGGTCCAATTGATGACCAGCGTGCTGCCGGCACCCTTTGCCGCGAGCAAGGAGTAGGGCGGGTGCGTCACGATGTCGGCATAGCGGGTGGGGAGGATCTGGAAGCCAATCCGGCGGTCGGTGGCACCTACAGGAAGGTTTTGCCCGAGGAGGCCGGTGATGGAAACCAGGCCCGTCGGAATGGCCTTGCCGATGATGTCACCCACGCGGCCGTCGATGCGGATTTCCATCTGATCGCCGACGGAGTTTGTGATCCGGTAGTTGGTGGCTGCGAGAAAGGTGCCACTCGCCGCGACCCGGACATTGGTGACGGTGACCAGGCTGCCTTCCAGCGCCTCGATGCCGGCGAGGCTGTTTGTCAGGGTGAGTTGGATGACCTGCGCGGCGGGGAGCGGGTTGTTAGTGGAGAGAACGACGATCGAGTGGAACGGATTGTTCGTCGTCATGTTGAATTCGTGCAGGCTGTTGAAGGTTCCCAGCGGACCCGTGACGCGGATCAGGTCGCCTGCCTTGGGCACGTTGGTGGAACCGCCGAAGAAGACGGCGATGCCGGCGTTGGTGTCCTGCATGTAAACTTGGACGTTGCCGAAGGTGGTGAGGTTGGTCGCCCATGAGGTGACAACGCCCTGCGCCGTGTAGAGATTCGTCGTGTCGGTCGGCAGGAAGGTCGCGTCCTGCAAGGTGCGGAGGTAGGCGATGTTCGTGGCGATGGGGCCGCGCACGGTCAACTGCGCCACGGCGCTCGTGGCCGCGCCGCCGATGTTGGTGACGACCGCGTGGTAGAAGCCGGAGTTGGCATTGGTCACGGCGACGAGGTCGATGGTCGGGCCGGTGGCGAGGTTGATGGCGTTGCTGTTGAAATACCATTGGTAGGAGAGCGGGTTGAAGCCGGTCGCGCCGACGGCGAAGCTGACGGCGGTGCCCATGGCGACGTTGGCGCTGGCGGGCGAAGAGGTGATGGACGCGGGCGTGGTGCCGGCGTTCACCGTGACGGTGACGCCGGCGCTGGGGGCCGTTCCGTTCGCGCCGGTGATGGTCACGGTGTAGTTGCCGGCGTCGCCGGAGGAGATGGATGGAAGCCGGAGGACGTTGGTGTTGCCGCCGACGTTGTTGCCGTCACGTTTCCACTGGTAGGAGACGGCCGAGCCGTTGGCCACGACGGTGAGGGCGTTGCTGTCACCGATGTTGGCGGTGAAGCCGACGGGCGAACGCAGGATGGTCGTCGGGATCAGCGCCGGCGCGACGTCTGCAAAGGTGGTGCCAACCACGAGGTCGTCGACGAAGAGAGCCCCGATGCCGGTGGCCTGTCGCAGGGAGAAGTTGGTGGTCACAATGCTCGTTCCCGCTTCGGTGGCCGGCGGGTCCGATTCCGAAGCCGGGTTCACCCACAGATAGGCGGTGTTGGCGACCGCGTCCCATGCCAGGACGACAGAGTAGTTGTTGGTCAGCAGAAGATCCTGGGAAAGGGTCACGGCCGGCGAATTGGCCAAAGCCGCGAGGCCGAGACGAAAACCTCCGGCAACCGCGTTGGTGGTGGTGGTGAAAACCTTTCCCCGAAAATTGTTCCCCGTATCGCGGATGTGGGCGAAGTAGGTGGAGGCCCCAGAGGGGAGGTTGGTGGCGTTGAGCGTGAACCGTGCGTAAACAAGCGTCTGGACGGCGCCGAGGGAGCGACTGACATCCTCGGCGCTCGCACCGGTCACAAGCGCCCGTCCGCCGGCGACTAGCAACGGGGTTCCTGTGCTGTGTTCGACCCAGTTGGTTGCCGTGGGGCTAATGGAGACGTTCGTGATCGCGCCATCGGCGTAGGCGAAGTTCTCCGAGAACAGCACGGTTGCCTGCGACTGGAAGGCCAGCGTCAGGATCGCCAAGGAGGAAAGAAGATATCGTTTGATCATGGGACTTGGGTCGTGGGGAGGTGGCAGGGTTGGAAAAATGTCGGGCTCAGGGGAAGGCGACGCGGAAGTAGGGGTTCCAGATCAGGTCGGGCCGGTGGGCTTCGCCGATCGCGCCGCTTCCGGCGCCGTTGGTGACGTAGCTCCGCTGGAATCCGGCCGCGTGCCCGTCGATGAACACCACGTTGCCGCCGTCCTTGTGACGGAAGGCGAACTGCGTGTAGCGCTGGGCGGGGTTGACGGAGTTGAAGGTGTTGATCGGCTTGCGCTCGTTCGGGGCGAAGAGCGTGTCGAACATGAGGACGGTGGCCGACGGCTTCTTTAGCTGGGCGATTTTTGGCATGTCCGGGTAGGCCCTTCGGTTGCTGTAGGGCACATCGTCAGTGATCTTGAGGTCGATGTTCATCACGTAGCTGAACATCCCGCTCTGGCCTCCGCCGCTCAGGACCGCGAAGTCGGGTTCGCCCATCTGCGCGGCGGTGCAATGCCAGATCTTTCCCAGCCCGCCGGGAAACGGCATCACGGTGCGGATGTCCTTACCCGGGCGACGATCGCTCCAATACTGCTGGAGCGTCCTTTCTCCAACGAGGCCGGGCAGTTTGTTGAACCACGCAAACGGATCCGAAGGATCGCCGGTGGAGACCGTTTGGCCGTCGATGTTGGTGGTCTGCGTCGTTCCCCACGTCCCGTTCTGCCACGACATGCCGTCCCTCGAGATGAAATCCTGGTTGTCCGTAGCGTAGATCGTCTGCGCGATTCCCCACTGCCTGAGGTTTGAGATGCAGTTGATCGTCTGGGCGCGGTTCTTGGCCTTGGCCAACGAGGGCAACAGCATTCCAGCCAGGATCGCTATGATGGCGATGACCACGAGCAGTTCGATCAGGGTGAAGGCGCCGAACAGGTAGTTTTTAGGTATGATTTTTCGCATATGCGTGCGGCAAGGGAGAGCGGACAGGGGCGGGCGGCTGTCCAGCCAGGGCCACGGACTGTAGCCGGCGGCGACCTACGAGCAAGGTGGCACTTGTTAACAATCTGGTCACAAAGTCTACCTGCGGTTTGCGGGGATGATACGTGTAGGTAGTATCTTGGTTGCTTACCCGGTTGATTCCGGCCACTATTCCGAATCGAAAGCCAAACCAACCGACTCATGCGTATCCGAGCCCTCAGCATCCTTTCCGGGGTGGCCATTTCCGCAGCCACGGCTCTAGGGCAGACGACGCCAAAACCGGGAGCCGTCGACTGGCCGTTTTATCGTGGGGACGCCGCCATGTCCGGCGTCGCGGACACGGAACTTCCGTCAAAGCCCGAACTTCTTTGGAGCTTCAAGACCGGCGGTCCCATCAAGTCCTCCCCCGTCATCAGCCAGGGCCGAGTCTTCATCGGATCCGATGACGGCAACGTCTACGCGATCGGCTTGGCGGACGGGAAAAAGGCCTGGGCCTTCAAGGCCGATGCGGGCGTGGAGGCTCCGCCGGTGGTCCATGGGAACTCCGTCATCTTCGGCACCACCGGCACAAACATCTTCTCGGTGAACGCCGCGACGGGCGCAGAACTCTGGCACCATCCCACCGACGACAAGGTCATCGGCGGCGCGAACATCGTTCCTATCAACGGCAAGTTCGCGGTTCTGTTCGGCGGCTACGACAACCGCCTCCATTCCATCGATTTCGCCACGGGCAAGACCAACTGGTCCTACGAGACCGGCAACTACATCAACGGCACCCCCGCCGTCTGGGAAGGCCGCACCGTCTTCGGCGGCTGCGACGCCCTCCTTCACGTCCTGTCCGTGACCAACGGCCTCAAGATCGCCGAGGCCGATGCCGGCGCCTATGTGCCCGGCAGCGTCGCCATCAGCGACGGCAAGGCCTACTTCGGCCACTACGAGAACGAGTTCCTCTGCATCGACCTCGTGAAGACCAACGTCGTCTGGCGCTACAAACAGCGGGCTTTCCCCTACGTCGGTTCGCCGTCGATCGCGGGGGACAAGGTCATCTTCGGAGGACGCGACAAACGTCTCCACTGCGTCAGCAAGGCCACCGGCGAACAGGTCTGGACCTTCGGCACCCGGGGCAAGATCGACGGTTCGCCCGTCGTCGCAGGCGACAAGGTCGTCGCGGGATCGGCTGATGGCCGGGTGTATCTCGTGAGCTTGAAAAGCGGCGAAGAGATCTGGAACTACGAAGTCGGCCAATCCATAGGCAGCTCCCCCGCCGTGGCCGCCGGCAAGTTCGTCATCGGGTCCGAGGACGGAACCGTCTACTGCTTCGGAGCGAAGAAGTAACCACAGATGAACACAGATCCACACAGATGCCCGATTGAAGGCGGATGGTTCAACCCGGGGTTGGCCAGTGGGTCGAGCTTCTGGATACCGCGACTTGTTTTGGATCTGTGTTTATCTGTGTCCATCTGTGGTTGAAGCCCCATGCCAACCAAACGCAAAACTTGGCGTGAGAAGCTGGCCGATGACAAAGGCCTGCCGAAAGTCATCAAGTTGGAGGCAGCCGCCGCCAAACGCTGGGGCGGCCGCACCATGTTCATCCCCGCGCCGCGCGAAGTGGACGCCGTGATCCGCACCATCCGCAAAGGCCGCACCGCCACCAGCAACGATCTCCGAGCCGCCCTCGCCAAGAAGCACGGCACCGACACCGCGTGCCCGATCACCACCGGTATCTTCTCCTGGATCGCCGCGAACGCCGCCATGGAGGACGAAGCCGCGGGTAAGAAGCGCTTCACCCCCTGGTGGCGCGTCCTTAAATCCGACGGAAAATTGAACCAGAAGTTCCCCGGAGCAATCGCCGAACAAACCCGTCGCCTTAAAGCCGAAGGCGTCGAATTGCCGCAAAAGAAATCTTCCCGCCCATGAACACCATCACCATCGCCCCTCCGCCGAAGACCGCCGGTCCGCCCATCCAGAAGGAGACGACCGCCGGGAACTACTTCGTCGCGAACTACCCGCCGTTCGCCTTCTGGAAGGCCGAGGCGATCCAGGACTTCCACGCCGCGCTGGACCGCGCGCCCGCGCCGGGCGTGCCGCTGGGGCTCTACACCCACATCCCATTTTGCCGGAAGCGCTGCCACTTCTGCTATTTCCGCGTCTATACCGACAAAAACGCCGACGACATCAAGGGCTACATCGACACGCTGCTGAAGGACCTCGCCTTCTACGCGGACAAGCCCGTCATCGGCGGACGCAAGCCGCGCTTCATCTACTTCGGCGGCGGCACGCCCAGCTACCTTTCGCCCGACCAGCTCCGCTTCCTCACCGAGGGGATGAAGCGCCAGCTCTCCTGGGACGAGGCCACGGAGATCACCTTCGAGGCCGAGCCCGGCACGCTCACCGACCACAAGCTCCGCGCCATCCGCGAGATGGGCGTCACCCGCCTGAGCCTCGGCATCGAACACTTCGACGACCACATCCTGGAGATCAACGGCCGCGCGCATCGCTCGAAGGAAGTGCAGCGCGCCTACGCCTTCGCCCGCGAGATCGGCTTCCCGCAGATCAACATCGACCTCATCGCCGGCATGGTCGAAGAGACCGAGCAGTTGTGGAAGGAAACCGTGGCCAAGGCCGTCGTGCTCCAGCCCGACTCCGTGACGATCTACCAGATGGAAGTGCCCTACAACACGGGCATCTACAAACAGATGAAGGCCGAGGGCAAACTCGTCGCGCCCGTGGCCGACTGGGAAACCAAACGCCGCTGGGTGGACTACGCCTACGCCGAGTTCGAGAAGGTCGGCTACACCGTCACCAGCACGACCACCGTGGTGAAGGATCCGGCCAAGGTGAAGTTCGAGTATCGCCAGGGGCTCTTCAGCGGGGCCGATCTCCTTAGCATCGGCGTGGCCAGCTTCGGCCATCTCAATGGCCTCCACTACCAGAACCACCACGACTTCCAGCCCTACGTGGACGCGGTCAACGCCGGCCAGCTCCCGACCTACCGGGCCTACGTGTTGCCCGACGACGAACGGTTCCTGCGCGAGTTCATGCTCCAGCTCAAGCTCGGCAGCGTCAGCGCAGCGGCCTTCATCCAGAAGTTCGGCACCGATCCGCGCGTCCAGTTCGCCGCGCCGTTGGCGTGGATCAAAGAACAGGGATTCCTGACGAGCGACGGCGACCTCATCGGCCTTACGCGCGACGGCCTGCTCCAGGTCGACCGGCTGTTGCAGGAATTCTTCAAGCCGGAGCATCGGACCGGGCGCTATGCGTGAAGCTCACTCCATGACGCTCCAATCGCTGGCCTTCCCGCTGGACGAGTTCTACGCCATGGCGGGCCGGGACTTGCCCGAGGTCTCGGCGATCGACGGCGCGGAGATGCCCGAGCCCTACCGCTCCTTGCTCGTCCATCTCAGCGACATGACGTCGACGCTGGAGAAGTTCCACGGCGACCGCTTGAAGCTGGAAGTCCTCTCCAGCTGCGTCGATGGCGGCATCTACCTGCGCGAGGTCCTGCTGCGCTTGGAGAAGAGCGGCAAGCCCGTCGAGTTCGGTGCGATTCGGATCCATTTGGACCGTTTCGAAGCCGAGCCGCGGCGGATCATCCTCGGCGGAAAGGTTCCGCTGGGTCGTGTCCTGGCCGAACAAAAAGTGCCGTTCACCAGCCGGCCGAATGGATTCTTCCGCATCGCGGCCGACAGCTTCATCGGACCACTCTTGGCCGCTGAGGAGAGCACCCTTCTCTACGCCCGCCGCAACACGCTGAGCAATCCCGCCGGTGAACCGCTCGCCGAGATCGTCGAGATCCTGCCAGCGTGATGCAGGATGAGGCTGCTCACGGTAGGGCGGGCTTCCAGCCTGCCCCGTCCTGACGAGGGGATGCTTGTGAAACAGGCGTCTTGTCCGCCGCCAAGGCCGGTCTCTTTTGATAGGCTTCACCGGGCAGGCAAGATGCCTGCCCTACCTTGGCGCGGTCCCAACCGCATCGGCGATGTTCTTGAAACCTTCCTTGGCCATCCGTTCCCGCAGGCCGTTGACGACGGCGCGGACGATCCCCGGTCCTTCGTAGACGAGTCCCGTGTAGATCTGCACCAGCGAGGCCCCGGCCGTGATCTTCTCCCACGCATCGTGCGCCGTGAAGATGCCGCCCACGCCGATGAGCGGGACCTTTCCTCCGGTCTGCTTGTGGAGATGACGGATCACCTCGGTGCTGCGGCGGGTCAACGGCTTGCCGCTCAGGCCGCCGGTCTCGGCGTAGATGCGGTCGCGGCGCGGATCGCCCGTGTTCGGGCGCGCGATGGTCGTGTTCGTCGCGACGATGCCCGCGAGATTCCGCGAGCCGATGAGGCCGACGATTTCGTCCAGCGCCTCAAACGTCAGATCGGGCGCGACCTTCACGAGGATCGGCCGCACGGGTGCGCCGGGAGAACGGTTGATCTCCTGCAAAGCCGCGAGGATCTCGTCGAGCGCGGCCTTGTCCTGGAGCTGGCGGAGATTCGGCGTGTTGGGCGAACTCACGTTCACCACGAAGAAGTCCGCGAGCGACCGCAGCATCCTGAACGACCCGGCATAGTCTTCGGCCGCCGTTTCCAGAGGCGTGATCTTTGATTTCCCGAGATTGATGCCGACTGGATGGCCCATCGGCCACAGACCGGATGCACGCCAGCTGGCCAGCCGCACCGCCATGGCTTCGGCGCCGCCGTTGTTGAAGCCCATGCGGTTGATCAGCGCCTCGTCCGGCGCGATGCGGAACATGCGCGGCGCGGGATTGCCCGGCTGCGGGTGCAGGGTCACGCCGCCCAGCTCGCTGAAGCCGAAACCGAACTTTGGCCACATGGGCAAGGCGACCGCCTGTTTGTCCATGCCGGCCGCGAGGCCGACGGGATTGGCGAAGCGCAGGCCGAACAGGTCCACGGGCAGTTCCGCCGGTTCGAACAGCGGAGCGAAGGAATCTGGAAACAGGTCTCTGCGGCTGGCGAACCCGAGGGCGTCGAGGGTGAAATTATGGATCTCCTCCGAGTCGCGGCGGAAGAGGAACGGACGGACCAAGGTGCGATACAACGAAGGCATCGGCCACGACGTTGCCAGAGCCGCCTTCGGCAACGCATGGAAAAACTGAGTCCTCCACCGGAGCGCGGCCCTCCAGGACTTGGAAGTTTTTTTTGGCTGAAAACCAGCCATCTTGTCGCCGGTCAATTTCCGGAGTCGCTTCGCGACCCACCGCTAAAGCTACGCGGGACCTTCGCCTTCCGCCCACATGAGCCCGCCCGGCAGGTCGTCGCAGGCGTATTCGAGATGGAGCACGCGACGGTGACCCGGCCGACTCGATGCGGACGAGGCGTGCAGCAGGAGCGGACGCATCAGGAGAACGCCGCTTACCGGAAGTTCACAGACGACTTCGGGCACACGTTGGCGCCACTCGGCGATGTCGGCGGCACTCAGCTTTCCGTGAAGATGCGACCCCGGCAGGACGCGGAGAGCGCCATTGTCTGCCGGGCAATCGTCGAGATGCAGGCGCAGCGTGATCATCCGTTCCAAGAGCCCCACCGGAGCATGCGCATGCGGCACACCGTCCTTCACCGACCACCGGTGGAACCCGTCCACATCCCGCTTCTCCGCCAACGCCACGGCCAAGTCCTGATGCCACGGCACCTTCCAGTTCGTGCCGGGCGTCTTGTCGAACAGGATGGCACGAACGGCAAACGCCTGCGCCGGCAACGCGAGGTTCGCCAGCGCCAACAGCTCCGCCGATGAGGCAAGATCCCGCACGACAAGATTGGACGTAAGCAGCCCACGGATCCCCGCGGCACCATCCTCCGAGAGGTGCGTGAACTCGCGGTTCAGATCGGCGACCCGGCCACGGGCGATCACGGCCGGAAGGATTTGAAAGCCCTTTTCCACGGACCCAATGCTATTGCCTAACGAGGCTCCGCCAGCACCAGAAATCCCGATCGCTTCGCCGAGTGCCGCCGCTTCCGGGGAGGGCGGGATTGTGCCGCGCTTCGTCTCCGTTCCGCTGATTCCTTACAAGACGGCCGGCCGTCGTCCTGCCTAGGCTTGGGAAACATGAAACCATATTGGTCCGGCGTTTTTCCCGCCATCACCACCCAGCTCCACAAGGACGGCTCCCTCGATCTTCCCGCCACGGCCGCGCACGCCGAAGCGTTGATCCAGTCGGCCATCACAGGCTTGGTATTCCTCGGTTCACTCGGCGAGAACCAGTCGATGACCGCCGAAGAGAAGCGCACAGTCATCGCGGACATGGTCGAGGCGGTCGATGGGCGTGTGCCGGTCCTCAGCGGTGTGGCGGAGACGAGCCTGGCCGAGGCGGTCCGCTACGTGCGCGACGGCGAGAACCTCGGGCTCGACGGCTTCATGCTCATGCCGCCGATGGTCTACAAGTCGCCCGACGCGGCCGAGTCGCTCCACCACTTCCGTTCCGTGGCCAGGGCGACCGGGCTGCCGATCATGATCTACAACAACCCGCTCAGCTACGGTCACGACATCACGCCCGAGCTGTTCGCGAAGCTTGCCAACCAGAAGAACTTCGTCGCGCTCAAGGAAAGCTCCGGCAACACCCGCCGCATCACCGACCTGCACAATGTCGTCGGCGACCGTTACGCCATCTTCACCGGTGTGGACGATCTCGCACTCGAATCCGCCATCCTCGGCATCGACGGCTGGGTGGCCGGCAGCGGCATCGCCTTCCCGGCGGAGAATCAATACTTCTGGGAACTCACCCGCGCCGGGCAATGGGACAAGGCGGTCGAAATCTACCGCTGGTTCGCACCGCTGCTGCATCTCGATACCCATCCGAAATTCGTCCAATACATCAAGCTGGCCGTCCAGGAAGCCGGTCTTGGCAAGGAATGGACCCGCGCGCCGCGGCTGACGTTGACCGGTGCCGAACGCAAGGCCGTGCTGAAGGTGATCCACGACGGCATCGCCAGCCGCCCCAAGTTGCCGAAGCGGAAGTGACGTTGCGGATCCCCGGCGTGTCCGCCTAGCCTGCCCGCATGACCACCCGCCTGCATTCCGCGCTCGTGCGACTTGTGCTCGTCGCGGTTTGGGCCGCGACCGCCGCCGTCCGTGTGCAGGCGCAGGCGCCCGGCGTTCCCGTCTACAGGTCCCGCGAGGCCGACAAGGCCGTCAGCGACGCGGCGGTGAAGCTTCGTGAAGCGGGCAAGCTCGTCCCGGATTCCGTCCTGACGAACCAACTCGGTCGCCGCACGTGCAGCATTGAGCTGCCCGCGCCCAAGCGCCGCTCGATGGATGGGCGCGATCTCTGGACCGCGGCCCGGGCCGCGCATCTGCGGCTCGGATGGCACTACCTCTGTTCCAAATGCGACCAGTGGCACATCAACCTCGCCGGAGGTTATGCGGTGACGGAGAACGGGGTCGTGGCCACGTGCCGCCACGTCGTCGAGAAGCCGGAAAACTTTAAGGAAGGCTTCCTCGTGGCCGCGGACGACACCGATCGGGTGTTCGCGGTCACCGAGATCCTCGCGTCCAACGCCTTCAGCGACGTGTGCCTCGTCAAACTTGATGCCAAGGGCCTGAAGCCGCTTTCGTTGAACACCGAAGTCGGTCCCGGCGGCCGCGCCTACTGCTTCTCATGGCCGCTCGGGCAACGGGGCTATTTCAGCGAAGGCATGGTCAACCGCTTCATCAGCCGCACGCAGCGGCGCGCCGGGGAGACAACTACCCGGATCAACGTCAGCACCGACTGGGCGCCCGGTTCCAGCGGCTCGGCCATCCTCGATGAACGCGGCAACGCCATCGGCCACGTCGTCTCCATCTCGCCGATGACCGGTGGCCCGCGCAGTCCGAAGGGCGGCGGAGAAAAGCGCGCGCAGGAAGGCCCGCAGATCGTCCTGCACGAGGCGGCCAGCGCGGCCGACATCCTCAAGTTGGTGGAGCCTTCCGCCAAATCCTCCAAGCGCCGCTGACGGGTTCCCTCCATGAAATCATTCCCCTTCTTCACGCTCCTCGTCATCGCCCTGTCGGCGATCTGCCCACGGCTGTCGGCCGCCGACCCGGCCACGCCGGCTTCTCAAAAGGCGGTGTTCGCCGGCGCGGACGGCATCGTCTCGATGCACGCGAGCAACGCCGTCGTGCATGGCACCATGCTTCGCTACGAGCCGCAGACGAACAAACTGTGCCTCGGCTTCTGGACCAGAGCGGAGGATTGGGCGGAGTGGAAGTTCACGGTGGCCAAGCCCGGGGACTACGTCGTCGAGATATGGCAGGGCTGCGGCACGGGCAACGGCGGCAGCGATGTCATCGCCGAAGTCGCGGGGAAGCGTTTCCCGTTCGTCGTGGAGGACACCGGGCATTTTCAGAAGTTCATCCCGCGCCGCGTGGGCACGGTGGCGTTGACGGCCGGCACCCACGCCATCGCGGTGAAGCCGCAGAACAAGAAGAAGGCCGCCGTGATGGACATCCGCTTCGTGAAGATCATCCCTGCCGACAAGACCAAGGAAG
This sequence comes from Verrucomicrobiota bacterium, assembly GCA_043775315.1. Lineage (GTDB taxonomy): Bacteria > Verrucomicrobiota > Verrucomicrobiia > Limisphaerales > CANJSG01 > CANJSG01. Next base: position 43,203 of record JAYVSO010000088.1, read on the forward strand.
CACCGACCCCGGTCGCAAAATAAGCTCCATGCACAAGATCCAGATCATCGATTCGCACACGGGGGGAGAACCCACCCGAATCGTCGTCAGCGGTGGCCCCGACCTCGGTATGGGCACGATAGCGGAGAGGCAGGCGATCTTCAGCGAACGCCACGACCGGTTCCGCTCCGCCGTGGTCAATGAACCGCGCGGGTCCGACGTCATCGTCGGCGCGCTGCTCTGTGAACCGGGCGATCCCTCCTGCTTCATCGGCGTTATCTTCTTCAACAACGTCGGCTGCCTCGGCATGTGCGGCCACGGGACCATCGGCCTGATCGCCACGCTCGCGCACATGGGCCGCATCGCGCCCGGCGATCACCGGATCGACACCAGCGTCGGTATCGTGACGGCCACGTTGCACCCGGACGGATCGGTCTCCGTCGCCAACGTCCCGAGCCATCGTAAGACCAAAGCCGCGACGGTGGATGTTCCCGGCATCGGCCCGGTAACCGGCGACGTCGCGTGGGCCGGCAATTGGTTCTTCCTCGTGGAGAACCATCCGTGGGCGCTACAACTCACGAACGTCGAGCAGTTGACCGACGTCTCGTGGCGCATCCGGCAGGCCGTCAACGCGCAGGGCTTTCCCGAGATCGACCACGTGGAACTCTTCGGCCCGGGGCAGTCCGGCGGCCATTCCCGGAACTTCGTCCTGTGTCCCGGCAAAGCCTACGACCGTTCGCCCTGCGGCACCGGCACGAGCGCGAAGCTGGCCTGCCTCGCGGCCGATGGAAAACTGGCCGAGGGCGCGACCTGGATCCAGGAAAGCATCCTGGGCAGCACATTCACGGGGAGCTTCCTCTGGATCGACCGCGCCGCAGGAACCATCGCGCCTGTCGTCACAGGCCGGGCCTTTGTGAACGCCGAGGCCACGCTGCTCCTCGATGAACGCGATCCTTTCTGCTGGGGCATCCGCTGACGGGCCTCTCGCTTCTCGGGAGTTGGTAAGCCGCAGGATTTGCATTATGTCTGAGACTGAAATGAGCGCTCCCCGGTCAACCCTGCTGTCGCTTGCCGTCGTCATCCTGTCGGCACTGATCGTGGTCGCGCCGCTGGAGGCCGCTTCGCTGCTGGGAACCATCGAGATTCAAACCGCCACGGGCCAGCGCATGGAACCGCTCGCCGTGGGCACGAACAAGGCCGTCGTCCTGCTCTTCATCTCGACGGATTGCCCCATCTCCAACGCCTATGCGCCCGAGGTGAACCGCATCGCCGCCGAATACGGTCCGCGCGGCGTGGTCGTCCGGCTGGTCTACGCCGATGGCGATGTGACGCCGGCCTCCGCCAAGAAACATCTGGCCGATTTCCGCTACACGATGACCGCCCTGCTGGATCCGGGCCAGAAGCTGGCGGCGCGTCTCGGTGCCAAGGTCACGCCCGAGGCCTTCGTCGTTTCCGCCGCCGGTTCCACCGTCTATCGCGGCCGCATCGACGACCTGTATCCGGCCCTCGGCAAGCGCCGTCCGCAGCCGACGGAGCGCGACCTGCGCAGCGCCCTCGACGCCTTCCTCGCGGGCCGGCCTGTCGCCAAGCCGGTCACCGACGCCGTCGGCTGCTACCTTCCCCCGCTCAAGAAACCCTGAAGCTCCGTCTGTGGCCATGATGTCATTGCCGATCAATGGCTCCATGACGCTTCACGCTTGAGCCACTCCGCCGCCGCCGCGATGGTCGCCGGACGATGGCCGACCGAATGATTTCCGATGTCCTGACCAAGCCCGAAGCCGCGCTCGAACAGAAGCTGCGCCCGGCCGCCTTCGCCGACTTCACCGGCCAGGCCAAGGTCAAGGAACGCCTGGAGATCGGCGTGGCGGCCGCCAGGCAGCGCGGCGAAGCCATCGACCACATCCTCCTCAGCGGCCCGCCCGGCCTCGGCAAGACCACCATCGCCAACATCATCGCCAAGGCGATGGGCACGAACCTCAAGACCACGAGCGGACCCACCATCGAAAAGGCGGGCGACCTCGCCGGATTGCTCACGAACCTGGAGGAAGGCGACGTCCTCTTCATCGACGAGATCCACCGGCTCCAGAAGACCATCGAGGAATACCTCTATCCCGCGATGGAGGACTTCAAACTGGACATCATCATCGACCAGGGCCCGAACGCCCGGACCGTCCAGTTGAACCTGCCGCGCTTCACCCTCATCGGCGCGACGACCCGCAGCGGCCTGCTCACCGCGCCGTTGCTCACGCGGTTCGGCATCAAGGAACGGCTCGACTACTACGATAGCGCGCAGCTCCAGACGATCATCCTGCGCGCGGCCGGCTTGCTGAAGGTGGAGATCGATACGCAGGGCGCGTTCGAGATCGCGCGCCGCAGCCGGGGCACGCCGCGCATCGCCGGCAACCTGCTCCGCCGCGTGCGAGACTACGCCGAAGTGCGCAGCGACGGCCGGATCACCGCAGAACTGGCGGACAAGTCGCTCGCCATTTTGGAGATCGATTCCGACGGCCTCGACGAGATGGACAAACGCATCCTCGAAGCCGTCATCGGCAAGTTCAGCGGCGGCCCCGTGGGCCTGAACTCCCTCGCCGTCGCGGTCGGTGAGGAAGCGGACACCCTCGAGGAAGTCTACGAGCCCTACCTCATCATGGAGGGCTACCTCAGCCGCACCGCCCAAGGCCGCATCGCCACCGAACGCAGCTACCGCAAGCTGGGACTGAAGATGGCGGGAGGGAAGCAGGCGGGGTTGCTGTAGGAACAGTCCCAATCTTCCACTCTATATCCACACGGTCGACGTCTGACTGTCTACCTATCCACGGCTTTCTGAGCCTTGCTTACCATGGCGGCGAAGTTGGTTTGGCCCCCAAAGAAATTGAAGTTGGTCCCAGTTGCAAACCTAGGTAGTTCGTCGAGGAAAGCTTGGTATTTTCCGCACTTGAACGCGTCTCGGGCATAATTGTGGCGGAAGCTCAGATCTTGTGGGTTGAGCTGAAAATACCTCTCGTAGCTTGCTTGAATGTCGGGCTAAACGTAAGGGCGATGCCAATATTTGTCCGACGCCCAGAGGTCGTGGTAAGCGGCAAGTGTGTGGTGTATCGTTTGGAGAACCAAGGGAACCCACCTCCCCACCTCTTCGAAACGACGCACTTGCGGGCAAATTTAAGCGCTTCTTCGTCGGATCCATACCATCTTGGCTCCAGATAATTGGACATCGCGACGCACGCTTCGTAGTTGTTGGGATCGAGCGCCATTACCCGCTCGAACCACATTTCAGCTCGTGGGCGCCCCATTCCCTGGCCCAACTCCACCGACATCATCGCCCGGGCGATCCTTAGAGCCTGTCTGAGAAGTGGTGAAAGCCGGGTGATCAGGCAAGTCTGCGGAGCCTGACCCGTATCATGGCGAGGAGGACCATGGCCTCGGTGGATTCGTAGTCGCGGACGAGGCGGCGGTGGCGCATGAGCCGGCCGAATGTCCGTTCGACGATCCAGCGTTTGGGCAGGACATGGAATCCCCTGGCGGTGTTACTGCGTCTGACGACCTCGACAACGAGCTTTGGCCGGTGGCTCCGGGCTTCGCGGGCGAAGTGCTCGCCCGTGTAGCCGCCGTCGACCCATAGCTTCCTGAACCAACGCAGCCAGCAGAGCACGGGTGACAGGACAGCCAGGCCGCCCTCGCGTTCGGGCGTGCTGGCTGGCGTCACCTTCACGGCGAGGACCAGCCCGAGGGTGTCCACGAGGAGATGGCGTTTGCGGCCCTTGATCTTCTTGCCCGCGTCGTAGCCGACGTCGCCGCCATGCGGGTCGCTCTTCACGCTCTGGCTGTCGAGGATGCCCGCACTGGGCCGGCAGTCGTGGCCCGCGGCCGTGCGCACCGCCGCGCGGAGCCGGTCGTTGAGCTCGCGCCAGAGGCCTTCGCCGCACCAGCGGCGGAAGACATGGTAGACGGTCTGCCACGGCGGGAAGCTCCGGGGCAGCAGGCGCCACTGGACGCCGCTTTTGACCAGGTAGAGCACGGCGTCGAGGATCCGGCGCAGGTCGGTCCGGGGCCGGCCTCTCTTGGCCGGCTTGGGGAGATGGGGAAGGACCGTCCTCCACTGGGAGTCGCTCAGATCGGTCGGAAGACAGGCGTTTTGCATCGCCCCAATTCCGCTGCCGCGCAGGGTTCAAAGCCGTTTCCCGCCGGCCGTTGTCAAGCATCCGCACCCTCTTTATCGCCTCCTACACGACCGGGCCATTTCTCAGACAGGCTCTGAGG
>JAYVSO010000089.1:0-42861 GCA_043775315.1 Verrucomicrobiota bacterium
CAGTTCGCCGATGAAGTCCGCGAGCCATTCGTCGCCGACGATGAGCCGTTCGCTTTCATGCAGCTTGAAGATGTTCCCATTGAAATACGGGACGTGCGAGGCCGGGCGGCGGTCCAGCGCGCGGAAGTGATCCACGATGGCATTCCAAAGGGGCGCGTGACTGGTGAATGGTGACTCGTGACTGGTGGAGTCGGCTTCGCGCAGGCGGAGACTTTCCTGGCGGTGTTTCTTTCCATCTTCGCGCCCCCATCGCACGCGCCAGTCCTCCACGATGCTCATCAGCCGCTTGCCGGTATCAATGTCGCGGTCCTCGCAGATGCGGAGGAAGAGGAGGCGGTCGAGGATGCGGTGGACGGCCTCGTTGAGGCGGTTGTCGGCGAGGAGGGCGTCGTGGTCGTTGAGCTTGTAGAGGTCGGAGGCGAGTCCCTGGCGGGCTTGGTCGAGGAAATTGAGGAAGTCGGTGTCGAGGGCGCGGGAGCGGTCGGGCTTAATGAGCCATTGCTGGCGGGCCTTGCCTTTGCCGGTGGCCTTCTTGGGCAGGGCTTCGATGAGCCGGTCGATCACGCCCGAGCCGACGGTCTCGCGGGAGAGCAGATCCCACAGTTCGCGGGCGACGAGCGGGAACTGGAGGAAGTGCCAGGACTTCCAGAGGCCGACGCCGGGCTGGTCGCGGTAGGGACGACCGCCGACGACGTAGATCTTCAGCTCCTCGAAGTCGGTGAGGACGGCGACGGGAAGGTTCTTGTTCCAGGCATAGCGTTTGGCCTGGAAGGCTTCCTTGGCCTCCAGGACGGAGGCGGGCTTCTTGGCCTCGCAGACGAAGCGTTCGCGGCCCTCGGCGCGGAAGAGGTAGTCGGCGCGTTTGTTGCGTCCACCGATCTGGGTGCGGCTCTCGATCTCGACCTCGCGGTCTTTGGGGATGTGGCCGGCGCGGTTGTCCATGTCCCAGCCGAGGGCGCGGAAGAAGGGGTCGAGGAAGTCCTTCCGGAGGTTGGCTTCGTCGTAGCTGCCGCCTTTGTAGTGGGCGAGGTTGCGGCCGAAGATCTCGACGAGGCGGTTCAGCTCGGATGAGAAGGTCTCGAAGGTCGCCTTGGTGGACATGTGCGCGGAGGATGGGCGTCCGGTTCCGCCAAGGGCAAGCGAAGGCTTGAACCACGCTGGACGGCTTGGTCCGAGGGGCGTTTGCTGGGGGAATGATTCCCGGGCAATCGCTCTCTTCGTTTTTGGCCGCTTTGGTTGGCATGTTGGCTTTGGCCGTTGGTGCTGCGGCGGCCGATGGGCTTCACCCTTCAGGCGACGGGCTGTTGCTCCTGCGAGGCGAACCGTTCCGGGGCTACGGCGTGAACTACTACGACGCCTTCAACCGCACGCTCGGCGCGAATGCCCGGACGGACTACGGCGCGGGCTTCGCGGAACTGGCCCGGCGGAAGATTCCCTTCGCCCGCTTCGCCGCGTGCGGCTACTGGCCGAACGAACAGCGCCTTTACCTGACGAACCAGGTCGAGTTTTTCCGGCGCTTGGACGGCGTGGTGAAGTCCGCCGAGCGGCACGGCATCGGATTGATTCCGTCGCTCTTCTGGTTCCACGCCACGGTGCCGGATCTCGTCGGAGAACCGGTCAGCCAGTGGGGCGATCCTGCGAGCCTCACGCACGCCTTCATGCGCGGCTATGTGAGCAACATGGTCACGCGCTACCGCGGTTCACCCGCGATCTGGGCCTGGGAACTTGGGAACGAATTCAACCTGCCCGCCGATCTTCCGAACGCGGCCGAGCATCGTCCGCCGGTCGTGCCGTCGTTGGGAACGCCAACCAACCGGTCGGCTGCGGATGAAATGACGCACCTCGCGTTTCGCACGGTGTTGAAGGCGTTTGGCGAAGAGGTGCGCCGGCACGATCCGCATCGGTTGATCCTTTCCGGCAATGCGTTTCCGCGTCCCTCCGCGTGGCATCAGATGAAGGAGAAAAGCTGGCAGAAGGATTCGCCCGAGCAGTTCGCCACGATGCTCGCGGGCGACAATCCTGATCCGGTCAACAGCCTCACGGTGCGAGGTTATGAGGACTCCGACTTCACCCGCATCCCGGCGGCGATCACTGCGGCCCGCCGCTTGCACAGGCCGCTTTTCGTCGGAGAGTTTGGGGTGCCGGGGCCGGCGAACGACGGGTCGAAGGCGGCGTTCGTCCAGCGCCTGGAAAAACTCGAACGCGCCGGCGTGACCTTCGCAGCGCTCTGGGTCTTCGATTTCGACGGGCAGAAGGACGAGTGGAGCGTCACGGGTGCGAACGACCGCGCCTATCAGCTGGACGCCATCCAGGAGGTCAACGGGCGCTGGCGCAAGTGAACCGATGTGCCCGGCGCGTGAGACCTTGGTTGGAGTTTTCGTCGGGATGGGTAGGTTGCCGGCAGACCAACCCGGAATTCCTTCATCATGGAAATCTACGCACACCCCATCTTCGACATGGCCTGCCGGCAGTTCGACATCGTGGCCAACCGGCTCGAAATCCCGCAGGACGAACGCGCTTGGCTGAAGTATCCCAAACGGTCCCTGACTGTCGCCGTGCCGATCCGGCGCGACGACGGCACGGTGACCGTCTTCTCCGGCTACCGGGTGCAGCACCACCTCACGCTCGGCCCGACCAAGGGCGGCATCCGCTACCATCCCGCCGTCTGCCTCGGCGAGGTGGCCGCGCTGGCCATGTGGATGAGCTGGAAGTGCGCCTTGGCCGGCCTGCCCTACGGCGGCGCGAAGGGCGGGGTGGACTGTGATCCGAGGAAGCTTTCAATCGCGGAACTGGAACGCGTCACCCGGCGGTTCACGCAGGAGCTCGTGCAGTTCATCGGGCCGCAGATCGACATTCCCGCGCCCGACATGGGCACGAACGAACAGACGATGGCCTGGATGATGGATACCTATTCCGTCCACGCCGGGCACTCCGTTCCCGGTGTCGTCACCGGCAAGCCGGTGGGCCTGGGAGGTTCGCTCGGCCGCCGCGAGAGCACCGGACGCGGTGTCAGCTACCTGATCAACCGCGCCATGGACACCCTGGGATTGGATCCGGCCAAGAGCACGGCCGTGATCCAGGGTTTCGGCAACGTCGGCTCCATCGCCGCGTTCTCCCTGGCGAAATACGGCATGAAGATCATCGGCGTCAGCGACGTCTCGGGCGGCATCTACAACCCCAGGGGCCTCGACCTGGTCAAACTCCAGGAACACCTCGCCAAGACGCGGTCGCTGGATGGCTTCGGCGAAGGCGAACTGGTTTCCAACGAACAACTGCTGGAGTTGCCGTGCGACGTGCTCGTGCCTGCCGCGCTCGAACGCCAGATCACCGGAGAGAACGCCGCGCGCCTCAAGTGCCGCATCCTCGCCGAAGGCGCCAACGGCCCGACCACGCCCGATGCCGACCTGGTCCTCGACCAGCGCGACGACGTCTTCATCATTCCCGACATCCTCTGCAATGCGGGCGGCGTGATCGTCTCCTACTTCGAGTGGGTGCAGGACCTGCAGAGCTTCTTTTGGACGGAGACCGAGGTGATGGACAAACTGTTCCGCATCCTGGAGGGCTCGTTCCATCAGACGCTCCATCTCAGCCGCAAGGAGAAGATCTCCATGCGCGCCGCCGCCCTGACTCTCGGCATCAAACGCGTCCGCGACGCGAAGCAGATGCGGGGGTTGTTTCCGTGATGTTTGGTTTGGCAGAAGTTTTTCCGGCCCCGTAGGAGCCACCCCAAGAGGCCGCTCCTACGGAGCTAGGGAACATCGGAGATGCGGGTGCTATAAACAGGCCAGCCCTCCGGGCCTGTCCCGACCTGCGCCCGGTTTTTAGCTACCGACTGGCTCGATCAATCGGCCTCACGCTCCAGCGTTGAGCGCTTCAAGATCCGACCAGCGGGCGTATAGCTTGGCGGCCTTGGCTTTGGCGGCGCCCAGCTCGGCGATGACGCCGTTGGCCTTGGCCCCTTGGGTCTTGAAGAACGCCGGATCGGCCAACGAGGCCTCCAGTTTGGCGACGGCGGCTTCGGCGTCGTGGATGGCCGTCTCCATGCCTTCGAGCTCCTTCTGTTCCTTGAACGACAGCTTCTTCTTCTTGGCCGGCTGCGGGGCGTTTGAATTGGACTGCTTCGCGGACGCCGGGGCTGGTTTGGGTTCGGCGGCGGCGATGGCTTCGCGCCGTCGCTTCTCGAGGTAGTAGTCGTAGCTGCCGACGCTATAGGCAATGCGGCCTTCGCCCTCGAAGGCGAGGATGCCGGTGCAGACGCGGTTGAGGAAGTAGCGGTCGTGGCTGACGACGAGCACGCAGCCTTGGAAGGCGAGGAGCGCTTCTTCCAAAACGCGGAGCGTCTGGAGGTCGAGGTCGTTCGTGGGCTCGTCGAGAATGAGGAAATTGCCGCCCTGTTTCAGGATGCGTGCGAGGAGAAGCCGGCTGCGTTCGCCGCCGCTGAGCCACTTCACCTGCTTGGTGATGCGGTCGTCGGTGAAAAGGAAGCGTTTCAGGTAGGCGCGAAGGGAAAGCTTCGTGTCGCCCCAGATGACGAACTCGGTGCCGTCGCTGACCTCCTCCAGCACGGTGCGGTCCTCGCGGAGTTGGAGACGCCCCTGGTCGACGTAGTTGAACTTGGTGAGCTGGCCGATGCGGACGATTCCCTCGGTGGGCGGGCTCTGCTCGATGAGGATGCGGAGGAGCGACGTCTTGCCGAGGCCGTTGCGGCCGGTGATGCCGATGCGCTGTCCGGCGGCGAAGGCCAGGTCGAGCCCGCGGAAGAGCCAGCGGCCTTCGGGCGTGGGGATGCGGAAGCCAATCTTCTCCAGGTCGGCGACGCGGTTGCCAAGCGGCGGAGCGGGCGGGATGCACAGCTCCATGTCCGACTCGGTCGGCGGCGGGGCGTCGTTCAAGGCGTCGTCGTAGCGGTCGAGGCGGCTCTGCGACTTCGTGGTGCGGGCCTTGGGCTGGCGGCGCACCCAGTCGATCTCGCGCCGGAGGAACATCTGGCGCTTGTGCTCCTGCAGTTCCTCGGTGGCGAGGCGCTCGGAGCGTTCGAGGATGTAGTCGCTGTAATTGCCGGAGTAGCGGTCGAAGCTGCCGTTGCGCAGCTCGACGATGTCGGTGGCGACGCGGTCGAGGAAATGCCGGTCATGCGTCACGACGAGCAACGCGCCCGGATAGTCGGCGAGGAATTCCACGATCCATTCCACGCTCTCGGTGTCGAGGTGGTTGGTCGGCTCGTCGAGGATGAGCAGATCGGGCTGCGCGACGATGGCACGGGCCAGGGCGACGCGGCGTTTCTCACCGCCGGAGAGACCTTCGATCGCGCTGGGGCCGGGAGGGCAGCCGAGTTCGGACAGGGCCTGCTTGATGCGGGAATCGAGGTTCCAGCCGTCGAAGTGCTGGATGCGCTCCTCCACCTCGCCGTGGCGCGGGGAATCGCCGGGCATGGTCTCGAACTGGTGGATCAATTCGAGGATGTGGGCCGCGCCGGAGCGGACGTTCTGCTCCACGGTCAAGGCGGCATCGAGGGTGAAGTCCTGCGGCAGATAGCCGACGACGAGGCCCCGACGGCGCGTGACGTTGCCGGAGTCGGGCGTGAGTTCGCCGGCGAGGATGCGGAGCAGGGTGGATTTGCCGGCGCCGTTGCGGCCGACAAGGCCGATGCGGTCATGCTCGCCGACGGCCAGCGAGGCGTGGTCGAAAAGCACCTGCTCGTTGTGACGCAGTTCCAGGTCCTGGGCGGTGATGATGGCTTCGTAGCTCAAGCGAGCCGCGGAGCCTAGCGATTCGCCGGCGCACGTCTACGGGGCAGTTTGGGTGCCGGTCATCCCGCCCAGAAATCAAAACCGCCCGTTGCAAGCCGCCGCCATCGTGAAAACCATATCTGGACCAAAGAATAAGGATGACTTGGTCGGCCGGGGGGCTTCAATCCGTTCTGTGGGCTGTTCACGGATGTGGTCTTGGGCCGTTAGTTTTCTTCGAGCAGCTATGAGCGAATACAAATGGATGATGTTGGTCACATGCCTCATCGTGATCGCGGTTCAACTCATGGGCCTGTCCACGGCTCGTGCCCAGCATGCTCAGCTCAAACGAAGTGCTCTCCCGGTTTTCGGCGGCCAGTTTGTGAGCTGGTGCCTCTTCGGATACTTTTTTTCAGCGGAGTTATCTTAGTGGTCTATCTGGCGGCCGTCGCTGGCACATTTCTCCCGGCCATCATCTGGATGATGCGATTGCCCAAGGACGGACCCTTGAGCTGACCCTCGTTCCATTCCCTTCATTGCAGCCAGTCCTGCTGCGGATTACCGGCGGTGGTTGCCTGATCCCGACTTGGTCCGCCCACATGTTGCTTCGCGGATCAAACGCCGTCCTGCAAAGAAGATCGGCGGGACAAGCCCTTGGCCCGTCCCGCCGCGCAGAGATTTCTGTGTCTTCTTCGTGCCCTTCGTCGAAGAACAGCGCCGTGCGTGGCAGGGAAGCGATCCCACCGGGGCCGCCTTTTGTTTTGCCTTCGGACGTGGATCGGAGACTCATTAACCAGACCCCACAAACCGTCATATCCCATGTCGCACATCCTGCGTTCCATAGTCCTGGCCATCGCCGTGAGCCTCGGGTCGCTCATGTCCGTCCGCGCTGCGGTGAGGATCGACATCGTCGAGGGCATTCCCGACGAGACGAGCTGGAAGTTCACTGCGGGCGCTCCCGCCGAGTCGTATGATGAACGTTCGTTCGGATTTACGGCCATGCCGACGCGTTACTCGCCGCGCGGGGTGAAGGTGGACCGTGGAATGCCGTTCCTCTACCGCGCCACTGCGGCGATCACGCTGCCGGCAGGCGAGCACAGGCTGCTGCTCCGGTCGCGCACGGGTTCCCGGCTTTTCATCGACGGAAAGGAGATGCTCGCGACGCGCTTCCCGGACTTCAAGGCCGACGGGCACGAGGAAGTGCCGGACGCGCCCCTCGCCATTGCGCCCGATCTCCGTTACCTCAGGCCGGGGCATTTCGAGAGCCTCACCAACTTCGTCTCCGATGGAAAACCGCACACGTTCACCTTGGAAGCCGTCGTGGGCTTGAAGACCCGCCGCCCTGAGTTGGGTGAGATGGGCGTCTCCTCGGCACCCGCCGGTTCGGATGATTTCCGGCTGCTCGCGCCGCTTGAAGGCGACCGCGTCCGGCTGACGGAAGACGAGTTCGAGGGTTTCATCGCGGAGCGCACGGATACGTGGCGCCGGGCCGATGTTGTGCGTCGCCATGAAGCCGCCCGGGAAGAGGAAGGCTATTGGAACCGCCGTCATGAGCGCGCGCGCGAATACGTCGCCGCTCTGCCGCGGATGCGTATTCCGGAAGTCGCCGCCAGCACCCCGATGTTCAACGCCATCGACAACTTCATCGGGGCGAAGCTGGAGAAAGCCGGCGTCAAGCCCGCCGCCCTGACGGACGACGCGGCCTTTGTTCGTCGCGCGACGCTCGATTTGACCGGTGTGATCCCTACCGGGGCGGAAGCGGCCTCGTTCGTGGCCGACAAGAGTTCGGATCGTCGCGCGCGGGTCATCGACCGGCTGCTGACGAGTCCATCGTGGGCCGACCATTGGGTTGGATATTGGCAGGACGTGCTCGCGGAGAATCCGGGAATCCTGAAACCGATGCTGAACAACACCGGCCCGTTCCGCTGGTGGATCCACGAGGCGTTCTCCGACAACCGCGCGATGGACCGCTTCGCCACGGAGCTCGTGATGATGGAGGGCAGCGTCCATTACGGCGGCCCGGGCGGCTTCGGGGTGGCCACGGAGAACGACGTGCCGATGGCGCAGAAGGCGCAGATCGTGGCCCAGGCTTTCATGGGGATGCAGATGTCGTGCGCGCGCTGCCACGATGCGCCGCACCACGACTTCAAGCAGAAGGACCTCTTCAGCCTAGCCGCGATGCTGCGCCGCAGTCCGCAGGCCGTGCCTCCGACAAGTAGCATCCCGACGAATTCCCACATCACCATCGGGCGCAAAGTGAAGGTCACGCTCCCGCCCGGCAGTAAGGTCGAGCCCGCGTGGCCGTTCGGCGATCTTGTGGCCGAGAACTTTCGGGACGGCGTTCTCCGTGATGCCGGCGATTCGCGTGAGAAACTGGCCGCGCTGTTGACCGACCCGCGCAACGACCGCTTCGCCAAGGTCCTCGTGAACCGAGTCTGGAAGCGCTACCTCGGCTGGGGATTGATCGATCCCGTGGACGACATCGACGGACGCACTCCATCGCATCCGGAGCTCCTCGATTATCTGGCCCGTGAGCTGGTGGCTCATGACTACGACCTCCGCCACATCGCTCGCCTTGTCCTGAACTCCCACGCCTACCAGCGCGAAATCCGCGCCGATGCATCCGACGAGCAGCCGCCGGAGAAACGGCTCTTCGCCGCCCAATCGCGCCGCCGCCTCAGCGCCGAGCAACTCGTCGACTCGATGTTCGTTGCCGCCGGAAAATCGATGAGTGTCGAGGAGATGAACATGGATGTCGACGGGCGCAGGCCGGTGAAGGAGTTCAATAACCTCGGGGTTCCCAGGCGCGCTTGGCAGTTCACCTCGCTTTCCAACGAACGCGACCGTCCGGCGCTGTCGTTGCCCCGCGCGCAGTCCATCGTGGATGCGCTCGTCGGCTTCGGCTGGCGCGAGTCGCGCCAGGGCGCGCTGACCGTCCGCGACGACGTGGCCAACGTGATCCAGCCGGCGACGGTGGGCAACGGCACCCTGGTTCATGGCCGCATCGCGCGCCTTTCTGACGACGGCGCGCTCGTCGATCTGGCCCTGGGGGAGCGGTCGCCGGAGACCTTCGTCCATGATGTCTTCCTGCGGTTCCTGTCGCGCCCTCCAACTGCGAAGGAGCGAGGCGTCTTCGTTGAGCTGATCCGGCCCGGCTTCGACGACCGGCGCACTCCGGAAGCCGGTCAGCTCGCCGCGCGCAACTCTTCCGCTCCGCAGCGAGCCGTCTCGTGGTCCAACCATCTCAACCCCGAGGCCACTCGGCTCAAGCAGGATCAGGAACGCCAGGCGCGCCTTGGCGACCTGCCGACGCGTCGGCTGCGCCCCGAGTGGCGCGAACGAGCGGAGGACATGGTCTGGTCTCTCGTCAATTCACCCGAGTTCGTCTTTGTGCCATGAACCCGCTCAACCCGTCGGCCATCGTTTCCCGTCGCCGTTTCCTCGCGCAGGCTGGGGCGGCCGTTGCCATGGCGCCGGGCCTCGCGTCGTCGCTCGGTGCGGCTGAGTCCGCCAAGGCCGCGCTGCCCAAGGGCAAGGCCGAACACTGCATCTTCGTCTGGCTTGGCGGCGGAGCGTCGCATGTGGATACGTTCGATCCGAAACGGATGGGGGATGGCCGTAAGATCGCGGGTTCCGCCTATCCTGCGATCGATACCGCGATTCCCGGGGTGAAGGTCACCGAGCACCTGAAGAACTGCGCGGGAGTGCTCGACCGTTTCGCGCTGGTCCGGACCTTGAACCACGACGTCATCGACGAGCATGCGGCGGCGGTGAACCGCCTGCACACCGGCCGCCCCACCAGCGGTTCGGTCATCTATCCGTCGATCGGATCCATCGTCGCACACGAGCGCGGCAGCCTGGCCGAAGGCGTCCCGGCCTACGTGGTCATGGGCTATCCGAATGTGACTCGCGGACCGGGCTTTCTCGGGGCGCGGCACGGTTATCTCTACCTGACCGACACCGATGCTGGGCCGGCGGGCCTCCGGCGTCCCGAGGACCTGGACCTCCGCCGTGCGGCGACGCGTGAGAAACTTCTGGGAACCCTGCGCGAGGATTTCGTCGGTGGTCGCAGTGGCGACAAATCGGTGCGCGACTACGACGCGGCGGTGGGCGAGAGCTTCAAGCTGGGCAAGGGCGATTTCATGAAGGCCTTCCAACTCGACCGCGAACCGTCGTCGCTGCGCCAGGCCTACGGCGGCGAATTCGGTCAGCGCTGCCTGCTCGCCCGGCGGCTTGTGCAGACGGGAGTCCGCTTCATGGAAGTGGCCTTCAACCTGAATTTCCTCAACGGGACCGGCTGGGACACGCACAACGAAGGCCATAAGAACCAGCACCTGCTCATCCGCGATCTGGACCAGGCGCTGGCCACGCTCGTAGTTGACCTTGAGAGGAACAAGCTTCTCGACAAGACGCTGATCGTCGTTGCCACGGAGTTCGGGCGTCCGCCGGAGTTCGACGGACAAGGCGGCCGGGGCCACCAGTCCAAGACGTTCAGCGGCGTCTTCGCCGGCGGTGGACTGAAGACGGGCCAAGCCATCGGGACGACCGACGAGTTGGGCAAGACCATCGTGGACCATCCGGTTTCCGTGCCGGATTTCCACGCCACGATCCACTGCGCGCTTGGGATCAACCCGTCCAAATCGCTCTACGACGACCAGGACCGGCCGGTGCCGATAACCGATCGCGGCGCGCCGATCGCTTCATTGTTCGCCTGACAGTCGTTTTGTGGCCGGACGACGGGTTGTCTTTTCTTGAGGGCTTCGTGTTTGCTCGCATGCATGAGTTTGCCGACCGATGCGCGCGTGGTGGCCGTGGAGCTGTTCTTCCTGCCGGTGCATACGCGTGTGCCTCTCAAGTTCGGGCCGGAGACCGCCACCTTCGTGACGTGCGCCCGCGCCAAGCTGACGGTGCGAGGTCGCGACGGATGTGAAGCGACCGGCTGGGGCGAAACGCCGTTGAGCGTGACCTGGGTCTGGCCGAGCAAGCTGGGTTATGAAGAGCGGCACCGGGCGTTGAAGAACTTCTGCCTGAAACTGGCGGAGGCGTGGGCCGGCTTCGCGCGGTTTGGCCATGCGCTGGAAGTGGGCTGGGCGTTTCAGGAAGAGGCGCTGCCGGGGTTGATCGCGGAGTTCAACGGCGTTGGTAGCGGCAGCCGCGCTGCGGCTGCCGGCTCGTTCGCAGCGCGAACGAGCCCACCTCCAAGCGAGCCAATGCCTCGGCTTGCCGCGCTGGTCTGCTGCTCGGTGTTTGACCAGGCATTGCACGACGCGTATGGGCGATTGGTGGGGCGGCCGGTCTACGAGACCTACAACCGGAGGTTCCTTTCAAGCGATCTCGCTGCGTTCTTGGAACCGGCAGCCGGTGCGGCCGTTTCATTCAAGGGACTTTGGCCGGAAGATTTTTTCTTAAAGCCCGCGCCGCGTCGGCTTAAGGCCTGGCATCTCGTCGGCGGGCTCGATCCGGTGGGGACTGACGAGCTCACCGGGTCCGAACCGGACGACGGGTATCCCGTGCTGCTCCGCGACTGGATCCGGCGCGATGGATTGACCTGCCTGAAGGTGAAGCTGCGCGGCAACGATCCAACCTGGGATTACGCGCGACTCGTGAGGGTCGGGCAGTTGGCAATGGAGGAAGGAGTCGTCTGGTTGACCGCCGACTTCAATTGCACGGTCACCGATCCCGCCGTGGTCAACGCGACGCTGGACCGCCTGCGCGACGAGCATCCACGCATCTACGGCATGATCCTCTATGTCGAGCAGCCATTTCCCTACGAGTTGGAAGAACACCCGATCGATGTCCACAGCGTGTCCGCCCGGAAGCCGCTGTTCATGGACGAGAGCGCGCACGACTGGCGCATGGTGCGTTTGGGGCGTTCGCTCGGCTGGACCGGTGTGGCGCTCAAGACATGCAAGACCCAGACCGGCGCGATCCTCAGCGCGTGCTGGGCCAAGGCGCACGGCATGACGCTGATGGTCCAGGATCTGACGAACCCGATGCTCGCGCAGATCCCGCATGTCGAACTGGCCGCGCATGTCGGAACCATCATGGGCGTGGAGACGAACGCCATGCAGTTCTATCCCGAGGCGTCGCGGCCCGAGATGGCGGTGCATCCGGGAATCTACCAGCGGCGGAATGGCGAAGTGGATTTGTCGACGTTACGTGGGCCGGGTTTCGGGCATCGGATGGAGGAAGTGGTGCGGACTTTGCCGGAGCCGGCGGGAGTGTTCCGCGGATGAATCGGGCTTGCCGCTCGGGCAAGGTTGGTTGAACTGTTACGAAACTCTCCAAATCCACGAGCCACTCATCACCATGGGCAAGATCTACAACAACATCGTTGAAACCGTCGGCCGCACTCCTCTGGTCCGCCTGAACAAAGTCACGGCGGGCCTCGAAGCCACCATCCTTCTCAAGTGCGAGTTCTTCAATCCGCTCGGCAGCGTGAAGGACCGCATCGGCATGGCCATGATCGAGGACGCCGAGAAGAAGGGCATCCTCAAAAAGGACACCGTCATCATCGAGCCGACTTCGGGAAACACCGGCATCGCGCTGGCGTTCGTGGCGGCGGCGAAGGGCTACAAGCTCATCCTGACCATGCCCGAGACGATGTCCGTCGAGCGCCGCACGCTTCTGGCCTTGCTCGGCGCGAAGGTGGTGCTCACCCCCGGCGCCGAGGGCATGCGCGGAGCCATCAACCGCGCGACGTCGCTCGCCGCTGAAACGCCCAACTCATGGATTCCCCAGCAGTTCGAGAACGAGGCCAATCCCGAGATCCACCGCAAGACGACCGCCGTCGAGATCTGGGAGGACACCGATGGCAAGGTCGACATCTTCATCGCGGCTGTCGGCACCGGCGGCACGATCACCGGTTGCGCCGAGGTCATCAAACCGAAGAAGCCCGGCTTCCAGGCCATCGCCGTCGAGCCGAAGGATTCCCCGGTCATCTCCCAGACGCTCGCCGGGCAGCCCGTGAAGCCGGGCCCGCACAAGATCCAGGGAACCGGAGCCGGCTTTGTTCCGAAGAATCTCCACCTGAAGGACAGCGCCGGAAATCCCCAAATCGTCGAGTGCGTGCAGGTGAGCAATGACGACGCCTTCGCCATGGCCCGCCGTCTGGCCAAGGAGGAGGGCATCCTTGTCGGCATCTCCACCGGGGCGAATGTCGCCGCCGCCATCGAGGTCGCGAAGCGGCCCGAGAACAAGGGCAAGATCATCGTGACCATCGCGTGCTCGACCGGTGAGCGTTACCTGTCGACCGCTCTCGCTGAAGAAGCCCGCAAAGAAGTCGGAGGCTGATTCGTCGCGTGGTCAGTGCAGCGGAATTCATGACGGGCGGACCAGCAGGGTTCCGCCCGTTTTCCTATGAGACGGCGCGGCTTGCCGAAGGTCCGGGAACTTTGTCTCCGGCCCCTTGGTCACGGAACTGTTTCAAAATAGAGATTGCGCATTGGCAGGGGCGCGCTTACATATTTGGTGTTCAGTAGGTCTGCTCCGCCGGGTCCAGGTTTATCTCACATTTCCCAAATCCCGGCGGGCTTTCACCAGTTCCACCACTTCCGTGGGTTTTGGACTTTTCTTTTCGTCTTGGACCATTGAACGCACTGATACCTATGAGTAACGCGCCACAACAAGCGCACGGTCGTCCGCAGCATCAGAACCATGGCCAGAACCCCGGGAACGGGGGCCAGCCGCAGAATCAACCCCAGCCCTCGGGCCCGCCGATGATGGGTTCCGGATATCTGGAAATCTCCGACAAGGGATTCGGATTCCTGCGCACTCCTGATCAGCATTTTTCTCCAAAGCCTTCGGACGTCTTCGTCACGCCCGACACGATCAAACGCAACTTCCTCCGGGAAGGCGCACAGATCACCGGCATCACCCAGCCGCCGCACCGGGGCACGAGCCCCCAGCTGCGCTCCGTCGAAATGGTCAACGGAATGCCTTTCAGCGACTACGTGAAGGCCACGCGCTTTGAAAGCCTCACCTCGATCGACCCCATCGATAAGATCAACCTGGAAGTCGCCCCGGACCAGCTTGAGACCCGCATCATCGATCTGGTGACGCCCATCGGCCGCGGCACCCGCGGCCTCATCGTCGCCCCGCCCCGCACGGGCAAGACGACGATTCTGAAGCAGATCGCCAACGCGGTGACGACGAACCATCCCGACATCCACGTCATCGTGCTGCTGATCGACGAGCGCCCCGAGGAGGTCACCGACTTCCAGCGATCCGTGAAGGCCGAGGTCGTTGCCTCCAGCAACGATCAAGACCTTGAAACGCACGTCCGCTTGTCACGTTTCATGATCGAGCGGTGCCGCCGCATGGTGGAAGCCGGCAAGGATGTTTTCATCCTTCTCGATTCATTGACGCGTGTCGCCCGCGCCTACAACAGCGTGCACGGCGGTTCCGGTCGCACGATGACCGGCGGCGTCGATGCCCGCGCGCTGGAAATCCCGCGCAAGATGTTCGCGTCCGCCCGCAAGATCGAAAACGGCGGTTCGTTGACGATCATCGCGACAGCGTTGGTCGACACTGGCAGCCGCATGGACGAATTGATCTTCCAGGAGTTCAAGGGCACCGGAAACATGGAGCTGATCCTTGATCGGAAGCTCGCCGAGCGCCGCCTGTATCCCGCGATCGACATCCCGAAATCCGGCACACGCAAGGAGGAGAAGCTGTTCTCCGCTGCGCAGATGGAACCCGTGCGCAAGCTGCGTCGAATGATGGTCGACCTGAATCCAATCGAAGCAATGGAAACTCTTCAGGCCGCGATGAAGCGTCAGAAGACCAACCTCGACTTGCTGGCCAAGCTCGGCTGATTCCGCCGAAACCTTACAGACGCGCGGTTCCGGAAACGGACCGCGCGTTTTTCGTCGGGGCATTTCCATTGCCCATTGGCCGTTCAGCGGCATCGTCTCCGGCCATGAAGTCCAAGTCAGCAGGACACGGGATGCCTTATTCAAGGCCGCCGCTGGAGCGGATGATGAAGATCCACGCCGCCCTCCAAGCCGGAAGATTTCCCAAGGCGTCGGATCTCGCCGGCGAGTTGGAGGTGAATCCGAAGACCATCCTGCGGGACATAGAGTTCATGCGGGACCGGATGAACCTGCCGGTGGAATACAACCGTGCCACGAGGGGGTTTGCCTACACGGCCGAGGTGAGCGTGTTCCCGACCATGCAGATCACCGAGGGGGAGCTGCTCGCCATGCTAGTCGCGGAAAAGGCGCTCCAGCAGTATCGCGGCACGAACTTCGAGAAGCCGCTGGCGGCGGCGTTCAAGAAGCTGGCCGCGTCGCTGCCGGAAAACATCTCGATCAACTTCTCCGACTGGGAACAGACGATCTCCTTCCGCACCAGCGCGGAACCTATCCTTGATCTGGCCGTCTTCGATCAGCTGGCCCGGGCGACCGCCGCCCATCAGCGGTTGCGCCTGACCTATCGCAAACCGGGCCGCAAGGCGACGGAGCTTCGGTTGGTCGATCCCTACCAGCTCGCCAACATCAACGGCGAATGGTTCCTCTTCGCCTGGTGCCATCTGCGGAAGGACATCCGGACCTTCGCCCCCGCACGCATCGTGGGCGTCGAAGCCAGCGGTGACACGTTCAAGAGACCGGAGAAGTTCTCACTCGAACGCAGGCTGCGGGACAGTTTCGGGGTGATTGCGGGCAAGGGCATCTTCGACGTCGTCCTGCGGTTCGATGAACTGGTCTCAGACTACATCCGCGAGAAGCGCTGGCATCCGTCGCAGAAGCTGGCGGAACTTCCGGATGGAGGCGTGGAACTGCGGTTGAAGCTTTCCAGCCTCGATGAAATCCGGCGTTGGGTGCTCGGATGGGGCGGGAGTTGCCGCGTGGTTGGTCCCATCGAGCTGGCGTCCTCCGTGCGCCGCGCGGCGGAGCAGATGCTTGGTTTGTATCCGACCGGCCAACCCCAAGATTGACCTTGGCCGGGCGGTTTCGCAGCTTCCTGCGATCATGAGCCAGCCCGCTGACACGTTGAAGATGGAGTTTCTCACCCTTGGGGGAGGCCCCGTTGCCAAAGACGGTCAGACCGTTTCCGTCCATTACACCGGACGACTGGCTGACGGGACCAAGTTCGACAGTTCGGTGGACAGGAACGAGCCGTTCGAGTTCGTCGTCGGGGCCGGGGAGGTCATTGGCGGTTGGGATGCGGCCCTTGGACGGATGCGGATCGGTGACAAGGTCCGGCTGTCGGTTCCGCCCGAGCTGGGCTACGGAGCCGGCGGGTATCCCGGGGTCATCCCTCCGAACGCAACCCTGGTTTTTGACGTGGAGCTTCTCGCGGTTCGTTGACACAGCGGCTCGGGGCTATAGCGACAAAGGCGCGGGAAGGCGGCGCTTGACGGTGCTTTGGGTGGTTGTCAGTGTGCTGTGACAAAGGCAAAAGACTGCTGGGTCAGACCAGCGCCGAAGTCGGAGAAGCCAATTCTGCCGACTTTTTTGTTCCCCGGAAGGGGCCTTTGAACTGAGCTATGAACGCCGATTTTATTGCCGTCCTCGACTACTGGGAACGCGAGAAAGGCATCAGCCGAGAAGTGCTGGTGGCCGCGGTCCAGGAGGCGCTCCTTGCTGCCGCCAAGAAGGCCGTCGGGCCGGCTCGCGAGCTCAGCTGCGAGATCGATCCGAAGACGGGCGACATCAAGGCCTTTGCCAAGCTGATGGTCGCCGACAAGGTGCTTTCCAAACACGATCAGATTTCTATTTTTGATGCCCGAAGGATCAAGGCTGACGTCCAGATCGGTGAAGAGGTCCAGATCGAAGTGACGCCCGCCGGCTTCGGCCGAATCGCCTCCCAATACGCCAAGCAGTCCCTGATGCAGGGGATCCGGCGCATGGAGAAGGCGATGATCTACACCGAGTTCAAGGACCGGGTCGGCGAGATCATTTCCGGCGTCGTCCGCCGTTTTGAGCGTTCGGACGTGATGGTCGACCTCGGAAAGTTTGAGGCCATCCTCCCTAACCGCGAGCGTGTTCCCACCGAGGAATACCAGGTGGGCGAGCGCATCCGCTGCTACGTCAAAGCCGTGGAGAACGGTCCCCATGGACCCGACATCATCCTGTCGCGTGCCGACCCGATGTTCGTCATCAAGCTGTTCCAGATCGAGGTCTCCGAGATCAACGACGGCACGATTGAGATCAAAGGTGTCGCCCGCGAGCCCGGATTCCGGACCAAGCTCGCGGTCTGGACCCGGGATGACAAAGTCGACCCTGTCGGCGCATGCGTGGGCCTCCGTGGTCAGCGCGTGAAGAACATCGTCAAGGAGCTGAACAACGAGAAGGTCGACATCGTCAAGTGGTCGACCAACATCCGCGAGTTCATCTCCAACTCCCTTTCCCCGGCGAAGCTCAAGGCCTTCGAAATCGACGAGGTCAACAAGCGCGCCAAGGTCCTCACCAGCGAGGACCAGCTCTCGCTTGCGATCGGCAAACGCGGCCAGAACGCCCGGTTGACCGCCAAGCTGACCGGCTGGCATATCGACATCGAGGCCGAGGTCGTGGTCAACGTCGGGTTCGATTCCAAGGTCGCCAGGGCCGTCGACGAGATGGCCGCGATTCCGGGAATCTCCCGTGAATCCGCCGACAAGCTGGTTCATCACGGGTTCCTCAATCTCGAGATGCTCGGACAAGCGGAGCCTTCGGACCTGGAAGGCTTCGAGGACATCAAGGACCAGGCCGCCGAGATTCTCGCCTCCGTGAAGGAAGAGCTAGCCCGGCGTAATGGAGGGGTCGTCTGAAGCGCGCAGCCGCCCCGGGTGGGGTCGGTTGAAGCGCACGAAATACTGCTATGCCCGTTCGGATCTACGAAATCGCCAAACAGCTCGGAGTCGAGAGCAAGACCGTTCTGGTCAAAGCCAAGGAATTGGGCATCACCGCCGCAAAGGTTCCGTCGAGCTCGCTCGACAAGATCACGGCCGAATACCTCTTCGAACAGATGGGTGGCGCCCCTGCGGCCATCGAGGCCCCGGTGGCCCCGGCGCCCATGCCCGAGTTGAAGGTGGTGGCAGAAGCTCCGGCGCCGCCCGCATCCGCCCCGGAGCCTGTTGTGGAGCCCGAGCCTGTCGTGACCCGCGCCCCGGAGCGTATGGTTGTGGAGGCTCCCGCTCCGATTCCAGTCGCGGTTGCGGAGGCTCCGGTTGTCGCAGTGACGCCGCCGGTCGTCGTTCCGGAAACTCCCGCGATTCCGACGCCTGTCGCCGCGGCGCCGGTTCCGGAAATTCCGCCAGCCCCTCCAGCGCCGGTCGCGCCTCCTGAACCGCCCAAGAGCACCTTGGGCCAGAAGGTTGGATTCATCCAGCTTCCGACCCGTCCGCAGCCCCAGCGACCCCCCGAGCGTGGAAACGACCGTGGCCCTCAGCGGCCTGCGCCTCCGGCCCCGGCCCCCGCTCCGGGCCAGCAACGCCCCGGCTTTCCCCAGCGGCCCGCGTTCCCGCTGCGCCCGGGTGCCCCTCAGCATCGTGCCCCGGGAACAAGCTTTCATACGCGTGGCATCCAGGGCGGACCCGCTGGTCGCGGTGGTTACCAGCAGCAGCAGCGTCCTGCGGCCCCGGCCAAACCGGCCGATCCTCGGTCCAGCCTCCCGAGCAGCGCCCGCGTCATCATCTTCAAACCGCCGATCACGGTGCGCGACCTGGCTGAAAAACTTGGCCTGAAGCCCTTCCAGCTCATCGCCGACCTGATGGGCATCGGCGTGTTCGCGACGGTCACCCAGACCGTCGATGAAACCGCCGCGATCAAGGTTTGCGCCAAGCATGGCGTCAAATTCGAGGGCGAGAAGCGCGAGAAGGGCGGCGGCGTCGTCCACACCCCCGTCGTCGTCGTCGAGGAGGATGTCCCGGAGAAGCCCGAAGATCTCAAGACCCGCCCGCCCGTGGTCACGATCATGGGCCATGTCGACCACGGCAAGACGTCGCTGCTCGACGTCATCCGCAAGGCCAATGTGGCCGGTGGCGAAGCCGGCGGCATCACGCAGCACATCGGCGCCTACACGATCATGATTCCGCATCCGGAACGGCCGGCGGACTTGTCGCCGATCACCTTCCTGGATACTCCCGGGCACGCGGCGTTCAGCTCCATGCGCGCCCGCGGTGCGAACGTCACCGACATCGTCATCCTCGTCGTGGCGGCCAATGACGGCGTCATGCCGCAGACGCTCGAAGCGCTGAGCCATGCGCAGGCGGCCAAGGTCCCCATCCTCGTCGCGGTCAACAAGTGCGACCATCCGGCCGCCAATCCGCTGAAGGTCCGCCAGCAGCTCCAGGAGAAGGGACTCGTGCCCGACGACTGGGGTGGTGAAACGATCTTCTGCGATGTCTCCGCGCTGACGAAGACCGGCATCGACAAGCTTCTCGAGATGATCGTGCTTCAGGCCGACCTGCTCGAGCTCAAGGCGAATCCCGACCGCAATGCCAAGGGCAACGTCATCGAGTCCGGCCTCGAACCCGGAGGCCCCACCGCCACCGTGCTTGTCCGCAAGGGCACGCTCCGCGTCGGCGACATCGTCCTCTGCGACCATTTCTACGGCCGCGTCCGCGCCCTCATCAACGAGGACGGGCAACGCATGAAGGAAGCGGGCCCTTCCCACGCCGTCCGCGTGCTTGGATTGAACGGCGTGCCCGAAGCCGGCATCGGCTTCAGCGTCGTCGATGACGAGCGCGCCGCCCGCGACCTCGCGGAAGAGCGCGAGTTCAAGGCGAAGGAGGAATCCCAGCAGGGCCGCAGTTCGCGCGTCACGCTGGAGAATCTCTTCCAGACCATCGCGGCCGAGGGCAACAAGGTCCTCAAGCTCATCGTCAAGGCGGACACTCAGGGCTCGGCCGAGGCCATCGTCGAGGCGCTGCGGAAGATCGAGACCAACAAGGTCAAGCTCGAGATCATCCACGACGCCGTCGGCACGGTGACCGAATCGGATGTCATCCTTGCCTCCGCCTCGAAGGCCGTCGTGCTCGGGTTCCATACCCGCATCGACAACGGCGTCTCCGAGGTCGCGAAGCGCGAGGGCGTGCAGGTCAAGCTCTACTCCATCATCTACGAGCTCATCGACCAGGTGAAGGAGTCCATGGCCGGCCTGCTCGATCCGCTGCTCCGCGAAGTCGTCGTCGGGTCCGCCGAGGTCCGCAAGGTCTTCGCCCTCTCGAAGGGCGGCGCGGTCGCCGGTTGCGCCGTCACCTCCGGCCGCATCGTCCGCGGCAAGGTCCGCGTCATGCGGAAGAAGGGACTCATCTACGAGGGCGTCACGCAGACGCTTCGCCGCTTCCAGGACGAGGTCAACGAGGTCCGCGCCGGCATGGAATGCGGCATCCGCATCGAAGGCTTCGACGACTTCCAGGAAGGTGACGTCATCGAGACCTGCACGGTCGAGAAGATCGCCCAGAAACTCTGATCCCGGACCGTTCCGGGAACGCACGCCGCCGGTCCGCCGGCGGCGTTGCCCTTCCGGGAATCGTCCCTACATTGCCCCCGCCATGTCTGTCCGCACCGAACGAATCGAAGAGCTGCTCCTCCGGGAACTCAGCGAGATCATCCGCCGCGAATTCTCCGTCTCCGAGGTCGGCATCCTCAACATCAACCGGGTGAAGGTCGCCCGCGACCTCCAGCAGGCCCTCGTGTTCGTCGGCTGCATCGGCAGCGCCGGCCAGAAGAAGAAGGCCGCCGCCCAGCTCGAGGAACGCCGCAAGGACATCCAGTCCGACCTCGGCCGGGGCGTCGTCCTGCGGTTCACCCCCGTGCTGAAGTTCCTCATCGACGAGTCGGTGGAAAAGGGCAACCGGGTTCTTGATATCCTCAACGAGCTCGAAGAGAAGACCCCGCCCGCGGCGACATGAAGGAGCCACCGAAAGTCGTCGGGCAGATCCTTGAAACGATCCGCCAGCACCAGACCTTCTGCGTCGTCGGCCACATCCGTCCCGACGGCGACTGCATCGGCTCCACCCTCGCGCTCACACTGGCCCTGCAGGCCGAGGGCAAGGACGTCGTCTGCTGGAACCAGGATCCCGTCCCCGCCAAGCTGAAGTTCCTCGACCCCGAGCGCATCGTCCATCGGCCGAAGTCCGGACAGCAGTTCGACTGCGTCATCGCCGTCGATTCCGCCAGCTTCGAGCGGATCGGCACGGTCAGCGACGACATCGCCAGCCGGCAGGTCCTGATTAACATCGACCACCACACCAGCAACACCGTCTACGGCGACATCAACTGGGTCTCCGCGAAGGAAGCCTCCTCCGGCGAACTCATCACCAAGCTCATCCGCCATGCCGGATGGAAGCTCACGCCCCAGATCGCCAACTGCCTCTTCGCCGCCGTCTCCACCGACACCGGTTCCTTCCAATACGGCAGCACCAAGCCCGAGACCTTCGAGACCGCGGCCGATCTGGTCGAAGCCGGGGCCGACCTTGGAGCCGTCTGCCACGAGGTCTACCATTCCCATCCGCTCTCCCGCGTGCGGCTCCTGCGGCACCTCTATTCCAAGTTCAAGCTCACCGCCAACGACCGCATCGCCTACTGCTGGCTGCGGAAGCGTGATTTCTCCCGCGCGGGAGCGGAACGCGAGGAAGCGGAGGGGCTCATCGACAAGCTCCGCGAGATGGAGCCCGTCATCGCCGCGTGCATCTTCGAGGAGATGGAACCCGAGCTGACGCGGATCAGCTTCCGCTCGAAGGACGACCGCATCGACGTCAACGCCGTCGCCCAGCAGTTCGGCGGCGGGGGCCATAAATCCGCCGCCGGAGCCCGCATCGAAGGAACGCAGCTGGCCGTGCAGCGCCGTGTCGTCGCGACCCTCCGTCGGGCGCTCAAGGCGGGGCTCAAGAAGGGCTGACCGGCTAGTCGACCCGCCGAGCAAACTGGAAATTTTCATGGAAGGATTCGACCCATTTGACGGTGCCCTGCTCGTCGACAAGCCCGCCGGCATGACGTCCCACGACGTCGTCTACAAGATCAGGCGGGGCTTCCAGTTCAACAAGGTCGGCCACTGCGGCACGCTCGATCCCGGTGCGACCGGCCTCCTGATCCTCGTCATCGGCAAGGCCACCAAGCTCTCCGACCGCATCATGGGCGGCGACAAGGTCTACGAGGGATCCATCCGCTTCGGCGAGACGACCGACAGCTACGACGCCGACGGGAGGATCGTCGCCTCGATGCCCGTCCTCCCCATGACCCTCGACGAGATCAGCCGCTACGCCGCCGAGTTCCAGGGCGATCTCATGCAGACGCCGCCGATGGTCTCGGCAGTGAAGGTGGGCGGCATCCCCCTCTACAAGCTCGCGCGCAAGGGCGTCGAAGTGGAGCGCAAGGCCCGGCTCGTCCACATCTACCGGTTCACCATCCTTTCCTACGCCGAACCGGAGGCCCAGTGCCGCATCGCCTGCACCAAGGGCACCTATGTCCGCAGCCTCGCCCACGACCTCGGCCAGAAGGCCGGCTGCGGCGCGCACCTCAAATCGCTTCGCCGCACCATCTCGGGGAAATACGACATCAAGGACGCCCTGCCGTTGGCCAAGCTGCTGGAGCTGCCCTTGAGCGAACTGGAGAAGCGTGTCATTCCCTTCCTGACCCTCGCCCAGAACGAACAAGTGGTCTGACACAGGATGCGCCTCGCCCACGCCGCCAAAGAACTCCACCAGCTTTCGCAGCCCATCTGCGCGGCCATCGGCGTCTTCGACGGCCTGCATCTGGGGCACCGCGAAATCCTCCGCCGGATGCGGGATCAGGCCGGCCTTTGCGGGGGAACGTCGTCCGTCATCACTTTCGACAGGCATCCGAACGCCGTCGTCGCCCCGGAGCGTGTTCCTCCGATCATCTCGCCCCTCCGCCAACGCCTCCGCCTGATGGAGAGCCTCGGCGTGGATGCCGTGCTCGTCCTTCCTTTCGACGTCTCGTTGAGCAGGGTGGGCGGCGAAGACTTCATCCGTGGACTCGCCGCCGACATGGGTTCACTGCGGAGCCTGACGGTGGGCGAGGAATTCACCTTCGGCCACAAACGCAGCGGCGACATCGTCCTGCTGAAACGTCTCGGCGGAGAACTTGGCTTCACTGTGGATCCGGTCGGCGGCGTCGAGCTCCATGGCCAACGCGTCAGCAGCACGCGCATCCGCGAGCTCATCCGAGGCGCCGACTTTGCGGGCGCCGAACAGCTTCTTGGCCGCCCCTGGGCGCTCGTCGGCAACGTCGTGACGGGAGACCAGCTCGGGCGCCAGATCGGATTCCCCACGGCCAACCTGGAGACCAACGGCCTTGTCCTTCCGCCTCATGGCGTCTATGGCGGACGGGTTTTTGTGAATGGAACGAGCTGGAAAGTGGCGCTCAACATCGGCGTGCGGCCGACTGTAAGCCAGCCCGTGCCCCAGCTCCGCGTCGAAGCTCACTTGATCGACTTCACCGGCGAACTGGTGGGTCAGGAACTCGAAATTGAACTCCTTGGACGGCTGCGAGCTGAGATGAAGTTCCCCAGCTTCGACGCGCTCCGCGTCCAGATCGCCGTCGACATCGAAGCCGTGCGGCGCCTTCCGTAGGCCGGGCATCCCTGCCCGGCCAGAAGGTGCCCAGTCACAAAAAAGCGATACGAGGGTTGACAGTGAAAGCCCCGGACGGAGGGCACCCCCTTTGAGACCTCTGCGCTTTCTTGCGGCCAATGTCTCCGCTTCAAGGCAGTTCGCGGATGCGGAGATTGCGGAACTCCACCGGCGATCCTTCCGACTCGAGGCAGAGATAACCGAACGCCGGCTTGCATTCCGTGCCGCCGGAGACTTCCTCGCCGTTCACCCAGAGGCGCACCTCGCCGTTGATCGCGCGGATGTAGTAGTGGTTCCACTCTCCGACGCCTTTGCTCAGGTTTTTCCGGGGGAAACTTCGTTTGCCGCCGGGAGCGGTGGGAGCGAAGGGCTTCATGTCGGCCTTGCCCGTGGGGAACACGTCGCCGTGCGAGGTGAACCAATCCGCCTTCTTGCCGCTCTGCTTCTCGTATTGCTCGGTGTAGCCGTGGTCGAGGACCTGCACTTCGATGCCCTCCGGCAAACGTCCCTTGCCGGCTTCGAGATCGCGGATCGACCTCTCCGTCGCCCAGAGAAACACGCCGGAGTTGCCGCCCGACTTTAGGTGCCGCCATTCCACGACGATCTCCAGATTGGTCACGAGCTGCGTCGAACGGGTCACGCCGATCGGTTCACCCGTGCAATACACCCCGCCTTCCTTCCACATCCAGGTGTTCGACGCGCAGTTGACGTTCGTGAAGTCCCCCGCGCCGAGTGAGCGCCAACCCGGTGCCGTGCCGTCGATGAATGCCTTGGGTGCGGGGGGAACGCTCTGTCCGACGACAGCCGCAGTCAGGCCCATGGCGGTCACAACGCCGATCACGAGGTATGGGCCGAGCGGTTGGAAAGCGGGGGAGTTCATGGACCCGAATTTGCCGTCCGGGAACTTCCCCGGCGAGTTGGAAATTGGACGACGAAAGCCCATCGGTCCGTCCTCCCAAAGCTGTTTATGCGAGCACGGCCTTCACGACTTTTCCGTGGACGTCCGTCAGGCGGAATCGGCGGCCTTGGAAGCGGTAGGTGAGGCGTTCGTGGTCGATGCCGAGCTGGTGCAGCAGCGTCGCGTGGAAGTCGTGCACGTGGACTCCGTTCGTCGCCACGTTGTAGCCGAAGTCGTCCGTCTCGCCATGGACCATGCCCGGCTTCACGCCGCCGCCGGCCATCCAGAGGCTGAAGCAGCGCGGGTGATGGTCGCGGCCGTAGTCGGTGGCCGTGAGCTTGCCCTGCGAATAGTTCGTCCGCCCGAACTCACCTCCCCAGACCACCAGGGTGTCGTCGAGCAGGCCGCGCTGTTTCAGGTCGGCGATCAACGCGGCGGCGGGCTGGTCGGTCTCGGCGCACTGGCGCTTGATGCCTCCCGGCAAACCGCCGTGCTGGTCCCAGCCCTGGTGATAGAGCTGGATGAACTTCACGTTCCGCTCCGCCAATCGCCGGGCGAGCAGGCAGTTCGCGGCAAAGGTTCCCGGCTTCTTCGCATCCGGCCCATAGAGCGCGTAGGTGCTCTCGGATTCCTGCGAGAGATCCATCACGTCCGGCACGCTCGTCTGCATGCGGTAGGCCATCTCGTATTGGGCGATGCGCGTGTCGATCTCGCCGTCGCCGGAACGTTCCGCCGCGATCTCGTGGAGTTCCTTCAACCGGTCGAGCATCAGCCGGCGGCTCTCGGGCGAAACGCCGTCCGGGTTGTTCAAGTAGAGCACCGGTTCCTTGCCCGAGCGGAACTGCACACCCTGGTGTTTCGACGGGAGGAAACCGCTGCCCCAGAGCCGCGCGTAGAGCGGTTGGTCGACCTTGCCACGGGTCACGAGGACGACGAAGGCGGGCAAGTTTTCGTTGTCGCTGCCGAACCCGTAGTGGACCCAGGAACCGATGCTGGGACGCCCGCTCAACTGTGAACCGGTCTGGAGGAAGGTGATCGCGGGATCGTGGTTGATCGCCTCGGTGAACATCGAGCGGACGATGCAGAGATCGTCGGCGACCTTGGCCGTGTGGGGCAGCAGTTCGCTGATCCACGCACCCGCTTGGCCGTGCTGGGCGAACTTGTAGATGGAACCCGCCAGCGGCAACGACGCCTGGTTGCCGGACATACCGGTGAGGCGCTGGCCTTGGCGGACGGAGTCGGGCAACTGCTCGCCGTGGCGCTGGTTGAGGAGCGGCTTGTAGTCGAACGTCTCCAACTGCGACGGCCCGCCCGCCATGAAAAGGTAGATGACGCGTTTGGCCTTGGCCGGGAAATGCAGCTTGCCGCCGAGCACGCCAAGGTCGGTCGCCGCCGTGGCGGACGCCGGATTCAACAACGTGGCGAGAGCCATGCCGCCAAGGCCAAGCCCGAAGCGGTTGAGGAACTGCCGCCGCGAAAGATCCGTGGCGGGGACGTGGCCGGTGCAGAGGCGTTTCATGTCGCTAGGCATCGTTGTTTCAGGTTTACGAAGTCCGAATTCGCTCCGAACCCAGAAGAGTGGTCAACGTGCCGACGGCCTTATCGAAGTCTCCGATCTCAGGCTCGTAAATCTGGAACTTCAAACCTCGTTTGCTGACGATGGTCAAAGAGCGATAATTTGCATGCTCCGTGACAATAGCTTCCTTCAGGTTAGCCAGAGGAAGGACTCCACTTTCATCAAAGGTTCTCCAAATGATCCGTTGGTCGTCGATCCAAAGGCCGATGGGAACTTGGCGCGTGAATCGAATGAAGCCGTGCAGCACACATCCAGCTCCTGTAATCGCCAATAGAACACCGGGATGTATTGGGAGCTTTGGTGAAGAATCGACCATCAAGGCCATTGCGACGAGAAATGCGCCAATGAAGAAACCGTTCAGCCCTCCTGCCACGCTGGTCGTTGAATAGGCGTAGCTTCGGGTAGCCTTCCCGTCTGGTATCGCGCCGTTCATTTCCGGCGAGCCTGCTGGTTTACCCAACAGCATTATCCGGCTTCTTCCAATTGCTGCGATCAAGGCTTCTGAAGCCCTTGCCGCTTCGCCCAGATAGCCGTCGGGAATGATATGTTCAACGCCCGTGTTTGAAACGATCAAGACGGCGGTCGAAGCAGCGTCGCTTCGGATCTCGATTCGTCCTACCTCGCCCACCGGTATCCGTCCTGAAGAGCCTTGGAAGTTCCAAACAATCTCTTCGCGAGAAACCCGAATGCCATAGCGCTCTGGCCAAGCAATGCTGCGGACTGACAATGCTACGAAGACGAGGGCAACCAAAGAGGAAGCGATCAGAACAGGAGACGCTCCTCCGGAAGCCGGAGCGTTGGCCATAACTCCGATCAAAAGGACAACTCCGACGGCGAGAATCATCCACGACCCAGCGTGCCGGGTGCTGCCCTTGAATTCGTATGGGAGGCTCATCGCTTCTTCAGAACGGTTGGCAGATTTTGGGCTCCGTGAAGGATCCGTTCCACAAAGACCGTTTCTTCAACACAACGGTAGAAGATCAGATAGCTGTCGAAGGGCGGGGTGACTCGAAAGCACTGCAGATTCTTCAGTTTTGCGGAACGGGCTTTCACTTTCCTTCCGACCCCCGGTTCCGTCGCAAGCAGCTTCACCGTCACATCCACAGCGTCGAGGAAACGGTTGCCAACTCCACCAGCGGCAGCGTCTCCATACCAGGCGTAAGCTTCCGCGAAGTCCTGGGTGAAGAGCGGAGAATAGTAAATCTGCCGAGTCCTCATGCGGTGAATCGGGCTTTCACCCGCGCGGCGGCGGCGTCAAGGACCTTGCGGGAATACTTCTTGTGGGGCCCGTCGACGGCCTCCAGCAGCTTCGCTTCAAGTTCCGGGCTGGCGACAAAATCCCCGTCCTCAGCCTGCCGCAGATGTCTCAGAGCATCCCGAATGACTTCGCCCGCATCGGCGTAGCCGCCGCTCTGCACGCGGGCTTCGACGAACTGCTCCAGGTCCTTGGTCAAGGTCACTTTCATGGTCATAGGATGCCTCAACAGCAGGGGCTGAAAAGTCCCGTCATCGCTTCATCACGAATTCGTCGTGGTTCATCAAGGTGCTGACCAGCACGGCGGTGGCGGCGAGGTCGGTGCGGGAAAGGGCCGCGTCGACGGAACGTTCTCCAACTTCAAGGAGCTTGGTCGCGGAGGCGGGATCGGCCGTGAAGTGGTTGCGCTGCTCGTCGTAGAGACGGCGGAGGACGGCGAGTTCTCGGGCGTTGGGCGTCCGTCCAGTCACGGTGCGGAAGCCTTCGTTGATCCGCGCGACGATGTTGTTCGGCGCGGCGCGAAGGAGCTTCTCGGCCAATAGGCGGGCGGCTTCGAGGAACTGCGGATCGTTGAGCAGCACCAGCGCCTGGAGCGGCGTGGCGGTGACTTCGCGTTTGGCGGTGCAGACTTCACGCGTGACCGCGTCGAAGCTGAGCATCGACGGCGGTGGTGCGGTGCGGCGCCAGAAGGTGTAGAGGCTGCGGCGGTAGAGTTTGTCGCCCTTGTCCTGGGTGTAGACCTTTCCAGTGCCGGCTTCTTCCCAGACGCCGGCGGGCTGATACGGCTTGACGCTGGGGCCGCCGATCTGGCGGTTGAGCGTGCCGCTGACGGCGAGGGCGGCGTCGCGGATCTGTTCGGCGGCGAGGCGGTGCTTCGGTCCCCGGGCCAGCAGGCGGTTGTCGGGATCGGCCGCGATCTGGTCGCGTGGCGCGTCGGTGGCCTGACGGTAGGTGGCGGACATGACGATGAGCCTGTGCAGGGCCTTGCGGTCCCAGCCGGAGTCGATGAGGCGCAGGGAAAGCCAGTCGAGCAGCTCCGGGTGCGTGGGAAGTTCACCCTGCGAACCGAAGTCGTTCAGCGTGTTCACCAGTCCCCGGCCGAAGTGCAGCTTCCAGACGCGGTTCACGGCGACGCGCGCGGTGAGCGGGTTCTTCGGATCGGTCATCCACTTGGCGAGGCCGAGGCGGTTGCGGGGAAGTTTTCCAGAGAAGGGCATGATGCGTTCCGGCGTGTTGGCGATGACAATTTCGCCCGGAGAATCGTAGGCGCCGCGCTTGAGCAGATGTGTTTCACGGGGCTTGGGCATTTCCTCCATCGTCATGATTTCCTTCACGCGGGTAACGAGGGTGTTTTCTTGATCGCGCAGTTCCTTCAGCCGCGCGGTGGCGGCGAAGACGTTGGTGTCGAAGCGGGATGCCAGATGCCGGATACCCGATTCTCTGGGCAACGAAGTGGCTGGCAGGCCGACGAGGCTGGCGGCTTCGACTTCGGTGAGCGTGGTGTTGAAGACTTGGAGTTCATCGATGGCCCCGCCTTTGAAGCCGTTGTCACGAAAGCGTCCGCCGAGCGTCAGGTGGATGTTGCCGACTTCGTTGTCGCCCCATTCCGCGCGGTGTTGGATGTCCTTGAAGAGATTGTCGCGGACAATCTCGGCCTCGAGCGGCCGGCCGTTTAGGAAGAGTCGAAGGCCCGCCGCGCGGCTGGAACCGTCGTAGGTGAGCGTGAGATGGGACCAGTCGTTGGTGGCCAAGGCCCGCTTGGCGAGGATGGCGATGGCGTTGCCGGGCCAGAAGTGGATGAGGCCGAAGAAGGGTTTCCCATTTTCCAGAACGAGTTCGTAGCCACGGCTGCCGGAATCGCTCCAGGCCCTGGAATGATGGAGCACGACTTGGCGTGGGCCTGCGTCGGCGGGCTTGAGCCAGAGCGCCATGCTGAAGGGCTGGGTGCGGCTGAAGTCGCCAACGTTGCGACAGACGACCTCGTTGTCGCCGCTGAAGAGCACGGCGTGGCCGGAGCGGCCGGGTGTGAGCTGTGGATTGTCTGAGAGACTGGCGGCGTTGGTGCCGACCGAGTTGGTGAACTTGCCGTCGACAACGGCGTCGAAGTTGAACGCGGCGACGGGCGAAAGGTAGGGCGGGCTTCCAGCCTGCCCATTGGCGGCCACAGCAAATCCAATGTCGCCCGAAGAACTAAAGACCGGGGCAGGCAAGATGACTGCCCTACCTTGGGCTTTGGCGGCTTTCCCCTTCAGCTTCGCCAGCTCCTTCTCCGCATTCGCGATGTCGGCCTTGAGCCGGGCGTGGCGCTGTTTCTCGTCGCCCTTGTAGAGCAGGAGCGTGGGCGCGGGCGTGGCGCTGGTGAAGTGGGAGTAGATCCCGCTCTCGTCGATGGAGTTGAAGAACGCGGCCATCGAATAGTAGTCGCGCTGGCTGATGGGATCGTATTTGTGGTCGTGGCAACGCGCACATTCAAACGTCAGTCCGAGGAACGCCATGCCCGCCGTGTGGATCCGGTCGGCCACGTATTCCTGCCGGAACTCCTCCTCGATGCTGCCGCCTTCGTTGGTCTGGCGGTGGAGCCGGTTGAAGGCCGTGGCGAGGCGCTGTTCGTCCGTGGCGTCGGGCAGGAGATCGCCCGCAAGCTGCCAGGTGATGAACTGGTCGTAGCGCAGGTTGCGGTTGAAGGAAGCGATGACCCAGTCGCGCCACGCCGAGAAGTCGACCTCGACATCGGACTGGTAGCCATAGGTGTCGGCATAGCGCGCGAGGTCCATCCAGTCGTTGGCCATGCGTTCGCCGTAGGTCGGTGAGGCCAGCAGACGGTCGACTACCTTCTCATAGGCGTTGGCCGAGGTGTCGGCGAGGAACGCGTCGATCTCTACGACTGAAGGCGGAAGGCCCGTGAGGTCGAAGGACAGCCGGCGAATGAGACGTTCCTTCGAGGCTTCGGGCTGGGGCTTGAGACCTTCGCGATCGAGGCGGGCGAGGACGAAGCGGTCGATGTCGTTCTTGGGCCAGTTCTTATCGGAGACTTTGGGCGGAGAGATCTTACGGATGGTTTCAAAGGACCAGTGGTTGCCCCAAAGCGCTCCCTGTTCGATCCAGCGACGGAGGAGGGACTTCTCGGCTTCCGTCACGGTGAGATGCGACTCGGGCGGCGGCATCATCTCCTCGGGATCGGTCGAGAGGATGCGCTTGATCAGCTCCGATTCGTCGGGTTTGCCGCGAATGATGGCCGGGCCGCCCTTGCGCAAACCCGTCGCGCCGTCCTCGGTGTCCAGCCGGAGCTTGGACTTGCGTTTGCCTTCATCGGGGCCGTGGCAGAAGAAACAGCGGTCCGAAAGGATCGGGCGGATGTCGAAGTTGAAGCTGACCCTGTCGGGCGGCACAGCGGAAGTCGCCGCGTCGGCGGGGGCGGAGCCGATCACGGCTCCAAGGGTCGTGAGGAGCATCAACCATCGGATGGCGGCGGGAAACGTCATGGGTCTGCTGAAAGCTGGCACATGGGCGTTCGTCAGCCATGAAAAATTCCGGCCGAATACGGGCCGGGCGTGTTTTGCTGAACGGAAGATGGCCGATGTTGCAGGGGGGGAAATCCTGCCTGTTCGTTAGCTCGAATCTTTGCGAACTTCCGGCGTCCAAAAAATCCCTGCCATGCGTGCTCGTTCGTCCAGCTTGTTCGTCGTCCTGTCGGCTCTGCTGATATTGCCATCGCAGCTGCCTGCGGCGGACCCCGTCACGCTCCCGGCGGCGGCGGCCGAGACCGTTGATTTCAAGAAACACATCCAGCCGATCATCGAGAGCCGCTGCCTCGAATGCCACGACACCAAGAAGCACAAGGGCGGCATTCGTCTGGACCGATTGGACGACCTGCTGGTTGGTGGCGATTCCGGAAAGCCGGGAGTGATCCGCGGCAAAAGTGCCGAGAGCTACCTCATCCACGTCGTCGCCGGGCTCGTCCCGGATGCCACCATGCCGCCGAAGGGCGAACGCCTGACAGCACATCAGATCGGGCTGCTTCGGGCCTGGATCGACCAGGGCGCGGTCTGGCCGGCGGACGTGTCGGTGCAGCAGAAGATCCATTGGGCCTACGTGAAGCCGCAGCGCCCCGCCGAACCCAGGCTCCCGTCGTCGGAACGTCGCTGGGTGAAGAACCCGATCGATGCCTTCGTCCTCGCCCGGCTCAAGCAGGAAAAGCTGAAGCCGTCACCGGAGGCTGACCGAGCTCAGCTCCTCCGGCGCGTCTCGCTCGACCTGATCGGACTGCCGCCCTCGTTGGACGAAGTGCGGGCGTTTGAAAAGGACCGCAGCCCCGATGCCTATGCCAAGGCTGTCCACCGTCTGCTCGAGTCGCCCCGCTACGGCGAACGCTGGGCGCGGCCGTGGCTCGATCTCGCGCGCTACGCCGACACGCAGGGCTACGAGAAGGACAACCGCCGCTCCATGTGGCCCTACCGCGACTGGGTCATCGGCGCGTTGAACCGCGACCTGCCCTTCGACCGGTTCTCCGTCGAGCAGATCGCCGGCGACCTGCTGCCGGATGCCACCCAGGACCAGAAGGTCGCGACCGGCTTCCATCGCAACACGATGACCAACACCGAGGGCGGCACGGACAACGAGGAGTTCCGCTACGAGGCCGTGGTCGACCGCGTGAACACGACCTACGCCGTCTGGATGGGAACGACCTTCAGCTGCGCCCAGTGCCACAACCACAAGTATGACCCGTTCACCATGACGGACTACTACCGCACGATGGCGTTCCTCAACTCGACGGAGGACGCGGACCAAGACGACGAGATGCCGACGCTCAAGGTCTTCGCCGCAGGCCAGGAACAGCAGCTCGCTTCTCTCCGTGAAAAGCAGAGCGCCGCCGACAAGGCGCTGGCGACTGCGCTGAAGTCCGACGAATTCCTGCGCGACCTCGCGGACTGGGAAAAGCGGACCACGGCCACGCTCGCGAAGTGGGAGCCGGTGGAAATCATCCGCTCCGCTTCGGACAGTGGAACGACCTTCACCAACCTCGGTGCCGGAGAACTCTTGGCGCAGGGCAACGCGCCCGATACCGATGGCTACACCATCCGCGCCAAGGCCGCGCTCAAGCCGATCACCGGCTTTCGGCTGGAGGCGTTGCCGGACGATTCGCTTCCCGGCAAAGGCCCGGGCCGCAGCGGCCAGGGCAACATCATCCTGACGGAGTTCCGGGTCGCGGTGGACGGCAACCCGGTAGTCCTGACCCATGCCAGCGCAGATTATTCGCAGCCGACTTATCCCGTGACGAACGCCATCGACGGCAAGGACCAGACCGGTTGGGCCTGGGGACCGGAGTTCGGCAAACGCCATGTCGCCGTGTTCGCCCCGGCCACGCCCGTCGAGCTGGACGGCAGGTCGGAAATCACCTTCCGGCTCGAACATCAGAACAAGG
This sequence comes from Verrucomicrobiota bacterium, assembly GCA_043775315.1. Lineage (GTDB taxonomy): Bacteria > Verrucomicrobiota > Verrucomicrobiia > Limisphaerales > CANJSG01 > CANJSG01. Next base: position 32,399 of record JAYVSO010000089.1, read on the forward strand.
AATGGACCAGGCATTCGCTCGGGCGCTTCCGTTTGTCGGTGACGAGTTCAGCCACGGTGACGAACGCCGCGCTGCCGGGGGACATCCAGAAGATCCTGACATCGGCACCCGCCGCCCGGGACACGAAGCAGGCGGCCCGGTTGGCGGACTTCTACCGCGACCAGTCATCCATCACGCAGCCGTTGGTGGCCAACGCGGCGAAAACGAAGAAGGCGGCCGACGATTTCCACGGCGCCATTCCCATCACCAGCGTCATGGCGGAGCTCAAGGAGCCCCGGAAGACGAACCGCCACATCCGTGGTTCCTTCCTCAACAAAGGCGAGGAAGTCGTGCCCGGAACGCCGTCCTCGCTCCACGGATTCCCCGCAGGCCAGGCCACCAACCGACTGGGTTTCGCGGAGTGGATTGTGAGCACGGACAACCCGCTCACGGCCCGCGTGACGGTGAACCGCATCTGGGAGTCCTACTTCGGACGCGGCATCGTCGAGACCACGGAGGACTTCGGCACGATGAGCGAGAATCCCACGCATCCCGAGCTCCTCGATTGGCTGGCGATGGAGTTCATGCACCCGACGATTCCGGGACCGGACGGACGGCTGGCGCAGTCGTGGAGCCTGAAGCACATCCATGCGCTCATCGTTTCATCCGCCACCTACCGCCAGAACTCGAAGGTGACGCCGGCGCTGTTTGAGAAGGACCAGTTCAACCGCCTCTTCGCCCGCGGCCCGCGCATCCGCCTGGAGGCCGAAGCCATCCGCGACCAGGCCCTCGCCGTGGCCGGTCTCCTGAGCGCGAAACTCGGCGGACCCAGCGTGATGCCGCCGCAACCGGAAGGCGTCTGGCAGATGGTCTACAGCGGCGACAAATGGGAGACGCCGACGAACGAGGACCAACACCGGCGCGGCATCTACACCTTCTGGCGGCGCACGAGCCCGTATCCGTCGATGGTCACTTTCGACGCGCCGAGCCGGGAGTTCTGCGTGCTCCGGCGGGTTCGCAGCAACACGCCGTTGCAGGCGCTCACGCTTCTCAATGACACGGTCTTTATGGAGACTGCACAAGCTCTCGGTAAGCGCATGGCAAGTGAGTCCGGCCTCAGCGCAACCCGAATCTCACGACTCTTCCGGCGCGTGGTGACACGCCCGCCGCACTGGGACGAGCTTGCGGCACTCGAAGGCTTTTACGAGAAACAGCACGCCCGGTTCGCTTCCGGGGAACTGAGTGCCAAGGCCCTCTGTGGCAGTGAGACGGCAACGCCTGAGCAGGCCGCGTGGACAGCGCTGGCGCGCGCGGTGCTTAATCTGGATGAGGCGATTGTGAAGCGGTGAGTGCTATTTTTGCCTCCCCCTGCCTCGTTCCTCGGCTTCCCCCTCCGGCTTCGCGAAGGGGGAGCATGAGGGGGATGCTAAAACCCTCTTCGCGAAGCCGGAGAGGGTCGCCGTCTCAGCGGCGGGGAGAGGTAGAAACAGCGCGTAAACGGGTAAAATAACAACCATGACAGAGCTGATTTGGGACGGGAAGTACACACAAGACGCGAAGAGCGGCAAGCGCATCAAGACCCCGCCCGTGCGGGTGTCGCTGCCGTTCCAGACGATTGAGACGGTAAACGAGAGCACGGAAGACCGTAGCCGGACAGCCAGCCTGTTTGCCACGGGGCGCGAGAGCGAGTGGCGGAACCGTCTGATCTGGGGCGATAAGAAGTACGTCCTGCCGTCGCTGCTGCCGGAGTTCGCGGGGAAGGTGGACTTGATCTACATTGATCCTCCGTTCGACACCGGGGCGAACTTCTCGTTTACAAGAACCATCCCGGATAGTGAGGAGACGTTCACGAAGGAGCCGAGTGTTATCGAGCAGAAGGCGTATCGTGATACGTGGGGGAAGGGGCTTGATTCGTATCTCAAATGGTTCTACGAAACTGCTGTCTTGCTAAGGGAAATGCTTAGTGAGACGGGCAGTATCTATGTTCATTTAGATCACAATGTTGGACACTACGCAAAAATTGTGATGGATGAAATATTCGGGGCAGAAAACTTCATAAATGAGATTGTATGGAAAAGAAGTTATGGTCATGGTGATTCACAAAGATCACTTGGTAGGTCACATGATGTAATCTTTTATTATTCTAAATCACCAAAGTACATTCTCAATCGTTTTTATCATGCACACTCTCAAGATTATCTGGATGATTTTTTCCGGCATAAAGATGAACGTGGTGTTTATAAATTAGAAAATTTGACATCTCCTCATCCTCGTCCAAACTTGACTTATCCTTATAAAGGATACCCACCTCCTGCGAAAGGATGGCGTGTTGCCATTGATAAAATGAAGCAACTAGATAAAGAAGACAGATTGCATTTTCCTGAAAAGACCGATGGAAGAATTATGCGTAAGGTTTATCTTCATGAACTTGAAGGTCAACCTATGACTGATATGTGGATTGATGTAAAACCTATTTCTGCACAGCATACCGAAAGAGTTGATTATTCAACACAAAAACCGGAAGCGTTGCTGGAGAGAATTATCAAGGCCAGTAGTAACGAAGGAGATTTAGTTCTTGATTGCTTCTGTGGCTCTGGGACGACGGCGGCGACGGCGGAGAGGCTGAATCGGCGGTGGATTACGTGCGATCTGGGGCGGTTTGCGATTCATACGGCGCGGAAGAGGCTACTCGGAATCGAAGCAGTAAAACCCTTTGTGGTGCAGAACCTCGGTAAGTACGAGCGGCAGCAGTGGCAGGTGGCAGAGTTTGGGAATAAGGACAAGGCGGCGGCGATAGAGACGGCGTACCGAAAGTTTATCCTAGAGCTATTCAAGGCACGGCAGCTAGAGAGCGGGACGTGGCTACATGGGATAAAGAACGGGCGCATGGTGCATATCGGCGGCGTGGATGCACCGGTCAGTACTGGGGACATTACGCAGATCGCCATTGAGTTCAAGAAGCGCATGGGGACGGGCGAAGACGCGCCTAAAGAGACCGGGGTGGATATTCTGGGCTGGGACTTTGCCTTTGAGGTCAATGAAGTGGGCAAGCAGACCGTGGCCGAGGCGGGGATTCAGGCGCGGTTCTATAAAATACCTCGCGAAGTGCTAGAGAAAAAAGCCGTGGAGCAGGGAGACATCAAGTTCTTTGAGCTGGCGGCACTCTCGGTAGACAAAACGCAGACGGGAAAGAGCGTGACAGTGGAACTAACCGACTTTGTCATCCCCACCGACGATGTTCCAGACGATGTACAGCGAGCCATTAAGCACTGGGCACAGTGGGTAGATTACTGGGCCGTAGACTGGGACTTTAAGGGCGACACGTTCCATAACCAGTGGCAGACCTACCGCAGTAAGAAGAACCCGGAGCTACAAAAGCGGGTTGCCTATAGCTATGCGGAGCCGGGAACCTATGTTATACTGATTAAGGTCATTGATATTCTGGGCAACGACACCACAAAAACGCTGCATGTGACAGTGACTTAACACAAGCTGTAAGTGACCCGTAGGGGTAGCTTTATTAAATGTTTCAAGAGGCAGGTGACAAGCTTTAAGAAGCAAAAAGAAAGCACAGAGTAGTGAGTGACTTTTGGTAAGATGCAGGTGACAAAGAGTGACTTGCAGAAAGGGATGAGCAAGATGGCAAAAGTGACACCGGGGAAGGTAGAAGAGAACTACGAGCGATTCATGGTTGCTTGGGAAAACCTAACCCCCACAAAAAGTTTTGGAGGAATGACCCTCGATCAGTTTAAGGCGACTGTACTGCCCTCCGTAGATGCCCGTAAGTCTGTGCGCGATGCACAGGTGGTGCTAGAAGGCGCTATCGAGAACCGAGACAATGTGGATCAGGCAACTATAAAAGCAATGGATGCTATCAAGAAAAGTGTCATTGCAGACCCCACCGTGGGCGGGGACGATGGCGCACTCTACGAAGCTTTGGGGTTTATTCCTAAATCAAAGCATAAAACGGGTAATACACGCAAGAACAGCAAGAAGGAAGTGCCAACCCCCTAACCCCCGCCCAGCGGGGGGACAATAAGGAATTTACAATATATCTCCCCCGTCGGACGGGGGCTGGGGGGTAGGCTATCGCATATCTCCCCCGTCGGACGGGGGCTGGGGGATTGGATTGCCCCCTAACCCCCGCTGGGCGGGGGGACAATAACGAAAGAGACTTCTTCTTTAATCTCCCCCGTCGGACGGGGGCTGGGGGGTAGGCTATCGCATATCTCCCCCGTCGGACGGGGGCTGGGGGATTGGATAACAACATGGCAAGAAAACCAGCTAGTGCAGGACAGTTAAACTTATTAGAAGCACGCGTCACTACCGCGCCGTGTGTTCCTGCTATTCGGCTGGCAGTTAAGGCATGGAAAGACAAAGGCTACAAAGGAGTAACCCAAACTACCAAGATACTCCTGAACTGGTGGTTTTATAATGACCATCGCCTGCACGGAGGAAAGCGCTTCGCTTATCACTACGCCCAGCAAGAGGCTATCGAGACCCTCATCTATCTCTATGAAGTTGTAAAAGTGCGACGGCTTAGTGAGCTTGTCGCCGAGTATGCCGGTAATGATAAGTTAAACTTGCTCCAGTACGATGACTTCCCGCGCTACTGTTTGAAAATGGCAACCGGCTCAGGAAAAACCAAAGTCATGAGCCTTGCTCTTGTCTGGAACTACTTCAACAGTGTCTTAGAGAGCGAGACCGACTACCCTAAGAGCTTTCTCTTGCTAGCCCCCAATGTGATTGTGTATGAGCGGCTCGCCTCCGACTTTGCCGGAGGGCGTATCTTCAAGGCCGACCCGCTCATTCCGCCGTCCCTTGCCGCCTTCTGGGACTTTGATGTCTACACACGCGGCGAGGCGGAGCGGGCAAGCGCACAGGGGGCACTCTATCTCACCAATATTCAGCAGCTTCAGCGCGGCAGTGAGAGCGGCGAGAGCGACGAACCAGACGCAATGGCGGCGCTGATGGGAAGCAAGCCGCCCAGCAGAAAGCAAGAGACCGAAGACTTCACCGAGCGTTTGCAGGCACGGGGCGGCAAGTGCCTAGTGCTCAACGACGAAGCACACCACACACACGACGAGAAGCTCAAGTGGAATGAGATCATTCGCACACTGCACGAGGGGCTAGTAACCAATGGCGGTGGGGTGCTTCAGCTCGATGTCACGGCAACCCCCCGGTACAACAAAGGCGGCCTCTTCACCTGGACAATCTACGACTACCCGCTCAAGCAGGCCATCATAGACGGCATTGTCAAGCGCCCCGTCAAAGGAATCGCCTCCGGGATCACCGAAGCCCAGTCCGACATTGCCAGTGTGCGCTATCAGCCGTACTTGGTTGCCGCTGTCGAGCGCTGGAAAGAGTACAAGGAACAGCTCACGCCCCTTGGGAAAAAGCCCCTGCTCTTTGTCATGCTCAATGATACCAGCGAGGCCGACGATGTCGCGGATTTCTTAAAGAACAAGTATCCCACGGAGTTCGGCGGCGACGGCTTGCTCACCATTCACACTGACCGTAGCGGCGATGTTAGCAAGAAAGACCTAGACAGTGCCCGGAAAGCTGCACGAGAGGCCGATGACCTCACCAACCCTGTCAATGCCATTGTGAGTGTCTTGATGCTACGCGAGGGCTGGGACGTGCAAAACGTAACGGTTATTGTCGGCCTCCGTCCCTACTCCAGCAAAGCCAATATCCTCCCCGAGCAGACCATCGGGCGCGGCCTGCGCCTCATGTTCCGTGATGCTAACTCCGGCTACACCGAGCGCGTGGATATTATCGGCAATAAGAAGTTCATCGAGTTTGTGGAGGAGCTGGAAAAAGACGAGAACATTGTCTTAGACACGTTTGAACTGGGCAAAGATAAAGTCCAGATCACTAATGTTCACCCCGACCCCAATAAATCAGACAGAGACATTTGCATCCCTCAGCTCACCCCGCTTCTCACCCGAAAGAAAACCCTCGCTGCCGAGATTGAGGCGCTCGATGTCTTAAATTTCACCTGTCCCAAGCTCCCCCTCAAAGACAACGATGCCGCCGCGCAAGACTTCCACTACGAAGGCTACGATATTCTCAGCCTGCAAAAAGTCATAGACCGAGACTACACCATCCCCGTCCCTCAGACCGCGCAGGAAGTCATCTCCTACTACGCCAAGCGCATCGCCCAGGATGTCAAGCTCCCCTCACAGTTCGCCGCGCTTGCTCCCAAAGTCCGCCAGTTTCTCAGTGAGAAAGCCTTTGGTAAGCCCGTGGATCTCAATACCCCCGAGCTCATCCGCGCCATCAGCAACAATATCGCCTCGTATGTCACCATCAAGACCTTCGCTTCTGCCCTGCGTACCCTCGTCGTCGAGGAGCAGACCCCTGAGCTAAAAACCGAAGCCCGCCGCCTCTCCGAGACCGCCCCATTCGCCTTCTCCCGCCCCACCTTCGAGGCCAAAAAAACCGTCTACAATGTCGTGGCCCCTGAGAACGACTTCGAGCGCCGCTTCGGTAAGTTCCTGGAAGCTTCCGCCGATGTCGAGCGCTTCGCCAAGCTCCCGTCGCAGCTCGGCTTCAGCATCGAGTACACCGATAGTGCCGCCAACCTGCGCTACTACGAGCCGGATTTTATCGCCGTAAGTAAAGAGGGCACACACTATGTTTTAGAAACCAAAGGGCGAGAGGATATAGATGTCAAGCACAAAGACCGCGCTGCCACCCTCTGGTGCGAAAGTGCCACAGAGCTAACCCAGACACATTGGGTCTATCTCAAAGTGCCTCAAGCCGAGTTCGAAAAGCTCATCCCGGACACTTTGCTGGACTTGACAATTCTAAGGTAGGTTCGCCGCACACTGAGAGAAAACCAGATGAAGGGCACCCAGAAGATCATCCATATCACGCATCGCAAAGAGCGCCGACTCTGCCACACTGCCATCGGTGCGCCTATGATAAAACTGCCATGCCTGGCCGTTGGTGACAATGCCAAAGAGATCGGGAGTCAGTCCGACAGCGGCGTTGATCTCGGCGCAGGCGTGCATTTCAACCAGGCACTGCGCCAGCCCTTTCTCAAAGTCATCTTTCTTCGCTTCGACCACACAGAGAAGCGGCGTGTCAATATAGGCGCGGTTGGGAGTTACCAGATAGTCGGCCTCACCCGTCAGCTCCGAGCTTTCCAGTGGCGCGGATTTCCAGATTTTCAGACCAGGATAGTGGGGAGCCACCTCGGCACAGAGGGCATCAATAATCAGCTCTTTTGCCCGCTCTGTTGAGGTCAGATCGAAAGATTTAATGCGCTCCAGATGAAGCAGGAGCGGTTCACTGGGAGCAGCAGGTACAAACGTCATTTGCCATTCGCTCAAGCGCTCTTGATTGATGGTTTGCATGGCTGATTTTGTATTGAACTTAGAAAAGCTTTTTCGAGTGGGCATGGTGCTATTATATCGCTAGGAAATGAAACCATGAACGAACGAAACTTAAACATCACCCGGCGGCACTTCGCGAAGCTCGAAGGTCAGGCTCTTCCGCCCTCCATGCTGGAGCTATAACAATGCCAAGTCCTTTTCCTGGAATGGATCCTTATCTGGAATCCCCTGATTACTGGCGCGATGTACACTCCAGTTTTCTTGTCGAGGTTCGCGTCGCACTAAACGCCACACTACCGCTGGGTTTTGTCGCACGCACTGAGGAAAGACTTTATGTCGTCGAACCAGACCGCTCTATTTATCCCGATATTGCTCTCACCCGCCAGATTCCCGAGCGCCCGACAGGAGTCGTAGGTGCCGCAGTTATTGATAAGCCTATTATTTACTTTGCGCCCCCCGAAGAAGTGCGAGAGAGCTTTGTCGAAATACGCTCCGTGAAACAAGGCGGGCAAGTCGTGACTGTTATTGAGCTTCTCAGTCTTGCTAACAAAATGTCGGGAAGAGGTCGGGAAGAGTACCGCCGCAAACAATATGACTTATTGCGAAGTGATGTGCATTTCTTAGAGATAGACCTTCTTCGTGCAGGAGAGCATACCATTGCACTTCCCAAACTCTCTGAGCCTGGAAAAGAATATCTTGCCTGTCTGCACCGTGGTGATGGCTCCTGGCGTTTCGTCACCTGGGCATTTGGCCTCCGTGACCGGCTTCCTCGCGTCGCTGTGCCACTAACAGAAGAACTCCCTGACATTGCTCTTGACTTGCAAGAAGTTTTCACCGCTGTCTACGACGGAGGGCGCTACGGTGAGACCATAGACTACAGGCAATCTCCCCTTCCTCCGCTCCACTCGGAAGATAGAGACTGGGCAAAGGCATTTTTACCATGAACAAAATAAACAAACGGAATTTACACATCACGCGGCGGCACTTCTTCGAGGAGTGCGGTGTTGGAGTTGGCAAGCTCGCGCTGGCGGGGCTGCTTACCAGTAGTTCCCCTCGCTTGGCGGGGGCCAGGGGGCTGGGAGGAGGGCGAGCCAAGCACGTCATCCATTTGTTTATGGCGGGCGCACCCTCCCAGCTCGATCTCTTTGACTACAAGCCTGAGCTGGTCAAGCTAGAAGGCCAGCCACTGCCACCGTCGGTGTATAAGAACCAGCGCTACGCCTTTATTCGCGCCGATGCCGCCGTGCTCGGGCCGCGCTTTAAGTTCCAGAAGCACGGGCAGTGTGGCATGGAGCTCTCGGAGATGTTGCCGCACCTCGGGAGTGTGGCTGATGAGATTTGTCTGGTGAAGAGCGTCAGCACCGATCAGTTTAATCATGCCCCCGCACAGATCTTCTGGAACACCGGCAATGGCCAGCCGGGGAGGCCCGCAATGGGCTCCTGGGTGGTCTATGGTCTTGGAGCGGGGGCGAAAGACCTGCCGGACTTTGTGGTGATGAGCACCGGCGCGGGCATCTCCGGTGGGGCGGCCAACTGGTCGAGTGGGTTTCTGCCCACAAAATACGCGGGCGTGCGGCTGCGCAACTCCGGCGACCCGATTTTAGATGTGAGTAGTCCGGCGGGTGTGGACGCGAAATTGCAGCGCGAGACGCTGGACTTGCTGGGAACTCTGAATCGGCGCGACTCGGATCCGGAGATTGCCTCGCGCATCGCAAGCTACGAGCTTGCGTTTCGCTTGCAGACCAGCGCTCCTGAGGTGATGGATCTAAAGTCCGAGAGCAAAGAGACGCTTGCCCTGTACGGCTGCGACCCTAACAAGCCCAGTTTCGCCCGCGCGTGTTTACTCGCACGGCGCATGATCGAGCGAGGCGTACGCTTTGTCACTATCTACCACGAGGGCTGGGACGCGCACTCCGATGTGGCGGGAACGAGCCGCAATAAGTGTAAAGAGACCGACCAGGCATCGGCGGCGCTGGTGAAAGACCTCAAGCAGCGTGGGCTACTCGATGAGACACTGGTGATCTGGGGCGGGGAGTTTGGCCGCACTCCGATGGTGGAGAACAATCCCGCACTGGGCCGCTCGCAGGGCCGTGACCACCACCCGCAAGCCTACACGATGTGGCTGGCGGGCGGTGGAATTAAAGGCGGTGTGACCTACGGTGCGACAGACGACTTGGGCTTTCATGTGGTGGAGAACAAAGTCCATGTCCATGACTTGCAAGCCACGATCCTGCACTGCCTGGGCCTGAACCACGAAAAACTCACCTACCGCTACTCAGGCCGAGACTTCCGCCTCACGGATGTGCACGGCAGCGTGGTCAAAGATATTCTGAGCTAGCCGGGCTTGTTGCTCTTGATCTTGCTGGTGAGAAGCTTGTTTTGAGTGCGAAGCCACTGACCGCCTTTTTTTACCCAGGTGTCCTCACTGGTCGCCTCCGACTCCTGTCTGTTCTTGCCAACCAGGGTGAGGCTGTCTAGCGTCTTGACTGTCGCGGTACTGCCTGTCACGACACACTTGGTGATCTTCGTCGTGAGTAAGTAGGACTTGAGACTGCTAAAGGCTTGAGTAATTTGCGGCTTGATCTGCACCATGGTGCGTTTGTCGCCTTTGAGCCCCACACTGACAAACTCCGGCGCGTTGATCGCAAGCGAGCCTGCGACATCTTTCTTGGCGGCAGCGGCAGAGCGTTTATCGTACTGTGACTGGATGGCTTTCTGGTCGTCTTTTGCCTGTGCGGACGAGGTGAGGGCCACGAGGGCCGCCAGAATGAGGAATTTTTGTTTCATGGTACTCTTATCGGTTCTTTCTTCTTATTTTTTTGCTTCTGGACAAAATCATCCCGCTCGTTGTTCGTGAAGCCATCGGCAGTGAAGTACTCGTGGCGCTTGAGATACCACACTCCCGAGGAGCGGGTCCATGTCAGGCTCAGGTTGACAATGATCAGCGTCTCTTCTTTTTCTTCCTCGGGTATTTCCAGAGTGAAGCGTAGGGCTTGCTCCACATCGAGAACAACATCGCCGTTCTCTTGTTGCTCCGCTCCAACCAGGTAGTAGCGCACTCTCTCATTGTGGATGTACTGATGCGCAAGGGTCATGTTCGCGATAAACGGTTTGCGCTCTTCGGGATCTTTGCCCAGGCGA
>JAYVSO010000090.1:0-19127 GCA_043775315.1 Verrucomicrobiota bacterium
CGTAGAGCAACACGCCCAGGCTGTTGATGTCCGAGCGCGTATCAATGTCCAGCCCGCTCATCTCCGCCTGTTCCGGCGACATGTAGGCCGGCGTACCCATGAACTGATTCAACTGCGTATAGACCGCCGCGTCCGTCAGCCGTCCCTCCGTCGCCTTGGCGATGCCGAAATCGATCACCTTCGGCACCGGGACCCCGTCGTGCAGCGTCACAAGGATGTTCGACGGCTTGATGTCCCGGTGGATGATGCCCTTCTGATGCGCGTGCTGGATGGCGTGACAAACCTTGATGAAGAGGTCGAGCCGTTCCTTGGTGCCAAGGTTGGCTTGGTCGCAGTAGTCGGTGATCTTGATGCCGCGCACCAGTTCCATCACGAAGTAGGGGCGGCCCACGTCGGTCGTGCCGGCATCGAGCACCTTGGCGATGTTGGGATGATCCATCATCGCCAGCGCCTGCCGCTCCGCCTCGAACCGGGCGACCACCTGCTTGGTGTCCATGCCCAGCTTGATGACCTTGATCGCCACTTTGCGGCGGACCGGCTCCTTCTGTTCGGCGACATAGACCATGCCGCAGCCGCCCTCCCCGATTTGCTCCAGCAGCTTGTAGCGTCCGAGCGTCTGGCCCACGGCTTCGTCGGGCGCATCGGCGAGATCGAGCTTGATCGTCAAGCGGGCCTCGTCGGCCTGGGTGGTCAGCAGTGTTTCGGGCTGGTCGTGCGCCGCGAGCAACGCTTCGAGGCGGGCGCGCAGGGCGGCATCGCCTTCGCACACGGCGTCGAGAAACGCGGCGCGCTTCTCCGCCGGCTTGCTCAGCGCGAGTTGAAACAGAAGTTTTTCGCGAGAGGGGTTCATGGCAGGTAGATGAGATTTGACTATCACCGGGCGCTCTTCGATTTTTCAGCCATGGAAGTCACGCTGCCAAAAAATCTGCAACAATTCGTCGCCAGGAAAGTTCGGGGTGGCGGGTATGCAGACGCCAGCGAGGTGGTGCGTGAAGCCTTGCGAGACTTCCACGCCAAGGAGGATCCAGCCGAACAAGATTCGCGGGAACTGGCCGAGTTGCTTCTCCCTGCCGTGGCCGGCCCCCACCGGCGCGTCACGACCAGGGACTTCGACCGGTTGGACAGGCGTGCGCGACGCCAACCGAGCCATCCATGACGCTGCGGCTGGAGCGGTCCGACTATTTCTGGGCCGACTTGGAACGCAGAGTGGATTGGTATCGTGACCGCGCCGGGCCGGAAATTGCCGAACGGTTTGTTTCCGCTGCGCGGTCCACGTTGGCGGCGCTTTGCCAGACACCGGGGCTGGGCCGCCCTCGATTCAAGACCTGGCCCGAACTGTCCGGGATTCGCTCCTTCCGTATCCACGAGCCCTTTCATCGGCATTTGATTTTCTATCGCTTCGACGCGACCTCGATGTTCGCGGAACGCCTGGTTCATGGCGCTCGCGATCTTCCCCGCCGCTTGATCCAAACGCCGTTCGAAGAGTAGCAGTCGGCCCTGCCTCAATGGAGGATTGGGCGGGACGCGAGAAGTCGGTTCTGTTTCCAGATTGGGAAAACTGACACCAGACACGTCCCGGTGACCCAGCCGCAGGGCAGACGTAACATCTTCGCGGTTGGGATTCATTGGGAAATCGCCATGAGGGTAGGCCCGGCTTCACTTCGCGTCCGGCTCGGGCAGGGGGATGCCTTTGGCCTTGAAGACGGCTTCCGCTTCGCGCTGCGAGCATTCGGCGTCATAGCTCGCCCGCCATCGCCAGCCCTCGCCCCGGTCATGGCCCGGCTTGTCCCCGAGGGCCAGTTTCAGGTCGGCACGGCCCTTGGCAAAATCGCGCCGGGCTTCATCCGCGCGCCCGAGTTCGGCGCAGAGCAGGGCGCGGTGAAACGACCATACTGCCTGCCACGCCAGGCTGGAGGCGGCAAGGACGCGACCAACCCCGCGCGGCGCTTCACCAAGAAAATTGTCCAGGAGCGTCGGCGAGATCGAGCTTGATGGTAGGACGGGCCGTGTCGGCCTGCATGGCGAGCAACGTGTCCGGCTGTTCATGCGCGGCGAGCAGTGCGTCGAGTCGCTGACGCAACGCCGCGTCACCACCGCATACGGCGTCGAGAAAGGCGGCACGCTCGGCGGTGGGTTTAGCTAGCGCCAGCGTGAATAAGGCTTCTTCGTGAGATGGATTCATGGCTCGAGAGTTTTGCATTGCTCGCCAGCATATTTGCCGTCAATCTGCTGGCGATGTTTACGCGGCAATATCCAGTTCCGGATCATTCGTTCTTCCTGTTGGGCCCGCGCGGCACGGGCAAAAGCACCTGGCTGCGGCAGGTGTTGCCGGACGCGCTGTGGTTCGACTTGTTCCGCACGCAAACGCTGCTCGGGCTGACCCGCCAGCCGGAGTCGTTTCGCCAACAGGTCGAGGCGCGTCCGCGCGGAAGCTGGGTGGTGGTGGACGAGGTGCAGCGCCTGCCCAGTCTCTTGAACGAGGTCCACGCCTTGATCGCGGAGACGGGCCGCAAATATCGCTTTGCGTTGAGCGGTTCCAGCGCGCGCAAGTTGAAGCGCCTGGATGTCAATCTGCTCGCCGGTCGCGCCATCAATCGCCAATTCTTCCCGCTCACCGCCGCCGAACTGAATTACGACTGCGACCTCGACCGCGTGCTGCGCTTCGGTCTGCTGCCGCAGATTCACGCCGAGCCGGAGCACGCACTCGACGTGCTCGACGCCTACGTGTCGAACTACATCCGCGAGGAAATTCAGCAGGAGGCACTGGTGCGCAGCCTGGATTCGTTCGCCCGCTTTCTCGAAGTCGCCACCCTCATGAACGGCCAGATCGTCAACGTGGCCGGACTCGCGCGCGACGCCGCCGTCGCGCGGCCCACCGTGCAGGGCTACTTCGAGGTGCTGGTGGACACGCTCATCGGTTTCTGGCTGCCGGCCTGGCAACGCCGCGCCAAGATCAAGGAAGTCGCCAGCCCGAAGTTCTACCTGTTCGATCCCGGGGTGGCGCGGGCGCTCTCCGGACGCGCCCGGGAACCGCTGGAAGGGAGCGAGCGGGGGTTCCTGCTGGAGACCTGGGTGCTGCACGAGTTGCGCGCCGCGATGGCGCTGCACAACACCGGCGGGCAGCTTCACTACTGGCGCACGCCGCACGGCAGCGAAGTGGATTTCATCTGGACGCGGGCCAAGCGCGCCGTGGGCATCGAGGTCAAGGCTTCCGAGCGATGGCGCACGGAGTTCGGCGCTCCGCTGAAAGGGCTGTTGGAGGATGGCATCGTTCAGAAAGGCTTCGGCGTTTACACCGGCACGGTGGAACTGAAAGACGGCCCGCTGCGCGTGCTGCCACTGCGCCGGTTCCTCAAGGCACTGGCCCTGGGTGAACTGTTTTCGTGAGGAAATGCGGTTGCAAACGGACCGATTCAATGTTTGCGCCTGCCGCTCCGCCTCGAATCGCGCCACCACCTGCTTGGTGTCCATGCCCAGCTTGATCACTTTGAGCGCCACGCGCCGCCGCACCGGCTCGGTCTGCTCCGCGACATAGACGACGCCGCAGCCGCCTTCGCCGACCCGCTCCAGCAACTTGTAACGCCCCAGCGTCTGGCCCACGGCTTCGTCGGGCGCATCAGCGAGATCGAGCTTGATCGTGGGACGCGCGGTGTCGGCTTGAGTGGCCAGCAATGTTTCCGGTTGCTCATGCGCGGCGAGCAGCGCGTCAAGGCGTTGGCGGAGGGCGGCGTCGGCTCCGCAGACGGCCTGAAGAAATTCTGCCCGCTCCGCGAGGGGCTTCTCGGCGGCCAGTGCGAACAGCGCGGCCTCACGTTCCTGGGGAGATGGCATAGGTGATTGGTTCATCTGCTTCTACATGCGAAATCGGCCCGCCGGAAGTATGTGGATTTTTCCACATACTTTTCGCGGCGTGTTTGCGCATGGAGAGGTGAAGACCATGAGCACAAACGAATTCAAGTTCTACTGTTCCCACTGCGACCAGCCGTTGAAGTGCGATCCCTGTTACGCCGGCCGGCAGATCGAATGTCCCGGCTGCCACATCCTCATCCGCATTCCCAGCCCGCCGCCGGGCACGGGCTTCACCCAAGTCGAGCCGCAGTCCGGCCGCACTTGGGACACGCATCCGCCCAAGTGGCAGAACGGGTGAACGCCCCGCTTAGCCGGGCTCATGCAGTTGAATGGGAGTCGCGAAGCGGCTGCGGCAAGGTAGGGCAGCGCATCTCGACGGCCAGCCAGGCGCGGGCGTAGGCCCACCATTGTTTGGCGGTCGGAACCGCGATGCCGAGAGCCGCGGCGGCTTCGTCGAAGTTCAGCCCCACGAAGTAGCGCAGTTTTACCAGCTCCCCTTTGCGCAGATCGAGGGCGGTGAACTTTTCCAGGGCCTCGTCCAGCGCGAGCAGCTGGTCGTCGTCCGCCACGGTGGAGGCGATCTCGATTCCGTCCACATCCACCATTTCGGCACCGGCACCGCGTTTGGCGGCGATCCGGCGGCGGGCGCGTTCAATGAGGATGCGACGCATCGCCTCGGCGGCGGCCCCGAAGAAGTGGGTCCGGCTTTGCCAGTTGGGCTGTTCATCCGCCCCGAGCCGAAGCCATGCCTCGTGGACGAGCGCCGTGGGCTGGAGGGTGTGGCCGGCGGATTCGCCGGCCATCTTGTGCGCGGCCAGTTTGCGCAGCTCTTCATAGACAATCGGAAGCAATTCCTCCGCGGCCCTGGGATCGCCGCCCCTGATGGAAGCGAGCAAATGGGTGACGTCCGGCATGGGCCGAGCGTGCGCAGTCCATCCCCGAAACGCCAGCCTGCGCCAAACTACACCCGCCATGCGGTTGCCCGGAACGTCGAGCTCATGAAAGGCATCATCCCCTTCGGCACCGCCGCGCGCGAAGCCATCCCCGGCCTGAAGGAACTGATCAACGAACTGAACGCCCAATGCGACCGAGGTGAGTTCCCGAAAGGCGCGCTCAACAACCGCCGCGTCGGCGACGTGATGAACGCCATCACCGCCATCGAGGCCGCGACGACGCAACCCGAACTGCGGACCGTTCCCGCCGCGCCAAAGCGCGACGCGTTGAAGTAGCATCGCACGTTCGGTGACGGGTCCGGTCCGCCCTTATCGCGAGGGTGCCGTCGCCCGGTCCGACGAATAGCCAGTGGTCGGCAGGAGACCATGGATCAAGGCATGCGCGGCAAGGCCGGCCTGGACGAGATGTTGTCTCCGCGAAACCGGCGGGCCCGCAGGCAACCGATCGCACCGGGTGACAATGCGGGCTTCCTTCAGCTGCCCGCCGCTCGCGGTGGCAGTGCCGAGCGTGCGGAAGAGCGTCAGCGTCTGCTGCGTGCCCGGCGTCAATTCCACTCGCGATGGCACGGCGAGATTCCACCAGTCGAGGGTTTCGCGGTAGGTCACGTGGTGGGTGAAGTTGGTGCCGTTGCCTCGGCGCAATGTCCGCCGGAGGGAATCGCAATAGTGGCCGCCTTCGCCGGTGGCGACGAGCGCGGTGAGCGAAGGCACCGGCGGCCAGGTATCGTCGGCCTGACGGATGGAGAACTCGAAGGTGGCGAGTGGCGATGCGGGCAAGGCCAGGCGGAAACCGTTCTGCGTCTGCTGCACCTCGCCGGGTGGATGTTGCTGGGGCTGGACGGGCGGGTTCGATTCCAAAACCATCTGCTCGGATTTCGCCGATGCAGTCTGAGCAACGCCTTGCAGGGAGGCTTTCGCCACACCTGCCTGCCGGTAGCCGAACCACGCGAAGCAGGCGACTGCCGTCAACAGCACGATCGCGACAACGATCAATGCCACGATCTTTCCCGCAGTCCCGCCTTTGCGGATCAGGACGACGAGCAACGCGACTCCCGCGACCGCAAGGAACAGGAACCCGATCAATCCGAACCCGAAGGAAATGCCCGGCGTTGTGTTCCGTCGATCGGCCCGAGCGTCGGGCGCCTCCGAGGCCATCACATGGACGTTAAACGATGTTCCCCGAAACTGGCAGAGCTCGATGGTCGTGTTGACCACGGATTTCGCGCTGAAGCTCGCGGTGCGTAGCAGTTCGGCGGAGATCTCCCGGAAGTTGCCGTCGAACTCCTCGCGCGTCTTCGTGCCGTGAACCTCTGTGACCAGCAGGACGCGGCTGGCAGCAAGTTTGGTGAGCTCCAGCCGGGCCGAGACGCCATAGAGCTGCGCCTGTTTGTCGTGCTGGGACTGCAGGACTGCGATCGGCGTGCCGGCGCGCGAGAACTGGGCGAGGCCCGGTCTGGACGCGAGGACCTCCCACTTCAAGTCCACGAAGGTTTCATTGTGGGAAAAATAACCCGAGACGGACACCCAACGCGGGTCCCCCGACGAAACGACCGGAGAAATTGCCAGCGACGCCTCATACATCTCGCCGTTCTCCAGCCGCACGTCGAACAGCGTGCCGGCGAAGGTGCGGCGCGGCTTGGCGGGAAGCGGCCCGATGGGACGGAGATTGTCGAAGGCACGTCGGGCGATCACCGCGTCGGGCAGCACAAATCCCATCCGCCACGTCTGCCGACCCACCGGAAGGATTCGCCACGCCTGATTGCCCGCGTGTGGCACCGGCTTGACGAATGTCCCGTTGAACGGCGGAAAAAAAAGCGTCTTTCAACGACTCCTCGACGTCACCGCCCAACCGGGCACCGGCGAAGCCCACCCGCAGCTCGGCCGAAGTCCGCTGCACGTCCGTGCTCACATCCACGATCACGACGTTGTTGCTCACGCCGACGGGCACGCACTCGAATGTCACCAACGGAGTGGGCACGGCGAAGAACTGTTCGACCGCCCCCGGTGAGCGCGCTTCCTGCATCGTCAGGAACCTCGCCACGGCGAATGAGACGATGATGGCACCCAAGCCGGGCATGGTTTCGCGGAAGCCCTGACGAACAGCGGATCCGCGTCCGGGGTCCGCAGGCCGGTCAGAACTTCTCAGGGCGAACCCGGCCACCGCGCAAACCAGAACCAGCGCCCATGATCCAATCGTCACGACCCTTTCGCCACGGCCGGGGTTCCAACTCGGGTCGTTCGCGACCTGGGCCAGCGCCCACAAGCCGAAGCCGGCAACGCACGCGCCGAAGGTGAGCAGGGCCAGGCCCGTCCAGGTCCTCCAAGTTCGGGGAATCACCACGGAGGATTCGACCCGGGGCGCACCCCGGCGAAAGAGCAGAAACAGGCCGACGGCCACGAGCGGTGCCGCCGGAAACAACGCGCGCATGACGTTGGCCTCGGTCGGGAAATGCAGGCCGTTGAGCGAGGTGGAGGTTTCCTCGGTTTGAGCCTGGGCCGTCGCGGCCGAGATGGCCAGTGCAGCCGCTTCACCGGACTTCTGGGCCGCTTCATTTTCCAAACGGGTGCGATCAACCGAGGTTGCGGTGTTCGCCGCCTCGCCCTGGAGGCGATTCGCTGTGCTGCGGGCCAGGCCTTCCTCCTCCTTGGCCTTCATCCACACTGCCTGCTGC
This sequence comes from Verrucomicrobiota bacterium, assembly GCA_043775315.1. GTDB lineage: Bacteria > Verrucomicrobiota > Verrucomicrobiia > Limisphaerales > CANJSG01 > CANJSG01. Next base: position 7,475 of record JAYVSO010000090.1, read on the forward strand.
GTCCGGTTCTCTTCGGTCAACACGGTGAAACGCGCTAGGGAGGCCTCCTTTTCTTCGAGCAACCGCGAAACTCCCCAAGCCGTCGCCAGAACAAGCAAGCCGACACCTATTGCCCGGCTGGTCCGGCTGACCAATGGAGCCGCTCGACTCCGACGAATCCACAGCCAGCGCAGCAGCAGGAACAAACAGAAGAATACTGAGAAAACGGATCCTCCGATCAACCCGGTCCCCGGCGGAGACGAATCTCCGCCATTACGACCCCACACCACGAATAGCACCGCCAGGACAATACCGATGGTCAGCGGAAATGCCGCGAGCGCCAGCAGGATAACCGACCAACCGCGACGCGACGGAGACCCAACGGCCTCGGCCCACCGCGCTGGCAGCACTGCCTGGAAAAACTGCTGCATGCCGCTGACAGCACCAACCGCAGCCGCGGGAACGGTTCCCGCCTTGTCCGTGGCGGCATCCACCTGGGTGCGGAACTCCGCGGCAGTCTGGAAACGCATCTCCGGCTTCGCCTCCAGCGCGCGCAGCACGATTTCATCGAGGCGGACGTCGATCTGCACCTTGCGGGAGGGCGGTTGGAGTTTCGCGGCGGGGAGTTCGCCCGTGAGCAGTTCGTAGAGCACCACGCCGAGCGAGTAGATGTCCGCACGATGGTCGGTGCGGCCGTGGTCCTTCTGCTCCGGCGCCATGTATTGCGCGGTGCCGGGCGGCTGGCTTTCCGCCAGTCCCACGTCGCCGCCATCGGCATGAAGCATCTTCGCGATCCCGAAGTCGGCGATCTTCACCCGGACGTCTTTGTCGAGGAGCAGGTTCTCCGGCTTGATGTCGCGATGCACGATGCCGTGCTCGTGCGCGAACTGAAGCGCTTCGCAGACGGGCGGCACGACGGCCAGCGCCTGCTCCGGCGTGAAGCGGCCCGCCTTCATCGCCTGGCGCAGGTTGACGCCGTCCACGAATTCCATAAGCAGGTAGTAGAAACCGCCCGCCTGGCCGAAGTCGTGGATGGTGACGATGCCCGGATGGTTGAGCGCCGCCAACGCCCGGGCCTCGTTGGCGAAACGCTCCGCGAACTTCGCGTCCGCCACCCGCTCCGGCGCCAGCAGCTTGAGCGCGACGAGACGGTTGAGGGACTTCTGGCGGGCCTTGTAGACCACGCCCATGCCGCCACGCCCGAGGCATTCAAGGATCTCCAGTTGCGGAAAGTGCGGCGCCAGCTCTTCGGGCGGGACTGTTTTGCCCTGCGCCGTCGGCTCGGCTTCGGGCTGCGTCCCGACCATCGCTTCGGCCATGAGGCATCGCGGACAAAGCCCGGCCGTGGCGGCGGATGGCAGGACCGTGCCGCACTTCGGGCAGGAACCGGGCGTCGGCAAGGATTCGTTCATGCCGGTGTCCTGACGCGATGGAGGCGTTTGGTTACCACGTTTCGTTCCTCAACTGGCCAGAGCGGCGAACAGGGCCTGCATCTCCGTTTCGATCGCGCCGGAATCGTCCAACGTTCCGGCAACCTCCTCCCGCAGGACTTGGCGGAACCGCCGCTTAAGCCGATGTATCGCGACTTTGAGCGCGTTTGCATTCATGCCGCATTTCCCGGCCAAGATGGACTGGTCGCCATGGGCGGCATCGCCGGTGAGCCAGGGTTTGACGAGCGAGAAGAACTCGGCGCGTCCCTCCGTCCCGCATTCCTCGCTCAGTGCTTCTAGTGCCCGCGCAAGGACGGTCAGCGCCCATTGGCGATCAAACGCCGCATCCGGCGACAAGGCGCTTCCGTCGGCGATGGGCCGGGTCTCGCCCGTGTCCATGTCGTAGAGCGAGACGTTCTCCACGCCGCCGCCGCGTTTGAGACGACTCGCGGCCACCCGTCGGTGCGAAAGGAAATGTTTCACCGCCCCGAGCAGGTAGGACCGAAAGCGGCCGCGCAACGGCTCGGCCCGGTCGATGGCTCCCCCCCGCCAGCACGCCTTCGAAGAAGTCATGCGCCATCTCGCGCGCGGCGTCCGCGTCTCGGAGTTCGCTCCGAAGAAACGCGGCCACCGGTTCGTAATAGGCGTCGCACAGTTCCGCCAGCGCGCGCCGGCCGTCGGCCGACTCCGCCTTGGCGCGGCTGACCTGCGTCCAGCGGGTAGTGCGAAACGACCCTTGGGACGCGTTCGCCGATGGCGCAGGCGGCTTGGGCTGGGTCGGTTCAGTGGTCATCGGGAGGCTGCGAAACCATGTCATGGAGACCTGACGTATTGGAGGAGAAAGGTTACCGGCCAGTTTCCACCGCGCGGTTGGCGGGCGCTTTGTAAATCGCTTGGACAATCCGAATCAGGAACGGGACGATCATCCTAAGCCTCCGATCGCAAAATGTGCGCTCCGCATTGAACGGGCGTTCCGTCGGAACCGCTGAAGCGGCTACGGCCTGATTTACCTTCGCATGAAACACCTTCTCGTCTTTGTCGCTGCTCTCCTGCTGGCGCCGGCCGCAGCGCTGCGCGCGGCCGAACCGAGGTCGCCTTCAAGGCCCAACGTCGTTTTCATCCTCGCCGACGATCTCGGTATTGGGAATCTGGGATGCTACGGCTCGGACAACTACAGGTCGCCCAACATCGACAAGCTCGCCGCCGGCGGCACGCGCTTCACGCAGGCTTTCACGGGCGCGCTCTGCGGGCCCTCGCGCGCCCTCATCATGACGGGGCGCTACGCTTTCCGGAATGGTTCCTCGAATCAGGACGCATGCATGCGCATGCCTAAGACGGAGCTCCAGTTGGGCCGGGTCTTCAAATCCGTCGGCTATACGACCGCCGCCATCGGCAAATGGGGCCAGCTTCCCGGCGATCCGGACGAAGCCGGGTTCGACGACTACCTGCGCTTCAACGGCAGCGGCCTCTACTGGAACCAGAAGACGAAGAAGTCCGAGGGCTACCGCATGAACGGCAGGGAGCTGAAGCTCGGCGAACAGGAATACATGCCCGACCTCATGAACGACCGGGTCATGGCGTTCCTCCGTGCGAACCAGACCAAGCCCTTCTTCCTCTGCTACTCGATGGTCCACGTGCACGGCGAAATCGTGCGGACGCCCGAGAGCGCACCCGACAGCAAGGATCTGTTCGGCGACAACATCCGCTACATGGACAAGCTCGTCGGCAAACTGGTCGCCGAACTCGAAGCGCTGAAGCTGCGCGAGAACACGCTCATCATCTTCATGGGCGACAACGGCACCGGCAAAGCGCAGGACAAGCTGTCGACCATTGGCGGCCGCAACCTCTCCGGCAGCAAGGGCTCCATGCTTGAATGCGGCGGGCTCGTTCCGATGATCGCCAACTGGCCGGGCAAAGTTCCCTCGGGAAAAGTCTCCGCGGACCTGATCGATTCCTCGGATTGGCTCCCCACTTTCGCCGGGATTGCCGGCGGCAAGTTGCCCGAGAAGACAATTTTCGACGGCCATAGCATCGCGCCGCAACTGCGCGGCGCGGCGGGCACCAAGCGCGCGTGGATCTACAATCAACTCGCCGCCATGTGGTTTGTGCGCGAAGCCGGTTGGAAGCTGAACGAGAAGGGCGAACTCTTCGACATTAGCGGCGCCCCGTTCACCGAGACGCTCGTCGCCGCCTCCGCCGATACCGAGGCCAGCAAAGCGGCGCGCGGCCGCCTCGCAGCCGTCCTTGCCCAACTGAATCCCGCCGGCGGCATCCCCGACACCGGCGATGGCACCGGGCGCCACGCGAACCTGGATCGCAAGAAGAAGTCCGCCAAGGAATGAACCCAGTCCCATGAAACGAATCCTCCAACTGATCGCCTGCCTGCTGTCCGCCGGGCTGGTGGACGCCGCCGACAAGCCGAACATCCTCTTCATCGCGGTCGACGACCTGCGTCCCGAGTTCGGGGCCTACGGCTTCGACTACATCAAGAGCCCGAACCTGGATCGGCTCGCGAAGTCCGGCATCACCTTCAAACGTGCCTATTGCCAGCAGGCCGTCTGCTCGCCATCGCGTTCGAGTTTGATGACCGGCACGCGGCCGGACACGACCAGGGTCTGGGATCTGGAAACCCATTTCCGGACCGCGTTGCCGAACGTCGTGACGGTCGGCCAGCACTTCAAACAGAACGGCTACTTCGTCCAGGGCATGGGCAAGATCTTCCACGGCGGCTTCGACGATTCCGCCACTTGGTCCGTGCCCTGGCAGACGCCCAAAGCGCAGCCCTACGCCCTTGCGGTGAACATGGCGCTCCACCAGCGCGAGCCGGAGGCGGCCGATCCCGACGCGGAACCGAAACCGAAGGGAAAGAAGGCCAAGAAACAGGCCGCGGGAAAGAACTCGCGCGGCCCTGCCTTTGAAGGTGCGGACGTTGCGGACAACACCTTCCAGGACGGCAAGGTTGCCAATCTCGCCGTGGCCACTTTGCGCGGCCTAAGCACGAAGCCCGAGCCGTTCTTCCTCGCGGTCGGGTTCATCAAACCGCACCTGCCGTTCGTCTCGCCGAAGAAATACTGGGATCTCCATGACCCCGCGAAGATCCAGCTCGCTCCCAACAAGTATCGGCCCAAGGACGCGCCTGAGTATTCGATTCTTCCCGGCGGCGAACTGCGCAACTACCACGCCATCCCGGCCGGTTCCATTCCCGACGACCTCGCCCGGCAGCTCAAGCACGGCTACTACGCCTCGATCAGCTACATGGATGCGCAGGTCGGCAAGCTGCTCGACGAACTCGACCGGCTCGACCTCCGCAAAAACACCATCGTGGTCCTCTGGGGCGACCACGGCTGGAAACTCGGCGAGCACGACGCGTGGTGCAAACACTCGAACACGGAGAACGATACGAACGCTCCCTTGCTCCTCTCGGTGCCCGGCATGAAACACGCGGGTGCCCGCACCGATTCCATCGTGGAGTTCGTGGACATCTACCCGACCCTCACGGAGCTCGCCGGTCTGCCGCTGCCCGCGCACCTCGAAGGCACGAGCTTCAAACCGGTGCTCGACGATCCGAAACGGCTGTGGAAATCCGCCGCGTTCAGCCAATACCCGCGGGCAGCCGGCAAGTCGGGCATCGGTGCGCTGATGGGCTACTCGATGCGGACCGACCGTTACCGCTTCACCGCCTGGGTCGGCCGCAACGACCATTCCAAAGTCGACGCCATCGAACTCTACGACCACCAGACCGACCCGCAGGAGAACACCAACATCGCCAACCTCCCCGCCAACGCGCCGCTGGTGGAGCAGTTGACCGCACAATGGCGCAAGGGCTGGCAGGGCGCGAAGCCCTTGCTCGCGAAGGAATCAGGCGTCCGTTGAACCCACGTCGGCGCACGGATAACAACTGCTACAAATGCGACGGAACGGGCAAGGAGAAGGGTGGTTTTGCAATCGCGCCGCCCGCGACCAAAGAAGCGCTGCTTCGGCGAGCTCCTTAGATCTCACAGCACTGCCTCCTTCTCCCGGGGAGATTGCGGCATTCCTCAGCGACAGCCGCGTGATCAAGGAGGTCCTCGCTTGAGGGAGAACTTCATGTTCCAAAAATTCCAGGTGATTAACAAAAAGCCAGGGCAGTCGGAAGCGTCCCAATGGAACAGAAGGACTAGGAGAAGCGCCTGGTCGGAGAACTGTGCTGGGAGTGCCGTGCGGCGACGCATGGCGGCGGGAGGAAGCAGCAACTTTGTCGGGTATCATGGCTGGAACGACGGCGTGAGTCCGAAGACAGCCGTGCCCGAGTATGAACAGAACCTCGTCAACCTGATCAAAGTCGTGGTGCCGTCGATCAAGGGCGACATCACGGTCGATCTGAAGAAAACCGCTTCCGACTATTCGCTGGCCCTGATCTCGCCCGCCAGCACCACCGCGATCGTCGGAATCGCCAGACGGTTCTTCACCCGCTTGAACTCGATCAAAGTCGGCGCGACCACGATTTGGGACCGAGCGTATCGCGGCGGAGTCGCGGGAGTGAGCTGGATCGGACAGGACGCGGACCATGTGAAATTCAACGTCGGGCCCGGCTCTTGGAATTTTGTGCGCCTTGGAACACTGCCGACCGATTCACCCAAGCCGGTGCCGGCTCCTCCGTCGAAGGACCGGCCGCTCGACAAGAAGACGTGGACGCCAAACACAACTGGTCCATCTACGAGCTCGACGTCTTCGCCCGATGATGAGCGCGCCTGAAGTTCCATCGCGTGACGACGGGAGCCGGCGGTCCGTCTCTCCGGGTTTGTCCGCGAGCGCCCACGTCATCGTCTGGAGCGCGACCAGTGTTTTGGTGCTGGTCCTTCTCGGCATTGTTTGGACGGGCAAGGATCGGAATGTCTGGGATGGCTGGCTGGAAAGCCGCGAGCTGCGATCGCCGGCCTATGCCGAGGGCGTTTTCACCCGCGAGGTCTTCCGCACGCGGCTGAACACATGGTCCAACCTCGTCTACGTCGTCGTCGGCTTCTACGCGCTCGGCTTCGGCGGCCGTGATCTTCGCCGGACCGGAAAACCCCGGCCGCTCGCCACCCAGCAGCGCGCCGCTCTGACCTTCGCGTTCGGCGTCTCGGCTTGTGTCCTGGGATTCGGCAGCGGGTTCTTCCACGCGTCTCTCACCCGGCTCGGCCAATGGGTCGACGTGGCGTCGATGTATCCGCCCATGCTTTGCCTCATCGGCCTGAGCCTGGCGCGTCGCTTCCCGGCGCTCCGGCTCGGCGAACGCGTCATGCCGACGTGGCCGTTCCTCGTCGGGCTCATCGCCCTCACGAGCGCGGCGCTGTTCTGCTTCAAGTGGTCCATGTCCTCGTCGAATGTGCTGACCACGCTCATCTCCACGGTTTCGATCGTGACGTTGTTGGACCGTTTTTCCTCCAGCGGCAGGCTCAACGGCTGGTGGCTGGTCGCGAGCTCTGGCACCCTGGTGGGCGGGGTCGCCTGCCGGCAGATCGACCTCGCGCAGCGGCTCTCCGGTCCGAACGCGTGGACCTACGGTCACGCGTTCTGGCACGTGCTGACGGGCCTGAGCCTTGGCTGCGTCTTTCTCTTCTACCAGTCCGAGGCGCCGGATGTGAACGAATCGCCGCAGGGGCCTCGATCGGCCACCCGCAGCGTTTGAGTTGATTGCAGCCTCAGCCTGCCAGGCATACGGTCGCCTTGAACGCCGCCGGTTTCGGACTGCCCTGGGCGGTTCATTGATAAATCGGGGACCAGTCGTTCCGTCTCCTGCTATGCCTCCAAAAATCAAGCCGGCCGGCCGCGGAATTGTTTCCTCACCACCGCCGATGGGCCAGCCGCGCCGGGCATCACTGGTCGGGCAGACGGTGGAACTCATGCGGCACCTGATCGCCAGTGGGCATTGGGTCGGCGAATTGCCCGGAGAAGAGGCCCTGAGCCGCCGTTTCGGGATCAGCCGGGTGACCGTGAGAAAGGCGCTCGCGCAACTGGCCGGCCAAAACGTGATCCGGTCCGGAGGTCGTGGACGAAAGAGCGTCGTCAATCGGGATTCCGTTTCGGCGGCAATCGGCCGCCCGATCGGCGGAGTGGTGAAGTGCCTGAGCCCGTTTCCGGAGATCGAACTGGTTCTCGGCACGCGGATCATCTTCGACGAGATACGGAAGGACCTTCCAGCGACGGCCCACCGGTTGGAATGGGAAGTGAAACCAGGCGTTGTGGCGGGGTGATCCGGACAAACGGCTTCGACGACTGACGGCGGAGCCGGGCACCGCCTGCTGGCTGCTCTATCAGGCTTCACCCGAGATCCAACGGTGGTTCCTCGACAACCAGATTCCGGGCCTTGTGCTTGGACCTTGTCACGCGGGAATTGCACTCCCGGGCGTCGAAGTTGATGTCGCCGCACTGGGTCGGCACGCGGCCGCGATGGCCGCGCGGCTTGGGCATCGACACCTGGCCTATCTGGTCTTCAAACGAGCTTGTCGCAAGTTCCGTGAGCACGCTGGAGGGCCTCCGGACGCTCGTGCTGCCGGGCGGCCAACGTGGCCGGGTCACCGTCATCAGCGACGACAAGACAACGGTCGGACTGAGAGAAGCATTGACCGGTGTCATGGCGGAGAAGGATACGCCCACTCTGCTCATGGTCACCGAGGCGGTCCAGGCGTTGCCCGTGCTTGGAATCTTGCGCGAACTCGGCCGACGGGTGCCGGAAGACGTGTCCGTCCTGGTGCGCGACCATGAGCCGTTCCTCGACTGCAGCGTGCCGGAGCTCAGCCGGTATTCGTGCGACTGGGTGCGCTACGGCCGCCTCGCCGCACACCTCCTCGCGGACGTGGTTGCCAGCGGCAGCGGGAAACGATCGCGGCGCAAACTCCTGCCAACCTTCATCCGCGGCGAAACCCTGGCCCGGCGCCGCCTGGACTGAAGCAGCCGCGCCGTGGGATCAGGCAATGGTGTATCTTGGGCATACATCGTGAATGGGATTTGGTGCGACAGGCCCGAGTGGAGGAAGACTCGGGCTACTCTATGAAAAGACTGCTCGTTCTCTTGTCCTCCTTGGGACCACGCTAGCCGCCTCCGCCGCCTCGATTGTCTGGGCCAGTGACAACGGTGCGGAGGGAACTGTCGCCGATGGCCAGGGGGTCACCATGGGCGCCTGGTATGGCCCCGCCTCGACCAACGGCACGCCCTTCGTGGATCAAGGCTTCGTGGACATGCTGACCGCGGCCGGCCACACCGTGACCCGCTTCAACCCCACCGGCGGCACCCTGTCGACGAACGACGTCGCGCAGATCAACCGCTACGACCTCATCATCCTCGGCACCGCCCTGAACAGCGGTCCGTTCAACTTCGGCGGGCGGCCGACCAACTGGAACGTCGCAATCACCACCCCGATGATCGTCACCAAGTCGACCCTCATCCGCCGGGATCGCATGGGACTCATCACGAACAACCTCGAATACGACTGCGCCAGCGACGCCAGCACGACGGCGAGCGGCAAGTGGAAGCTGCTCTATCCCGACAGCCCCTTGTTCAAGGGCATCATCCATACGAACGCCGCTGGCAGCCGGATCATGACCAATCACGCCAACGTCCGTGTGGCATTCCCGGCAAACAACCGGAGCACGTCGGCGCAGTTCTTCAAACTCCTCGTCAATGGAGTCGACCAGAACGTCGCCAACGCCGTTGAACCCGGCGCCACGGTTCTCGCGACCATCGAATTCAATCCGCTCGATCCCGGAGTCAACATCCCCAACGGGCAGGCCCCTGCTGTCGATGGAACCTACTTCGTGACCGGCTATGCGGCGATGGAATGGCCCGCCGGCACCGCTGTTCGCAGCACGCAGACGACCGCCACTCCGCCCAATCTGAACGGTCCCGAACCTCTCGCCGGTTACCGCCTGTTCATCGGCTGCGGGACACGCGATGCCAACGGCACCGCCACGGCGGCGCCCAATCCGCTCGTTGGCGCGATGGATCTGTCGGTGGACGGACAGAAGATATTCATGAACGGCGTCGATCTTGCGCTGCGTCCTCCCTTCCAGATCGTCTCGGTCGCCCGCCCCGGTTCCGACGTCAGGCTCCAATGGAACGGCCGGCATTCCCGGTTCTATTCCATCTGGGCGGGAACCAACGTGCTCTCCACGACCAACTGGACCCGCGTCAGCGGACCCACGGGAGCCTCCGGCGACGGTGTTAAGACCGTCACGCTGACCGGACAGGCCGCCAGCTATCAGTTCTACCAGGTGCGCTGGGAGTAATCCCCGGATCGCCCCTCCGTCATCGAAGTCGCTTCCATCCCGGAATCCGCCAACGCGGGTTCCGGGATTCTAGTTTATCTCAAATGCCCGGCGCAGCGAAGCCATGGTCCAGGCACCACCGGCCAGGTAGTTCGTTGCGTGCTGCCTGATGCCTTGGCTAGATCAGTCCATCCACGCTCCTCGGCCGCCAGCACCGATCGCACGAACCACCCATCCATTGAGATCTGCGCCATGATACGCCGCCCCCAACCCATGACACGCCGTGCGTTCGTCGCGCGAACCGCCGGCGCCCTCGCCGTTGGCGCGGCGTTGCCCGAGTTCATTTCGCAGGCCCAGCCCGCCCCGCTGCCTGCGCATCAAGCGATGGGCACGCGCGTCGGCGAAGTGACCGCCGCCAGCGAGGAACACGCGGCCGGATCGCCCGGCGAGAACCCGAAGTATCACCGGTTCCACCGCGTGAAGGGCGGGTTCCTTTCCACGTCGCTCAAGAGCGCTGCCGGCAAAAGCACGATCCTGTTCGAGCACCGCGATGTGAACGGCGCCGTCGTCTACGAATGGACCGCGGAACGGAGGACCAAGGCATGAGCCCGAACAATGCAGCCCATGGCAGGACAGCCGTCTTGCCTGCTCCGACCGCCAATAGCCTTGGCCTGGACGAACCGTGTTCTGACACCATGCCGGGTTGCGCCGTTCGTGAGATTTCTTTTGGCAGGCTGGAAGCCTGCCCAGCCTTCCGCCCTCCCGTTTCAGTGGCCGTTCAATCCGCCTTGTTGCGGATGAAAGCCTGCTTGTCGGCTTTGTTCATGGGCCTCCACTTCGTAGCCCCGGCAAATCTATCCGAAGCGGCTCAACCGTCGAAAGTGCTGCCCCCTCCGGGTGAATTCTTCGAGGTCGCCGGGCGCGCCGCGTTCGTGATCCTGCCGAGCACCAAGCCGACGACCGGCACCATCCCTTGGGTCTGGTATGCCCCGACGCTGCCTGGTCTTCCGGGCACCGAGGAGAAGTGGATGTTCGAAAAGTTCACCGCCGCCGGCATCGCCATCGCGGGCATCGACGTCGGTGAATCCTACGGTAGTCCGGATGGATGCGCCATCTACTCGAAGTTCTACACCGAGCTGACCCGGAAGCGCGGCTTCGCACCCAAAACCATCCTGCTTGGCCGGAGTCGCGGCGGCCTCATGACTCTCTCGTGGGCGGCGGATAACGCTGACAAAGTCGCCGGCATCTATTCCGTCTGCAGCCTCGCGAGCTATCCGGGCGTGGCCAAAGCCGGCGGAGCCTACCATCTCACGACCGATGCGCTTGCGGCACGGCTGACGGAATTCAATCTCGTCGACCGTCTCGCGGCCCTGGCCAAGGCACGTGTGCCGTTCTTCGCGATCCATGGCGATGTCGACAAGGTCGTCCCGCTCGAGGCGAACTCGGGCGAAGTGAAGAAGCGCTACGAAGCCCTCGGCGGTTCGATGCAGCTAGTCGTTCCACCCGGACAGGGGCACAACATGTGGACCGGCTTCTTCAAGTGCCAGGAACTGGTGGACTTCGTCATCACGACCGCGAAAAGTTCCAACTCGTCTCCCCAGTCGCCGGCCCAACTTCAGCCATGAAACTCACAACCCTTCTCACCGTCCTGCTGCTCGCGCCGCTGGCCGCGCTCCGAGCGGCCGAAGCCAAACCCGCCAAGCCCAACATCGTCATCATCTTCATCGACGACATGGGCTACGCCGACATCGGGCCCTTCGGTGCGACCCGGCAACGGACGCCGAACCTCGACCGCATGGCGCGCGAGGGCATGAAGCTCACGTCTTTCTACGCGGCACCGGTCTGCTCCGTATCGCGGGCGCAACTGCTCACCGGCTGCTACGGTGTCCGCGTCTCGGTGCCGGGCGTGTTCTTTCCGGGTGAACCCCACGGCCTCAATCCCGCCGAGTTCACCATTGCCGAACGGTTGAAGGAGCGCGGCTACGCGACGCAGTGCGTGGGCAAGTGGCACGTCGGCGA
>JAYVSO010000091.1:0-4460 GCA_043775315.1 Verrucomicrobiota bacterium
CCTGGCGGCGCTGGTGGGCACCTTCTACGGCACTTCGCTGGTGTTCGTGGTGGGGGTGCTGGGGCTGATCGCCTGGCTCAACGGTTTTTCGATCTTCAAGCTGGCGCGCTACCTGCGGGCCGAACTGCTGCTGGTGCTGGGCACGGCCTCGTCCGAGGCGGCGCTTCCCAGCCTGATCGAAAAGCTGGAACGGGCCGGCGCCGGCAAGGAGGTCGTCGGCCGGGTGGTCCCCACCGGCTACAGCTTCAACCTCGACGGCACCAACATCTACATGACCATGGGCGCGGTCTTTCTGGCGCAGGCGACGAATACGCCGCTCGATCTCAAGGCGCAGATCTCCCTGCTGATCGTCGCCATGCTCAGTTCCAAGGGTGCCAGCGGCGTGACCGGTGCGGGTTTCGTCGCGTTGGCGGCGACGTTGGCCGTCGTGCCGTCGATCCCGATCGAAAGCCTCGCCCTCCTGGTGGGCATCGACCGTTTCATGAGCGAAGGCCGCGCCATCACCAACCTCATCGGCAACGGCGTCGCCACGGTCGTGATCAGCCGGTGGGAGAACGAGGTGCCGGCCGAGACCGTAAGGGAACGGCTTGCCCACGGGCGCTCCGACGAAACCACCGCGTGAGGCGGGCCGTCATCCGACCAACGACACAAGGCTGATGAACACGGCCGTCGCGATCGCCGCCGCGACGTCGTCCACCACCACGCCCCAGCCGTTCGGGAAATCCTGCAACTGCCGGATCGGCGGGGGTTTGACGATGTCGAAGAACCGGAAGCCGACAAACACTGCGACCCACAACACCCAAGGGAACTGGGCCAAGGGCACGATATTAAGCAACACGGCGCCCGCGAAACACCAGGGCACCGCCACGATCTCGTCGAGCACCACGCTTCCTGGATCTTCTTTGCCGAGAAGTTTCTCCGCCTTGGCGCAGACGGGCACTGCCAGAAGGGTTGTCACCACGACCACCGCCGCCCACGCCCATGGCTGAAGCAGCCAAACCAGCAGCGCATGCCAGCCAAGTCCGACGAAGGTTCCCCAAGTTCCCGGTCCCGGCTTCAAACGGCCCGAGCCCAATCCCTCGGCGACGAAAAGCGCCAACCGGTCTCGGGAGTTCATATCGGTCTCGGAAGAACGCCGAGCCTCGGGCTTGCTTCGGATTTCGGCCTCTGGCCTTCGGGCTTCGCGGTCACATATCCTCCAGATACAGCGCCCGGTTTCGCCACAGGTAGATCACGCCGGACATGGCCGTCAGCAGCACGGTCAGCCACAACGCGGCCAGCGCGAACGCCGCCGTCCATGGGGCGAAGAAGCCCCTCAGCAGCGGCCACCATTCGACGTGGGCGTCCAGCACCAGCAACGCGAGGATCGCCGCGATCTGGGAGATGGTCTTGTGCTTCCCGTAGCGCTCCGCCGAAAGGACGATGTTCTTCGACGCGGCCAGCAGGCGCAGGCCGGTGATCGCGAGTTCGCGCGTCACGATGATCACGACCATCCACGCCTCGACCTTCGGACGGAACCCGAACGAACCGACTTCGAACACGACCGATGGCGGCAGGATCATGTGGCGCTCGACAAGGGCGATGAAGGCCGCGCACGTCATCACCTTGTCCGCCAGCGGATCCATCAACGCGCCGAAGTTGGTGATCAGCCCGCGCGACCGCGCGATCTTGCCGTCAAAATAGTCGGTCAATCCGGCGATGCCAAAAAAGATCAGAGCCAGCGTGTCGTTGACCGGCGAACGGGAGAACATGGCCCACAGGAACGCCGCCGTGAAAAAAAAGCGGGAGACGGTCAGCTTGTTGGGCAGGTTCATTCGGAGAAAACGCGTGCCGGGGTCTTAACGCCAAACAGCTGGCCGGAGCAACAACGGCCTTGGTGCCAATTCCCCATCAGCACCGTCGAATCAGCTTCTTCTCCAGCCAATCTTCTGTCGCGCGAAGAATCCTCTGCGGGACGAGGATGGTCATGTGGCTGTGCGGTTCGATGCGCCTTTCCGGCCGGCCCCACGCCTGCCAAAGGGCTTCCAGGCTGTCCGCCGGGATGAACCGGTCGTGCTCCCCCACGTAGAGGAGCATCCTGTCGAGCGGGACGAGCGGCGTGTGGCTGGTGAGATTGAGCGCCGAGATGTCGAGCGGTTCGCGCCGCAGGCTTTCCCGGACCGAACGGCAGAAGCCGAGGTTCTCGACCGCGGCGCGGATGTCGCACATCGGCGTGCCGATCACGAGCGAATCCACCCGCGCGTCATGACAGGACAGCAATCCCGCCAGCCATCCGCCCAGTGAATAACCCCAGAGCCCGATGCGCGTGCATCCGGCCTTCTCCAGAAAACCGAACAGAGCCCGGTGTTCCGCCAACGCCTGATGTGTGGCCCCGATCATCGCGGCGAGGTCTGCGGAGATGAAATCCCGGATGGCGGGCGGCGCCTCGGGCCGGCGATGCATGTGATACGGCAGCTCCAGCATCACGCAGTGCAATCCGCGGGCGTTGAGCTCCCGCGCGACCGTCGATTGTCGAAGGTGATAGCCGACCTCGTCGTTCCAGCCGTGGACGAGCACGACCACCGGCCGCGCTGCCAGGCTGGATCCGGCTCTGAACAGACGCCCATGGACCGTCCTGTTCGCTGCTTCGTCCGCCGGCACAGGCGACGGAAAGGTGAAGTCGGTCCCGTTGCTGAAGACCAGTTCCGCAGGCGCAACCCCGGGCGTGAAGAAGTCCGCGTGATCCAGAAGCGCCCGCGCTTCGGCGGATCGCGGCGGACGTGGGCCCGACTCGGCGTGCATCAACTCCGCGAGCGCGAGCGTGAAACGGTCGGCGGCCTTGGCGAGGAATTCGTTCACAGGAAGCGCGGCCTCAGACGGCGATGGGCGCCTTGATGGCCGGATGCGGATCGTAGCCGACGAGTTCGAAGTCCTCGTAGACGAAGTCGTGGATGTCGGTGCGGGCGGGATTGACCTTCATCGTCGGCAACGATCTCGGCTCGCGGCTCAGTTGGAGATTCGCCTGCTCGACGTGGTTCGCGTAGAGGTGCAGGTCGCCGAAGGTGTGGACGAAGTCGCCCGGTTTCAGGCCGCAGACCTGCGCGACCATCATCGTGAGCAGCGCGTAGCTGGCGATGTTGAAGGGGACGCCGAGGAAGATGTCGGCGCTGCGCTGGTAGAGCTGGCAGCTGAGTTCGCCGTCATCGACGTAGAACTGGAAGAGCGCATGGCACGGCGGCAGGGCCATCGAGTCCACCTCGCCGGCGTTCCAAGCGCTGATGATGTGGCGGCGGCTGTGGGGATTCTTTTTGATCGCGGCGATGACGGAGTCGATCTGGTTGATCGAGCGGCCGTCCGACGTCCGCCAGTCGCACCACTGCGCGCCGTAGACGCGTCCGAGATTGCCGTCCTTGTCGGCCCATTCGTTCCAGATGGTCACGCCGCGTTCCTGCAGCCACTTCACATTGGTCTCGCCGCGCAGGAACCAGAGCAGCTCGTAGATGATGGACTTGAGATGGACCTTCTTGGTCGTGACGAGCGGGAAGCCGTCGCCCAGGCGGAAACGCGTCTGGGCGCCGAAGACGGAATGGGTGCCGACGCCGGTGCGGTCCTGGCGGAATTTGCCCTTGTCCAACACGAGGCGGAGAAGGTCGTGATACTGCTGCATGCGTGGTGAGGTTACGGGGCCGCCGCCGCGTTTCACGAAAAACTTCCGGCCGGGGAAATCCGCTTCGCCGGCGTGTCAGGCCTCCTCGCTCGACTGCGGGCGGGGCCGGGCCAAGTAACTCCGGGTCGATCTCCAGATCATGGCCAGTGAGGTGAAGAAGTAGAACGCCCCCAAGAGAACCCAGGAGACTCCTGAACCGGATCCGACGACCGCCATGAACAAACCGCTGATTCCAAGGAAGCCAAAGATCAGCCAAACGCCCAGAACCACGACCAAGTTCTTCGGCTTCTCCGCCGCCTGGCGAAACACATGCCCTTCGGCGAACAAAAGCTCGAACGGTCCGGAGGCCGCGTAGGAAGTCATCGGTGCGCCGCACTTGGCGCAGAAGTTCGCCGTGGTGTGGTTGGGTGCGAGACAACCCAGGCACAAGGGGCTTCCCTCCGTGGCCGCCGTGTTTTCCGAGTTTTTTTCTGGTTCGGTTTTCATGGTGGTTGACGATTCCTTACGTCCGCATTGACCCGGTTTGATCAGGCCTTCCGCGATACTTTGGCGGGAGGAAGTGGTGCAGCCGACAGGGGTCGAACCTGTAACCATCTGATCCGAAGTCAGAAGCTCTATCCAGTTGAGCTACGGCTGCACGATGGAGGGAGAATCCGCCGGCTGGAGCATTTGGCAAACCTTTCGTTCCGCTACGCTCCCGGCTTTGCCGCTCAAATGTGGTTCCTCGCTGTTTTCAGTGGGTAACCATGCGTCTTGCGGCTCCGAGTTGCTCTGGACTGCTCGACCGCGTTCTCCCTCACCCCAGCCCTCTCCC
>JAYVSO010000092.1:0-59217 GCA_043775315.1 Verrucomicrobiota bacterium
GCGTTCGGCACGGGAGACGTCGAGGACCTTGAGGTATTCCTCGGGCAGGTTTCCGGCGAGCATGAGTTTGCCGACGTCGTGGAGGAGGCCGGCGGTGAAGGCCGCTCCGGCGGTTTTGGCGTCGCGGACCTCCCATTTGGCGATGGCCTGCGCGTAAGCGCCGATCTTCATCGAGTGGTTCCAGAGCTGGTCAAGCCCGAGCGCGGCGATGATCTTGGCATCGAACTGGGAGAAGACTCTGGCGACCAGGATGAGGCCCTTGACGCGGTCCGCGCCGAGGAACATGACCGCGTCGGACGCGCTGAGGATCGGTTGATGCAAACCGAAGAACGACGAATTCACCAACTGGAGCATCTTGGCCGTCACGACGGGATCCTCGGCGACGATCTCGGCCACCTTGGCCAGCGAGGCGTCGGGCGAGTTTAGTTCGTCCACGACCCGTGTGTAGACCGTGGGAAGGGAAGGCAGCTTCTTCATCTTCCCAACGAGAGCCTTGAGTTCGTGGGTGTCCATCCATGTGCGCATCAGGATGCACCGATCGAGGATGTTTTCCCACATGTCCGGTTCGGGATCGAGGGAGACATGGTGGGTGAAAGGATCTTTGCTGAGCGATTGCAGATGAGATCGTTCGGCAGAACGAACGAGGCGGAATGTTCCGGGCCGGAACACCACGATCTCCTTGAGGAACTCGATCTCCGGGCAGGCCTCCGCGCCGACGGAGACGATGACGCCGTCACAGCCCTCCGCGTCCGCGAGACGGCGGATGTCGTCGCCCGATGAACCGAAGTGGAGGTTGAACTTCATCGAGAGCGGACGGAGCCGGGCGCGGAGCAGATCCGCTTCGGCGACACTTTTCGACCACACGAGGATCTTTGGTTTGGGAATCCGGGCCAACGCTTCGGCCGCAAGGGACTGAAGCTTCGGGCTCGCCGCCGTTGCAGGTTCGGCTCCGGCGCGGGCAGATGGGGTGGTCGTCTTGTCCGTGGCCTTTGCGGCCTCCGGGACACCTTTGTCACGTTTCCAAGCATTCCAAAACATTCTGTTGGGTTGTCGACAGACCCCATTCCGGACTTCAGAAGAATACTGCGGAAATCTCGGCGGACGATGGGATGCCCTGCCAAGTGCCGGCGCGCCGGAAGAAATTCCTGCCCCAATCGCCCGTGGTCTCCGTAGTCTCTCCGCGGCCCGCTCGAGATACGTCAAGCGGGCCGGATTGATGACCAGTGCGACGCCAGCAACTCGTTCCGCCATCGTGACCGTGGCCATGGGCCGCTCCACGGAACAGCTCGACTACACGTTCACCAGCTTCGCCGAGCACAACCCGGGCATTCCGCTCCACGCGTTCATCCTCGGATCGGAACTGCCGAAACGGCGTCTGCCGGGAATCGAATACCACCTCGTCGCCCGGGTGCCGGATTTCTCCCATCCGTTGCGCGAAGTGTATTTCAGGCGGCACGGGCTGATCGACCAACTCGACGTCGACCACGTGCTCGTCGTCGACAGCCTCGACGTGCTCTGCCTGCGACCGCTGCCCGCGTTCGATTCGATCCTGCGCGACTTCGCCATGGCCGCCTGCGTCGAGAATGTCGGCAGCCGCTACATTCTCGGCCAGGGCTACACGAGCAACTTCCTCAACGGCGGCGTGACCTTCTGGAACCTGGCCCGCAGCCGGGAAATCCGCGCCGAGATCCTCGCACGCGGGCGGCGGCATTTCCGGACCGTCGCGGACGACCAATGGGTCATCAACGAAGTCGTGCAGACGAAGTATTTCGACCAGCTCCGCATACTTCCCTGCCAGTTCAACTTCCGGCCCGACTTCAAGACCCGCCGCCGCAACTGGCCCTCCGTCGACACGCTCGACGGCGTCTACCTCTTCCACAACTCCACCTCGATGGACCTGGCTAAGGCGCTACCCGGCACCCAGGCCAAGGCGTCATTGCCGGATCTTCCCGACGACGGCGGCCCGCTCACGGAGAGGCAGCAGTTCTGGCGTCGCATCCGCACACGGCTCTCGAAACACATCGTCGGTTGAAGTGGCCAGAAGGTGTTTCTCCGCGAAGGGCGCAAAGGGACGCGAAGAGGGAGACGATGCAGCAGGCACTCGGCAGGTAGGGCGAAGGCTCCCGCCGAGCCGCCTGAAAGTCCTGTCTGACCAAAAGGCTTCTCGTGGGAAGCCTACCAGGTTGCCTCCTTCGTTCATTGCCGCTGAAACCGGATGATAATCAGGATGCGATTAGGGCAGCTCGGCCGGAGCCTTCGCCCTACCAGACAAAAGCGCCTCCATCTACGCCAACAGCTTCTCGACCACTTCTCCGTGGACGTCGGTTAGGCGGAAATCGCGGCCTTGGAAGCGGTGGGTCAGCTTCTCGTGGTCGAAGCCCAGCAGGTGCAGGATCGTGGCGTGCAGGTCGTGGACGTGGACGCGGTCTTTGGTGACTTGGAAGCCGAATTCGTCCGTCTCGCCCATGGTCAGGCCGGGTTTTACGCCGCCGCCGGCCAGCCACATGGTGAAGGCCTGGGGATGATGATCACGACCGAGCTTGCGGCCGAGTTCCGCGCTCGCTTCGACCATCGGCGTGCGGCCGAATTCGCCGCCCCAGATGACGAGCGTGTCATCGAGCAGGCCGCGCTGCTTGAGATCCTGGATGAGCGCGGCGTTGGCCTTGTCGGTCAGGCCGCACTGGGTTTTCACGCCGCCCTTCACGTCGCTGTGATGGTCCCAGGCTTCGTGGAAGAGCTGGACGAAACGCACGCCTCGTTCGATGAGCCGCCGCGCCAGGAGGCAGTTGTTCGCGTAGGACGCCTTGCCCGGCTCGGCGCCATACATCGCGAGCGTCTCCTTGGATTCTTTGGAAATATCGACGAGGTCGGGCGCGCTCGTCTGCATGCGGTAGGCCATCTCGTAGGAGTTGATGCGCGTGGCGATCTCGGGGTCGCCCACGAGGTCGAGACGGTGTTCGTTCAACTCCTTGATCGCGTCGAGCGTGCGGCGCTGGAGCTTGCCGCTGATGCCGGCGGGATTCGACAGATGCAGAACCGGGTCCACGCCTTTGCGGAACGGCACGCCCTGGAAAACGGTGGGGAGGAAACCGCAGCCAAAGTTGCCCGAGCCGCCGCTGAGTCCGCCTGCGGAGTTGAGCACGACATAGGCCGGAAGATCCTGCGATTCGCTGCCGAGGCCGTAGGTGACCCACGCGCCCATGCTCGGCCGGCCGAACTGCTGCGAGCCGGTGTTCATGAAGATCTGGCCCGGGGCGTGATTGAAGGCGTCGGTGGCCATCGACTTCACGATGGCGATGTCGTCCACGACCTTCGCGAGATGCGGGATGGCGTCGGAGACTTCGGCGCCGGACTTGCCGTGTTTGGCGAACTTGAACTCCGAGGCGTAGAGCGCGGCATCGGGCTTGATGAAAGCGTATTGCTGGCCCTTCACGATCTCGGGCGGGATGGGTTTGCCGTTCCACTTCTCCAGCGCCGGCTTGTAGTCGAACATGTCGAGCTGGCTCGGCGCGCCCGCCTGGAAGAGGTAGATGACGCGTTTGGCCTTGGGCGCGAAGTGCGGCTGCTTCGGCGCGAGCGGATTGGCAGTGGCGGCGGCTCCGGCCCGCCCGCCGAGCAACGACCCGAGCGCGATGGAGCCAAGCCCGAGCGCGCAGTCGCGGAAGAACCAACGGCGTGACAGGAAGCGGCTGCGTTCAGCGGCGAATTGTTGGAGGAGGTTCATGGCTTCAGTTTCTTCTTTCGGGTTCATCGAGCGAGATACTTGGCAGGCTCTTCAGCCGAGCTGCCGCAAAGCTTCGATATGGTCACCGTCAGGTGCTTTCGTAGAACCCCGATCTCCCTGTCATGCGCCTGACCGTCCTTGGACTCGATCCAAAGATAGTCGCCGCCGAATTCTCCGCCGGTGCCAATCTGGAACTCCACACCATCCATCTGAAATTCTGCATCTGGATCGGCACTTGATCCCAGAATCCTGGGCTTTCGTGTGATCACAACACCCGGCACCTCGGCCAGCGCTTCGCAAAGTTCCCATCGGGTGAGATTGAGAACTCCAATCGAACTTCCAGCGGGAGTCATTTCAGGAGGACAGAGCTTCAGAAGAAGCTGTCTGACGCCGGCAACCGGATTCAGCAGGGATTTGAGAATGACGGGCCGGTTCATTCCTTTGTGATCGTTTCGTCGAGGTTCAGCAGGGCGCGGCTGACGGCCGACCACGCGGCGAGATCCACCGTGTTGGCGCCAGCGGGAAGCGGCACCGGGTTCTTCGGATCGGCAAAGGCGACGGTGGCCGCGTCCTTGGCGGAGGCGGCGAACTCGGCGCGGGCGTCGGTGAGCAGGCTGCGGAGAGCTTTCAGTTCCTTGGCATCCGGCTGGCGCGCGGTGCAGACGCGGAAGGCGAAGGCCAATCGGGCATCGTCGTTCTTGCCGCCTTCGGACAACGCACGGTAGCCGAGCCAACGCGCGGCCTGGTTGAAGGTCGGTTCGTTCAACGTGACCAACGCCTGCAACGGCGTGTTGGAGCGCATCCGGCGGACGCAGCTTTGCTCGGCCGTCGGCGCGTCGAAGGTGACGAGCGCGGGATACGGCACGGAGCGTTTCCAGAAGGTATACATCGCGCGGCGGTAACGGTCGTCGCCTTCGCTGATGTTCCATGGGATGGGGCCGTAGCTGAGCGACATGACGCCCTCGGGCAACAACGGAAAGACGCTCGGTCCGCCGATCTTCGGACTGAGCAGGCCGCTGGCGCGCAGGGCGATGTCCTGGATGGTCTCGGCCTCGACGCGGAGGCGCGGGCTGCGGGCGAGGAGGCGGTTGTAGGCGTCCTTCTCCAGCAAGGCGGGCGTGACGCGGGAGGATTGGCGGTAGGTGGCGGAGGAAACGATGACGCGGTGAAGTCCCTTCAGACTCCAACCACTTTGGACGAATTCGCCGGCGAGCCAATCGAGCAGCTCGGGATGGGACGGGGCTTCGCTGCGGACGCCGAAGTCCTCGGGCGTCGTGACGAGGCCTTGACCGAAATACTGCTGCCAGACGCGGTTGACGATGACGCGCGCGGTGAGCGGGTTCTCCGGCGCGACGAGCCACTTGGCGAGGCCGAGACGGTTGCGTGGAAGTTCGGCAGGGAACGGCGGGAGAACCTTCGGCGTATCGGCGGAAACGCTGTCGCCCAGCCGTTGCCAGTCGCCTCGGCGGAAGATCTTCGTCGTCCTCGGCGTCGGCCGCTGCGAGAGGGCCAACGTCGAGTTCTCGGCGGCGGGCCAGTCTTTCCAAAGCGCTTCCCAATCGGCGGCGCCTTGGGCGAGTGACGGTTCCTTGAAAAGGAAAGTGCGAAAAATTTCCGGTGGCGAGAAATCTGCCCCGCGCCTTGCTTCAAATCGCTGCCGTTCGCTCAAGAGGTCCACCGACAACGGACCCGTCTCGGTCGTGAGGCTGAAACGCACGTGGCCGATGAGAAAGTTCGAGACCTTGCCACCGGAGACGTTGAGGCCGCCGGGAGGTTTGCAGTTGAGCGTGATCAACAGGCGCGTGCCGCCCTCGAAGCCGAACGGCTTGTCCGCCTCGAAGACGGCGCGGCGCTCCTGGTTGCGACGGCCGGGGCTGGTCGCGGAAGCCCATCCGCCGTTCGTCGTCACGCCGTCGATCATCTTGGACGCGGGCGACTCGGGCGATTCCCAGTCGGCCACGGCGCGGCGGAAGACGATCTGGTTGGTGACGGCGGCGGTGTTGGTCACGCCAGGAACGTCCGCCCGGATGTCGCGGAGCGGCGTGGCTTCGACGGTGAATTCGTTGACCATGAAGTCGCCCTTGCCGTCGATGCCGGGTCCGTTGAACGGCAGGTTGGCGTTGTTCAGCGCTTCGAGCCGGAGGCCGGTGATGTTCGTCGTCTGCGTGTCGACCCAGACGCGGAGGACGCCGGTGTTGTAGACGTCGCCGCCCCCGAGAAGGGACAGGTCTTCCTGCTTCTCGAACTTCATCGGCGTGGAGTGCCACTCCTTCGCATCGAGCGGCTGCCAAGTGACCGAAGGCTGGTTTTTCACCCACGCTCGGAACTTTGAAATTACCACAGGATCGGCCAGCAGCGCGTCTTCGTGGACGCGGACCTTGGCGAGGATCGCGGAACGCTTCGCCATCTGCGCCTCCGTCGGGACTTCGAGGCTGGGTTCGTCGTCCTGGTCCAGAAAGGCGTAGAACTCGTAATACTCCTTCTGGGAGATGGGATCGTATTTGTGGTTGTGGCACTGGGCGCAGGCGATCGTCAGGCCGAGCCACGTCCGGCCCACGGCATCGACGCGGTCGATCAGGGTCTCGACGCGGAACTTCTCGGGCTCGATGCCGCCTTCCATGTTGATCATGGAATTGCGGAGGAAGCCGGTGGCGGTGCGGAGTTCCAGGTCCGAGGTTCCAGGTTTCAGGGTGGTGCCGGCGAGGATGTCTCCGGCGAGTTGTTCGATGGTGAACTGGTCGAAGGGCTTGTCGGCGTTGAGCGCGTGGATAACCCAGTCGCGGTAGGGCCAGATCGAGCGCGTGCGGTCCTTCTCGAAACCGTTGGAGTCGGCGTAGCGCGCGGCATCGAGCCACCAGCGGCCCCACTTCTCGCCGTAATGCGGCGATGCGAGCAGGCGATCGACGAGTTTGGCGTAGGCGTCGCGCGAACGGTCGGCGAGGAAGGCGTCGATCTCGGCGGGTGTCGGCGGCAGGCCGATGAGGTCGAGCGAGAGCCGGCGAATGAGCGTGGTTTTCTCGGCTTCGTCCGAAAGCTTCAGTCCCTCCTTCTCCAACCGCTTTAGGACGAACCGGTCGATCTCATTCCTGACCTGCCAACCATTCTTCACGGACGGAGGCTTGGAACGGCCGATCGGCTGAAAAGCCCAATGGAGCCTTTCCGAATCTTTAATTCCTATTTTTGAATTCTCCACGTCGGGCCAGTTCGCTCCCTCGGCGATCCAGTTCGAGAGCAGCGCCACTTCGGCGGCGGTCAGCTTCGCGCCCTTCTTCGGCATCTGCGCGAGTTCGGGATGTTTGCCGGTGACGACTTGGATGAGGAGGCTCTGCTCCGGTTTGCCTGCAACGAAGATGGGGCCGTGGTCCCCGCCTTTGAGAGCCGCCGCCTTGGAATCGAGACGCAGTCCCGATTCCTGCTTCATAGGTCCGTGGCAGTCGAAGCAACGCGACGCGATCAACGGCTGGATGTCGCGGGTGAAGTAGGCCGCCGATGTCGGCAACGTGGCGGAGCCAAAGGCGAACCCCGTGGCCAGCACCGCTTTTCCGACGGCTCGTCTTAGGAAAGGAATCATGGTGTCAATGGGCGAACTTATCGCCTAGTTTCGGACTGATTTAACGGCGTCGGGATTCAATGGCCAGTTCGCTGTTTCGTGCCGAATCCCTCCGCGCAACCCCACTCCGCCCATGAAACGCTTCATCGCCCTGCTGGTTCTTCTGAATTTTACCCTGCTCGCTGCCGAGACACCGGTCCTGGTTCCGCATCAGGAGATTCTCGGCGACGCGCCGACCGCGCCGAGCGCCGAGTTCGTGGCGCAATTGCCGAAGTCGAAGCCAAGGTTGATGGACCTCACGGGCAACTACGCCGTGGTCGCCACGAACCGCGAGGAGTCCCGGAACCTCTTCAACACGGTCTATGCCGCATCCGTCGGCGTGGCGAGCGGCTGGAACGGAAACGTCTCGAACTGTGTCGCGGGCACTACCACTTCCACCTTCAAGGAAGCGGTGCTTCGTAGGATCAACTACTACCGAGCCATGGCCGGTTTGCCGTCCTCCACGACGCTGGACGCGACGTTCAACGGGAATGTTCAGGAGGCGGCGCTGATGATGAGCGCGAACAACGCCCTGAGCCACACGCCGCCGAACACGTGGTCGTGTTTTTCGCTGGTCGGCTCGAATGCGGCCGCCAATGCCAACATCGCGATCGGCAGTTCGGGGCCGACGGCGGTGGACGGTTTCATCAGGGACCAGGGTGTGAACAACGCCGCCGTGGGCCATCGTCGGTGGTTGCTCTATCCGCAGACGCAGATCTTCGGCACCGGCGACATTCCCGCCGCCGGCAGCTTTTCCTCGGCGAACGCCATTTGGGTCTTCGACGGGAACTACGGCGGCGCGCGTCCGCCGGCGCGCGACGGGTTCGTGGCTTGGCCGCCGCCGGGGTTTGTGCCGAGCCCAGTGACCTTCAACCGGTGGTCCTTCTCCTTTCCGGGCGCGAACTTCTCCGGCACGGCGGTCACGGTCACTTCCAACGGCGTGGCCATTACGGCGCCGATCGAGACGGTGACGCCGGGCGCGGGCGAAGAGACGATCGTCTTCCGGCCGGGATCGCTCAGCGGCAGCGCGGCCACCTCGTATCCCGTGCCCGTGGCCGACACGGTCTACCAGGTCACCCTGAACAACGTCGTGATAGGGGCCAACAGCAGCAACTTCACCTACCGGGTGACGGTGTTCGATCCGGCGACCAAGGGCCCGGACTCGGTGGATCCGGTCATCAGCGGCCCCGGAGGAGTCGCGGTGGGAACTTCCGGCGCGTTCACCTTCGTCCCGGTGGCCAAGGCCTCGGGTTATCAGACGATCCTTTCCCTGCGAACTAATCTGACGGGCTCGGAAGGCGCGGAGAACGGCCTCGGCGGGGTCATCTCCAATACCTCGGGCGGCTATCCGTTGATCGTCTCGGACCTGAAGGCATCGGGGGCCAAGGCGTTTCACCTCGCCCATCCCGCGGCGAAGATCAGACGTTCCAGATCAATCGGACGGTGCTCGTTCGGACCGGGGGGCAGCTCCAGTTCCAGAGCCGGTTGGGTTGGGCAACTTCCAGCCAGTCGGCCAAAGTGCAGGTTTCGCAGAACGGCAGTTCGTGGGACGACCTCTATACGCAGGCGGGAACGGGCGGATCGGGCGAGGGATCGTTCACGCTTCGGACGATCTCCCTCTCCTCCTACACCAACCGATCGATACAGGTCCGTTTCAACTACGCCTTCGTGTTCGGAAGCTTTTTCCCCCAGACGGATTCCGACGTGGGCTGGCTCATCGACGACATCGCGTTCACGAACTGCGACGAATTGACCGTGCCGCAGACCAACACGCTGGCCGTGACAACCAACACGACCATCGCCTTCAGCCAAGCCGGATCGTTCGCGTTGCAAATCCGGCCGATCGTCTACGGGGTGTTCGGTCTCGACACAGGCCCCGCCAAGCTCATCACCGCCGCGGCCTCGTCAAAGATTGTCAGCCTGATCGGCCCGTCGGGAAACAACACGCTCCTGCTCCTGCGCAAGCCCGATGGATCGGCGTTTTCGGCGGGCGACGTGTCGCTGTTTGAAGTCCAATCCGCAACCAATCCGGCGGCGCCCGTGTGGAATCCGTTGGGGGTTACGCCCGTCCTTTCCAACGGCTACCTCCGTGTGATCGACACGGCGGCTCCGGTTCCTCCGGCGAAGTTCTACCGGGTGCTCTCGAAGTAGCCGGAGGGTTGGTGCCAGAATTACCAATTGACGCTGTCGATCTCCCCTCAGCTACATTGCCGGTCGCTCGACATTACGTTCGAGCCTGAACTGGTTTCCGATACTTGAACTGAATTATGGCTATCAAAGTTGCGATCAACGGCTTCGGCCGCATCGGCCGTCTGGTCTTCCGTGCGCTCGTCGAGCAGGGTCTTGTCGGTAAAGAGATTGAAGTCGTCGCGGTCGGCGACATCGTTCCGGCCGACAACCTCGCCTACCTGGTGAAATACGACTCCACCCAGGGCCGCTTCGCCGGCACCGTCGGCTCCAAGAAATCCTCCCCCGACAAGGCCGAGGACGACATCCTGGTCGTCAACGGCAAGGACATCCATGTCGTCAGCGCCAAAACCCCGGCCGAGCTGCCTTGGGCCAAGTTCGGAGTGGACATCGTGATCGAGTCCACCGGCCTCTTCACCGAAGCCGAGAAGGCCAAGGGCCACATCACCGCCGGCGCCAAGAAGGTCATCATCTCCGCCCCGGCCAAGGGCGAGGACATCACCATCGTGATGGGTGTGAACCACGACAAATACGACGCCACGAAGCACCACATCATTTCCAACGCGAGCTGCACCACCAACTGCTTGGCCCCGCTCGTCCACGTCCTCCTCAAGGAAGGCTTCGGCGTCGAGGAAGGCCTGATGACCACCATCCATTCCTACACCGCCACGCAGAAGACCGTGGACGGCCCGTCGAAGAAGGACTGGAAGGGTGGCCGTTCCGCCGCGATCAACATCATCCCGTCCACGACCGGCGCCGCCAAGGCCACCGCGCTCGTGCTTCCCGAGGTCAAGGGCAAGCTCACCGGCATGTCCTTCCGCGTGCCCACTCCGACTGTCTCCGTCGTCGATCTCACCGTGAAGACCGTGAAGGAGACCAGCTACGCCGAGATCTCCGCCGCGATGAAGAAGGCCAGCGAGACCTACCTGAAGGGCATCCTCGCCTACACCTCCGACGAGGTCGCTTCCTCCGACTTCATCCACGACAACCACTCGTCGATCTTCGACGCCGGCTCCGGCATCGAGCTCAACCCTAAGTTCTTCAAGCTCGTCAGCTGGTATGACAACGAGTGGGGCTACAGCAACCGCGTCGGCGACCTGATCAAGCTCGTCATCGCCAAGGGCCTGTAACCAGGCTCAAGAAAAGTTTAGACTACGGCGGCTCCGGAAACGGAGCCGCCGTTCTGCTTTTGGATTTCCGCTCAGCATAAGGAGGGCGATCACCGCCGTCGCACCGGCCCGCGCGTCAGGTTGAACGCGTTCGGCAGGTGCCGGATCTCGTTCACCTCCCCGTTCTTCAGGAGCACTTCCACGATGTCGAAGCGGAACTTCACATTGGGATCTTCCAGCATCCGCAGGTAGTCGAACGCGGCGCGGGAAAGCTTGGTGCGCTTGGACGAATCCACGGCGCGGGCCGGGCGGGACCAATCCTCGCTCGAACGCGTCTTCACCTCGACGAAGACGAGGCAGTCGACCTCGCGGAAAACGAGGTCGAGTTCACCCCGCCGCGTGCGGACGTTGGCGGCGAGGAACTTCAAGCCGAGCTGCTGGAGATGCCTCTTCGCGGCCGTTTCGCCGAGAGCTCCGCGTCTGAGATGCTCCGGCGTGTCGTCCGGCTTGCGCCAAAAGAGCAGCCGCGACCACAGGCTCATAGCAGGCCGAGCTGTTCCCCTTTGAGCGGCGCGAAGCTCCGCCGGTGCACCGGCGTGGGTCCGAGCCGTTTCAGCGCCGCGAGGTGCGCCTTCGTGGGGTAGCCCTTGTGTTCGGCGAATCCATAGCCCGGATATTCCACGTCGAGGCGCACCATCTGTCGATCCCGCGTGACCTTGGCGAGGATGCTGGCCGCGGCGATGGAGTAGCTGCGCGAGTCGCCCTTCACCAGCGGCGTCTGCGGATATTTCAGCGACTTCACGCGCAGCCCGTCGACGAGGGCATGCTGGGGGACGCGGGAAAGCTTCTGCAGGGCCTCGTTCATCGCCCAGTGGGTTGCTTGCAGGATGTTGATCCGGTCGATGTGGGCCGGGTCGGCTTCGGAGATGGCGAAGACGATCTCGGGATGTCCTGTCAGGAGGCCGCACAGTTCCTCGCGGAGTCCTGCGTTCAACTGCTTCGAGTCGTTCACGCGTCGGAGCGGTTCCGGCAGCCCGTCGCGAAGCCACTTCTCCGGAAAGACCACCGCCGCAGCGACGACGGGTCCGGCCAAGGGACCACGCCCGGCTTCGTCGACGCCGGCGATCGGGAAAGTCCCGTCGGCCAGGAGCTCGCGTTCGAAGCGCAGCATGTCCACGACGGCGTCGGGTCTGCTGATGGTCGGTTCTTCCATGCGGTGTTTCAGGCTGGCCCCGGAACCAGTCCCAAGGCGAGAGCGATTCTCGCCGTGGCACGTCGGAGTCCGGCGGGACGGAAACGATCGATGGCCCCTAAGTCCCACGACGTCGGGGAAAACGAAACTTGATGGCCTTCACCGCCGAGGCTCCGCTGCGAGGGTCGCTTGCGACCAGAACCCAATCCCATTCCATTACCACCATGATCATCGGCGTCCCCCGCGAAATTAAGACCAAGGAATTCCGTGTCGCCCTGTTGCCCTCCGCTGCCTACCAGCTCATCCGGCGCGGCCACCATGTCGTCTTCGAGCGCGGTGCCGGCATCGGCGCCGGTTATCCCGATGCCGATTACGAACACGCCGGATGCGAGATGGTCGCGGAGCACAGGGCCGTCTTCGACAAGGCGGACATGATCGTGAAGGTCAAGGAACCGCTGCCGTCGGAGTTCGACCTCCTCCGTCCGGGCCAGATCCTCTTCACCTACCTGCACCTCGCCGCCAGCAAGCCGTTGACCGAGGCGTTGATGAAGTCCGGCGTCACCGGCATCGCCTATGAGACCATCGAGGTGAACCGCCGCCTGCCCCTGCTGGAACCGATGAGCGAGATCGCCGGGCGCATGAGCGTGCTGGTGGGCGGCTACTTCCTCGCCAAACATTTCGGCGGCAGCGGCACGTTGCTTGGCGGCGTGCCCGGCGTTCTGCCCGGAAAGGTTGTCGTGCTCGGCGGCGGCGTGTCCGGCGTCAACGCGGCCCGCATGGCGCAGGGGCTCGGAGCCGATGTGACCATCCTCGAAGTGGACATAGAACGGATGCGCTTCCTCGACATCACGCTGCACACGGCGCACACGCTCTATTCCAGCGAGGCCCACCTGATGGATCTCCTGCCCGACGTCGACCTGCTCATCGGCGCCGTGCTCGTTCCGGGCGCCAAGGCTCCCAAACTCATCCATCGCGACATGCTGCGCCGCATGCGGCCCGGCAGCGTGCTGGTGGACATCGCCATCGACCAGGGCGGTTGCTCGGACACCTCGCGCCCGACCACGCATGACGACCCGGTCTACGTGGAGGAAGGCGTGACGCACTACTGCGTGGCGAACATGCCCGGCGCCTACGCGCGCACGGCCACGCAGGCGCTGACCAACGCGACCTATCGGTTCGTGGAACAGCTCGCGGATCTGGGCCTGACCGAGGCGGCTCAACGCCAGCCCGCGCTCCTCGGAGGAATCAACGTCATGGGCGGCCACGTCACCCATCGCGCCGTGGCCGACGCGCACGGGATGGCGTTCACGGCTCCGGTGCTGACGTAGGTCGGCTGCTGCGGAGCCACCGTCGTAACCACCAACGGCACGCTCTAAGTCGCGACGATGAAGACGCTGTATGCGGTGAAGGCGGGAGGAACGGATAAGCTCCAGGAGACCGGGCAAGTTTTGGAATAGGGAACATCGAACGACCAACATCCAACGCCGAACATCGAAGCTGGAGCGCCCAGCTCCTGCTCGGCCGGGATGGAACTGGAGTCGCCGAATGTCGAGTGTGAGCTCGGCGCTCCGGGGAACTGATGGGCCGGTAGAAAAGCGGCGCGGCAGCGCACGCAGTCCAAGACGCTGGCGCGAGATTCGAAAGCCGCATAGGGAAAATGCCACAGTAGATCGCCTATGCAGTTCTTTGGGCAGGCCTAATGCCCGTCATCCATATTGTGGAGGTTATCTATCTTGATCCGTGGCTTTGGCAGTCGATTCCAGCGACGAACTCCCAAGCAACCAACCACGAACACTACCAGAAATGGGGCGGCCAGAATGACAATCATGATGAACGAGGATTCGTCCCTGAGTTCAGGGTCCATCAACTGCAACAACAGGCATACAGCCGCCGCGCCGGCCACGGTGGTCCCAATGGCGGCGGATGCCTTGGCTATCGGACTCCGCTTCTCGGACCAGTAGCTCGGGATGATCAGCAGCAGGTCGAGGAGCGCCAGCACTACGGCGATGACGTAGTAGAGTTCCGCCGGAGCTCCAAGTGCCAGCATCATGCGACGCTTGGCCTACTTGTTCGGCTGGGGAGTGAAGCGGAGGTAGGGCTTCACGGTGCGGAAGCCTTTCGGGAAGAGCGCCACGGCGTCGGCGTCCTTCACGGCGGGCGTGATTATGCAGTCCTCGCCGTCCACCCAGTTGGCCGGCGTGGCGACCTTGTGCTTGGCGGTGAGCTGGAGGGAGTCGATCACGCGGAGGATCTCGTTGAAGTTCCGCCCGGTCGAAGCCGGATAGGTGATCATGAGCTTCACCTTCTTGTCGGGTCCGATGATGAACACGGATCGCACCGTGGCCGTGGCGTCGGCGTTCGGGTGGATCATGTCATAGAGCAGCGAGACCTTGCGGTCGGGATCGGCGATGATGGGGAAGTTCATCACCGTGCACTGGGTCTCGTTGATGTCCTTGATCCAGCCGTGGTGGGAGTCGATGCCGTCGACGCTGATGGCGACGACTTTCACGCCGCGCTTCTCGAACTCGGGCTTGAGCTTCGAGGTCATGCCCAGCTCGGTGGTGCAGACGGGGGTGTAGTCGGCCGGATGGGAGAAGAGGACGCCCCAGCCGCCGCCAAGCCACTGGTGGAAGTCGATGGTGCCTTCGGTGGTCACCGCAGTGAAATTGGGAGCTTCGTCGCCGAGTCGGAGTGCCATGTTATGGATGGGTTGAATGATCGGAATCTGTTTAGGCGCGGCAGAGTAAGGAAGGCGGGCAAGGTTTCAACAACGGCTTTGAACGGGGAAATGACGAATGACTAAGGCCAAGAGAAAGCCGGAAATCAGAAGGCCAAAATCCGAAAAGACATTCCGTGAAACAGGCATGCCACTGCTTCGCGCTTGGTTCTTGGGACTTCGAACTTCTTTCGGGATTTGGCCTTCCTGCTTCGGCCCTGGCGCTTGCGCGCTATGGCTTGGCGACGTCGAGACGGTAGACGCGGATCGGATCCGAGGTCGGCGGACTGGTCACGCTGTTCATCGGCCACGGCACCTGCTGGGCACTGGGCAACGGTTTGAACGGCTGAGTCGCATTGGTGGTGAACGACACCGTGTAGACGCGGCCGGTCACGCTGGTCCAGTCGAAGACCACGGCTCCGGACGGCTGTTGCACCGTCAACCTGAGCGTGAGGCGGCTGGCGGGATCGCTGGGATTCAGGCCGGCGAGATACGACTGCCACGCGGGAACTCCGTTGGCGCCGATTGCATCGACGGCCGACTCCGCGGGGCCGTCGAACCCATACGACGCCAGCCACCAGAGAGGCGTGGGATGATTGGTCGTCATGAGCTCCGCGAACTCGGCGCGCACGGTCATGTTGGAAACCAATGTCAGGCTCAGCGGGTTCGTCGACGCGGTCACATCACCGCTCCAGCGGTCGAACCGGAAGTAGTTGGCCGGCGTCGCGGTCACCTGCACGACGATGCCCGAAGCATACGAGGCGCTCACGGGAGACACCGTTCCCCACGCCGGAACATTGACCTGGGTGGTCAGGGCCACGCTGGGGGTCGTGTCGACCTCGTTGGCCAGAAGCGCAACCGCGGAGAGCCCTTCGGCCGCGATCTCGAACATGGCCGAGCCGTTGGCCTGATCAACGTCCGGCAGCGCGGCGATGGAGACCGAGACGCCCGTCGACCAGTTGGAGGCATCGAGGAAATTGGTAGCCGCACTGGAGAGTTGGAGATCGGCATCGCCACCCAGCCGCGTGACCGAAACCGCGACGGGGACCGCCGGCTGTTTCGAGAGGCGGATGGTCACCGACGAAGTGCCTCCTTCCTCGACGGAAAGAATGACCGGATTCACCAGCAGCGTCTGCGGGTCTTCCGGGATCGCCACGGCAAAGCTTCCCAACGCCGTCTGCGGCATGAAGTGGCTGAAGATGTCCGACACTTCCCCATCGAGGACCGTGACAGTGTAGGTGCCGTTGTTGGTGATGGACCACACGCCGTCGGGCGCGGGGATGGAGTAGGTCGCCGAGCGCGGAGAACCGTTCGGCGCCTGGTCCACACCGAGGAAGTCGGCCTGCTGCGCGTAGCCGTTTGGCCCGGTTACCACGATGTCGCCCGCACCGAGAGTCGACACGTCGACACCGGACGCGTCGGTGTAGGTCACCGTGAACGCGTGGGTCGATGAACCACCCACCAGGAGATTCGCAGCGCCCAACTGCGCCAACGGTGGCGACGTGTCGAGGTTGCCGCCGGAGAGAAGTTCCACGTCGTCGATGTTCCAGCCGATGTCGTTCTGGGACGCTCCCGAAGCAAGGCTCCAGCGAAGGCGGACGGTCGGGCTGCCGTAGGTCCATGAAGGCAGCGAATAGACGACCTGCTGCCATGCGGAATCCGTCACCGAGCTCGTGGTGTTGAAGAGGTTCGTCCACGCGACGCCGTTGGTGGAGACCTCGATCCGGGCCGTGTCGCCGCTGCGAAGCCGGAGCCAACGCTGGAACCGCAGCGTCAACGCCGTCTCGTTGCGGCAATCGATGACCGGCGTGGTCGCATACGAGATCGCGAGGCTGTTCGGGTAGTTCCCGGCCAGATTGAAGGCGACGATGTTCGACCCGGTGAACCCCGCCTTGGGCGCGGTCGACGCCGTGTAGGTGGGCCGGCCATATTGCCACTGCGACTGGAACGTCCAGCCGGGGTTCGTTTCCATCGACGCGAAATAGACGGCACGCGGCACCGCCACGGTGAACTGGCCCAACGTCTTCGCAGCCGCATACGCACCGCCCGTGTTGCGCACCTGATCTGGAAGAAGCGACACCGTGTAGGCCCCGTTGTCCGCCGTCGACCATGCCATGCCGTTCGGCGCGCCAATGGAATAGGTGGCCACGCGGGGAGTTCCGTTGGACCCGATGTTGACCGACACCAGCGACGCAGCAGCACTGAAGCCGTTCGTGTTCGTCACGAGAATGTCCGACCCGTCGATGCTGCTGACATCGATCGCCAGCAGTCCGCTGTAGGTCACGTTGAACGTGCGGCTGGCGAAGCCGTTCTGGGTGATGTTGGTCACTGCCAACTCCGCCACCGGAGTCGGAACGAAGCCCGATGGAATGACCGTTCCGGTGATGAAGTATTGGCCGACCCCGCCGTAGCTCGAATACCCCGAAGGTGACGCGGACAGCGGATCGCCCACTCCGACGTTGCGGATGAAAAGGTAGTAGGCGCCTTCCACCAGATTGGTCTGGATGCTGGCGGCGGTCTGGTCGGCGGGATTGGAGGTCAGGAGAAGAGTTCCCGCCCCATCGTAGAGATCGAGCGCGATGTCGACATCGCCGCCGCGGGTAATGCCGCCCGGGGTCACCCATCCGGAAACGGTCAGGTCAACCGGGCCTGTTCCCGCGACGAAGGCGAACACGTCGACGTCGGTGTTCCGTTCCAGCACGCCCTTGTTGGCCGGACTCGCATTCGTCGGATCGGTTTCCGCCGTCGTCGCGACCACCGATCCATCGGCGCCGACGATCAACTGCGAGGCGGTGCCCGCGGTCGCGCCATGGTCATCCGGGCGATAGCCCACTTTGCCCGAGATGATCGCGAGGTCGTCCTGCGAGTTGTTGGAGTGGTAGTAGTCGCCCTTCGACCACTGGCTGACGTTGCGGTTGTAGCCGGTGCCCATGAGCGGTCCCCATGAGGTCTGGCCCGATCCATGCCCGCCGTAGTAGGCGAGTCCGTCGGTCGTGCCGTCGTGGCTGAGGCCCATGTTGTGGCCGATCTCGTGGGACAAAGCCTCGGCGATGTAGGATTCACTGTTCGCGAGGTTGTTGTAGTAGATCCACGCCGGACGGCTGGTCGAATAGGTGCTCGAACCAAACACGTTCACGTAGGCCACCCCGCCGGCAGTGGCGGAAGGATTGTCCAAGCCGTTGACGTCCGTGTTGCGGGTGACAAGGGCCTGCGCGGTCCACCGCGTGAAGGTCGCGGGCCGTTCGGTGGTCACGTCGATGCTGAAGGCCGCATAATCCTCGGCGACCCGCTGCCAGACGCGTTTGACCGCGAGTTGCTCTGCGTCGCTGAAGGTCGTGAAATCGCCGTCCGTGCTGAAGGTCGTGGCCGGAATCGACGTCCGGCCGAGTGATGTATTCCAGCTCGTGCCCGTGACGGTCTCACCCGCGAAGTTGATGTAGAGGACGTTCGTCGACCCCGGCCGGCTATGGAAAACCAGGCTCGTCGGAAACGGGTTCACGGGAACCAGCGATTCGACGACGGGAACCGTGGAGCTGCCGGAGCCGCCGCTCGGAAGCCCTTCCGCCAAAGGCAACGCGAAGTGGTCCTCGTAGAAGATTCCGCCCGACTCGTCGGCACGCAGGCTGACCAGGTCAAGGCCGGTGAAATGGAAACGCTGCAACCGCCCGATGGCGTTGGTCCGGGCAGTGTCAGAAAGCCGGGAAAGGTCGATCCGGAGCCGGCTGAGGGGAATGTCCTGCATCCCTCGAACGCTGCCCGGCCGGAACTCACGGGTGCGCAGCGACCCAGTCGAAGCCGGCGACTGCGCGAATGCACCGGCAGATCCGCCGAGAATCCAGAGCGCCACGAAGAGCGCCACGGATTGAACGCGAGAAAATCTGCCGATCATGGGTTTGAAAACATAGCAGCCGTTGCGCCCGGTTCTCAACCCGGCGACCAACGTCGTCGGGCAAAGTTCGCGGGCAGGATTCGGCCGGCGGTGGCGGGACACCTGTTTTGACCGCTGCCGTCACGTTCTGTTTCATCGGCCTTGGAATAACTGTGCTGCAGTCCGAGATGGTCGGCACCCCAGCAGCCACAGGCTCGATACGGGACGGACGTGTCCCAGGTTACTTCTGGAACTTCCACCCCTTGAGTTCCAGCACTCCGTTGGTTCCGAGATTTTTGGCAAATCCGCCTTCTGCCATCCGCTGGATGGCCTTGTCGTCGGACTTGAGGGTGGCGTTCCAGAAGGCGGTGGTTCCCTGGAGTATCAGGTCGTGGTGAAGCGCATCGCGCGTGGATTCGCGCAGCACGCCTTCAGTTCCGCTGAAGACCATGTGATCGCCGCCATTCAACGTCAGAAGCAACTGCGGCACATCCCGGATGAGGTCGAACGGCACGCGCCGGTCTTTCGCCAGGGTTTCACCGATGGGACTGTCGTCGGCCGTGCCCGTCAGGTGCATGACGGGAATCCGGACGGAGCTGAATCGTTTCTCCGTCTGGGTCCGCGGCGCCATGGGACTGAACGCCATGGCGGCGGTGAACCGATCGTCGGCGAAGTTCCAGACGGGAGTGGGAAACGACATTCCCGCCACGGACATCGCCGTGTGGGCGCCAAAGGAGTGGCCGGCCACGCCGACGTGCTTCAGGTCCAGCCGCCCTTTGAACGGGCCTTCGACCGCGTTCAGGCGAGTGAGTTCGTTGAGGGCGAACGAGACATCCTTGGGGCGTTCGCCCGTATTCCTGGGGTTCATGATCGCCTCGCGGAACGATTCCACGGGCCGTTTCGCGCCGCGCAGGATTTCCGCGTCGCTGCCGAGGTGCTGGACATGGACGGACACGAATCCGTTGCTGGCCCAATGCCGCCCGAGATAAGCGTAGCCATCACGGGTGCCGCCAAGGCCGTGGGAGAAGATGATCACGGGCGCGGCCGATGTGGACGAGGCCGGCAGGTAAACGGTCACGGGAACGCCCCGTTTCCGCGCGGCATCGGTCCACGTGGCGCGCACGACCTCGATGCCGTTCGTGGCGGCCGAAGACTCGACCACCAGACCGCACAGCAGGACAAAACCGGCGAACAAACGATTCATAGTCTCCATGACGCGCCACCCGCCCCAAGGTTTCAAGCCGACTCACCGGCTTGCCAACGCCGCGCGGCCCGCCTACTCCTCGAGGTGTCATGAACTTCCTGCCGCTCATCGAGGCCAAACGCGACGGCGCGGTCCTGTCCGACGCCGAGATCGCAGACGTGGTCGTCGGCTTCACGCGCGGCGCGATTCCCGACTACCAGATGGCGTCCTTCCTCATGGCCGTCTTCTTCCGGGGATTGAACCCGCGCGAAACCAAGGCGCTGACGCTGGCCATGCGCGACTCGGGCACGAAGCTGAAGTTCCCCAAGGACCCTCGGCCGCTCGTCGACAAGCACTCCACCGGCGGCGTCGGCGACAAAGTGTCGTTGCCGCTCGCGCCGCTGCTGGCCTGCCTCGGCTTCCGTGTGCCGATGATCTCGGGACGCGGCCTCGGCATCACCGGCGGGACGCTGGACAAGCTGGAATCCATCCCCGGCTTCCGCACCGGCTTGTCTGAAACCGAGATCGTCGACCAGGTGCAACGCCTCGGCGTGGCCATGGGCGCACAGTCGGCCACGATGGTCCCGGCCGACCGGCTGATGTATGCGCTGCGCGACATCTCGGGCACGGTGCCGTCCATCCCGCTGATCACGGCTTCGATCCTCTCCAAGAAACTCTGCGAATCGCTGGATGCCCTCGTGCTCGACGTGAAGTTCGGCCGCGCCGCCTTCATGCAGACCAGGTCGAACGCCGTGACCCTGGCCAAGACCATGTCCAAGCTGGCCGGCGACTGCGGCGTGGCCACGCAGTCGATCCTCTCGCCCATGGACGCGCCGCTCGGCCGTTCGGCGGGAAACTGGTTGGAGGTGCGTGAATCCGTCGAATGCCTGGAGAACCGCGGCCCGGCCGATTTGCGCGCCCTCGTCGTCGATTGTGCCGCGCAGTTGCTCGTGCTCACGGGCGGGACAAGCTCCATCGCCACCGGACGGAAGCTCGCTTCCGACTGCCTCGCCACTCGGGAACCACTCGCCAAGTGGGAGGCGATGGTGTCCGCCCAGGGCGCGAACTTCTCCGCCTATCGCGCCAAGCTGGCCAAGGGCGACACCGCCGCCGTGATCGCCGAAGTGCCGTCGCCCCGGAACGGCATCATCCGCGACGTGGACGCCCGCGTGGTCGGCGAAGTGGTCCGTGATCTCGGCGGTGGCCGGCTCGTGAAGGGCGCGAAGATCGACTTCGAGGTGGGCGTCGATGCCCTCAAGCAGATCGGTGAACCCATCCGCAAAGGCGAGCCGCTCGCCCGCGTGCATGTTTCCGACAAGGCCGCCTCGGCCGATGCCGTGGAACGTGTGCAAGCCGCCTTCGTCGTCGCCGCGAAGTGATTCGAGCTTTGCCCGTGACACCTTCACGGCGGGTGGCACTTTCCGCGCGTGCTCACCTCCGAAGCGATTGCCCTGCTTGAACAGTTCCGCGCCGGCCAGGTTTCCCTGGAGGACGCGCTGAAGTCGTTCCAGGCCGCGCCCACGGCCGATCTCGGCTTCGCCACCGTCGATACCCACCGCGCGCTGCGGAAGGGTTTCCCCGAAGTCATCTACGGCGCGGGCAAGACACCTGACCAAGTCGTGGCCATCGCCGAGAAGATCGTCGGCGCGGATTCGCGGGTGCTCGTGACGCGCGTCACAGCCGACCACGCCCGCGCCTTCTGCGAACATTTCCCCGAAGCGATCCACCACGAGGCCGCCCGGGCCTTGACGCTGGAGCGGACTCCGCTTCCAAAACGTCCCGGCACCATCGCCGTCGTCGCAGCGGGAACGAGCGATCTGCCGGTAGCGGAGGAAGCCGCGTTGACCGCCGATTTCATGGGCAACGACGTGAAACGCATCTACGACGTGGGCGTGGCCGGGCTGCATCGCCTGCTGGCGCGCCTGCCGGAAATCCAGTCGGCCAACGTGGTCATCGTGGTGGCCGGGATGGAAGCGGCGCTGCCGTCGGTGCTCGGCGGCCTCATCGGCAAACCGCTCATCGGCGTGCCGACGAGCGTCGGCTACGGCACGCACTTCGGCGGGCTGACGGCGCTTCTGGGAATGCTCAACAGCTGCGCCAGCGGCCTGACCGTCGTGAACATCGACAACGGTTTCGGCGCCGCCTACGCCGCCAGCCAGATCAACGCCCTGAGGGTTTGAGAATGTTCGGCTGAAAACGCCGACTTCTGAGACTAGGCTCCCAGTAATTTTTGAGGCTTATGTCCTCGAATCTTCTGAGCTGTCATGGCCGAAGCTTGGAGATAACCGCCTTCGAAGCAAACTCGGGTAATATCGGCGTATCTCAATCGACGAGCGCCGGTCCACCGCCCGAAATAGTCGGAGTCTTCAACGGTGAAGGTGCGTTCCGCCATGCTCATCACCGGACCGACAAAGCTCGTAGTGCGGCGAGGGGTTTCACGATGGACGGACAAGAGCGGATAGCGTGCAGCGACCGACGACAGCAGTTGTTGAATCGATGTAAGGAAGATGCCGCTTGGCAGCGCCGGTCGAATTTTCAGACGTCGTATCGCCTGATGGCGCCAATAGCGAGGGTCGTCGAAAAAACAATAGCTGTGGATATCGCACTGGCGAATGACGTCGTAGCCGTTGAGGCAGAACGCTTCGGAATCGAACCCGTGGAGGAGGACCAAAGCATCGGTTGAGGCAACGACAAACCCGAAGAGTGAGAACATGCCAGCAGGCCGATGAATCATCACCAAATGGCGACTCAATTTCTTCAGATCGCGTTGGAATGCTGAACTCATTAACGTCATTCGCTTTTGCGGAGGACTCTCTGCACAAAGCTCTATTCGCTATTTCCTGACCCGGTCCACGAAGCGTTTCATGCGCTCCATCGCGGTCTCGATCTGGTCAAAGGCTGTGGCGTAGCAGCAACGCAGGTAGCCTTCGCCGCTCGGGCCGAAGGCGCTTCCAGGAACGGCGGCCACCTTCTCCTCCTGCAAGAAACGGAAGGCGAAATCCTTCGAGCCAAGACCGGTCGAGCGGATGCAGGGGAAGGCGTAGAACGCGCCGCGCGGGAGATGGCAACTGAGGCCGGCTTCGTTGAAGGACTTCACGATGAAGTTCCGGCGGCGTCCGTATTCGTCGCGCATCCGATCGGTGTCGGGCTTGCCCTGCTTGATGGCCTGGAGCGCGGCTTCCTGGCTGATGATCGACGCGCAGAGCATGGAGTATTGGTGGATCTTCATCATGGCCTCGATGATCTCGACGGGGCCGCAGGCGTAGCCGATGCGGAACCCGGTCATCGCGTAGGCCTTGCTGAAGCCGTGGAGGAAAATGGTCCGCTCGGCCATTCCGGGCAGCGAGGCGATGGAGACGTGTCCGCCCTCGTAGGTCAGCTCGCTGTAGATCTCGTCGGTGATGACGAGCAGGTTGTGGCGCTTGGCCACCTCCGCGATCTTCATCAGTTCGGCGCGGGTCATGGTGCCGCCGGTCGGGTTGGTCGGGAAGTTGAGCATGACCGCCTTGGTCTTCGGCGTGACGGCGGCCTCGATGGCCTCGGCGGTGACGGCGAAGTTGTTCTCCTCCTTGCAGGAGATGGCCACGGGCACGCCGTAGGCCAGGACGATGCTCGGCGAATAGCTCACGTAGCAGGGCTCGTGGTAGATGATCTCGTCGCCGGGATTGATGATGGCACGGAGGACAAGGTCCATGGCCTCGCTCACGCCGACCGCGATGAGGATCTGGGTCTTCGGGTTGTAGCAGACGGCGAAGTTCTCCTCGATGTGCTTCGAGAGCGCTTCGCGGAGGGAAAGCAGACCGAGGTTCGAGGTGTAGCCGGTGCGCCCGCGCTCGAGCGCGTAGATGGCGGCCTCGCGTATGTGCCAGGGAGTGACGAAATCAGGCTCGCCGACGCCGAGCGAGATGACGTCCTTCATGCCTTGGACGATGTCGAAGAAGTCGCGGATGCCCGACCGGGGGATGCCCGAGACGTGGTTCGCGACGAACTGGCCGGCTTGGTAGGGACGTGCCATAGGATCAATGGGATGGAAGAAACGAGAAGTCCCGGCCGCCACGCAACCTCAAACCGGGAGGAGCCAGCGCCGGGACGGAAATCAGGCTGCGGCTCGAACAGCCTTGCGGGTGATGATCGGGGTCGACTCGCCGAGGACGACCTGGCGGGTGACCTTGACGGATTCGATGTCGCCGGACGTGGGCACGTCATACATGACGTCGAGCATGAGCTTCTCCAGCAGACTGCGGAGGGCGCGTGCTCCGGTGCCCTTCTTGACCGCCTGGGCGGCGAGTTCGCGGAGGGCGTCGGGCGTAAATTCCAGCGCGACGTCTTCCAACGCCAGGAGCTTGGCGAACTGCTTGGTCAGGGCGTTCTTCGGCTCGGTGAGGATGGAGACGAGCTGGTCCTCTGTAAGCTGCTTGAGAACGGTGGAAACAGGCAGGCGGCCGATGAACTCGGGGATGAAGCCGAAGCCGATCAGGTCCTCGGGCTCGACCTGGTGCATCACTTCCTCGCGGGAGAGCGAGGAGGCATGGACGTTCTTTTCCTGGCCGCCGAAGCCCATCACGCGATGGCCGATGCGACGCTGGATGATGCGCTCCAAGCCGACGAACGCGCCGCCGCAGATGAAGAGGATGTTGGTCGTGTCGACCCGGATGTATTCCTGCTGCGGATGCTTGCGCCCGCCCTGCGGGGGGACGTTGCAGGTGGTGCCTTCCAGGATCTTGAGGAGCCCTTGCTGGACGCCTTCGCCGGAGACGTCGCGGGTGATGGAGACGTTCTCCGTCTTGCGCGCCACCTTGTCGATCTCGTCGATGTAGATGATGCCCATCTGCGCCTTCTTCACGTCGTAGTCGGCGTTCTGGAGCAACCGCAGGATGATGTTCTCCACGTCCTCGCCGACATAGCCGGCCTCGGTCAGCGTGGTCGCGTCGGCGATGGCGAAGGGCACGTCGAGCACCTTGGCGAGGGTCTTGGCCAGAAGGGTCTTGCCGGAGCCGGTCGGGCCGATGAGCAGGATGTTGCTCTTCTCCAGTTCGACCTCCTCCGGGAGCCCGGCGCCGCGAGGGCGCTCCTCGCTGTCTGCGGCCGAGAGGACGTTGTCGCTCGCGATGCGCTTGTAGTGGTTGTGGACGGCCACCGAGAGGACCTTCTTGGCGTGGTCCTGGCCGATGCACATCTCGTCGAGGCGACGGCGGATGTCGGCCGGCTTGGGGACCTTGAACTTCGACTGGCCGCGCTTCTGGTCGACGGAGAGCTCCTTGTCCAGGACGCTCTTGCAGAGGTTGACGCAGTTGTCGCAGATGTAGACCCCGGGGCCGGCGATGAGCTTGCGGACTTCGGCGTGGGACTTCCCGCAGAAGCTGCAGAGCGTGATGTTGGTGGGCCGGGCCATGACGGGGTTACGGAACGACGGACGTGGTTTCCGGCAGGCCGGGAACTTCCTTGCGGGAGCTGATGACGGCATCGACGAGGCCGAAGTCCTTCGCCTCTTCCGCGCTCATGAAGTTGTCGCGGTCGCAGGCCTTCTCGACGACGTCGTAGGGCTGCCCGGTGTGGTGGGCGAGGATGGAGTTCAAGCGCTGCTTCAGCTTGAGCATGTATTTGACGCGGATCTCGACATCGCTGGCCTGGCCTTCGGCGCCGCCAAGGACCTGGTGGATCATGATGTTCGAGTTCGGCAGCGAGAAGCGTTTGCCCTTGGTGCCTCCCGCGAGGAGGACGGCGCCCATGCTGGCGGCCTGGCCGATGCAGTAGGTGTTCACGTCGCAGGTCATGAACTGCATCGTGTCGTAGATCGCGAGGCCGGCCGTGACGCTTCCGCCGGGGGAATTGATGTAGAGGTGGATGTCCTTCTTCGGATCCGTCATCTGCAGGAAAAGGAACTGCGCGATGATGACGTTGGCCACCATGTCGTCGACCTGTGTTCCGAGGAACACGATGCGGTCGACGAGCAGACGGGAGTAGATGTCATAGCCGCGTTCGCCGCGTCCGGTCTGCTCGATGACGTTGGGAATCAAAAAATTCTGCATGTTTACGGGCTTTTCTGGAGCCGAGGCAAGCTAGTGGAGGGGTCGGGGAGCGTCAAGCACACCGCCCTCGTGAAGGACGCCGGATCGGATGTTTCCGCTTCTCGCAACCGCTGCCTGGAGTTTAATCGGACGAATGGAACTGAAAGTTGAGCACATTGGCCTCCCATCCCGCGATCCCGTGGTCCTCAAGGACTGGTATGTCGCCGTTCTCGGGGCAGATCTGGTCTTCGACAACGGCCAGACGCCTCCCGCGTTTTTCGTCCGGCTCGCCGGCGGGGTGATGCTGGAGATCTACGAGGGGGACTTCGCCGTGAAGGAAACGGCGGACAACAAACTCAACGGATTCCGCCATCTTGCGCTGCGGATCGCGTCGATCGAATCGGCCAAGGCGGAACTCGAATCACGCGGCGTGCGTTTCAGCGAACCGGTGAAGCCGGCGGGTGGCGGGGGGCGCGTGCTGTTCTTCAACGACTGCGACGGCAACCTGCTGCATCTAGTCGAGCGGCCGGCCGGGACTGTCTTTGGCTGAGAAGCCGAGGAAGGGGAGCATCGAACATTCAACATTGAACAACCGACACGGAACGCTCGGCCCTTCGATGTTCAGTGTTCGATGTTGGTTGTTGGATGTTTCGCCATCCTCCCAAGCATCCCCCAGATCAGCCGAAACCCCGGCGCAAAATCTTCCGGCCGCCGGGCGATCCAGCCGGTGATCGCTTCCGGATGAAACCAGTCGCCGCGATCGATCTCCGATGCTTGAAGCTCAAACGGCCCCTCGGCTTCGAGGCGGTAGACCCAGACGTGTTCCATCCCGGTGTCCTCGCACGCCGCGATCTTGAAGAGGCGTTCCGGGGCTTCGGCGATGGTCCAGCCCAGCTCCTCGCGCAGCTCCCGGACGGCGCACGCATCGTAGTCTTCGCCCGAGTCCAAGTGCCCGGCGGACGACGTGTCCCAGACGCCGGGATGGTTGTCCTTCAGCATGGAACGTTTCTGGAGAAAGAGATCGCCCCGGCGGTTGAAGACGAGAACGTGGACGGCCCGATGTTGCAGCCCCAGCTGATGAACCCTTCTCCTGGTGTCGCGGCCGACCACTTCGTCGCGATCGTTGACGATGTCGAAGATCTCCTCGCTCACGCCGTAACCTTGCGGGTCAACTCCACAAACTGCTCAAGGCTCACCTCCTCCGCCCGAGCCATCGGGTTCACGCCGAGCTCGGTGAAAAACGCCTCCCAGGGAAGGTCGGGCCATCGCTCCCGCAGGAGTTTCAGCATCATCTTCCGCCGCTGCGAAAAGGCCTGCTTCACGACCTGCGCGAACACCTTGGTCTGCGCCCCCCCCCGCAGCAGCGGCTGGTCACGCCGGATAAGCACGATGCAGGCGGAATCCACGTCGGGCACCGGGAAGAAACAGGACGCCGAAATTTTGAAACTGGAAGTCGGCTTGTAACGCAGCTGGAGCAGGAGCGAAAGGATGCCGTAGGCGTCGTCGCCCGCCTTCGACATGATCCGCTGGGCGACCTCCAGTTGGAGCGTCGTCACCATCAGCTGCGGGCAGCCGGGCGACATCGCGAGCTCGACCAGGATCGGCGATGCGACGGAATAGGGGAGGTTGGAAACCAGCTTCCAGGAGGACCAGTCCTTCGAGACTTCCTCCAATTCCTCAAGCGCGTCGGCATGAAGGAGGATGAGTTTGTCCCGTCCGTAGAACCGTTCTTCGAGAACCTCCACGAGCCGCGAGTCCTTCTCGACGGCCACGACGTGGCAGCCTTTCTCGACCAGCAGTTCGGTCAACGGCCCCAGGCCGGGGCCGATCTCCAGCACGCGTTGGCCGGGATGGAGATCGGCCGCCTCGACAATGCGCCGGAGCTGGTTGCCATCATGGAGGAAATTCTGGCCAAGCGACTTCGTGAGCTGGATGCCCCGGCTCGTCAGGGTGTCCCGTATTTCGGATAGGGTCATGCGTCGGGGGTTTGTCTAGGAGTCCACGGTTCGCAGGGCATTCGCAAGCGCCTTCACCGCTCGGAGCAGGTCGCGTTCGGAGATTGTGAGCGGCGGAGTGATCCCTATCACGTTCGCGTGCTCGCCCTCGGGCAGGAAGATGAATCCTTCATGAAGCAGCTGCTTGATGATGCGGAGCGACTCCACGGTCGCCGGAGAACCATCACGTCGGCGAAGCTCCAGTCCGGCCATCAGCCCACTGCCACGGGCGTGCAACGTGAGAGTCTTCGAACGCAGGGAACGCAATTCGGCCAGCAGCAAGTCGCCGAGCTTCGCGCTGCGCGCCGGGAGCTTGAGGCGTTTCAATTCCTGCAACTGCGCCAGCGCCATGGCGCAGCCGACGGGGTGGCCGAGGAAGGTGCTCGTGTGGATGGCTTCTCCGTTTGAAGCCGGCCAGGCCCGATCCATCAGGTCGGCGCGCCCGACGCAGGCCGAAAGGGGGAAGCCGCCGGTCAAAGCCTTACCCAGGCAGATCAGGTCGGGGACGACTCCCCCATATTCGCAGGCAAACCAGCGGCCCGTCCGCCCGAAGCCGGTGTAGATCTCGTCGACGATGAG
The DNA here is from genome assembly GCA_043775315.1 of Verrucomicrobiota bacterium. GTDB lineage: Bacteria > Verrucomicrobiota > Verrucomicrobiia > Limisphaerales > CANJSG01 > CANJSG01. The sequence continues at coordinate 28,150 of JAYVSO010000092.1, forward strand.
CAACGCCCCTGATTCGTCGCAGCGCTTTCGCAGGTTTCGCAGAAACTCCGGCGGCGGAATCCGGATGCCGCCCCGCGCCTGCATCGGCTCGACCAGCACCGCGCCCACGTCGCCGCGTCTCAGGAGTTTTTCGAGCGCCGCTTCGATCCTTAGGATTCCCGGACATTCTTTCGTAGGCCGGGCGTCCTCGCCCGGCCAGTTGCCGCTGTTCAACTCTACATCTGTTTGCGCGTGCCGAAAGCCATTCTGGCCGGACGCGGACGCCCGGCCTACGAGGCAGTCGCAGCCGCCGCAACCGGGGAACGGAATGAAATCCGCGAACTCCCTCAACTGCCGCCGAAAGGGATCGCGGAAGTGGCTGCGGTGGGTGGTGCTCAAAGCCCCATAGCCGAGGCCGTGGTAGCCACCTTCAAACGCGACAACGCGCGATTTGCCCGTGGCGAGGAAGGCCGTCTTCAACGCCGCTTCGACCGCCTCGAAACCCGAGTTGCAGAAGATGGATTTGCCGGATGCCGGACGAGAGCGGCCCCAGCGTCCGAATGTGACTTGGCTGAGCTCACGGGACAGCTCGGCCTTGAGCGGATGAGGATGCACGTCGCCCATGGCGTGGAGCAGCGTGGCCATCTGCTTCTGTCCGGCACGAACGACCGCCGCATTGGCATGCCCAGCCGCCGCGACGCCGAAAGCCGCCGTGAGATCGAGATACTTGCGCCCTTCCACATCCCAGACGTGTGAACCCTTGGCCTTGGCCCAGACAATCGGCCAGCCGCCATCGGGATCGACGAACGTGACGTTCCGCGACTCATAAGTCTTGAGAAGCTGGAGTGTCTTCCGGGTGTTCATAGGGGAGAAACCACAGATGGAAATGCATTCTCAAACTTAAACAACTCGTGAGCCGACGAATAGAAGCAGAGCATCATAGCCCCTCATCTGGAACCAGGTTCAACTGACGCATGATCCCTAACCACCGCGCATGTGCGGCAGCATAAACACTTCGATCGTCGTGCGAATAGGCGGCTCCCAGTTCAAGGTAGCTGGCAATATCCCCAAACTGGTCGACGTCTGATGGGGCCATCGGCAAATCGGCGGCGGCGCAGCTTCTTCGCAACGCGTCGAGCCAGAGTAGAAGGGCTTCAAACCGTTCGCGGTCGAAAACCTGCGCGCATGCCAATCGATCCAGGAAGCGTGAACGACATTCGTAAAACTCAGCGCGAACGTGACTACGAACCTCATCGTCCCCGAGAGACGATTCGCTTGGCGGTCTAAAGAACGGATTCGATGAAGGTTCTAAATTCATGGCACTCGCGCCTCGGTTAAGACTCGTGACCATTTGCTGCTCATCTCAAACCCCCTTCTGGTCCGGCGGCCAGATGAACTTGTGCATCTGCAACTGGAACCGCACTGGCAGCTTGTCCGCCACGATGCGCTCCACGAGGTCCTTCCGGCTGATCGGCGTGTGGTCTGCCGGAAACGGCTTCAGCGACTTGTCCTGCTGGTGCGGCAGCAGCGGCGCGACCCATGAGAAGAGCAGCGGGCAGACGCGTTCCAGATGGTGCGTGGCGATCTGTTCCTTGGCCCACGCGTAGTCCTGCTCGGTGCCGATGACGAACTTGATCTCATCGGTCGCCCGCAGATGACCGATGTTCGGCCAGTGCATCCGCCCCGACTCACCGCTGCTCGGGCATTTCAGGTCCATGATCCGGCGCACGCGCGGGTCGCACTTCGATATGTCGATGGCGCCGCTGGTCTCGACCAGCACGGTGAACCCGTCGTCGCAAAGCTGCTTCATCAGCGGCAGCGCATTCGGCTGAAGCAACGGCTCGCCACCCGTGAACTCGACCAGAGGCAATGACGAAGCCAGAAGGCCAAAACCCGAACCGGCTTCTCCAGTTGGCCTTTGGCCTTCTGGCTTCGTCATTCCGTAAGGCTTGGCCATCGCGTCGATCTTCGCCCGCACCTCAGCGACCTCCATCTTAGAGCCCCGCGTGAAGGCGTAGGCCGTGTCGCAGTAGGAGCAGCGCAGGTTGCAGGCGGTGAGCCGGACAAAGACGCACGGAAGCCCAGCGAAGGTGCTTTCGCCCTGCAGGCTCAGATAGATTTCGTTGACGACCAGCGTCGCGGACATTTTGAAAGCATGGCTGCCACGCCCTCCGCCGTGCAAGGCCCGCTTGGCGTTCGTTGGGGCCGGCAAATCCAGTTGCGTCCACCGGGCATCGGCGGCATTCACCCGGCCTCACGTTTTCATGAACGAATCCTACGTCGCGAAGATCGCCTCCGAACTGAAGGTCCAGGGCCGCCAGGTCGCCGCCACCGCCAAGCTCATCGCCGAGGGCGCCACCGTCCCTTTCATCGCCCGCTACCGCAAGGAAGTGACCGGCACGCTCGACGAGGTGGCCATCACCGCCATCCGCGACCGCCTGCTCCAGCTCGCGGAACTCGACGAGCGCCGCACCTCGATCGTGAAGTCGCTGGAGGAACGCAACCTCCTGTCCGACGACCTCAAGCACGCCATCGCATCCGCCGAGACGTTGACCGCGCTGGAGGACCTCTACGCGCCGTATCGCCCCAAGCGCCGCACCCGCGCCACCATCGCCAAGGAAGCCGGTTTGGAGCCGCTCGCCAAGGTCCTGTTCGAACAGCAGGAGACCGTCGATCCGCTCAAGGAAGCCGCCGCCTTCGTCAATCCCGAGAAGCTCGTCGTCGATGCCACCGCCGCGCTTTTCGGCGCGCGCGACATCATCGCTGAGTGGATCAACGACGACGCCGTGGCCCGTGCGAAGCTCCGCCAGCTCTACTGGAGCGAAGGCACCGTTCGCTCTAAGGTTCTCACTGGAAAAGAAACCGAAGGCGCGAAGTTCAAGGACTACTTCGACTGGAGCGAGCCGGTGAAGACGATTCCCAGTCACCGGTTGCTGGCGATCCGGCGCGGCGAGACCGAAGGCTTCTTGCTCCTCCGTATCACGCCGCCTGAAGCCGACGCGGTCATCGCCTTGGAAGAGCTCTTCGTGAAAGCCCCCGGCAAACCCGGAGGCGAGCAAGTTCGTCTGGCGGCGCAGGATTGTTTCAAGCGGTTGCTCGGCTTCGCCATCGAGGGCGAGATCCGCATCGAGTCGAAGAAGAAGGCCGACACCGAGGCCATCCGCGTCTTCGCCGAAAACCTGCGCGAACTCCTGCTCGCACCCGCGCTCGGGCAGAAGAACGTCCTGGCCATCGATCCCGGCTTCCGCACGGGCTGCAAGGTCGTGTGCTTGGATCGCCAGGGAAAGCTGCTCCACCACGACGTGATTTACCCGACAGCAGCCGGCCCGTCGCAGGTGCGTGAAGCGTCCGAGGTCGTGCTGGCCTTCATCAAGAAATTCCAGATCGAGGCCATCGCCATCGGCAACGGCACCGCCGGCCGCGAGACGGAAACCTTCATCAAACTGCTGAAGCTCCCGTCCACCATCTCCGTGGTCATGGTCAACGAAAGCGGCGCGTCGATCTATTCAGCCAGCGACGTCGCACGCGAAGAGTTCCCCACCGAGGACTTGACCGTGCGCGGCTCCGTCAGCATCGGCCGCCGTCTGATGGACCCGCTCGCCGAGCTGGTGAAGCTCGACGCCAAGAGCATCGGCGTCGGCCAGTATCAGCACGACGTCGACCAGAACGCGCTCAAACGCAGCCTCGACGACGTGGTCGTCTCCTGCGTGAACGGCGTGGGCGTGGAACTGAACACCGCCAGCAAACAGCTCCTCAGCTACGTCTCCGGACTCGGCCCGTCGCTCGCGGCCAACATCGTCGTGCACCGCAACGAGCACGGTCCGTTCAAGTCGCGCCACGAGCTGCTGAAGGTTTCGCGTCTCGGACCCAAGGCCTTCGAGCAGGCCGCCGGCTTCCTCCGCATCCGCGACGGCGAACACCCGCTCGACGCCAGCGCCGTGCATCCGGAGCGCTACACGCTGGTGGACACGATGGCCCGCGACCTCGGCTGCACGGTGAAGGATCTGCTCAAGGACGCCGGCGCGCGCCAGAAACTCAAGCTGGAGAAATACGTCGGCGACGACGCCGGTCTGCCCACGCTCCAGGACATCGTGCAGGAGCTGGCCAAACCCGGCCGCGATCCGCGCGAGGAGTTCGAGATGTTCAGCTTCAAGGACGGCGTGGAGAAGATGGAGGACCTGAAGCCCGGCATGAAGCTGCCCGGCATCGTGACCAACGTGACCGCGTTCGGCGCCTTCGTGGACATCGGCGTGCACCAGGACGGACTCGTCCACGTCAGCCAGCTCGCCGACCGTTTCATCAAGGACGCCGCCGAAGTCGTGAAGGTCTCGCAGAAGGTCATGGTCACCGTGACCGAAGTGGACCTGCCCCGGAAACGCATCGCGCTCTCGATGAAAGCCAATCCGGAGATCGGCGCAGCCAAGGAACAACGCAGCTCCCCGGCCGCACCGCGTCCGCCCGCCGGCAAACCCGGAGGCTTCCCGGCACGGCCGCCCTTCAATCCCAACCGAGGCGGAAGCGGAGGAGCGAGCCTTGGCGGCGGTGGGCTCGGGTCACTGGCGGACGCTTTTGACACGTCCCTGAAGAAGAAGTAGCCCGACGGGGACGGATGCACGGTTCGACCCGGGCGGTCGGGACAAACTTTGCTTCCGTCGACCGCGTCGGCCGCGCACTCTCCCGCCGCGCGCCGCATGACAGATCTCGTCAAACTTCTCAGCGAACTCATCGCCCTTCCGAGCGTGAACCCGGCGTTCGTCGAGCCCGGAAGCCCGGTCGCCGGCGAACGCCTCGTCGCGGAGTTCCTCGTCCGCACCGCGGCCGACGCCGGGCTCGATGTGCAGCTCAGCCGGGTGCTGCCCGATCGCGACAACGTGATCATCCGCCTGGCCCCGCGCGGCCGGATTCGTCGCCGCATCGTCCTCGCGCCGCACATGGACACCGTGGGCGCATCCGGCCTCCAGCTGAAACCCGCTCTGAGGAACGGCCGCATCCACGGCCGTGGCGCCTGCGACACCAAGGGCTCCGTCGCCGCGATGCTCGGAGCGTTGCTGGATGTGGCCGCCGGCAAGAACCGGCCTTCCCAGACCGAGATCATTTTCACCGGCCTGATCGACGAGGAGAACAACCAGTCTGGCTCGCGCGCGCTGGCCAGGGCCAGGTTCAAGGCGGACCTCGCCATCGTGGGTGAACCGACATTGTGCGAAGTGGTTTCCGCCCACAAAGGCGACCTCTGGCTCAAGCTCACGACCCAAGGCGTGGCCGCCCATGGCGCGACGCCGTCGTTCGGCCGCAACGCCATTCTTGAAATGGCGCGTGTCGTCCAACTGCTGGAGACGGACTACGCCGCTTCGCTGAAGACGCGGACGCATCCCCTGCTCGGCAGCCCGACGATCAACGTCGGCAGCATCAAGGGAGGCCGCCAGCCGAACATCGTGCCGGACCTCTGCGAGATTTCAGCTGATCGCCGCACGTTCCCGGGCGAAACCCAGACGACCGTCCGCCGGGAACTGGCGGCGCTTTTCAAACAGCACGGCCTGGCCGTCACGGTCGCCGACACCAAGGGGGCGCCCTGTCTGCCGATGGAGACCAACGGAAAACTCCCGCTCGTCCAGCTCTTCCTCAAAGCGGCGCAGCGAAAGCAGTCGCTCGGGGTGCATTACTTCTGCGACGCCTCGGTCTTCTCGAACGCCGGGACGCCTTCGATTGTCTTTGGACCCGGTGACATCGCCCAGGCCCACACCGCCGACGAGTGGATCGCCGTTTCCGAACTGGACCGCGCGCGCGCGGTCCTCGTGAAATTCCTGAGAAGCCTCCCGTGAGCAACCTGTCGTTCTTCAGGCAGCTCGGATGGGTGCTGGTGGCCACAGTGGCAAGCGGAGCCTGCAATTCAGCGGTTCATCTTTACGCCAGACTCCTCGGGCCTTCGGAATACGGGCTGCTCCAGGCTTTTCTCCAGTCGGCCGTGCCGCAGCTTTCGATACCGGCCCTCGGCCTCCAGGTGGCCTTCGTCCATCTCATGGCGTCCGTCGTCACCCCCGCCGGTGAACGGGATGTCGCAGCGGCGGTGCGGCGGGTTTGCTTGGTCCTCGTGTCGCTCTGGACCGCCGCCGCCGTGTTGGTGGCGATGAATGCCGACGCCCTCGTCGCGACCTACAAGCTTCGCAGCACGGCGGAACTCACGGTGCTGATGCTGACGGTGCTGGTGTCGATACTTCAGCCTGTGTTCAGCGGGATCGTCCAGGGCCGGCAGGATTTTCTCTGGTTCGGCTGGATCATGATCCTGACGGGAGCCGGGCGCTTTGTCGGCGTCGGTCTCATGATCATCCTGTTCGGCGCCACTGCAATGAGCGCGATGATCGGGATTCTTTTCGGTGCCTCCCTCGCTTTGGGCATGGCCGCATGGCGAAGCAGGATGGTTTGGATGCTTCCCGCCGGTGAATTCCAATTGGCAGCCTTTTTGAAGCAAGTCACGCCGCTGACGCTCGCCCAAGGTGCCATGGTCTTCCTTCAATCGCGTGATGGAACCGATGCGAAAGCAGCGCTGAGTCCCGAGGCCTATGGCCTCTATAGCGCGGCGGGCGGCATCGGCCGCGCTGTGCTCTATCTTTCAGCACCGATGATCAACGTCATGTTCCCAAGAATTGTCAGGGAGGCGGCCCAGTCGACCCGGAGCGGCGTGTTGATGCAGGCCTGCGGAGCCAGCCTGCTTGTTTGCGGAGGGGCCGCGCTCGCAGCCACCCTGTTTCCAGAACTGCCTTTCCGGATAGTCCAAGGCGCCAAGTTTGTGGATGCCGCGCCGCTTCTGCCGCTTTTCTCGTGGAGCCTCCTGCCGCTGATGCTGGCGAACGTGCTGGTGAACAATCTTCTCGCCCGGGCACGCTACGCGGTCGTCTTGCCGCTGGTGGGAATCGCTGTCGGCTACGGCTTTGCCCTCCAGCATTTCAACGCTTCCGCCCGGGAGATCATCCTGACTCTGGGCACTGCGGCGTCAGCGGCTTTGGCCGTCACGCTGGCGTTCACCTGGTGGGAGGGACGCCGGTCGGCCCGTTAAATCGTTTCGACCGAGCAAGCCAGGGCCCGCAACTTCAACCCGGCTTGATCGGCTGCGTCGCGGTGACTTCGGGATGGTCGGGCGTCGTGACGGCTTCACGGCGCGGCGAGGGCGCGCGGAGCTTCATGAACAGCCACGCTTCCAACGGACGCAGCCACGTCAGTCGCTTGTAGAAGCGCGAGTAGATCAAGCGCAGGCGCACCACACTGAGGAACATCGTCAGCGACGACCGGAAGAGCGTCTTCGTGACCTTGGATCCCGCCTTGTCGGTCCATTCGGTCGGCACTTCCTTCACGCTGAAGCCGGCGCGCTTGAGCGAGTAGAGCAGGTTCACGTCGAAGGCGAGGTCGGCCGCGCTCAGGCGCGGCAGGACCTTCTCGATGGCCGGACGTTTGACGACTTTGGCCGGGCATTGGGTGTCCTTGATCCGCATGTGGAACAGCACCTCGACGATGGCGTGGAAGCAGCGGCTGACGAAGCGTCGGAGCCAGGGCTGCGACTGGTGCAGCTTGGCCCCGGGCAGCCAGCGCGACCCGATGACGCAGTCGGTGTCGGTGCATAGCCGGACGAGCTTGATGTAGGCCTCGGGCGAGGTCGCGCCGTCGGCGTCGACGTAGCCAATGAGGTCGGCCAAGGGCGCGAGCTGAAGTCCTTCGATGAGCGCGCCGCCCTTGCCGATGGGTTCCTTGAACTCGAGCGCCCCCACCCAGAAAAATTCCTTCGCCACTTCCCGCACGACGCCGAGCGTGTTGTCGCGGCAGCCGTTGAGGACGACGATCAGCTTGAAGGGGCCGCGGTAGTGGTCGCGGAAGTAGGCGGCGAATTCGCGCAGGGTGGGGCCGATCCGTTCCTCCTCGTTGTAGGCGGGAACGAGCAAAAGCAATGATGGCTCGGGCTGCACGCGAGCCTAAGTATCCCAGCCACGGGCCGGATGCAATGCGTGCGGCGCATCGATTCGAGGCGGCCTTTGCCCTTGCCGAGCCCGCTTCCGGCCGCTTTATTCGCCGCGTGGATTCGCAGCTCGAGCAATACATTCCGATCCTGATCCTCGGGGTGGTGGCCGTCGGTTTCGCCGCCAGCAACCTGATCCTGTCCAAGGTCGCCGGCCTTCTCGCGGCCAAACGCGGCGTGGTCACGCCCACCAAGAACATCCCCTACGAGTGCGGCATGTTGCCGATCGGCGAGGGCAACACGCGCCTCTCGGTGAAATTCTACCTGGTGGCCCTGCTCTTCGTGCTTTTCGACATCGAGGTCGTGTTCATGTATCCGTGGGCGGCCGTCTACAAGGACATGCTGGGAACCCACGGATTCTACATCCTGGGTGCGATGATCTCGTTCCTCGGCATCCTTTTCATCGGCTACATCTACGCGCTGAAGAAGGGCGCACTCGACTGGAAGAAGTAGCTGGAACTGCGGTCGCCGAATCCCTGATTCCGGATACCGGATGAGCATCAGGCACCGCCGCCAAACTCCGGCATCAGGAATCTGGCATCCGGTATCAGAGATCAGAAACTTTCCCATGTCCTCCCCCATCAAATTCGGCACAAGCGGCTGGCGCGGCCTCATCGCCCGCGACTTCACCTTCGACAACGTCCGCCTCGCCACCCAGGCGATAGCCAACTATTTGAACGCGGAGCGCAGGAACCCCGCGTCCGAAGTCTCCAAACGCAAGCCCGTCCTCATCCTCGGCTGCGACACCCGTTTCCTCGGCAAGGAATTTTGCCTCGCCGCCGCCGAAGTGCTCGAAGCCAACGGGTTCATTCCGCTCGTCTGCGGCCGGCCCACGCCTACTCCGGTCATTGCCCACACCATCCGGCACAAGAAGGCCATCGGCGGCATCAACATGACCGCCAGCCACAATCCTTCCGAGTATCAGGGATTGAAGTTCTCCACCTGGAACGGCGCGCCCGCCACGACCGATGTCACCAAACCCATCGAGGCGAACGTCGCCGCACTGGAGGCCAAGGGTTGGAACTTCAAGGCGGCCGTCGTCGGCACCTACAAGTGCAAGGAGATCGATCCCAAGCCCGATTACTTCAAGGAACTCCGCAAGTTCATCGACTTCGCCACGATCAAGAAGGCCAGGCTCAAAGTCGGCGTGCAGCTTATGTATGGCACCGGTGCCGGTTACCTCGATGAACTGCTGAAGCAGAACGGGGCGAGCGTCACCGTCTTCAACGCGCAGCCCGATCCGATGTTCGGCGGCCATCATCCCGAGCCGAACGCCGAAGGCATGGAGGAAGTCAGCGCACTCGTCCGCAAGGGCAAGATCCAGCTCGGCCTCGGGCTCGATTGCGACGCGGACCGCTTTGGCGTGACCGACAAGAGCGGCATTTGGCTCACCCCGAACCAGATCCTCGCACTCGCCCTCTATCATCTGAAGAAGAACCGCGGCTGGACCGGCGCCGTCGTCCGCACCGTGCCCACCAGCCATCAAGTTGATGGCGTGGCCGCGATGCTCGGCGTGAAGGTTTACGAGACTCCCGTCGGCTTCAAACACATCGGGGCTCTGATGGAGTCCGAACCGATCATCGTCGGCGGCGAAGAATCCGGCGGCCTGAGCGTGAAGGGCCATGTCCCCGAGAAGGACGGCATCCTCGCCTGCCTGCTCATGGCGGAACTCGTCGCCACCGAGAAAAAATCCCTCGGCCAGATCCTCAAGCAGATCGAGAAGACCACCGGTGCCTACTTCACCGACCGCATCAACGTGAAGGTCGCGCCCGAGCGCAAGCAGGTCATCCTCGACATGCTGGCCAAGGGCTTGGAGAAGGTCGGCAAGTTCAAGGTCCAGCAGTTCATCACCACCGACGGCTTCAAGTTCCTCCTGCCCGGCGGCGAATGGGTCGCCTTCCGCGCCAGCGGCACCGAACCAATGATCCGCTGCTACATCGAGGCCAAGTCGGAGGCCAATCTGAAGCTTCTTCAGAAGGACTGCCGCAAAGTGTTGGCGTGAGTAGGCCGGGATTGGTTCAGCAGAAAAGAAACACGGTAAAGCTCCCAGAAAGACGGGGAAATATCCTCTTACTAGCTCTCCTGAATGACGCGTTTATGAACAGGGAACGTTCAACGGTCGAATTCCAACCGCAATGAAACCATACTCTCGCTCCATCTTTGATCTCTTCGACGGCAAGCGCCGTTACGAAGTGCCTCTTTTCCAACGCCAATACGTCTGGAATCTCGAAGACCATTGGGAGCCACTGTGGGAGGACATTGAGCGAAAGTTTGTCCAACGGCTGAATGGGGCTGCATCGACGCCGCACTTCCTTGGAGCGATGGTTCTCGATCAGCGTCGTGTTTACGGGAACGCAGTGCCAGTGCAGCTCGTAATCGACGGCCAGCAACGCCTGACGACTTTTCAAATTTTTCTATCCGCATTCCGGGACGTGTGCGCGGCTGAAGGACAGCAGGCTTACGCCGAAGAGTGCGCCCGCTATCTACAGAACACGGGCATCATGGAGAATGAGAAGGTCGAGAAATACAAACTCTGGCCAACGAACCTTGATCGAAGGCAATTCACTGACGTGGTTGATTCCGCATCGAAGTTAGAACTCAACAAGCGTCACCCGTTTGTTCGAAGAAAATATCAACGCAAGGACGATCCTCGTCCCAAGATGGTCGAGTGCTATTTCTTCTTCTACGAACAACTCATGGCGTTCATGAAGAGCGAAGAATACCAACAACCGCTCCCAGAGCGTGTAGCTACGATGCATGAGGCGCTGCGCGGGGCTTTGCAGGTCGTAACGGTGGAATTGGAGGGCGATGACGATCCGCAGGTCATTTTTGAGACACTCAATGCACGGGGCGAGCCGTTGTTGCCCTCCGACCTGCTTCGGAACTTCATCTTCTTACGAGCTGCTCAAAAGCATGAGTCGCAGGAAGAACTTTACGCTGAGTTCTGGCTGCCGTTTGACGACGAGTTTTGGCGAGCCCTTGAAAAACAAGGGAGGCTTCTACGCCCACGTTCCGACATCTTCCTCCAGCACTACCTGACTCTCCACCGCCGACAGGAAATCCTCATCTCTCACCTCTACAACGAATACAAGGACTGGATCAAAGCCGCGAATCCGTTCCCAACGGTCAAAGAGGAGTTGGAGAACCTGAGCAAATACAGAACATGCTTCCGAGACTTGATTCAGCCAGACCCGAACACTCCAATTGGGCGATTTTCGGCATTCTTGCGAATCTTCGATTTAAGCACGGTCTATCCACTCGCACTCGGAATGATGGGAGGCGGACTGGCCGATAACGAGCTTGCCGAAATGCTGGAAGACCTTGAGTCATACATTTTCCGCCGTGCGGTATGTGACCTCGGAAGCAAAAACTACAACCGCTTCTTTTTGACGGTGCTCGGCAAACTGGCTAAGTCGCAGTTTAACCGTCAGAACTTGAGGGCGGCACTCGTAGAGCAAAAGGGCGACAGCGTCGTTTGGCCCGATGATGCTCGGTTCAAGCAGGCGTGGCTCGCGAAGCCTGCCTACAACTCTGTGGGTCCGGGCCGGGTGCAGTATGCCTTGCGCGAGATTGAGCGGCGGCTGCATCAGCCCCGCGCTGAACGCATCGAAATATTGTCCGAGTTGACAGTTGAACACGTCCTACCCGGCGAATGGATTGAGCAGTGGCCGTTTCCAAACGGCAATCGTGGCGTGACGTGGCTTGAGCAGTTCGACAAGTCGCGCAGTGCGGATGATGTCGAGGCGACGGCGAAACGTGATCGCGCAAAGAACACGTTTGGGAATCTGACTTTGCTGACGCAGCCGCTTAATAGCTCTGTGTCCAACTCCACCTTCCCAATCAAGAAGCCGGAGATACTCAAGAACTCTGCCCTGGCGTTGAACCGTTACTTTCAAGACAAAGAGACTTGGGATGAGGCTTCTATCGCAACTCGCGGTGAGCTGCTGTTCGCACACGCATCCGAAAAATGGCCTTATCCCGGGTAAGCCTGAGCACCGCATGAGCGCACCCAGCCAGTTCCTCCTCTACACTGCGCCGGACGCGGCGGTGCAGGTGGATGTGTTCTTCCAGGACGAGACGGTCTGGTTGACACAGTAGGCGCTCGCGGAGCTGTTCTGGGTCAAGGTTCCGGCCATCAACAAACACCTGAAGAATATCTTCGAGTCCGGAGAGTTAGTTGAAAATCGGGGCCGTTTCCCCTTTTGTCGACTCGCAGGAACGGCACAGCGGCCGCAGTTTCGGGGCGTGTTGCGGGCTTTCCTCATCTTCTCCGGCGTTCTTCTCACCGTTCTCGGTTACCTGGGCGGCTCAACCTAGTCTTGGTCAGATTGGTTTCTGCGCCACCAGCTTCAGGTGCATCTCGGCCGTCAGCGCTTCGATCCTTTCGCTGAGGTTCTTGGTCAGTTCGGTCAACTGGGTGTTTTGCTGCACGAGTTCCAGCAACTGCGTTGTTTGCTGGGCAGCTACGGCCAACAGATGCGCGTTCTCCAAGGCGATGGTTTCCCGGTGGATCGCGTCGGCTTCGGCGTGGGCCTTGTCGCGGTCGGCCTGACGAGTCTGGGCCAGCAGGATCAGCGGGGCGGCATAGGCGGCCTGGAGGCTGAAGGCCAGGTTCAGGAGGATGAAGGGATAGAGGTCGAACTTGAAGACGCCGGCCACGTTCAGGGCGATCCAGGCGGCCACCACAACGGTCTGGCCCACGATGAAGAACGGAGTGCCGAAGAATCGGGCGAAGGCCTCCGCCTTCAGCGCGAACCAGTCGTTGCCGAACGCGGAGGAAAGGTGGACGTGGGGCAGGTGGAAACGGAAAAAATCAGGACGTTGCGGAGGTGTCTGCTGCACTCCGGTCGACAGCTTTACTTCTGTGGTTGGCATGGTCGTGGTTCCTTCAGTTGGCTTGGGTGACCGAAAGCTCTGCCTCGGACCAATAACCCGAAAGGGACGAGAAGTGAATCAATCCCGCTGGCGGCGGTCGATGCGTCATCCTTACCTTCCTACTGCAACCGCGTGGTTCCCCTTTTGTCGACTCGCCGGATTGGCACTGCGGCTCCAGTGTCACGGCGTGTTGCGGGCCTTGCTCATCTTCTCCGGCGTTCTTCTCACCGTCGTCGGTTCCGCGCGGGCTGAGTTCGACCTGCTGCTGCGCGGCGGGCGCGTCATCGACGGCATGGGCAGTCCCGCGCGCTTCGCCGATGTCGCGATAAAGGACGGCCGCATCGCCGCCGTCGGTCGCGAACTCGGCGATGCCAAGTCGGTCGTCGACGTGACGGGGTTGGTCGTGGCGCCGGGCTTCATCGACGTCCACACGCACGCGGAGAACATCGACGACCTGCCGTTGGCGGAAAACTTCGCCCGCATGGGCGTCACGACGCTGGTGCTGGGCAACTGCGGTTCCTCGGCGGCCGATGTCGGCGCGTTCTTCAAGCGCATCGAAGCCACGAACTTCTCCGTCAACGTCTCGACTCTCATCGGCCACGGCACCGTCCGGTCGCGCGTGATGGGCGGATCGTTCATGCGCCCGCCCACGGCCGACGAGTTGGGCAAGATGCGCGCGCTGGTCGACAAGGCGATGAAGGACGGCGCGCTCGGGCTCTCGACCGGGTTGATCTATCTGCCGGGAACTTTCTCCAAGACCGACGAGCTCATCGAGCTGGCCAAAGTTTCCTCGGCCCATGGCGGCGTCTACGCCAGCCACATGCGCGACGAGGGCAAGGGCGTGTTCGATGCCGTGGAAGAACTCTTCCGCATCGCGCGCGAGGCGCATCTGCCCGCGCACATTTCCCACATCAAGCTTTCCGGAAAACCCATGTGGGGCCGGCACGACGAGTTTCTCTCCGCCATCGAACGCGCGCGTGCCAAGGGCCTCGACATCACGCAGGACCAATACGTCTACACCGCCTCCAGCACGGGCATCAGCCAGTTGATCCCGGAGGAATCCCGCGAAGGTGGTCGTGCGAAGTTCAAGGAGCGCATCGCCGATCCGGCGAAGAAGGCGAAGATCGTCGCCGAGATGAAGCGCAAGCTGAAGGACTCCAAACGCTCCGACTACGCCTACGCGGTCATCGCCTCCTACGACACGGATCCGAAGCTGAACGGCCTGAACATCGTCCAGGCGGCGAAGAAGAAACGCGGCTCCGATTCGCTCAACAGCCAGATCGAAATCATCCTCGACATCGAATCGCACGGCGGCGCGTCCGGCGTCTTCCACGGCATGAACGAGGACGATCTCCGCGCCTTCCTCCAGCACCCGAACACCATGTTCGCCAGCGACGCCAGCGTGCGTGAATGGCAAGCCGGCGTGCCGCATCCGCGCGGCTACGGCAACAACGCCCGCGTGCTCGGCCACTACGTGCGCGAACTGAAGCTCATCCGCCTCGAAGACGCCGTTCGCAAGATGACCTCCCTGCCGGCGACGACCTTCCACATCAAAGACCGCGGGATCCTGCGCGAAGGAGCTTGGGCCGATGTCGTCGTGTTTGATCCTGCGAAAGTGGGAGACACCGCGACCTTTGAATCACCCCACGCCTACGCCACCGGCTTCCGCGCCGTCTATGTGAACGGCGCACAAGTCGTCGACAACGACAGCCATACCAAAGCCCGCCCGGGCAGGATCGTCCGCCGCGCTGAGTAGCGTCGCCGTGGTTTTCGATCGGCAGGTGAGGATCGAAGTGGAACGCCGTCATCCATGGGAACGGGCTTTCATCTCGATCGTCGCCACTTAAGCTTTGCCCATCTCACCGTGAACCCGTCGCGTCTTCTCAACCCCTTGCTCGCGCTGCTGGCGATCTGCCCGGCCGGGGCGGCGATTGCCGCAGAATCCGCAAGCGCACCCAACTTCAGCCGTCACATCGCTCCGATCGTTTTTCTGAATTGCGCGCCCTGCCATCATCCCGGCCAGGCGGCTCCGTTCAGCCTGCTCACGTTCGACGACGCCAAACGGAAGGCGAAGACGATCGTGGAGGTCACGCAAAGCCGGTCCATGCCGCCGTGGCTTGCGGAAAAGGGCGCTATCGAATTCCACGGGCAACGCGGGCTCACGGAAAAGGAGATCGGCCTGATCCGCGAGTGGGTCGCCGCCGGAACGCCGGAAGGCGACGCCAAAGATCTCCCGCCGAAGCCCAGGCTTTCCGGCGAGTGGTTCCTCGGGAAACCCGACCTCATCGTCGAAATGACCGAGTCCTACGCGCTTCCGCCGGAGGGCCCGGATGTCTACCGGCACTTTGTCGTCCCGATTCCCGGCGACGCCGTCCGCCATGTCCGCGCCGTCGAACTGCTGCCGGACAATCCGCGGGTCGTGCACCACGCCGTCATGCTGGTCGATCGGACTTCATCCGCGCGCCAGCTCGATGCCCGTGATCCGGAGCCGGGCTTCAGCGGGTTCATGTCGGCCGGCCAGGCCCAGCTGCCGGACGGCCACTTCCTCGGGTGGACGCCCGGAAAGGTTCCCGTCCCGCTGCCACCCGACCTTTGCTGGCGCCTGAATCCGGGCTCCGACCTGGTCCTGCAGCTGCACCTCAAGAAGACCGGCAAACCCGAAACCATTCGCGCCAAGGTCGGCCTTTTCTTCAGCGACAAACCCGCCACGCGCCAGACCTACGCGGTCGTGCTCCGTGACAAGGACATCGTCCTTCCAGCGGGTTCCACCAACGTGTTCGCCCGGTCGGACTATACCGTGCCGGTCGATTCCGATCTGCTGGCGCTCTACCCACACGCTCATTTCCTCGCGCGGGAAATGGAGATCGAGCTCAGGCGTCCTGATGGTTCGCTCCAGCGGCTTATGCGCATTCCCGACTGGGACTTCAACTGGCAGGACGAATACCGCCTCAAGTCGCCGCTCCGCATCGCCGCCGGAAGCAGCTTTTCCTTCCGGTATCGCTTCGACAATTCCGCCACTAATCCGCGCAATCCGAACAAACCGCCGCGCGAGATCGCCTACGGCCGCAACGCGTCCGACGAGATGGCGGAGTTGCTCCTGCAACTTCTGCCCGTGCGCGACGGTGATCTGGCGAAACTGCGGACCGACTATGGCCTCTGGAGCATCCGCGCCGAACTGAAGCGCTACGAAAAACTCGCCTTGGAAAGGCCGACGGACACGACAGTGCTCAAGCAGTTGGCCAATTGGCAGCAACAGGCCGGCTCGACGACGGAGGCCGTCGAGACCCTCCGCAGGGTCAAAGCGATGGAACCCGAGTCGGGCGAGGCGCGATTCCTCCTCGGCAACGCCTGCGAGATCGCGGGGCGACACGACGAGGCCATCGAGGAATTCACGGCCTCGATCCGCTTTTCCACGCAACGCCCCGAACCGCTGGTCCGTCTGGCCCGGCTTTTGGCCGCACACCCCGATCCAAAGAAACGTCAGCCTGCCAGAGCCATGGAGCTTGCGGAACTGGCGATGGAATTGACGAACGGAAGGAGCTTTGACGCGACGGAGTCCTTCCTCCTCGCGCTCGCCTCAAACGCGCGCTGGGACGAGGCCATCGACGGCACCCGGCAAAGCATTGCTTCCGCGACCGGTGCAAAACTGCCGGACGTGGCGGGGTTGCTTGGGAAACGGCTGAAACAATTCGAGGCCCGCCAACTGAGGCTGCTCGTCGATCCGTAGCCGGGAGGCCGTGTAACTTGCGGGGTTCCGCGGGAGAAACGCCCCGGACGGCCCGGGGGTTCGGATGGCAGGGTCATTCAACCACGTTCGGCGCCGCAGGCTGCGCCTCCCGCATCGTCGCGTCGCCGGCAGTCCGGACTTTTTCCGGCGAAGCTGTTCCCCGTTCCAGAGCAGAAGTCGGCGCGACCGCTTCGAGACCGAATGCGGCTCTTTCCGCGGCGGTGGCGGACACGATGAGGGCCAGTTCCTTGAAGTGCCTTTCGAGGCAGACCGGACAGATGCCGTGGGAGTAGTGGCCGAAACGGTCCCGCGCCGGATTCGACTCGGCACCAATCCAAACGCCATCGTAGCCGCGCACCCGGAGACACCAGGAGCAAAGAACCTCAAAACCCGCTGGGTCATGGGCCGAGCCGGAGCTGCAGGACGTGTTGGATTGAACCTCCGAGATCATTGCTATCACCTGACGCGCAGGTGATAGGCGTCTCCGCAGCTTAGGGCGAGAAGAAGTTATTCACAGCCGCTGGACAGGTTCGCAGACCGCCCGGCCGGAAGGACCAGGCTGCCTTGCCGGCTACTTCTTCCGGGTCTCAAACTTCTTGGAATGGCCCGACGAGGGTATTGAAACCGTGTAGCTGTTTCCATCCGGAGAAACGCTGAGCTTAAGGAAATTGGCCACGCACTTCTCGTCGGAGTTCGCGATGAACTCGTCGGCCGTGTTGGACTCGTTGGCGCCGGTGCGGACGTTCTTGTGGACCTGGTAGATCACCTTGATCGACTTCGTGCCGCGCAGGGTTGAAAGCACTTCGGGCATGGTGCCCTTGCGCGGTCCGTTGTTCATCATCGCCACAGTAGGCTTAAGGGACTGGACCAGGAGCGGATTATTGCTGATGTCGAGGCCGTGGTGGTTGACCTGATAGACGTCGACCTCGCCGATGCGGTTGACCGGGCAGACCAGTTCCTTCTCCACGTTCCACGTCAGGTCGCCGCCATTGAAGTAGCGGAAGCCGCCGAAGCTCAGGAGCGACACCACGCTGTTCGCGTTGTCCGACATGTCCTTGTCCTTGGACTTGGCGGTGGAGCAATCGACGGATGCCTTTGCCCCCTCCTTCGCGGGGGCGAACTTCTGATTGTTTCCAAGGCTGCGAAGCTCCAAGGCGGCGGCACCGGCCGTCTGCTTCAGCGGAAACACGTCGCCCGGTTGCAGCACGTGGCGTTGGCCGACCGGCATTTCGCGATACGGTTTGATCAGGAGCGGCCAGCGGGTGTCGGTCGGGTTGTTGTCGGGATTCGCCTCGGGGATTCCCTTGTCCCACACGTTGCCGATCGGAACGAGCGCGGCCAATCCGGCGGCGCCGCCGAAATGGTCGATGTGGAAATGCGTGGTCACCAGATGGTCCACCTTCTTGAGGCCGGCCACTTCGGTCAGCACCTTATGGATGCGCCCGGAGTCGCGGCCGCCGGGATTGCCGGAATCGATCAGGACAGATTCGCCGGCGGGCGTGACGATGAGCGTGGAACCGCCGCCCTCGGAATCGATCCAGTAGAAGTCGAGGGTCTTGTCCGCCATGCCGGCAGTGGCGCACAGGGCGAAGGAAACGGACAGGGCGAGGGTGGGGACAAGTCGGCTGGTTTTCATGGGAGTGGCGCAAGGCTAACCGGCTCCCGGTCTTCGTCCATGGCGAAGTCGGTTTTACAGCAGCGTCCCGTGGAGGATCTGGTAGGCGATGGTGAAGTAGATGACCAGTCCCGTGACGTCCACCAGCGTGGCCACCAGCGGTGCCGATGCGACAGCCGGGTCCATCCGGAAAAACCTCAGGAGGAATGGCAGCATCGCCCCGGTGATGCTGCCGAAAAGCACCACGCCCACGAGGCTGAAGGCCACGGTCATCGCGACCAGGGTGTGATACTGGCCGTAGTTGTAGAACCCAAACCAGTGCCAGACCATGATGCGACCGAAGCCGAGCAGTGCGAGCACGAGCCCGAGGATCGCGCCGGCCGCGAGCTCGCGTCGGAGCACGCGCCACCAGTCGCGCAGGAACACGTCGCCGACCGCCATCGACCGGATGAGCAGCGACGTCGCCTGCGATCCGGAGTTACCGCCGCTGGAGATGATCAACGGGACGAACATGGCGAGCACGGCGGCCTTCTCGATCTCGCTCTCGAAATGCCCCATGGCCGAAGCGGTCAGCATTTCCCCCATGAACAGGAGCGCCAGCCAGCCGGCGCGTTTCTTGACCATGGACATGAGCCCGATCTGCAGATAGGGCGCATCGAGAGCCTCCATGCCGCCGAGCTTCTGGATGTCTTCCGTGGACTCGCGCTCCGCCACGTCGAACACGTCGTCCACTGTGACGACTCCCAACAGCACGCCGCCGGAATCGACGACGGGCAGCACGGTCACGTCGTATTTCTTGAACTCGCCGACCGCCGTCTCCTGGTCGTCCGTGGCCGTGAGGGAAAGAAGTGTTCCTTCAAAAAGCTCCGCGACGGGCTGCGTCGGATCCGCGATCACGACGCTCTGAAGACGGACCCAGTCGACCAACCGGCCCGCCGCGTCGACGACGTAGAGCTGGTTCAATGTCAGACGCTCGCGCTGCCGCCCAACGCTTCGCAGGTGGTCCAGAACGGACGCCACCGTCCATGAAGCTTCGATCGCGACGTAGTCGGGAGTCATCCGCCGGCCGACGGAGTTCTCCGGATAGCCCAGGAGTTGGGCCGCGATCTTGCGCTCCTCGGGCGAAAGCAGGCCGAGAAGTTTCTGGGTGACCTTGGCGGGCAGCTCCTCGAGCAGCGACGTCCGGTCATCGGCAGAAAGCTCGTTCAGGATCTTGGCCACGTCGGCGTCGCCGAGCTTCTGCAGCATCTGCTCCTGGCAGGTGATGGGCAGATACTCGAAGACCTCGGCGGCGAACTCCTTCGGGAGGATGCGCAGGAGCACCGCGGTATCGGCGGGCTCCAGATCGGAAAGAATCTCGGCCGCGTCCGCCGCGGGGAACTCCACCAGCACGCCGCGCAGGCCGTTGAAATCACGGTTGCGAAGCAGCTCTTTTAATTCCGGACCAAGAAGGTTTCCGATCATCTGGCACCAAGCAAACAAGACCCGGTGCCCATATCCAAGCGACGTTTTGGGTTCATCCGCCGGTCGGCGCCGCGCCGAGCTTGCCTTCCTTGCGCGCATGGCGGCCGTAGACCAGCTCGAAGAGCGGCGACGCCATCAGCGTGGTCACGATGGCCATGACGACGAGCATCGAGAAGAGCGTGGGTTCGATGATGCCCTTCTGCAGGCCGATGTTGATGATGATGAGCTCCATCAAGCCCCGTGCGTTCATCAACGTGCCGATGGCGAGCGCGGTCCGGTTGTCCTCCCCGGTGAGGCGAGCCGCCGCCCAGCAGGCGATGCCCTTGCCTCCGATCGACGCGGCCAACACGACCAGCGTCACAAGGAGAAGACTCGGGTTGGTCACGACGTCCAGGCGGGTGTTCAGGCCCGAGAAGGTGAAGAACATGGGCAGCAGGAAGACGACGGCGAACGGTTCCAGCTGTTTCTTGAGCTCGGTGGCGAAGAACCCGCGCGGCATCGCCGTGCCGAGGAGGAAGCCGCCGAAGACCGCGTGGATGCCGATGTAGTCCATGGCCCAGCAGGCCAGGCAGAAGAGCATCATGACGATGCCCAGGATCGTGGGCGTGATCTTGCCGGCGCGCTCCGCCATCCGGCCGAGCGGCGCCAGGAGCCTCTTGCCGAACAGGATCATGAAGAGCGCATACCCGAGGCCGCCCACGATGGCCTTGATGGCGATGGCATTGTTGATCGTGCCGTCGGGAAGCTTCTCGAAACTCGCGACGACCACGGCGAGGACACACCACGCCGCCGCATCGTCGATGGCTCCGGCCGCGAGCGCGAGAGTGCCGAGCGACGTGCCGGTCAGCCCGCGTTCGTAGATGATCCGGGCCAGCATGGGAAAGGCCGTGATGGCGATGGCCGCCCCGAGGAACAGCGTCGCCTCCGAGACGGTGGCCTTGGCCGAGAAGAGTCCGCCGAGCTTGACGAGCCATGGCGCAAGCAGGACCGCGAGGAGGAAAGGGACGAGCATTCCCGCGATGGACACGGACGCCGCGCTCTTCAAGCGGGTCTTGAAATGGTCGGTCTGGAAATCCACCCCGACGAGGAACATGTAGAGCCCCACTCCCAGCTGCGCGCCGACATAGAGCATCTTCAGCGTCTCCTTGGGAAAGAGCCACTGCTGCGCCTCCGGAGCCATTAGACCGAAGAGCGACGGCCCAAGCATGACGCCCGCGATCATCTCGCCGACCACCTGCGGCTGGCCTATTTTGCGGGCCGCCAATCCCACCAGCCGGCAGACGCCGAGGATGATGGCCATCTGGAGGAAGAAATAGACCGACATTTGTGAGGCCGCCATAATACGTATACGTATTAGTGAGATCCATTGTGGGTGCAACGCATATCATCCCGGCGATGGAAGATTTCTGCCGGGAAAACGTCCGCAGCTTTTTCAGGTTCCTTCCCCCTCCTGGAAAGCCGGCCCGCCAAGTTCCGTCCACCCCCCGCCAAACTCCGGCCAGCTTTGCGGTTTGCTTCGCCGGACGGCTTGGCCATGTTTTGACGGACCTACGATTATGGATCTGACACGCACAGCATTCGGCACCTGGAACGGCGGACGGTTCATGCACTTCGGCGAACCTTTGAGCGACGACCGCTTCCTCGCCGTCACCCGCCGCGCCTATGAGAAGGGCATCCGCACCTTCATGACTGCCGACGTCTACGGCAACGGCGCCGCCGACGAGATGCTCGCCCGCGCCCTCGAAGGATTTCCCCGCGACAGCTACTGCCTCGTCGGCGCGATCGGCCACGACTTCTACGCGACCAAACGCGACGGGGCGAAGGGCTTCCCCCGCTTCACCGATCCGCGCGTCCGCCAGCCGCAGGACTACGGGGACTACCTGCAAATGGCGGCGGAGAAGTCGCTCCAACGCCTCAAAGCCTCCAAATTCGACTGCCTGCTCCTGCACAACCCCGACTCCATCGGCTACAGCAGCGACGTCGTTTGGAAGGGTCTGGAGAAGCTCCGCGATTCCGGCCTGACCGACATGCTCGGCGTGGCCCCCGGCCCGGCCAACGGCTTTACCCTCGACGTCATCCAGTGCTTCGAACGCTTCGGGCCGTTGATCGACTGGGCCATGATCATCCTCAACCCGCTCGAACCGTGGCCCGGCAGCCTATGTCTTCCGGCGGCGGTGAAGAACGACATCAAGATCATCACGCGCGTCGTCGACTACGGCGGGCTCTTCCACGACGACGTGAAGCCCGGGCACAAATTCGGCGAGTGGGACCACCGCACCTACCGGCCCAAGGGGTGGGTCGAAGCCGGCTACGGCAAGATCGAACAGATGCGCTCCATCGCCGCGAAACACGGCCTCACGCTGCTCCAGCTCGCCTCCATCTGGAACCTTTCCCAGCCGAATGTCTTCAGCGTCATCCCCACGCTAATCCAGGAGATCGACACGGACAGCAAACCCATCGAACAGAAGATCGATGAACTCGCCTCGCTGCCGGACGTGAAGCTGACGCCCGAGGAAAGCGCGCTCATCGCCGAGGTCGGCGACAACAAGGGCTGCATGGATCTCAAAGGTGGAAACCCGTCCCATTCGGGCGAACCGCTGCCCGACCGCTGGAGCCTCACGCCCGACCTCGAAGCCACCGGCAAACGCTGGGGTATCGATCCGAACCGCGACCTGACCAACACCCACGCCCCCGCAGCCTGAGCCAGTTCGAAGGTATTTCCTGAAACGCAAGTGCCCGGCCAAACAGGCCGGGCGTTTGGCGTCCGCCGGGGCAACGGCGCCACGATGGAACCCTCTGTCAGTAGTCGAACACGCTGATTTCGCGGTTCAGCTTGCGGAGCTTCTGGCAGAGCCCGAGGGCGATGTTCTGGAGGAGGACGATCTCGATGCGCGGATGTTCCCGGCCCAGTCGGCGGAAATCAGCTAACGGCAACATGTCGCAAACAAGCGCGGTGTCCGCCGTGACGACGGCCGACCGCGGTGCGCCGTCGAGCAGCGCCATCTCGCCGAAGGACATTCCCGATGAAAACGTGGCCAACCGTTTCTGGGTCCCGCCCGCCAGTGTGACGGTCACGCTCGCGTTGCCGGCCGCGATGAAGAACAGCTCGCGCGCTTCCGCACCAAACTCCACGACGACCTGCCCGCGCCGGAAACTCTGCCGCTGCATCACCCCGGTCAGCAGCTTGATCTCGTGGGGGTTCAATCCCTCGAAAAGCCCGTAGGAACCCGCGTCGACCGAGTCGGTCGCCTCTTCGTCGGTTGGGGACTCCATCAGCCGATTCTCGCACCATTCAAGCGCGAGGTCGTTTTCCTCGAAGACACGGAACAGTTCCTCAAAGCGGTCGCCCAGCTTTTGCCTCAGGTATCGGCGGAGCGCCGGCACGCGTGCGGCATGGGTAAAGAGCAGCGTGCGCTCGGCTGCCGCAAGTTGTTCCAACAATTGGAGGAACAGCCGGCTGCCGGCCTCGTTCAGGCTCAGGGCATGTTTGAAGTCGACGATCGCGAACTGCATTCCCTCGGACGAGGCGATGATGTGCCGCACCACGACCTCCACGGTGGAGAAGACGAGGTTGCCTTGGAGTTGCCACACTTGGATGGCCGGGCCTGACTCACGAAGAGTCTGCGTGTCCGCATTGGACCGCTGACGGCTGGACGTGACATCCGCTCCGGTGAACTTGAGCCGCACGACCGAGCTGTTGGAGTGCGGCGGATGGAACTGGTGCAGGTCGAAGTGCCGGGAAAGCTCGTCGCACACTTGGATACCCCGGACGCTGTTGCCGCGCGGATCCAGGGGCGGAGAGAAGATCCCGAGCCCAAGCTGGCCCGGCAGCACGGCGATGATGCCGCCGGCGACGCCGCTCTTGGCCGGCATCCCCACGCGGTAGATCCATTCGCCCGCATAGTCATACATGCCGCTGGAGGCCATCACGCTGAGGACGCTTTCCACGTATTCGCCGCGGATGGCCTGTTTCCCCGTGATGGGATTGACCCCGCGGTTGGCCAGCGTCGCGGCCATGACGGCGAGGTCGCGGCAGTTCACCGAGATGGAGCACTGCTTGAAGTAGAGGTCGACGATCGGCGTGGGATCGCCTTCGACGATGTCGAAGTTGCGCAGGAGATGGCCGATGGCGCGGTTGCGGTGACCGGTTTCGTTCTCCGACTGGTAGATGTCTTTGTCGATCTCCAGCGTGCGCCCGGCGTAGAGGGAGAATGTTTCGAGGATGCGCTTGAGACGTCCGGCTGGCGACTTCCCGGCGATCATCCCCGTCGTGGCGATGGCTCCCGCGTTGATCATCGGGTTGCGCGGACGCCCCGTTCCGGCCTCAAGACTAATCGCGTTGAAGACGTCGCCGGTCGGTTCCACGCCCACCTTGCGAAGCACTTCGGCGCGGGTGTTGTCCTCCAGCGCCATGCCGTAGACGAAGGGCTTCGAGATCGACTGGATGGTGAATTCCTGCGCCGAGTCGCCCACCTCGTAGACCTGGCCGTCGGCCGTGACGAGCGCGATGCCGAACCAGTCGGGATTGGCCTTAGCCAATCCGGGAATGTAGGTCGCCACGTTGCCGCTACGATCCTCCGCCACGCGGCGATGCAACTCCCGCAGGAAGTCGCCGACGGGCGATCCTGTCACCGCCGGGGCATGGGCGTGCTGGTTTGAACGGGACGGGGAAGGTTTCACGGGCGCTTCCTGTAGGGTCTCACCCTCGTCTGCTCAACCTCAAAGTGCTGGAGAGCCGGCCTTCCCAGCCTCGTTCCGGAATCTGCACGTTGAACACGGTTGATCCGCTGTGCTCTTCTTGGCCTCTCGTGGTTGCCGCGTTTGAACAACTCCTGGCCCGTCCCGAACCGCTGCTGGCGCTTGCGCCGATGCAGGACGTGACCGACCTGCCGTTCTGGCGGCTCATGGCGCACTACGGCGGACCGGACGTGTATTGGACGGAGTATTTCCGCGTCCACGCCGTCTCCCATCTGGAGCCCGCGATCCTCGAATCGATCATCCACAACCCGACCGGCAAGCCGGCCATCGCGCAGATGATCGGCAACGACGTCGAGTCGCTCGTCCGCAACGCCAAGAAGCTCCAGCGCCTGCCCATCGCCGCCGTGGACCTGAACCTCGGTTGCCCCGCGCCCATCGTCTACCGCAAGTGCGCCGGCGGCGGATTGCTGCGTGAACCCAAACGAATCGACGCCATCCTCGGAGCCCTGCGCGACGCGGTCACGACGGCGAAGTTTACGGTGAAGACGCGCATCGGCTTCGATGATCCCGGCGTGTTCGAGGATCTGCTGCCCATCTTCGCCAAACACCGCATCGACCTGCTGACCGTCCACGCCCGCACGGTGAAGGAGATGTATCGCAGCGAAGTCCACTACGAGTTCATCGCACGCGCCGTGGCCGCCATGCCGTGTCCGGTGATCGCGAACGGCAACGTCCATTCCGCCGCCAAGGCCGCCGAAGTTCTCCGCCTGACCGGCGCGCGTGGCTTGATGATCGGACGCGGCGCCATCCGCAACCCGTGGCTCTTCGACCAGATCCGCCAGCATCTGCGCGGCGAAAGCGTCCGTCTTCCGACCGGCCGCGAAGTGCTGGCCTACATCCACCGCCTCTTCGATGCGACGACCACGCCTGTCGTGCGCGAATCGGCGCAGGTGCAGAAGATGAAGA
Organism: Verrucomicrobiota bacterium; assembly: GCA_043775315.1. Lineage (GTDB taxonomy): Bacteria > Verrucomicrobiota > Verrucomicrobiia > Limisphaerales > CANJSG01 > CANJSG01. Next base: position 53,476 of record JAYVSO010000092.1, read on the forward strand.
AGTATACGAACTTCATCGGGCTCGGCGTGGAGCCGACGGGACAATTCCTCCACCGCATCCGCCGCGTCGATTCGAGGGCGGAGTTCTTCGGGATCTGCGGCGAGTTCCTCGACCATGACGGGCCGATGCCGCTCGATCCTTTCCCTTTGCAGCTCCAGGCGACCGACGTTCTCGCGGGCGAACATCTCTAGCTCCTTTGAACCTGAACGAACATCTCCCACACATGCGTTTGGCATTGCGGCTGGCCCGCAAGGCTTACGGCGAGACGTCGCCGAATCCGATGGTCGGGGCGGTTCTCGTAAAACGCGGCGAGATCATCGGACGCGGCTGGCATCATCGCGCCGGGCAACCGCACGCCGAGATCGAGGCCTTGCATGATGCGGAACGGCGCGGGCAGTCCACGAAAGGCGCGTCCATCTACGTCACGCTGGAACCATGCTGCACCCACGGGCGCACCCCGCCCTGCACCGGCGCCATCATCCGCGCCGGCATCCGCCGGGTTGTCGTCGCGGCCACGGATCCAAATCCGAAGCACGCCGGTCTGGGCTTCGAGCTTTTGCGCAAAGCGGGCATCGAGGTTGTTCCGGGAATTCTGGCAGAAGAAGCGACCCGGATGAACGAAGCCTTCAACCACTGGATCATCCACCGCACTCCGTTCGTCACGCTGAAGGCGGCGATGACGCTCGATGGCAAGATCGCGACGGCCAGCGGCGAGTCGAAGTGGATCACCGGCGAGGAATCCCGCGCCCACGCCATGACGCTGCGCCAGGGAGCCGACGCCATCCTCGTCGGAGTAAACACCATCCTGGCCGACGACCCGTCACTGACCGTGCGGCCTGCGAAAAAAAAGGAGCCGGGCGAGGTGAAATCGCTGCGCCGGATCATCCTCGATTCACGCGCAAGGACGCCGCCGACCGCGAAGGTGGTGCGGGACGAATCCGCCTCCTTGACGACGATCATCGTCGGACCGGCCGCACCCGGACGTCGCGTGGCCTCGCTGGAAAAACGGGTCCGCGTCGTCCAAGCACCTCTTCGCGACGGACGGATCGACCTGCCCTGGCTTCTCGCGCGCCTGGGCGAAGACCAGGTCACGGGCCTGCTCGTCGAAGGCGGCGGCGAGGTCAACGGCTCCTTCATCGACCAACGGCTGGCCCATCGGGTCGCCTTCTTCTACGCGCCGATGATCCTCGGCGGGAAACTCTCCCGTCCCGGCGTCGGTGGGCGTGGGGCGACGTGCCGCGCCGATCTGCTTCCGTTGCGCGAGGTCGCATGGAGGAAGTTCGGCGTGGATCTCTTCATGACGGCCCGTTGCGACGCGGTGGCCGGGGCCTGAAACCTCGCCGCAAGATCCTGCGACCCTTGGGCCATCTCGGGCTTGAGGTTCCGACGATTGCGTCCATCTTCGACCCGCAGTCAGCCGAAGTCCCAGTCGAGCCTGCCATGCCGCGCCTTGAAATCATGTCTTCCGCCGCGTTTTCCGTCCTCCGGACGGTTGCCGGTGGCTTGAAGCGCCCCGCCCTCCTGTTCCTCGTCCTTCTGACCCTCGGCACGGGCTCGGGCGCCACCGCGGCGGAACCCACGCCTTTGGAAAAACTCCGGCAGCAGTTGATCGCCGGTAACTACGAAAAAGTCGTGGCCGCATCGGCGAAGGCCATCCGCGAGGGAGAGTTCGGCGACGAATGGCGCATCCTCAACGTCGAAGCCCTCACCACGCTCGGCCGCTACGGCGAGGCGATGAACTCCGTCTCCAACGGCATCGTCCGCTATTCCTTCAGCGTCCGCCTGCGCATGATGGCGCACGATCTTCTCCGCATTTCCAACAAGCCGCAGGAAGCCCGCGAACAGCTGGAGGCCATCAGCCAGCTCTGGCGCTCCCGTCCCTGGGCCTACCGCGACAACGCCGCCAGCATCGTCGTCCTCGCCCGCGCCGCCCTCATCATGAACGCCGACGCGAAGGACGTGCTCGACCGCCTGCTGACGCCTGCCAAGAAGATCGATCCGAAAGCACGGGAACCGCTCCAGGCCATCGGCGACATGGCCTTGTCGAAGTCCGACTTCGGCCTTGCCAGCAAAACGTTCGGAGAAGCCCTGAAGATGTATCCCGAAGATCCCGACCTGCTGCACGGGTATGCGGCATCCCTTCAGGAAGACGACCGTGAAAAGATGATCGAGGCCTTGAGCAAGGCGCTCGATGCGAACCCGAACCACATCCCCAGCCGTCTGCTGGTCGCGGATCACCTCGTCGACGCCGAGCAATACGGCGAAGCGCTCAGGGAGCTCGACAAGGTGGAGAAGGTGAACCCAGGCCAGCCCGAAGCCTCCGCCTACCGCGCCGTCGTCGCCCATCTCCGCAACGAACCAAAGAACGAAACCGAGCTGCGCAACAGGGCCCTGAAGCTCTGGACCAACAATCCCGCCGTCGATCACCTCATCGGCCGAAAGCTTTCGCAGAAGTATCGTTTCGCCGAAGGCGCGGCCTACCAGAAGCGCGCGCTGGCGTTCGATCCGGACTTCGCTCCCGCCAAGATCCAGCTCGGGCAGGACCTGCTCCGGCTCGGGAACGACAGCGAAGGCTGGGCGCTCGTCGAAGCCGCGCACAAGGCCGACGGCTACAACATCGAGTCCTTCAACCTCGTGACCTTGAAGGATTCGATGGCGAAGTTCACCACCCTCTCCAACCGCTGGTTCATCCTCCGCATGACCGACCTGGAGGCCAGGGTCTACGGCGACCGTGTGCTGGCCTTGCTGGAACGGGCGCGCACCAACCTGTGCGAGAAATACGACCTCAAGCTCGACGCCCCGGTCGTGGTCGAGATCTTCAACGATCAAAAGGATTTCGGCGTGCGCACCTTCGGCATGCCGCTCAATCCGGGCTTCCTCGGAGTCTGCTTCGGCCGCGTCATCACCGCCAACAGCCCCGCTTCCGGCACCGGCACGGCCAGCTGGGAAGCCACGCTCTGGCACGAGTTTTGTCACGTCATCACGCTCAGCCTGACGAAGAACAAGATGCCGCGCTGGTTGAGCGAGGGCATCTCCGTCTTCGAGGAACTGCAGCACGATCCGAACTGGGGCCAGCACCTGACGCCCGTCTACCGGGAGATGATCCTCGGCAAGGAGCTGACGCCCGTCAGCGAGCTCAGCGGCGCCTTCATGAAGGCGAAGAACGGGCAGCAGATCCAGTTCGCCTATTTCCAATCCGCGCTCGTCGTGGAGTTCCTCGTGAAACGGTTCGGCTTCGATGCCTTGAAAAAGATCCTGAACGACCTCGGCACCGGCACGGAGATCAATGCGGCGCTTTCCAAACACACCGCGCCGATCGAGACGCTCGACAAGGAGTTCGCGGAACACGCCCGCGCCATGGCCAAGGCCTACGCCCCGGAACTCGACTGGACCAAACCCAAGGCGAAAGACCCGCTCGCGACCGACGTCTTGGCGGAGCTCAACCCGAAGAACTACTACGTGCTCAAGGCGAAGTCGCTCCGCCTGGTCCGGGAAAAGAAGTTCGAGGAAGCCTTGGAGCCGCTGCTGACCCTGCGGAAACTTTTCCCACGCGCCACCGGCGACGACGGAGCTTTGGCCCTGCTGGCGAAGGCCTACAAGGAACTCAAGCAGCCCGGCAAGGAACGCGAAGTCCTGGAAGCGCGCGCGGCCATCGAAGTGGACGCCTACGACACGTTCTCCCGCCTCATGCAGCTGGCCGTGGAGCGCAAGGATTGGACCGAAGTGGCCAAGCAGGGCGAACGCGCGCTGGCCGTGAATCCGCTCCGCCCTGAAATGCGTCGGCAGATCGGCCAGGCCTACGGCGAACTCAAACAACCGCTGCGGGCCAGCGAGGAATGGCAGGCCGTGCTGGCGATGAACCCGGCGGATCCCGCAGAGATCCATTTCCGTCTCGCGGATTCGCTCCGCACTGATCCGACCAGACTGGCGGACGCACGCCGCCACCTTCTCCAGGCCATCGACGAAGCCCCACGCTTCCGGGCCGCGCTGGCGCTACTGGATGAACTGCCCGCAGTTCCCGTCTCACCCGCCTCGGCACAGGTCGCTCCTCAATGGAAATGAACCGCCGCTTCGCCCTCGTGTTGATCGCGGCGTTTGCCTTCGGAGGCTTCTGCCTTTTCGCCGCGCGCAATCCTGCCGGCGAACTTGGAACCCGCCGGCGTGGACCCATCCGAACGGTGGAACACGCGGCCCCTGATGCCCCGTCGTGGAAGAATCCGCCGCCGTTCAAATACGACAGCTTCGCCTTTACCCGCGTCCGCTACAGCGCAAAGGGCCGGCTGCGCAGCAACGGCTTCTACTTCGGGGACCGCCGGTGGAGCATCGACTACCCGGATGCCGACATCAACCTGGCCTTCCGCCTCCAGCAACTCACCTCGCTCAAGGTCGATCGCGACAGCACTGTCCTCGAGCTGACGGATCCCGAACTGGCCCGCTATCCGTTCATCTACATGGTCGAGCCCGGAGACCTTGGATTCGAGGAGGACGAAGTCCCGATCCTCAGGAATTACCTGCTGAACGGCGGTTTCCTCATGTTCGACGACTTCTGGGGCGAGGCGGAATGGGAGAACATGGCCGAGGAAATGCGGCGGATCTTCCCGGACAAGGAATTCGTCGATCTGCCGGCCGATCACCCGATCTTCAACGGGATCTTCAAGCTCGATAAGACCAAGCTCCAGACCCCCAACGTGCGCGTCGGCGAGAACAGCCAATACACCGGCATCACCTGGGAACGAGAAGATGCCAAGGAAGTCCACTTTCGCGGCCTCTTCGACGACAAGGGCCGGCTGATCGTTCTCGCCTGCCACAACACCGACAACGGCGACGGCTGGGAACGCGAAGGCGAATACGAATACTTCTTCCACGAATTCTCCGAGAAGAAGAACTACCCGCTGGCCATCAACATCGTCTTCTACGTGATGACGCACTGATTCGTTTCCATCTGATTTCCATGCAACCTCCTCCCCTCCCCAACGTCGTTTCGCCCGAACAGGAACTCGTAGAAAAACTCGCCGGCAGCCGGGAGGCCATCAGCCGTGAACTCTCGAAGGCCATCGTCGGCCAGAAGGAGGTCATCGACGAGATCCTCATCGCCCTCTTCGCCGGCGGCCATTGCCTCATCACCGGCGCGCCGGGATTGGCCAAGACACTCCTTGTCAAATCCATCGCCCAGATCTTCCACCTGAAGTTCAGCCGCGTGCAGTTCACGCCCGACCTGATGCCGGCCGACATCACCGGCACTGAGATCCTCCAGGACACCGGCGAAGGCCGCCGCATGACCTTCGTGCCCGGACCGGTCTTCGCGAACATGCTCCTCGCAGACGAGATCAACCGCACGCCGCCGAAGACGCAGGCCGCGCTGCTCGAAGCGATGCAGGAGCGCAAGGTCACCGTCGGCACCACGACGCACGTGCTCCCCGATCCTTTCCAGGTCTTCGCGACGCGCAACCCGATCGAGCAAGAGGGCACCTACCCGCTCCCCGAAGCGCAGCTCGATCGCTTCCTCCTCGAGATCCACGTCGAGTATCCGTCGGAGATCGAGGAGCGAGAGATCGCCCGGCGCACCACGAGCGCCGATGTCGGCACCGTTCCGCGCGTGCTCTCGGCGAACGAGGTGAGGGCACTGCAGTCGCTCGTGCCGCGCATTCCGGTGACGGACGCTGCGATTACGTTGGCGGTCGCGCTCGGACGAGCGACGCGTCCGAAGAGTCGCTCCGCCACCGGTGCGGCGGGCGTGAAAGA
>JAYVSO010000093.1:0-16128 GCA_043775315.1 Verrucomicrobiota bacterium
GTCCTTGCAGGCGGCACTGGTCCGCCTCTCGGGCCGCTGCCCCTGGTGCCGGACCCGATTCATTGACTCCTGCTGATCACTTAACCTAGTATTACTAACAGCCCGTCAAAAAACGCCCGGTCAGGGGACCGGGCCTACAAGACCAAGGTGATTCCAGAGCTTTTTTGCAGGCCGCGGGCCCTCATGCGGCGGGACATGGGCTTCTTTGACGGGCTGTTAACCGGCGGAGTTTGAACTCCTCTTCTATCCAGACCCGCGCAACGGAGGAACAGCGCGAGGGCTGTTGGCGCTCCAGCCGCGTAGCGACGAAAAAAATGACCCACAGCGGGAGCCGTGGGTCGGAAGTTGGAAGGAACAGGAGCCCCGGAGGGCCGAGTCGTGTTCCGACCTCGGGCTCAAGCCCGGGGCTGATCTCTGACGCGCCTCCGGTCCTTGGTCAAAGCGGCCGAAGCAAGGCAGGGCAGCCAATCTTGCCTGCCTGCATTCAACTGCATCGTTCCTCCGAACTCCGTCACCAGATCAACAGACCGCGGCCGCTGGCGGCGACGCGGTCCAAATTCATCCGCGTCGAACGACGTTCGGCAAAACGGGGGAAACACCCCATGGCTCAACAGCCGGGCGAGGGCGCACAGTCTCGAAGATGAATATTGGAACCATCCTCATCGTGCTGCTCGTGTTGATGTTGCTCGGCGCCTTGCCGACCTGGCCGCACAGCAAGAGCTGGGGCTACTACCCCAGCGGCGGAATCGGGCTGCTCCTCCTCGTGCTGCTGATCCTCCTTATTACTGGCCGCCTTTGAACCCCATGAACAACGAATCGAACACAGGAGGCCGCCTCGCGGGACCATGTCGGTCCCGCTCGGCCAGATTGCCCCTTGGATGGCGGCCCTCGTCCGGACTGGTCTGCGGAAACTGGCGCCCCACGGCACCGCCCGAGTCGTCCCCCGACGCACATGGGGACAACACCCCATATCAAGCGGCGCACCCGGCCCTAGGATATCTTGAAATGGTCAAAAACTCCGAAGCCTACAAGAAAGGACGCACATGTCCCTGATCTCCGTCGTTGTCACCCTGATCGTCGTCGGCGTGCTGCTCTGGCTCGTCAACACCTACATTCCGATGGACTCGAAGATCAAACAGATCCTCAACGTCGTCGTCGTGATCTGTGTCGTGGTGTGGCTGCTCTACGCCTTCGGGGTCATCAGCCGTGCCGGGGACATCCGCGTTCCCCAAGTCCGCTGATCCGCCAACCCGCCGCCGCCATGATACCCAACCACCCCGACTTCATCGAAGCGATCCACGAGAGGAAAAAGGTCAACGTCCGTTTCTATTCCACCCCGGACACCGACGTGGTGGACCGGATCTGCGCCCCGCTCGACTACGGACCCGGTGCGGAGAATCCCGATGGGACGAACCGCTACTGGCTGTGGGATTTCGCCTCGGTGTCCGGGTCCAAGATCCTTGGACTCGCCCCGCAGCAGATCCTGGACATGCACCTGCTCGGCGAGATGTTTGAACCCAACCAGCTGCACCCGCCCCTCGCGCCGCAATGGGCCATTCCCCGGACCTGGGGCCTCGGTCCGGCACCGGCGGAAAACCGGATCAGCACGACTCCGTCGGCCAACCCCTGAGCCTATGACCACGATCGCCGTCGAAAACCCGCCCCAAAACCTTGGCTTTTCTCGCCCGGCCAGGCGGGCGGCCGGCGTTCCACTCCGCATCCTCCTGGTCGACGACGAGCCTTCGATCTGCGCGCTCAACGCGAAAGCACTGGCCAAAAGCGGCTACCGGGTCGACGCCGTGGAAGACGGATCCGCCGCCTGGCAGATCCTCCAACTCCAGAGCTACGACCTGATGATCACCGACAACAACATGCCCAACTTGTCGGGGATCGGCCTGATCAAGAACCTGCGCGGCGCCAGCATGGCGCTCCCCATCATCATGGCCACAGGCCTGGCTCCGCATGACGAGTTCGACCGAGATCCCGGCCTGAAACCGGATGCCATTTTGAACAAGCCCTACACCGTCGAGGAACTGCTGGAGACGGTGGCGGTTGTCCTTCAAGCATCCGCCGGTTGGCGCGGGCCGATCTCCCAGCCCCTGGCTCCAGCCGATCGGTAGAACCCCGCCCGGCGATGGCAACGGAGACCCTGGAAACCTTCCGGTTCAATACGGCGTGCCTTCAAACCAAGAAGGCCGGTTGAAGCCCATCCGCATTTCAAACGCATTCATGGACGGGACGACGATTTCCACCGCGCATCCGTAGACCTTCCGTCCTCGCGCTGTCAGGCCCTGTCCATAATGCCTGGACTACGAGGTTGCTCAGGAGAGACGGATTAATCCTTCTTCACCGTCGCGTCGGTCACGGCCTCCTCCTCGGCGAGAGAATCCAGTTCGTCGAATTCGATGAGCAGCTTCACCGCCTGTGGAGCCTCCAACGGGAGCATCTTGCCGTCCTTCCCGCTAAACTGCATTCCCGGGGCGATCAGGGTCACGCCCGTCCCACCGATCACCTTGAGCGGAGCCACCGAGCCCTTCTCCGTCACGTGGGTTCCATCCGCCGTGACGATATACCGGCCCCGGCCGCCGCCTTCCACCACGGACCGGCCCGCCGCGTTCCTGATTTCGAAGGTGCTCCCGATCACCAGCGAACGCACGGCGATGAAGATCCGGCCTTTCTCGAGCGCCACCAACGTGTCCATCATCGGCTGCTTGCCCTGCATGTGGCGCTCCATCTTCTCGAGTCTGATTTCCGAGCCGGGCTGGAGGCGGACCTTGGTGCCCACACGGCGGAAGAAGAGGTCGACGCGTGAATCCTCTTCCGTCCGGACAACCATCCCCTGCGTGAAGATGAGAGGAGTCCTTGCTTTCGAAGAATCCTCCGCCCGCCCCGAAGTCGGTCTCATCGAAAACACGTCCTTGGCTTCCACGCGGACAAAATTGGTGCCGTCCACGGAATAGCTGCACTTCCCTTGGAAGGACATCAGAACGGCGTTGGGGGTGGCAGTATCCTCGGAGATCTGCACGGCCAAGCCCGAAGCAGATGTGCGTTTGGCATCCTCGATGTGGACTGCCGCGCTTGCCGCGAGCGGAAGTGCTATAAGCCCGGCTGCGGCCAGTGAAAGGGTCAGCAGGCTTCCCATTGATCTTCTTGTTCCAGTTTTCATGGCAGTGAGTTTGCTCCCTTGAACCCGCGGCTTTCCATGGGGTGAAACCCTCCCTCGGAATGGTCGGTCCAAAACCAAAACGGGAACGCGGCCGTGGTGGAACTTGGCCGCAGGAAATCCCACGCCGCTGCCGCTCCGCCCACAGCCGCGCTCCATCAGTCGGGTCGCTCGCGCCAGCCCCGTTGATCAAGCGATTGCACCGGCCCAAGCATGCAATGGAGCGCCGAGCTCTGCCCGAAACAGACGGAACTGAAGTGGCCGAAAGCAGGCCGAGCGGCGGTCTTCTCTGTCAGACGTGCCGATGTTATCGCGAGCGGCGGCGGAGTCCGGCATATCCGGCCAGCAGTCCTCCGCACAGGATCAACGACACGGTCGCCGGCTCCGGGACTGGAATGACCGACGAGCTGACCATGACGTTGTCGAAGAGCCAGGTGCCGGACGGATCGTAGGCGGCTCCGCTCAGGCTGTTGGGCGCGGCCCGGTGATAGGCCGAGAAGGCGCCGTATTGGTTGACCGGCACTCCGGGATTGAAGGCGACGGGGGAGAATACCGACACGATGCGGAACGCGAAGGCGGCGTTGTTGTCCACGCCCGGCACATCGCTCAGGTTGTAGAAATTCACCGTGAACGTGTCCTGGGGCGCCAGGCCGCCGGCATTGTCCGAGTAGGTGACCCATGTGGGGGTGACGGCGTTCCGGTTAAGAGTGTATTGCAGCTCCGACCAACGGGACGCCCTCGCGGAGGCGGCCTGGTCATACGAGATGGTGATGAGGTCGTAGCCCAGTGTGCTGACATTGAACTGCACACCGGCCGTTTCGTAGCCCGTTCCCTGGGCCGGATAGTTGGCCGTGTTCCATCCGCGGCCGCTCGTATGACCGTCGGCGAAGGTTGCCGTCGTCCCGCCGATAAGGACGGCGCTTCCCGAACCGGTGGACGGCGTCGTGACGTTTCCTTCAAAGGTCCACGCGGTGATCGTCTGGGCTGCGGAGACGGACCATATCGTGCCCAAGGTGAGAAGACAGAATGCGGCGGTTGTTTTCATGGGGTTGGAGGCATGTTCGGACGGTTGTTTGTTCGGGTGGGATCGGCGGACCGGTCGGATGGCTGCCGCCTTTGGAGGGGAAATCATCGGAGCGTTACATCGGGACGGTGGCCCTGTGAATCCTGCCCTTGCCATGGGGTCTTTTACCCATGTGCGATGGATGCCGTTTTGCGGGTAAAGACGCCTTCGCCTTGGAGAACGAGTTGATCACGGCGTCCTGCCGGGCGAACTCGGATTCGCCGGTCAGTTCCCGCCTGGCGCGAATGTAGTCGGAATGGGTCACATGCAACGCATCACGCCCTGCGCCCGAGGCCAGCTCCCGGGCGCGTGCATGCACCATACTGCGCGTCACCGCGGTGGAGACCAGATGGCCATTCGACTCCGAGATTGTTTCCATATCAGGACTTCTTTGTGCCGGCCACGGGCACAAGAGACGGGGCCAGGCGCGTTTTTCTGCGGACGAGAACCAGCGTGCCGAGAATGGCAAAACAGCCCGCGGAGACCGCCGTGGAAACCTCCGGCACCGGATTGACCGGGACCAGCGAAGGCTCGTCCACGGTGTAGTAGACGTTCACCAGACCCTGCCCGATTGCCGTGGATCCTCCGCTGATATCGCTGCCGGCCTTGCTGAAGGCGAAGGTCTCGGAGGTGCTGAACTGGAACGGCAGCAACGCCGGCGCCCCTCTTCCGGCGTCGTAAAACGCGAGGCTGGCTGGAGCGGTCAGGTTCACGAAAACAAGAGGCGCAGATCCGACGACGTCGAACGTCCGGGTGCTGTTCGCGGCCAGGATGAACGACGGGACGGAATATGTGGGAATGGCCGAGCTGAGGGATGCCAGAGGCAGTCCGGAGGTGCGGAAGGACACGTCTTCCCTCATGAAGTCCACCGTGCCGGCGACGTTGCGGTCATTCGTCGCGAAAAGGACACAGGTCACATTGCCGGAGAGTTCGACGCGGACACCGAGCAGGGTGCCGGGACCGGCATACGATGCGAGGGATGCACCCCGGGTGAAATCCAGATCGCCCGGGCCGAACGGAAAACTCCCGGCGAGCGACGTCAGGACTACCGCCTGCGCCTGGATGCCCGCCGAAGCGAAGCCCAAACCGAGCAGTAGAGTTTTCAGATGTATGGAGCGTGAGGACGGCAGTGTGCGGAGCGTGGCAAATGGCTTCATGGTGTTTGATTTTAGTAATTCGGAGAACTTGCGTTTATCTGCGTAGACCGGGGGTGGATCCGGTTTTCCCACCAGCACCTTCTCCTGTCTTACGGGTCTTACGATATGGGGTGTTTCCCCCACGGCCGTCCGACGTGGCAGCCCATGCTCATCGGCGACCGACTTGGTGCATGAAGTTTCCCCAAGTGGCTGCCTTGCTGTGGGTGCGGCTATACCCAAGGAGGCAAATCAGGGTCATCGCGCATCCCTGTAGACCCGGATCGCAACGCTCTTTTGGCCGCAAAAACCCACGGAATTTGCCCAGGTAGGGTTAGACCTTATAGCGACCGCCGGAATGCTCCACGAAGGTATTATCCATCGAAACGAGAGGGTTCTCCTCCTACCAAAGACCCGCATGAAACAACGACTCCACCTTATCATCACCACGTCCGCCGCCTCAGTCCTTACATTTTCAGCATTGGCCCAGCCCGCTGCCAAACCCGGGACGGACCATCCGGACTACTCGAACCAAAGCATGGCCCATGGACGCCGCATGGATCGCCTCAACGGAGCCGCCAAAGCCAGCGACGTCATCGGTCTGGTCGTCAAGAACTACAAGGACGAGAAGCTGGGCCGGGTGGAAGAGCTCGCGGTCGACCTGGAATCCGGACGAATCGTCCAGGTCATCGTGTCCACCGGCGGGTTCATCGGCATCGGCGAGACACTGTTCGCCGTGCCTCCCACGACCCTCCACTACGACGCGACCAACAAGGTCGTCCATCTGGACTCGGACGCCGCCAAGCTCAAAGGCGCGCCCAAGTTCGACGACTCCAAGTGGGCCGAATACTCGGACTCGGAACACCTGAGCGCAGTCTACACCTACCACGGAGAAGGGCCCGCGTTCCGATTCGTCCACAAGAGCGATGCTGATGCCGCGGCCGACGCTGCGGCCGTCAAAATCAGTCGCGACGCAGGCGGCGCATGGGACAAGGACCGCGTGAGAGGCCGGAGCCTGTCCATGATCCCGACGGCACGCTTGAGCCGTCTCCAGCGGACCGGCAAGCTCGTGGGGACATCGGTGAAGAACCTCCAGGACGAGAAGCTGGGCAAGGTGGAGAACCTCCTGATCGACCTGGCCTCCGGACGGATTGTGGCCGTCGTCATTTCCTCGGGAGGCTTCATCGGCATCGGAGATGAACTCAGCGCCGTTCCGCCCAACGCGCTTCGGTTCACGTCGGATCGCGACGCGCTCCAGTTGGACGCATCCAAGGAGATGCTCGCCGCGTCCCCGCATTTCAAGGCCAACGAGTGGCCGGACTTCAGCCAGCCCGACCATGTCGGCGGAATCTACCGGGCCTACAAGGTCGAGCCCTACTTCACGACCAACGTGACGGCGGATGCGGACAACACCGTGCGCAACGTCCGCGACCGCGGCAGCAGAAACCTCACGCCGCTGGACCAGGGCAACAGCCGGGCGGACATCGACACGACCGCGCAGATCCGGAAGGGAATCATTGCCGCCAAGAACATGTCGGTGAACGCCCAAAACGTGAAGATCATCACCAACAAGGGGCAGGTCACCCTTCGCGGTCCCGTCAACACGGCGGACGAGAAACGCCTCATCGGCGAAATCGCCGGCAACATCGCCCTCGTCGAAAACGTCGACAACCAGATCGACGTGAAGTGAGCCGCCCGGCAGCTCCAATCCATTCATTCCTCAACACGGTCCAACCAAAGAAAACAAAACTCCATGTCAAAGAAATCAGTCTTCAGCATCGCCACGTCCCGCAGCCAGGCGGACCAGATCATCGACCGCCTCAAGGCGGCCGACTTCTCCAACAACGACATCTCCGTCCTGTTCCCCGACAAGGACACGACCCGTGATTTCGCCCATGAGAAGAACACCAAGGCCCCCGAAGGAGCCGTCGCCGGCGCAAGCACGGGCGGCGTCATCGGCGGCGCCCTCGGCTGGATCGCCGGCATCGGCGCCCTGGCCATTCCCGGAGTCGGACCGTTCATCGCGGCCGGCCCCATCATCGCCGCGTTGAGCGGAGCAGCCGTCGGTGCGGCCGTGGGCGGCATCGCCGGCGGGCTCATCGGCCTCGGCATTCCGGAGATCGAGGCCAAGCGCTACGAGGGCAAGGTCAAGGCCGGCAACATCCTCATCTCGGTCCACACCGAAAGCTCTGCCGAGATCACCCGGGCCAAGGACATCTTCACCATCGCGGGGGCGCAGGACATCTGCGTCACCGGAGAGGCATCAACCCCGAAGGAGACCCAAGCGGCTCACCGCGGACCCCACACGCCCGAGGCCGCCCTCAGCGGATCACGCCCGTAGTCGAGCGAACGCGACAACTGCGGCCGGGGTGACTCGGCCGCAGCACCTTTCCCCACAGTTTATCCGATCCGAAGAATGAATATCTTCCATGCAACCGTCCCGTTCCTCGCCCTCGTCAGCGCGATGGCGGCCCAGTCCCAAAATCTCACCCCGACCAATCCGGTTCCACCCTGGACGGGCAGCCCCAGCCTGACCAACCGGCCTGTCGGAACCAACATGTCCCGCGGCCTCACCTACCCGCCCGGAACGAACTACCCCAGCGGGATCACCAACCGACCTGGAACCAACTATCCGAGCGGCATCAACTATCCCAGCGGGACGAACTACGTCACTGGAACCAATCAATCGGTCGCGACAAACTCCCCGGATTGGGTTCGCGGACCCGGCGCGACGAACGGCCCGGGTGATCGCCGGCTCTACAATTCCGGACAGGTGCGCTCGAATGTCGCGCCCCGGCCCCCGGTCGTAGGCCAACCGCCATTCAGGCCCTTCCCGCCGGGAACTCCTCCGCGCTTGCCGGGACCGCCGCCCGTGCAGCCGCTTCCTCCAGTAAGGCCGTTCCCTCCGGAGAATCCCCCGCGTCAGCCCATTCCGCCGGCAAACCCTCCGCAGGTCCCGCCGGTCCAGCCGGTTCCCAGGGCCTGATTTGCAAAACCACCTTCGGCTCGCGCAACACGAACCGAAGGCATCTTTCCGAAGAACTCAACCGACCTGAAAAACAAAAACATGAAGACGCTCAAAGACCTTTTCCTCGACGAATTAGCCGACATGTATGACGCCAAGAAACGAGTCGTGAAGGCCCTGCCAAAAATGGCCATGGCCGCCACGTGCCCCCTTTTGAAAGGGGCGATCCTCTCCCACCTGAAGGAAACCGAAGGCCACGTGAAGAAGCTGGAACAGGTATTCCAGATCTTCGAAATGAAGCCGAAGGGGAAGACATGCGAAGCCACCGTGGGCCTCTTGGAGGAGGGGACCGAGATCGCGGCGCACTTCAAAGGCTCGCCCGCAATCAACGCCGCGCTGATCTCGGCCGCCCAGAAGGTCGAACACTACGAGATCGCCTCATACGGCTGCCTGCACGAATGGGCCGGTCTGCTCGGGAAGAGCGGGGCCGCCGCGCTGCTCCAGCAGATCCTCGACGAGGAGAAGGCCGCCGACGTGTCCCTTACCGAGTTGGCCCGGGCCCGAAGCAACGAGGATTCCCTTGGGGAACCCGCCACGAAGACGACCAAGACAGCGAAGGACAAGAAACCCGCCGGCGCGACCGTCCCGCAGCCGCACCGGCTCTCTCGCGGAATGAGCCAACGCCCACCGGCCAATCCAGAACCGACCAGCAGTTGGAAACCGTTCGCCGAACAACTTGGCGGCGGTCAGAACCACAACAGGAAACACAACACATGAAGACAGAAACCAAAGAACAGGAAACAACCCCCAAGGGCAAAGACGCCAACCTCGATCCCATCAGCGGATCACCCGGGGCGCATCCGGTCGGAACCGGAGTCGGCGCGGCCGGCGGTGCGGTGGCGGGAGCGGCCGTGGGTGCTATTGCCGGTCCGCTCGGTGCGGCGGCGGGGATCGTCGTCGGCGCGGTGGTCGGTGGATTGGCCGGCAAAGCCGTCGGCGAGAAAGTCGACCCGACGGCCGAGGACGCCTATTGGAAGGCCAACTTCTCGCAGCAGAAATATGTGGCGGCGAACGCCGACTACGCCATTTACGACTCCGCCTACCGCACCGGGTATGAAGGCCACGGAAAATACGCCGCCAAGAAATACGAGGACATTGAAAGCAAGCTTCAGCAGGACTACGAGAAGTCCAAGGGCAAGGCGAACCTCCCCTGGGACAAGGCCCGGGTCGCCACACGCGACGCGTGGCAGCGTGTGGACAACGCCGCCCGGGACTCCTCGAAGGCCGCCAATGGTCCGATGAACCCGTCCCGCAAGCAGACCTAGGCCATGGCCAAGTAGTCTCACAACCGTTGCGGTCGTTCCCGGACGGCCGCAACGGCACCACCCACTTTCTTCCGACCCGCCCATGATCGCGCTGGCAATCGAACCCCTGTTTGGAGCCGCAGGCTACTCCCTGCTCTACCTGATTTTCGGAGGAGGCATCGGCGGGGCCATCCTCATTTTCTTCCTGGCAAAGCTGATGCGGAAGTGAGCCGCCCTCCCTCGCATGGATTCAACCGTGATGACCGAAGCCGCCGCCGGACCTCCCCGGCGCGTGCTCGTCGTCGATGACGAGCCGGTCATCCGCGACCTCACCGCAGCGGCGCTCAAGAGGGCGGGCCATCATGTGGATACCGCCAAGGACGGGGCCGAAGCGTGGGGAATCCTCCAACTGCACGGTTACGACCTTCTCATCACCGACTACAACATGCCGCAACTCTCCGGCGTGGAGTTGATCAAGAAACTCCGTGCCACCAGGATGGACCTGCCTGTGATCCTCGTCACGGGGAGCGTTCCTACCGATGTGGTTTCCTGTCATCCGTGGCCACAGCCCGAGGCGACCCTGTTCAAGCCGGTCATCTTCGCGGAACTGTTCGCCGCGGTAAGGACAGTCCTTCGAGTCCATGCGCTGCTGCGTGGCGAAGCGGCCGGCGGCCCCATTCTTCCCACCGTCGGGGCAGGCCCGGAAAACCGGGGTTCCAAGCCGTGAACGGCGAGCCCGGCACCGCCGACGATCAGCGCACACAGCAGGCTCTCCGCATGTCGGAGCTGAGTTATCGCAGGCTGTTCGAGGCCGCCCAGGAATGCATCTTGATCCTCACGAGCGGGTTCAGCGGAGTCTTGACGGTAAAACGGGTGCGGGAACTCGGCTTTCGCGAGCTGCTGGAAAAACCGGCGACCGCCCGCAGTTTGGGCGCGGCGGTGCACCGGGTTTTGGCGCATGCCCGGTCCACAACCGAAACTCCTGGAGAAGGAGCTGCCGGAGAGTCCTGATGTTCGGGGTAGGGAAACACCCCATGGCGGCCGTGCGCGAAGCTCCCGAGGATCTCATCGTGAACGGAAGGAATCATACCTAGGGCGCCCCAGTCGGCTTCCGGGACGGTGCAGCACGGGCAATCGACAGCCACATCCGCCATCCCGCACGGCCGATCGCCACCCGAGTAACCTTTGCACTGGTTTCTCTGCCCTCGGCAACGCCGCCCGGCGGTCCGCTCCTCCGACAACGCCCTTTCATCACGAACTGAAAATGCAAACCGGAACTCCAGAACCTATGAACGAAAACACCCAAGCACTCGGAAACGAAATGGAAAAACTGGCCGACGACGCCCGCTCCTTGATGGCCGCGACGGCCGATGTCGCCGGCGACAAGGTCGGCGAAGCGCGTCAACGACTCGCCGCCGCGCTTGAACGCGGCAAGGAACTTTACGGCAAGGCCCGGGAAAAGGCCGTCGAGGGCGCCAAAGCCGCCGACGCAGCCGTTCACGAGAATCCCTACACGGCCATCGCCATCGGGGTCGGGGTCGGCGCGCTCGTCGGCTACCTCCTCGCGCGGCGCTGCTCGTCCACGCGGGAGTGATCTCGTTATGGCGGACCCAACCGACAAAATCGGAAAGCTCGGCGCCGCCTCCAAACGGTTGACGAGACGGCTCCTCCTGATCGGCGAGAACCGGGTCGAACTGCTGGTCGTCGAGGCCCTCGAAGAACGGGATCGCCTCGTGCGTGCCGTCGTCCTGGCCCTCGCCGCCGCAACGATGGGTCTCCTGGCGGGAATCTCCCTCTCGGCGGCCGTCGTGGTCCTGGGATGGCCCTATTCTCCGCCGGGAGTCCTTCTCGCCCTCGGTGGCCTCTACACGGTCGTTGGAATCGTCCTCTGCCGCCGGATCAGTGCTTTGCTCCGGGATCGGCGGCCGTTCGCCGATTCGTTGGACCAGTTGAAGAAGGACCGGGCCTGCCTGGAGAAAATCCTCGAATGAATCCGCTCGAACTCCGGAGGCGGCTGCTCGTGGCCGAGAGTGAACTCAACCGCTCCCAGATCATCGTCGACTGCGCCGAGGTCGCGGCGGGGGTTCGGCTGTTCACCGAACGGGCCAAGTCCTTCGGTTCGCTCCTGTCATCGGCTCAGATTCTCATCACGGCCACGGCTGCTTTCCAGCAGGGCCGCTCCTCCGCGGGCGCCGGCCCATCGTCTTGGCTCCAGAAAATGATCAAGGGAGCCGGCCTCGTCTCGACAGTGTGGCTCGCACTCAAGCGCCTCCGCAAAGGCAAGACGGACAAGGGTTCGTTGGCGGCGGCTTCCCTCTGAAGGCGGTCTGGCGATAAGCCGGGTGCGTTGGGGTAAACACCCCATGTCAGACCGCTAGTTGGTGACCGTAGAATCGCAGGATGAAGCACCACCGCTTTTCCCACGATCAACACCAGCAATCCGCCGCCGCATCCCCGCTCAATGCGACCCGCAGTGTCAGCGCGGGCCTGCCTTCCCACGAGGACATCGCGCTTCGGGCCTACTACAGCTACGTCAACAACGGCTGCACCCACGGACAGTGCGAAATGAACTGGCTCGCTGCGGAATCGGAACTTGTCGCGGAGCACGAAACCGCCCTGGCCCAAGGTCTGTGATTTCCCACCTTCAATGAAATCTCCCGCCATCGGCCGTGCGAAACCGTCCACGATCTATGAAACCGAAAACGACATCCCGGTGAAACGTCGCGTCGAGCTCGTCGGATTGATCAACCGGCGGCTGGCATCGGCCGTCGACCTCCAGCTGCAGATGAAACAGGCGCACTGGAATGTGAAAGGGCCGAACTTCATCGGCCTCCACGAACTCTTCGACAAGGTCGCGGAAGCGGTCGAGGACTACGTCGACACGATCGCCGAACGCGCCGTCCAACTGGGCGGCATCGCGGAGGGAACGGTGAGGATGGCCGGGTCGCGGTCGCGCCTGGCCGAATATCCAACCGACATCGCCGAGGGATCGGCGCACGTCGAGGCGGTGGCCCGCGCGTTGTCCACATTCGGCAAGGAGGCGCGGGACACGATCGACGAGGCCAACGCCCTCGACGACGCGGCCAGCGCCGACCTGTTCACGGAAGTCGCGCGCGGCATCGACGAGTGGCTCTGGTTCGTCGAGGCGCATTCCCAGGCGGCGAAGTAACCCGGCACGACGATACTCCCGTGAAACACCCACCCTCTTTCGCCCGAACCGCCACACGCCTCCAGTTGATATCAGACGTGCCCTCGCCGACTGTGATTCCTAAAAAAGCGGCACGGGCGTCCTCCCAGTCCCGCGACGTCCGCGAGGACCGCGGCGCACGGCAGATGAAGACGTCCCACAACCCCCAAACCCAGCCGCACGGCCGACAGTGAACCCGCGATGACAACAAATCCCATCAAGCAAGGAGTGCTGACAACCAATGCCACCAGCATCGGAATCGTCTCCCGCAAGATGGTGCGCGAACGAGCGGTCGCGTTGGCCGCGTTCGACGGCCGGCCGGCGCAGGACGTTTCGAAGTCCGACTGGGACCAGGCCAAACGCCAGATGACGGGCGAGTCCGGCGTCGACCGGAAGGACCAACTGCTCGAGTCGGCCCCGGAATCCGGACCCTGGGATCAGGTCCACGGTTCCACCGCCCCCAAGATCCCGGCCGCACCGAGCGACGACGAGAGGCTCATCGCCCGTTGGGAGGGCGAAGGCGGGGCGATGGTTGACCGCCGTCAATCGCGCAACTGGGGCGGCGTTTGGCAAAAGAGTTGCCTGCCCCGGATCCGGACAATTCCGGTGCGCGGCGGAAACACGCAACTCGGTTTCGCCGTTCAGCTGACGGCCTCCATCACCGCACCAAAACGAAAACTTAAAACCGGCCAACACGGCACCACATTTCAATGACCTATAGTCCGATGGATTCCCCGAGGCCAAACCCTACTGCGATTCAAGACCCCGCAGCCCACGCCGAGAACGCGGACCTCCTCCGCAAGCAGCTCGACGAACAGCGGGATCTCAACCTTCGCTTGGCTGAAGATTTCGGAGACATCACCCGGCGCGGCTACCAGGAGGCAGAAGCCCGCGCGTCGGCGGCGAAACAAGCTTTCGTCGACGGCCTGCTCCCGCCGATCGACAATCTGGAGCGCGCCCTCGCCTCCGCCACTTCATCGGACTCGCCAATGCTCCGGCGCGGCGCGGAGATGGCCCTGCAGCAGCTCCGCCAACTGCTCCGCCAGAACGGGGTCGAAACAGGTCGAAGACCGCCAGTGCCCCTGAGCGCGGGTTATTCCAGCCCGGTTGCCGGCCGCTACAGCCAGGCTGAAGCCAACGACGCGATCCTCGAGATGCTCCAGCGCGGCAAGCCGGCTGGAGGAATGGTCCTGCGAAACACAAGGCAGGCCGACGTTGTCCCGTCTGATCCAAAGCAGGAACGCCTGCTCGCCCGCGGGGATCGCCCGCCCGAGAGTTGTTGACCGCGCCCCGACCCACCCTTGCGGGTCGAGGCCGGAGAGCCCCGCGGAATTTCATGGAACGAATCACCTCTGCGCGCTCGATGGGCCGGATACTGGACTGGTGCATGGAGCAGTCCGCCACGGACCTGCATGCCCAGGCCGACCGGCGCCATGCCTACCGCGTCGACGGATTGCTGCTGCGCATCCCTCCCAAAGTGTTTCCCGCCCCGACGAACGACGATGTCGTGGCCATGCTCCGGGAGGCGTTCTCCTCGTCGACCTGCGACCGCATTGCGACCATCCTGCGGCTGGCGGCCAACTCCCTGGGCCGGGCCAAAGGGCGGACGGGGGACTTCGTGCGGCGCTTCAAAGGCCGCCTGGGCAAGGCCGAGGGGATCGTCGCCGGGGCGCACACTTGAGCGGCCGACCCGTGAAAGGAATTCGACCGGAGGGAGAAGGCCCGCAGGGCCGAGCGAGCGGCGGCGAGCGAGTCCACCTGGCGCGCATCATCTGGTCCATGGTCGTGAGCGGCCAGCCCTACGACGAGGCCAAAGCCTTCGACAGCACTCCGGCCAGCACCGCCCGCCGCATCAAAAACCTCCACAACCAGGCCCTCGCCCTGAACATGAAACTCGTTCCAGCCTAACACCCTCGTGTTCCTGTTACTCAGGAGACGGCTCAATCATTCACTCAAACGTCGGTAAAAATAAAATGAAACAACAGTGAGGCCACCGAATAAACCCGCACGCAGACAATCCATGAGGACAGCATCCCGAAACTTCTCCGGCGAGGCTGCACGCGTTACCTGCTCTGTTGCAGGAAGACGTGGACTCGACGAATAAAGTGCCGTGCCAGTCCACTCGGCCTTCACTGCGCTCCCAACTGAGATCACAGTCGGAAAAATAAGCACAATCGCAACAATCAACGCGCACCAGCGTGCAACTTCAGGTGTGGACTGCGGAAATGACATACGCGCGCTGCCGTCTACCGACCCCAAGCTCAGCGACGGCGGAGTGCGGCGCGGCACCTGCATGGTGGGGGGAAAGGTGGCGGCGGAAGCAGGTGCCGTGACGCACGGAACTGTTCGCTGCAGCGCATGGTTAGGCGACGTTGGTTGCGTCATTGGTTGTAGCCTCGCCAAGGTAAGATGACGGCAAGCCAAAAGCCGATCGTGCAAAGAAGAAACAATATCGACGGGAACCACTGTCTGCTGCGCCATGCCCAGACGAAGACAGCGACGGAGACGAGAGCGCCAAACTGATGCGGATGACTCATGAAAAGAGCCATCATCACGAATGGCGCGAGAATCAGGCAGGCGAGAATGTGGAGAACGACCGCGTTCAGCAGTAAGTCTCGCGGGCCAAAGAATGCCTTCGGCTGCGGTGGGGGATGAGTGTCATTCATCGGGAGACGTGCGGCAGTCGCCTAACGACCCCAAGCTCAGCGACCGCGGAGCACGGCGCGGCGGCTGCATGGTGGGCGGAAAGGTGGTGGCGGAAGCAGCCGCCGTGACGTGCGGAGCGGTTCGCTGCAGCGCATGGTTAGGCGTTGCGGTCGAATTGGAATTGTTCATCGAACGACGGTTGTAGTGCATGACGAACGGCCAAGTGTGGCAGTCTGCCGCGATGATGAAGCGGACTGGAGCACCAAGCCAGACGTGCCGAACTCCTCGCTCACGAAAGCGTGGCCAGGAGTAGCTGATAAACGTCGGTGGCTGTCGAGTAGCTCGATGGTCACTGTGCGGTCGCGCGTAACGGAGACGAGACGAACGCCATGCTTCTTGTTGCTGGGTGACTGCGGCGAAAGGGAAAACTCGTCGATGCTGAGCCCGTGCATGATGCTGACTGGTCGCGCCGATGAGCGATAACCTCCCTGACACGCTGCCAAAGTAAGTAGCGCCAGCGATATCAAGAGAACTTGTTTGGCTTCGTTCACGGGATGCGCGTAGCAACGCCTAACGACCTCAAGCTCAGCGACTGCGGAGCGCGGCGCGGTAGCTGCGTGGTGGAGCGAAGAAAGCGGCCACGGACGTAGGACAACGCCACGCTCGG
>JAYVSO010000094.1:0-5048 GCA_043775315.1 Verrucomicrobiota bacterium
ACGTTTCCCTCTCTGGATCTGTTGGGAGCTCAATTGTGTCCAAGCCAGAAGGGATCAAATTCAAGTGGAAGGTGAAGATTGACAGCTCGGAGTGGATGGAAATTGGGGAGACTAAGCATAGGCTTTATGTGGTTGACGGTCAGCCGACCGTTGGTAACCGCGAGGAAACTGTTTTTAAGATCAGTTGCACCGGAGCATCCGGGAAATCTGGGCGTGACGCAATTATCGATGGAGTCTGGAGCCAGTTCGTTTTGCCAGGGGCGGACTTACGCTCGCTCGATGGAACTCAGCTCACCTATTATAATAAATGGAATACACAGAACACAACATGTTCCCTTTTACTTCAGTTCAGAGACGGGCAATGCGGAGCTTTTCAAGGCCTGTTTATCGCTTGCGTTGGAGTGCAGGGAATCGGGGTAGCAAATGCCAAAAAAGTCGTCGCGACAAAGGTAGAAAATCTACATCTCAACGTAAAAAATTTTGTAACTCTTACCAGCGGATACACAAACGCTTTCTTTGGTGCTCCCTTGCGGTGGTCAAACAGAATACACCCAGCTTACTTTTATGGGAAACAGTCATCGATGGGCGTTTGGCATTTCCCTTGGGAAGGCGCTGTCCAGTTTGATGCCCGTTCAGGAATACCGGGCCAAGGAGTTCCGGATCCTTCATCACTATTCATTTTGCATCTGGTTGTTAAATGGCCCGGTGAAACAAAG
Source organism: Verrucomicrobiota bacterium (assembly GCA_043775315.1). GTDB lineage: Bacteria > Verrucomicrobiota > Verrucomicrobiia > Limisphaerales > CANJSG01 > CANJSG01. The sequence goes on from JAYVSO010000094.1 coordinate 717, forward strand.
ATCTTCGATCCAGCATATGGAAAGCTCTACCTTAATGGTATCGATGAGTGGCGAACAGCGTCTTTGGACGGTTATAGTTTTCCGGACGACACGGACCCCAGCTTGACCGGACTTCTGGATGTTCATTTCTTTAAGGAAGTGGCTCCTAGCGTGCAAGCTGACTTTGACCCGTAACTATGAAAACGATCATTGTTCATCAAAAAAAACTCGTAAAACGAAGTAGCCAGTGGAGCCTTTTGTTTGTAGTAATTTTTATTTTGATAAAAATATGTCTAGCGGGGGATATCCAAACAAATTCTGCTGTAGCGGTTCTGCGTTTCAGTGACTCATGGAGGCTTGCGATTTATGGGGGCGGCAGTGCCAGGCTTAATTATGGGGCACTTCCAGGCGACTGCATTGTGGCTCCCCCTGGCACATTTAACGTTGGCAAAGTGCGCGCGGACATTCAAGCCGCAATCGACGCTGCCGGTCCAACACCGGACTTTAATGAGAATCCCGCCGAGTATAACCGTGTTTGGGAAAGTGCGGCTCTATCAGCGGGACTATACAATGGTTCAGCAGAGAATCCCGAAGGCAAAGTGGCGATATTTACGCCTGAAGTTATGGCTTATTGCGACCACATGTTGAGAATTCCGCTTAGTGCGAGAATGCAAGAGATCACGAACCTGGTCCCGCCCATATCGGGAAAGCTCATGAAAAGTCTCGCAGATTGGACAAATTCCCCTGGATATATGGCTAAAGCAGGGAAGCAAACCGGGTCATCTCCAGTTTCAACACCGGGTGTTGGAAAGCCTAGAGAAGTCACAGAACTGCATCCAGTATCCCTAGAGACCTCATCCCAAGTCGCGATTCCCGAGACGGTGGCGAAATTGGCGAAAGAGCGTTCCATGGGCATCCGGGGCTGGATCGTTGCGGTCCTCCTCGCCATCGCGGCCTTCCTCACCTACCGCTTCATCAGGCTCCGCCTCGGGTCGTAGGTATGCTTGAGTCCGTCCGGTGTTTTGGCACGCTGGCGGCATGAATCCCGCCGCGACCTCTTCTCCTCCCGCATCCAATCGGTTGGCACTGACTATTGACCTGTCCCTTTGTGCTGTCGTCACAAGGGGGAGTTGAGAATCCACGATCCGTGTTCGCTAACCATTATGTCGTAGGGTTTCCGTGGTCGCCTACACTTTACGATCCATCATACGGCACGATTCACGACACTGGTATGCCAGCGTGGAGGGCCAACTCATTGGGCGGATATATTCGGGCAATCGGGAACGGTATTCCTGGCCTCCTAAACTGGGACTTGTTTCTTTCCGTCGATCCAAGCCTGCAAGCTCGCATCCCATAGTAGCAGTTTCCTTGAAGGATAGAACCGATTATGCGCCTGTTGCCAAATAGTCGAAGTGGGTGGTTGGTTGGCCTATTTGTTATGGGGTTTGTTGTTTTGGGATCACCTCAGTCCGCCTTTCCCGCCGCTGAAACTATCTTTCCGAGGGCTGTCGTGGAGCTCGATAATTTTTGGACGCTGGCAACATGGGGAGACGGGAGCGCTCGGTTAAATGTCGGGTCTGTTCCGTCCGATGCGGTTAGCTTGCCTGCCGGCACTTTTCCCGTGGAGAAGCTGGTTGTTGATTTCAAGGCGGCAATCGAAATTGCCGGCCCGACGCCGAAATATAAGGAGGACCCATCGAAGTATTGGCGCGCTTGGCAGAACGCAGCTATGTCCATTTCGCTGGAGGAATCCGGAAGCGCTCAAAGCGATTCTGCGGGCGAGCAAAACACGAGGGCGGTGGCCGTATTTACTCCGGAGATCAAGGCGTATTTTGATCAGATGTTGGCAACAGGACTGACTGAAAATATGCGCAGAATATCCAACTCAATTCCGGTGTTCTCCGAGAAGTTGATGAAGAGCCTGACCACTTGGACAAACTCCCCGGAATACAAAGCACGATCGGTTTCAGCGCCCGTGACAGCCGTCGCCACCGTCGCTGCAGTCGCCAAGCCACAGGAGATCCCATCACCGTCTCCGCTAAAGATGCAGCCTCCAGCTCAAACAGTTTATCCAGAGCCTGCGCCCGTCGCGACTCAGGACGAGTCGATTGGAATTCGCGGTTGGCTGGTCGTGGGTCTCCTCGCCATCGCCGCCTTCCTGACCTACCGCTTCATCAAGCTCCGTCTCGGGTCGTAGGTGTTCTTGAGTCCGGCCGGTGTTTCGGCACGCTGGCGGCATGAATCCCGGCGCGACTTCTTCTCCTCCCGCATCCAACCGGCTGGTCTCGATCGATGCCTACCGGGGCTTTGTGATGCTGCTGATGATGGGGGAGGTGCTGAGGCTTTCGTCCGTGGCGCGGGCTTTGCCGGATTCGGGTTTCTGGAGCGTCCTGGCCTTTCACCAGAGCCATGTGGAGTGGATCGGATGTTCGCTCCACGACATGATCCAGCCTTCGTTCTCGTTCCTCGTGGGCGTGGCGTTGCCGTTCTCCATCGCGAGCCGAAGGGCGCGGGGGCAGGGGATGGCGGGCCTGGCTTCCCATGCGGTGATCCGCGCGCTGTTGCTCATCGGTCTGGGGATCTTTCTCCGGTCGACCGGGAAGCCGATGACCGATTTCACCTTCGAGGACACGCTGACGCAGATCGGCCTAGGCTACGTGTTCCTGTTCTTTCTCGGCTTCCGGCCGGTGCGGGATCAATGGATCGCGCTGGGCCTGGTGCTGGTGGGGTATTGGCTGTTCTTCGCGATGCATCCGTTGCCCGGCGCGGACTTCGACTATGCGGCGGTGGGTGTGGGACCGGAGTTTCTCAAGGATCATGGCCTGACCGGGTTCGCCGCGCATTGGCAGAAGAACGCCAACGCCGCCTCGGCCTTCGACCAGTGGTTCATGAACTTGTTTCCGCGCGTGAAACCCTTCGTCGCAAACGGCGGCGGGTATCTCACGCTCAGTTTCATCCCGACGCTGGGGACGATGATCCTCGGCTTGATCGCGGGCGGTGTGCTGAAGAGCGACACGGCTCCGGCCGCCAAAGTGCGATGGCTGGGGATCGCGGGCCTGGCGCTGCTGGGTGCGGGCTGGCTGCTCGGGGCGTCGGGACTGTGTCCGGTGGTGAAACGCATCTGGACGCCGAGCTGGGTGCTCTTCAGCGGCGGCTGGTGCTGCCTGTTGCTCGCCGCGTTCTACACGGTGACCGACTGGCGCGGATGGAAGGCGTGGACGTTTCCGCTGATGGTGGTGGGGATGAATTCCATCGCGGCCTACTCGATGGAACATCTGTTCTCGGGCTTCCTCGGCGGCGCCATCCGGACCCATCTGCCGGATGGTCTCTTCAAAAGTTTCGGCGCGGCCTATGAACCGGTTCTACGAGGAGGAGCGCTGCTGGCCGTTCTCTGGCTGATCCTCTACTGGATGTGGCGGCGGAAGATTTTCCTTAGGATCTGAGCGGCCGGTGATCGAACCGTCCGTTGACAGTCCGTCGTCCGGGTCGGAACAATTATCCATGAGACTGCCGCTCTCGTTCGCCATTTGCCTGATGAGCCTCGCCATTCCATCCGATGTTTCGGCCGCCAATGTCGCGGCGGAATCCCGGCAGTTGCTCGTGGTCACGGTGCCGACGTGGAACAGCACGACCGGCCAGCTCCAGCGCTTTGACCGTGATCGATTGAGCGATGCCTGGAGGAGAACGGGACCGGCGATCCCGGTCTCGATTGGGAGAACGGGCCTAGCCTGGGGAACTGGCCGTCACGTTGTTCCCCAGGCGACCGGCGGAGGGCTCAAGAAGGAAGGAGATGGCCGAAGCCCTGCCGGCGTTTTCAGTTTGATGAACGCCTTCGGCTACGCGCCTACGAACATGATGAAGGCGCTGAAGATTCCCTATGAGCAGTGCACGGAGTCGCTCCGCTGCGTGGATGACGCCGCATCAGCCGACTACAACCGCATCCTGCCGGAGCCGAAGGGCGGGGCGCCCTGGAAAAGTGCGGAGCTGATGAAGCGGGACGACGATCTCTACCGGCTCGGAGTCGTGGTCGCGCACAACCAGAGCCCGCGCGTGGCCGGCGGCGGCTCGTGCATCTTCCTCCATATTTGGAGCGGGCCGGGCGCAACGACTTCCGGCTGCACCGCGATGAAGGCGGAAGACCTCGAGATCGTCGTCCGATGGCTTGATGCGGCGAAGGAGCCGTTGCTGGTGCAATGGACCTCCGGAGACGCGGCCGGCCTCGACCGGGAGTGGAAGATTGGATTGCCGAAGTGAACTCCGTGCGTCTGAAGCGCCGGGCCGACCTCCGCACCGCACTCTCCAGCGCGATGCCCGAGATCGAGAAGGCCGTCGAAAGCTACAACCTCGACGAGT
>JAYVSO010000095.1:0-38557 GCA_043775315.1 Verrucomicrobiota bacterium
GGAAGGACGGCCGGGCATTGCAGCGCGGGGTGAAGCGCATCGCGGAGATCATGGGCAGTAGTAGGAAGGCGTATCCGGCTGCGGAGTTGGCGGCGGCGACATATATTACGCGCCCTTGCTCTGGAGGTATTGCAGGTCGCGGGGTCGGCCCCCTCGCCCGATCCCCGTTCGCGTTCGCGGGCGCCCGGTCGCGCAGCGATATGTCGGGGCACGGCGGCGCCGCGCCGAACGGGTTCACAGCTTCGATGGCATTGAAATGGCCCTGCCGCTCGTCGGGGACGAAACAAAAAAGCGGGCGCCTTATGGCGCCCGCATCTTGAAACCTGGAAGTGGCGTACTTCTGCGCTTACCGCCGCGCGGAGGCACGGGAAGCAATCGCGTCCGCTTTCTGCGGAAACCATTTGTCTTGCAATTTGCGCCAGGCGATCGCCCACGGGCTGGCGATGTAGATGGAGGAATAAGTGCCGGTGATGATGCCGACCAGGAAGGTGAAGGCGAAGTCGTTGATCACGCCGCCGCCGAAGAGGTAGAGCGACAGGGTCGAGAGGAAGACCGTGCCGGAGGTGATGATGGTGCGGCTCAGGGTCTGGTTGAGCGCCTTGTTCATGACTTCGCGGAAGGTGCCCGGAACGCCCAGCTTCAGGTCCTCGCGGATGCGGTCGAAGATGACGATCGTGTCGTTGATGGAGAATCCGATGATCGTGAGGACGGCGGCCACCATCGGCGCGCTGAGTTCCCGGCCGGTGAGGAAGAACCAGCCCATGGTCATGAGCACGTCGTGGATCACCGCGACGACCGCCGCGACGGCGAAGGAGAATTCATACCGGAACGCCACGTAGATCAGGATTCCAAGCAGCGCGAGGAAGACCGAGAGGAAGGCCGTCTTCGCAATCTCGCCTCCGACCACCGCGCCGATCTGGTCGACGCTCTTCACCGAGAAACCGGCGTCGGGGAAATCCTTCTGGAGGGTGGCGACAGCGTTGGAGCTTGTGCCGAACGCTGAGAAGACGCGGAGCGTTTCCGCGCCTCCGACGAGTTCCTTCTGGAATTGGATCGTCGGCTCGACCAGGCCGGCCTTCTTGAGGGTCTCGGCGACGGACCCCTGGTCCACCTTCTTCACGAAGGAGAGCACGGTGTTGTCACCACCGGCGAAGTCCGGCCCAAGAACCTTGCTTCCCCGGTAGAAGCCAAAGCCGATGCCGATGATGATCAGCATCCACGAGATGGCGAACGCGGGCTTGGCCCATTTCATGAAATCAAGGCCCTTGGCCCGGATCATCGACATCATGTTCAGGCTCGTGATCTTGTCGTTGTCGACCAGCCAGTCGAAGATCAGGCGGGTGATGACCAATGCCGTGAAGAGGCTGAGCGCGACGCCGATCGTCAGCGTCACACCGAAGCCCTTGATCGGTCCGGTTCCGAGAACGATCAGGATGATCGACGAAATCAGAGACGTCAGATGCGAGTCGAAGATGGTTCCGAACGCACGGTCGTAGCCGGCGGCAATGGCACCCCTGAGCGACTTGCCGGCCGCGAGTTCCTCGCGGATGCGCTCGTAGATGAGGACGTTGGCGTCGACCGCCATGCCGATCGTGAGGACGATACCTGCGATGCCCGGCAAGGTCAGGGTCGTTCCGATCGAACACATGATACCCAGAAGCAGCAGGCTGTTCACCACGAGGGCGATGTTCGCCACAAGACCGGAGAGCCGGTAGTAAATTAGCATGAACACCGAGACGGCGAGCAGGCCGTAGATGGAGGCGTTGAATCCGTCCTTGATCGATTTTTCGCCGAGCGACGGAGCGACCGTGCGGACGGAATCGATCTTCAGCGGGGCTTCGAGCGGATTCTCGAGGACGTTCGCCAGTTCGAGGGCTTCCTTGAGATCATAGTTGCCGGAGATCTGGCCGCGGCCGCCGGTGATGGGCTCGGTGATGTTGGGAGCGGAATAGAGGACACCGTCGAGGATGATGGCCATGCGACGGCCGACGTTCTCACGGGTGGTCTTGGCGAAGGCCTCCGCGCCGTTCGCATCCAGCTCGAAACTGATGATGGGACGGCCGGACATCGGATCGCTCACGACCATGGCGTGGACAATGTTCTTCCCGCTAAGCCCGGCGCTGCTGCGCTTTTCAACCACCACCGGATAAAGCTCATCCTGGCCGTTCTGCCCCTTGCGACGCTCCTGCTTGATCTCGAAACCGGGTTCCACGATGCCCTGGGCCAGCTGGTCGCCGCTGTTGTCCGCGACCATCTTGAATTCAAGAAATGCGGCCCTCTTGATCGCCACTTCAGTGCTCTGAAACTCGCTTTCAGACAATCCGGGCATCTGGACGATGATGCGGTTGTCGCCGGCGGGCTGCAGGATGGGTTCCGCCACACCCAGGCGGTCGACACGCTTGCGAAGCACTTCGATGGCCTGCTCAACCAGGCGAGTCCGCTCGTCGGAAGCGGCCGCATCTGACACCGCATTTGTGTTGTTGGCCGCCTTGTTGGCCGGGGCGGCCTTGTCGACGATGTCCAGGCTCAGCATGAACTCGACGCCGCCCTGCAGGTCGAGGCCGAGGCGGATCTTGCCGGCAGCCTTCTTCTGGATGCCCTTCAGGATCGCGCCGGAAGGGCTGACGTCGCCCTTGGTGCTGATCGTCGGGAAGTAGCGGGTGATGTCGTTCGATCCGATGGCTGCCCGGAGGTTGCCGTATGAGTTCGCCGAGTTGGTCTTCTGCATCGCCTCCGCACGGGCGACGATGGCGGCGAAGTTGGTATCCTTGGCCGAAGCGTTGGCGGTGAACGTCTCGATGAGGTCCCGCGGAGTCGGCGGGATGAGTTCGTAGGAGGCCCAGAAGGTGACGAAGAGGACCAGTGCCCATCTCCAGGTATTGTTGCGGCTCATGGAAAGGAACGGAAGGGGTTCTGCGGTATCAGGTGGAGGCGGTTTCGGCACCGCGCTCGGACACTTCGGTCACGGAGGATTTGAGGATCTCGAACTTGGCCTCGCCGGAGCGCACGTTGACGTGTTTCTCCTTCACGGCGGTCACTTCTCCGACGATGCCGCCGGCGAATACCACCTTGTCCCCCTTACGCAGGCCCTTCAGGACGTTTTCGTGTTCCTTGGCCTTTTTCTGCTGGGGACGAATGAGGAGGAAATAGAACACGACAACCATCAGGACCAGCGGAACAAACCCGGTCCAAGCGGCCGCCGTGGACTGGGTGGTCTGGGCAAAAAGGCCCGATACATCGGCAAAATTCATAGTCTCAAAAAGTGAGCCGCAAACCTTTAGGGGCGAGAATGGCTTTGGCAAGCCCGGCTTTGGACCATTTCCGGCCCTTATTCCTTGGCCAACGCCGCCGCTTGCCGCGCGGACAGAACCTTCTGTGAGGGACGGTAGTTCGCGATGAAATCGCGGCGGAATTCGGCGAATGTCCCCGCCGCCAGATGGGCTCTGATGTCTTCCATGACCTTCAGATACATGTGGCTGTTGTGGATGCTGACCAGGCGCAGGCCGAGGATCTCGTTCACGTTGAGCAGATGGCGGATGTAGGCGCGGGTGTGGTGTTGGCAGGCGAAGCAGGTGCAGCCCTCCTCGATCGGCCCGAAGTCCATCTTCACCGCCCCGCCCTTCACGGCGTAGGTGCCCTTCCGGGTGAAGGCCGTGCCGTTGCGGGCGACGCGGGTTGGCAGAACGCAGTCGAACATGTCCACGCCGCGCGCCACGAGCTCGACCATCTGCGCCGGTGTCCCGAGGCCCATGGCGTATCGCGCCTTGTTCGCGGGCAGATGCGGTTCGGCCAACTCGACGGCCTTCATCATCTCGGGTTCGGGTTCGCCCACGCTGACGCCGCCGATGGCGTAGCCGTCGAATTCCATCGCAACCAGTTCCTTGGCGCACTTCTCCCGGAGCTTCGGATCGACACCGCCTTGGCAGATGCCGAAGACGAATTGCCCCTCGGCGCGGGGTTGCACGAGGCATTCCTTGGCCCAGCGCAACGTGCGGTCCACTGCGTTCCGCGCATCCTGCGCCGAGCAGCCGTGCGGAGGGCATTCGTCGAAGGCCATGGCGATGTCGGATCCGAGCACGCGCTGGATCTCCATCGATTCCTTCGGCCCGATGAAGAGCGGCGAGCCGTCCAGGTGCGACCGGAACTCCACGCCGTGCGCCTTGATCTTGCGGATCTTCGCGAGGCTGAAGACCTGGAAGCCGCCGGAGTCCGTGAGGATCGGCTTGTGCCAGTTCATGAATTTGTGGAGCCCGCCGGCCGCGGTGATGATCTCCAGGCCGGGCCGGATGTTGAGATGGTAGGTGTTGCCGAGCAGGATCTGCGTGCCCATCTCGTTCAATTCGCGCAGGTCGAGGGCCTTGACGCTGGCCTGAGTGCCGACGGGCATGAACACGGGCGTCTCCACCACGCCGCGCGTGGTGTTCAAACGTCCCAGACGGGCCTTGGACGAGGGATCGGTCTTGAGCAAATCGAACAACATCCGGACGAGCTTGGCCGACACGCCGCCGGACGGGAAGCCCGGAGGCGGTTGCGTGATAGGCATTGGCTGAATTGTTGGACCCGCCTACGGTTCTCCGACACGCCCGCGTCATGAACACGCCCCCAGCCATCCGTCACCCGTCCCGCTCGGGCCGCCGCCTGAAATGGGTCGCCGGCCTGTTTCTTTTCTACACGGTCTTCGGCTTCGTCATCCTGCCGTTGATCGTCCGCCAGATGGCCGTGAGCCAGCTCTCCAAGCAGCTGGGCCGTGAGGTGGCCATCGAGTCCGTGCGGATCAATCCCTTCGCCCTCTCGGGTTCCATTCGCGGGTTGCGCATCACCGACCCGGACGGCGAGACGCTGCTCGAATGGCAGGAAGTCCATGGAAATTTCCAGCTGTCCTCGTTCTTCGGAAGGCCGTGGGTGTTTCGAGAAGTGCGGGTCATCGCTCCGACGGCGCGTCTGCGAATCAATCCCGACCGCTCGCTCAATGTCTCGGATCTCATCGCGAAATTTTCGTCGCCACCGACCAACGCCGCGACTCCGTCCCGTCCCCTGCTCCTGAGGGTCGAACGCATCCATGTCACCAACGCCGTCCTGCTTCTCTCCGACCTGACCACTCTGACCCCGTTCCGGCGGTCGGTCGGGCCCGTGGAGGTGAACCTGACGGGCTTCGAGACTTCGGCGGACAACAGGAACCCCTACTCGTTCGTCGGCACCACCGACAGCGGCGAGACATTCACCTGGAAGGGCTTCTTCTCGATCGATCCGATCCGTTCGGAAGGTGAGGTGACGCTCGACGGCCTCACCATTTCGAGATACGCGGCGCTGTTCCAGGACTTCGTGCGCTTCGACTTCCGCGACGGGGTCATCAGCGCAAGCGCCGCCTATCGCTTCGCCATCACGCCCTCGGGCTACGTGGCCGTCGCCACCAACGCCTCCTTCAGTTTGCGATCACTCAAAGTAGGGCGGAAGGGAACTGAGGAGAACGTGGTGGAGCTCGACAAACTCTCGGTGCGCGGCGCTTCGGCCGATGCCGTCGAACGCGTCGCGGAAGCAGGGTCCGTCTTCGTGGCGGGCGGACGCATCGATTTCCGGCGTTCCGCCAGCGGTTCGCTGAACCTCGCCGAACTGGCCGAGCCGAACGAGACGGCGACCAACGCCCCCGCCAGCATCCTCATGCTGGTCCAGTCCACGACCAATCTCGTCGCCCGGCTGCTGGACAGCACCAACCTCGCGGCCGCCACGCTGCACGCGCTCGACGTGACCAACTGCGCCGTGATCTGGACCGACGAGGTCAATCGACGCCCGGCCCGCCTCGTGGTCGACCGGATCAATGTCTCCGCCCGCAATCTTTCCAACCGGCCGGGCACCAATCTGACCGCCGATGTCTCACTGCGCTGGAACACCAACGGCACCGTGCGCGTCGGCTCAAGCGTGCTGCTGTCGCCTCCCACGGCGGACGTTTCGCTGAGTGTCAGCGATGTCGAGCTGCGCGCTTTGGACCCCTACCTGGAACCGTTCGTGAACCTGTTCGTCCTCGACAGCAAAGTCGGCCTCGAAGGCCGGGTCACGTTGCGGACCACGAACGGACTGCCCGACGTAGCCTTCCACGGAGATGCGCGGCTCGATGATTTCTCGACCGTGGACACGACGCAGTCGGAGGAGCTGGTGAAATGGAAATCCGTCCGTCTCTCCGGCATCGACGCGGGCCTCAGTCCCCCGGCGATCAACGTCAGGGAAGTATCGGTAATCGAGCCATTCGCCCGGCTGGCCATCGAAACCAACCACGCCGTCAACCTGCTCACGGCCTTCACGCTGGATCGGACGAACACGGCCGCCATTGAACCGGCGGCCGTTGAACCGAATAGTTCCCTGCGACAGAAGTTCGGAGAATTCATCCGCCGGACCCTCGCGCCGAAAACCAACGCGGCCGGAGGGTCGTTGTTGCCCCGCGTCTCGGTTGGTGCCCTCGTGCTGACCAACGCCAGCGTGCAGTTCTTCGACCGGTCGCTTGAGCCGAAGGTCCGCGCCACCCTCCAGGAGGTCAGCGGCAGGCTGGAGGGCATCTCCTCCGACGAACTCAAACGCGCCGACCTGCACCTGCGCGGCAACGTGGACCGCGCGGGCTCCTTCGAGGTCACCGGCAAACTCAATCCGCTCAACCCCGGCGCCAAGACGGAGTTGAAGGTGAGCTTCGCCGACGTGGATCTCAGCCCGACGAGCCCGTATGCCGGCAAGTTCCTCGGCTACCGCCTCAACCGCGGCAAGCTCGGGCTGGAACTCAAATACGAGATCACCGACCGGAACCTGAAGTCGAGGAACGTCGTCACGCTCGACCAGTTCACCCTCGGAGAGAAGATGGACAGCCCGGACGCCACCAAACTGCCGGTGCGTCTGGCCATCGCCATCCTCAAGGACCGCAACGGCCGCATCGAACTCGACGTGCCCATCGAGGGGAAGCTGGACGATCCGTCGTTCCGCCTCAACAAGGTGATCCTTGGCACCTTTGGCAAAATCCTGGTCAAGGTCGCCACCTCGCCGTTCTCCCTGTTCGGCTCGCTTTTCGGCGGCAGGACCGAGGAAGTGGGCTTCCAGGATTTCGCGCCGGGCAGCGCCGAACCGCTCGCCGCGGATCGCGAGAAGCTGGCAGCGCTGCTGAAGGGCCTCTACGAACGGCCCGGTCTCCAGTTGGAGATCGAGGGCAGCTTTGATCCGAAGCGTGATGTCGAAGGCCTGCGCCGGGTGAAGCTGGAGGCGGAGTTCCGCCGCCAACAATGGGCCGCGCTGAACCAGACCGAGCAGTCCAAGCTCGGCCCCGACCAGTTGACCCGGACTCCCGAAGACTTCACCAACAGCCTGAACCGCGCCTACGCCGAGATCACGCAGGCGAAGGAAGCCGCCACCAACCAGATCGCCGCCGGCTCGACGAACGCCCTTTCCAAGGCGGCGCCACCCAGGGTCATCCCGACGGAAAAAGGCGGGACACGACTGATGACGATCAACAGCCGGTTCATTCCCGACGTTCCTCCAAACGAAGTGGAGCGGACGGTCCTGGCGACCATCATGGTTTCGGACGACGAACTGCGGCATCTCGCGGAGGAGCGTGCCCGGCGCATACGCGAGCTGATCCTCGCGTCGGAGAAGGTCGAGGCCTCGCGGCTCTTCCTCACCGACATTTCCTCTACCCCGTCCACCAACCGGACGAGCCGGGTGTTCTTCCATCTGCGGTGATTCCCATCAGGAACGCCGAACACCTTGCGGAGATCATGCACCGGCCCTACCCATGCCGTTTCGCCGCAAGATCTCCCTCACAGCCTCGGTTCCGCTGAGTTGTTGAGGCGGTTTCGCGCCGGCCCGGAGCAGCGCTTCCGCCACGCCCGCGTAGTTGCCGCTTTCGCGATGCCAGCCGTGTTCCGAACCAAAGGTCGCCCAGCCGATGGGCGGCGATTTGTGGTCGGCGTCGGGCAGGTCCAACGGCGGGCGGTGCGGAAGGATGGCCTCGACCATCTCCAAGTTTCCATGAAACGCAGCCCAATGCAGCGACGTGCCCTGGTGCTGACCCTTCGCGTCCACCGGCCAGCCGGCTTCCAGCATGAGCCGGACGGCGGCAACGCTGTTGTTGCGGGCGGCATGGGCCAGATGGCGTTGGGTGGAAGCGGACAGGCCGCCCACCAATCCGGGATGAGCGGCCAGAAGCGCCTTCACGGCCACGACATCGCCGCCGAGCGCAACCGCGAGCAGCTTCAGTTCGGCCGGGCTTCTCTCCATGAGCAGATGCAACACGTCCAAGTGGCCGAACTTTCGCGCTGCTTCATGGGCCGACACGTCCGCGCCGAGGGTCCATTGATAGATCGTGCCCCCGCTCCGGTGGTTGATTCGCGGAAAGAATTCGTCGGCCACACGCATTGAAATGGAGCCTGGATCGGCATCCAGATGTCGGCGGACCCGATCCGCGTCACCGAGAGCGGCGGCCAAGAGCAGATCGGTCCAACACCCGCGCCGGACGAGGAACCGCGCGACCTCATGCCGCTCGCCGAGCATCCATTGGGCCGGGGTGGATTCGTGGTCCACATCGCGGGCGTCGATGTCGGCTCCGTGGTCCAGGAGAAACTCGGCGATCTCGACGGTGCTCGCGAAGTGCAGTGGCGTCTGGCCGTCCCCACCACGGGCGTGGACCAGCGACGGATCGGTCGCAACCAGTTCGCGGAGCCGGTCCATCCGCCCGAGCCGAGCCGCCGCGTGGACGTCAACCACGGCGCCGCGTTCGATGGCGTAGGCGGCGAGGGCGGGCGGAGCGCCGTGGAGCAGACCGAAGCCGCCGGCCCACCAGCGGCTCTTGGCGTTGAGGTCGGCGCCAGCCGCGAGCAGCACGTCCAGCATCTCGCGACTTTTCGCGTAGATGATGACCGGCGAATCGAAGGGACCGATGGGCTCGTTGAGGCGGGCTTTGATCGCGGGATGGCGGGCCAGCAGCTTGGCGAATAGGACGGCGTCGTCCGCGTGGAAGGCGTCCTTGAACAGCTCCAGCGGATCACGGGTGTCGAGCAGGACGGAGTGGACGTGTTCCTTCAGCTTCGGCCAACTGGCGAAGCCGTGTTCGCGGGCGAGCACGAGCTGGGCATCGGAGAGCGAGACGGTCGTTGCGCGAAGTTCCGAGTCCGACTTGGCCGACAGGTCCGGATGGTTTTCCCGGAAGCGACGCAACGCTTCGGGGTGGCCGGAGAGGCCGGATTTGAGGAGGTCTTTGGCCTGTTTCCGGAGTTGCTCCAGATCAGGTCGCGCGGGCAGTGGTTTGGACATGGCACCTTTCTGCTAAAGCCCGAGGTCCGCTGAACGGGCAGCATCAAGGTTGTGTTGCTACCGACGATTGGCAGGTGGGCTCAGCCCTTTCCGCGGACCCGGATGCGCCCTGAACGCCCCGGGAAAGGACCAAACCCGGCCAGCCGGGTCAAGCCCGGCGACGTTTCCACGGACCGACGAAGGGCATGTCTTCAAGCCCGATTCCGAGCACTGGAGGTGCGGAAGAAAGCAGCCCACAGCGTGAGCTGTGGGTTGGGGTGTTCCAAACACCCGCCAAGCTCCGGAGGAGCGAAAGACGCCTCTCTGCCGCTCCTCCGGAGCTCGTCTCATTTATCCGTCCAACCCCGGACTCACGCCCGGGGCTACTGTCTTCCGCTGCTCCGCAGCTGGGTTGAAGACACGCGATAGCGGCCTCCGACCTCGGCTAATTGGGGCGGTCCGGGGACTCATGACGGTCATCGGCGCTCCCGATGGTTCAACAGGCTTGGCAAACCGGCGTCGCTCCTTAGCCTTCGCCGCACCAATGGCCGTCGAATCCAAGCCGCTGTTCCATCCGGAGGTCATCCGCCAGCAAGTCCGCGCGTTCCAAATGCCCAAGCGCGTCGCCGCCGCGCAGCCCCGGCTGAACCACTGGGCCGAACTCATCGCCTCCGGCCGCGCCGATACCTTCAAGGAAACCGCCCTGCTGCCCGAGTTCCTGACCGACATCTTTGTCGGGCTGCTCGGTTACTCGGGGCCGGCCGATCCCACCGATACCTTCACGCTCCAGCGCGAAACCCACGTGGAGGTGGACGGCCAGTTCGCCGACGCCGTGCTCGGCCGTTTCCAGCCGGAGAAGTCGCAGTTCGTCGTCGCGCTCGAAGGCAAGGGCACGCGTGACCCGCTCGACCGGCCCTTCGGCGGCCGGCGCATGTCCGCCGTGGACCAGGCCTATCGCTACGCCATCAACCTCCCGTGCGACTGGATCATCGTCACCTCGATGCGCGAGACGCGGCTCTACCACAAGGGCTCGAACCAGCACGCCTACGAACGTTTCGAGACTGTCCGCCTCGCCCGCGAACCCGCTCTGCTCCGGCGCTTCGTCTTCCTGCTCGGCGCGGAACGCATCGTCCCGGCCACCGGCGCCTGCTACCTCTACGAACTGCTCAAGGCGTCCGAATCCGCCGGGCGCGAACTCACCAACCAGTTCTACGCCCGCTACGCCGACATCCGGCAGAAGGTGCTCACCCGCCTGTGCCGCGAGAACGGCAGCGTCGCGCCGACTGAGATCTTGCCTCGCGCAGTGCGATCCCTCTTTGCTGGTGGAGAACCGGTTATTAGCTCTGTAGCGTGACGACATGAAAGTCGCGGCCACAGCCAACCCCAGAGAAAGGCAGGAGGAACTCGGACAGTTCCTCACCGCCTCGCCTGTGGCCGACTTCATGGCTTCCATGTTCGGGTTGCTTCCGCGAACGGTGCGTTTGCTCGATGCAGGCGCGGGCTCAGGGGCGCTCACGCTGGCTTTCGTCTCCCGGTGCTGTGAAAAACGCGACGGCGTTCGCGCCATCGAAGCGACCCTCTACGAAATCGACGGCGAAATCTTGGACGCTCTCTCCGCCACCATGCGCGAGTGCGAGTGCCGCTGCGCCGACGCGGGGATTCGCTTCACGTTCACCATCCATTCCGCCGACTTCATCCATGAGATGTCGTCGCGTCTTGCCGGTGATCTATTCGGCATCCAGCCGCCCGCCTTCGATGCCGCCATTGCGAACCCGCCATATCGCAAGATCAGCACCGACTCCGCCGAACGCCGTGCGCTGCGTTCGATCGGCGTCGAGACAAGCAACCTCTACACTGGCTTCATCGCACTCATTCAGCGCCTGCTTGTTCCAGGCGGGCAACTCGTCGGCATCACGCCCCGGAGTTTTTGCAATGGCCCGTATTTCCGCCCGTTCCGCGAAGACTTCCTGAATCAACTGGAACTTCGCCACCTTCACGTTTTCGAGTCCCGCAAAGCTGCCTTCCGGGACGACAGCGTGTTACAGGAGAACGTCATTTTTCATGCGGCAAAAGGCAGCAACCAACAGCGCCAAGTAACCGTCTCCAGTAGCAGTGGCGAGCAGGGTGCCGACGTTACCGAAACCGTCTTTCCCTTCGCTGAGATCGTCCACCCGCACGACGCCGAGAAGTTCATTCACATTCCTTCCAGCAAAGGGCACGCGGCAGCCAAGGAAACCATGGACGGCCTCAGCGCCAGCCTCGCCTCGCTGGGCGTCACGGTCTCCACGGGTCGCGTTGTGGACTTCCGCCTCAAGGACGCGCTGCGCAAGGAACCCGAGCCGGGCACCGTGCCGCTGCTCTATCCCTGCCACTTCAACGGCGGCACCGTTCACTGGCCGAAGCTCGAAGTCCGCAAGCCCAACGCCATCCTCGACAACGCCGAGACCCGCCCGTGGCTCGTGCCCTCCGGCATGTATCTGCTCACGAAACGCTTTACCTCGAAAGAAGAGCGCCGCCGCCTCGTGGCCTGCCTGTTCGATCCTGACCTCGTGAAGACCGAATGGATCGGCTTCGAGAACCACCTCAATTACTTCCACGCGAACGGCCACGGTTTGGAACGCCATCTCGCCACCGGCCTCTACGCCTTCCTTAACTCGACTGTGGTGGATCAGTATTTCCGGCGTTTCAGCGGACACACCCAGGTGAATGCCACCGACCTCCGCACGTTGACCTATCCCGATCGCGACACGCTCCGGGCGATGGGTCGCGAAATGACCACGCTCGACCTCATGCAGGACGAGATCGACCAACTCGTCACCAGACACCTTCATGCCCGCCGATAAACCCAACCGAAAAACCGCCGCGCGAAAACGTCGGCTCGCCGAGGGCATCGAGGCGCTCACCGCATTGCAGTTTGGGTCAAAGCAGCGGAACGAAACCGCCGCCTATACCTTACTGGCCTTGCTCGACCTTCAGCCGGATGCTTCGTGGGCGGCTGCACAAGCCCCGCTGCGCGGCATCACGCCCATCATTGATTTCATCGCCGACGCCTATGGCAACCGCTACGCGCCCAACACCCGCGAAACCATCCGCGACGACGCGGTGAAGTTCTTCGTCGAGGAAGGTCTGCTGCTTCGCAATCCCGACGATCCCAATCGCCCGACCAACAGCGGCAAGACCGTGTATCAGATTGAGCCAACCGCGCTCGCCCTCCTTCGCAAAGTGGGCACGCCTGCGTGGACGGCCGCATTGAAAAACTACCTCGCCAGCCGCGAATCGCTGAAACACGAAATCGCCCGCAAACGCGATCTGGCCCGTGTGCCCGTGACTTTGCCTGACGGCTCACAGGTCGCACTTTCCCCCGGCGGTCAAAATCCGCTCATCAAAGCCATCATCGAGCAATTCTGCCCCGCCTTCGCACCCGACGGCGTGGTGCTCTACATCGGCGACACCGAGAACAAGTTCGTCCACCTCGAAACCGCTGGGCTCACCGCGCTCGGCGTGATCTTGGATTCCGCCGCCAAGATTCCCGATGTCATCGTCCACCACACCGCGAAGAACTGGCTCCTCCTCATCGAAGCCGTCACCAGCGCCGGCCCGGTGGATGGCAAGCGTCGCAAGGAACTCAAAGACCTGTTCGCCGGCTGCAAAGCGGGCCTCGTCTTCGTCACCGCCTTCGAGACCCGCCGCACCATGCAAACCTTCGTCTCGCACATTGCCTGGGAGTCCGAAGTTTGGATCGCCGAAGACCCCGACCACATGATCCACTTCAACGGCCAGCGGTTCCTCGGACCTTATCCGGACGTGATGCCGGTCCAGGGTCCTCCCGATTCCCAAACATAACGATTTGTCATGCGCCGCCTGATCGAGATCACCGCCGCGCACCAGCAGACGCAGCACACGGTGCTCGACTGGCTCCGCGTGGAATACGCCCTCGAAAAGCCCGGCAACAAACTCCAGGCCCTGACCGACCTCGACTCCGACACCTTCGTCGCCGAAGTGAAACGCGTGCGCGGCAAGCAGCAGCCCCTCACCGCCGCCAGCCTCCAAACCCTGCGTGCCGAATACACCCGCACCGTCGAGCCCGCCCGCACGTTGGCCACCGAAGCCCAACAGCTCGAACACCGCCTCAGCGACCTCGTGAACCAGGCCTACGGTCTGACGCCCGCCGAGATCGCCCTGATGTGGCAGACCGCCCCGCCCCGCATGCCCATCCCGCCACCGACATGAATGACGCAGGCGACATTCCTCCGGTGGGGCTGTGCGGTAGCGCAGCCATCCCATGCGTGGAAGCCACCTCGGAACGCCCTCCTCCGCTCACCTTCCTCGAAGCCTTTTCCCATGCGCCGTGAACCATTCTATGAAGTCCCTGTTGCGAGGTTTCTGCACTCGGATCAAACCCGTTCCAACAGAGGTCAGCCCGGGCCGGAAGAGCCGGTTCGCCAGTGGTGCGCCTTTGAACTCATCCGCGCCTACGGCATCCCCGTGGGCGACCTGGAGTTCGAGCCAGCTGTCCAGATCGGGTCAAAGCGATACCGCATCGACATCTTGGTGAAGCGCGGAGGTAAACCCTGGGCGGTGATCGAGTGCAAAGAGCCGAAGCACTCCATGCCAGCCGAAGGCATGGCCCAGGCGATAAGCTACGCGGATAGCCAAGGAATCATGGCGGCATATGCGGTCTATACGAATGGTCGCGCTTGGCTGGTTCAGCGCCGCATCCGAGGCCGATGGATCGCGGTGACCGATCTTCCGGAGACGCCGTTCGAGTTCCCGGAGATTCCGGTGTCGATGCTGCTGAGTGCCCTCCATGACGCGGCTCCGCTCCTGCACAAGTTGGACGAACGCATAGAGGGAAAGGACGTGCTCGTCCTTTGGACAGCCATGCAGCGGTTTTTCTACGGCTCCAATCTGCTGAGCCAAGGCAATGACCAGGGGCTGCTTGATGCGACGGACAACCTGCTACGCGTTCTCTCGATAGGCCGGGAGGATCCGCCCTATGAGTTTGGGAAGCTGGAAGCGGCTCGCTCGTCCTACGAGCGGTTCCGGCAGAGCAAGGGGCTGCCATTTGAGATCCACCCGGTTCTTCCAGGTGGAGCACTGGCCGCTGAGATGCGTCGTCTCCGCAGCACCTTGACCATCATGGCGGAAGGTGCCGTGGGCCTCGCCGATGCGGATGCGCTGCTCTTGCGGCTCAACATAGTGATTCTGGAGCACGGCGGGCAACGCGACCGGAAAACGCCGTTGCCACCCATCGAATCGAATCTGCATCACGCCCTACGACGCTATCTGGAGTTCACCTTTGCGGTTCAACTCAACATCGCGCTGCCGGACACCTTGAACGCAACCTGGGTCCGCGATATGCGGTCATCTTGTCATTCGGCATGGGATGCCTGTGCGAAAGAGGTATGAGCCGATAGAACCGCTCCCTGAAGGCGACCAAAGAGGACGTGACCCACGCTGGAACCTGACGAGCCATGAACAAACCGAAGCCGAGAAAAGACGAGAACGGTCATTGGAAGCCAAAGACCGGCGAGGATGAACAATGGCTGAAACTCATGAACCGCGGAGACCGGGTCGGCATACGCCTTCTCCGGGCCGCGCAATTGAAGCGAAAGCGGAAGCTTTCGGCGGTGGAGAAAGAATTCCTCGCCGAGTTCGACAGTGAGCGGAAGATGATCGCGAATGACCCGGAAGGAGCGTGGCAGGACGGGTTCCAGATGGCCATGCGGGGAATTGTTCTCCTCGAATCGATCATTTACGAAAGACGTCTGCAGAAAGTATCAGAATTGGAAGATTCGGCCGCCTACAATGCGGTCTCCTGTCTATTCGGGCTGGCCATCGAGCTTCGCACGAGCCTCATCCGCCACGGTGAGGACGGTTCGCACTACGCCTGCCATGCCGTTTTTGCCCAAGGGAAGGCCTATGCCAGTGCATTTTCACGGCTGGCAATCGCCTACCCAGAGCATTTCCGCGAAGCTGCAGAACGCTCCCTGACGATGCCGTCCCTGAGAGCGCGCAATCCCGGATTTACATGCGACGCGGAAGCCATCATCCAAGCCATCCATTTGGCCGAGAAACATCACGCCAGCAACCTGCATGACAACCGCACAAGGATCGGCGCCCTGTGCCATCTGTTGGTTGCAGAGATGGTCGATCTGATCGAAGCCGCCAGACTTGAGGTCGTAAAACGGGACGGTTCCAGCCATAGGCTTCGCAATCTCCCAAGCCTTCAGGGAAACGCCAACCAATGGTGGAAGTTGGAAATTAAAGAGCGGGTGCAGCGGGAGTTCGACCGAATGAAGAACAACTCTCGCCGCAACCCTGCTCTGTGGGAGGAACTCGAAAAACTGACGGACCACGGAACGAATTCGGCGATGCGTGCCGCCTTCGAAAAGTATTGCCGCAACAAGTTGGATCAAATCGCCGGCAAGCCCACCAAGTCGGACTGACTCCACGGGTTGTCCACGAATCAAGCTCCCATAGGATGCGCTCCCGTGGGAGCGGCTCTTGATTCAGAGCCAACTTCGCATTCCGTTTTGCCGACCAGAGTATTTCGGCGTCTCAATTCCAGTGCGCACAAAAGTGCGTATTAATTCAGCAAAGCGGAATTGCCATGTCACGAACCTCCGTCAGCTCCTCCAATCTCCGCTCGGTGGGCTATGATCCCGCCGGGGCGGTGCTCCAGATCGAATTCCACCACGGCGGCATCTACGACTACTACCGCGTGCCTTGGAGGGCCTATGCCGGGCTCATGGCCGCCGAATCCAAGGGCGGCTACCACGCGAACCACATCAAACGGCACTACAGCTACCGCCGCGTCCAATGAAACGTCCCCACCGCAACCCCATGACCCGGCCGAGCGCGCTGGAACGGATCGACCGCCGGCTGGACACGGCCGGCGACGGGAACAACACCGAAACCATCCGGCTGCTGCGCGCGGCGATGTTCGCCGACGTGGACGAGCTGGAGGCCTCGGGCACGGTCAAGCTGCCCGAACCGTATCCTCCACCGCCCGGCCGTTTGAACCCATGATCCCATGACCCGGAACGGAAAGATCGCCCGCCTGCCCAGATCGGTGCGTGACATGCTCAACCGCCGCCTGCGCGACGGTGAACCGGGCAAACGCCTGGTGGAATGGCTCAACACGCTGTCCGAGGCACAGGCCGTGTGGGCGACGGAGTTTGGCGGACGTCCCGTCACCGAGCAGAACCTGTCCGAGTGGAAACTGGGCGGTCACCGCGAGTGGCTGGTCCAGCAGGAGGCGCTCGAACAGGCCCGGAACCTGGCCGAACATGCCGGCGATCTGCGGGAAACCGCCGGGGCCGTGGCGGACCATCTGGCGGTGGTGCTGTCGTCCCGCTACGCGGCGGCCCTGGCCGACTGGGACGGCGATCCGGAAAGCGGCCTCGGCCGCAGGCTGCGGGTGCTGCGCTCGCTCTGCCAGGACGTGGTGGAGCTGCGACGGGGCGACCACAGCGCCGCCCGCCTGAAGATCGAACAGGCCCGGTTGGAGGCGGAGCAGGAGGAAACGGAGGAGGAACTTCTGGAGCACTTCAAACGCTGGGCCCAAAATCCGAAGGTGCGGGCGACCCTCTGCGGGTGTGAGCCGACCAAGGAAGAACGGGAACGCCGCATACGCGAGATCTTCGGCCTTGAGCCGGCACGACAGGCAGGTGGCATCCAATCCACGAAGGAGGACAAGCATCCAGTCGAGGGGGCGCCTACAAGCGAATCCGACCCGATCCGACCAAATCCGGCTCTCCCAGCACCAGGACCTATCCAAAATCCGAAAGCGGCCACCCTCCATCTGGCTTCACGGACACAGCCGCGCTCCAACCGCAGAACTTCCATTCCGGGCCAATTTCCGGAGGCGATTCGCCGTCCGGAATAACCCTTGTTTCATTCGTCGATCTCATTCCAATTTATTCCATGTCCAGTTCCTTCCCGATCCTTCGTCGCCTCGGCGCCATCACCGCTTGCGTGCTTGGCTTACACCTTGGTTCATCCGTCGGGGCCGCCGTGGTCGATCTCGCGGCCAAGCCCGACCTCAACCGCTTCACCCCCGTCGTCCTGACCCAGGGCTCGCTCGATGAGCCTATGGTCTTCGAGGTGTTGAAAGACGGCCGCGTCTACATCGCCGAACGCAGGGGCGCGCTTAAGGTCTACGACCCGAAGATTCCCGGCGTGAAAACCGTGGGCGTCCTCTCGGTCAACACCAAGGGCAACCAGGAGCAGGGACTTGCGGGCATGACCATCGATCCGAAGTTCGCGGACAACGGCCACGTCTACCTTTTCTATTACCACCCGACCGCCGCCAAGGCCGTCATCAGCCGCTGGGAGGTCCGCAACGACGTGCTCGTGGCCAACTCGGAGAAGGTGATGCTCGAATGGCCGGCCCAGCGGGAGACCTGCTGCCATACCGGCGGCGGCATGACCTGGGACGGCGACGGCAATCTCTACATCACCATCGGGAACAACACGGGCAACGACCTCAAGGCCCACACCGACGAGCGCCCCGGCCGCAGCAGTTGGGATGACCAACGCGGCGCGGCCAATACAGACAGTCTCGAAGGCAAGATCCTCCGCATCCACCCCGAGCCCGACGGCACCTATTCCATTCCGAAGGGCAACCTGTTTCCGCCCGGCACGGCCAAGACCCGGCCGGAGATCTACACGATGGGCCATCGCAATGCGTGGCGTCCCTCGATCGACAGCAAGACGGGATTCCTCTACTGGGGCGAGGTCGGACCCGATGCACAGAACGACACCGAGATCGGGCCGCGCGGTTACGACGAACTGAACCAGGCCCGCAAAGCGGGCTTCTTCGGCTGGCCCTACTTCGTGGGCGACTCCGCCTTCCCCTGGTATGACTACGCGGCCAAGAAACCGGGCGCGAAGAAGGACCCGCTCCATCCGATCAACAATTCACCGAACAACACCGGCCTCAAGGAACTGCCTCCGCTGGCCCCGTCGTTCATCTATTATCCCTACGCCGTGTCGGAC
Organism: Verrucomicrobiota bacterium; assembly: GCA_043775315.1. Taxonomy (GTDB): domain Bacteria; phylum Verrucomicrobiota; class Verrucomicrobiia; order Limisphaerales; family CANJSG01; genus CANJSG01. Next base: position 18,265 of record JAYVSO010000095.1, read on the forward strand.
AAGTTTCCGGAGCTCGGCACGGGCGGACGCTCGGCGGTGGGCGGCCCGATCTTCCACGCTTCAAACTTCAAGGACGCCAAGCGTCCGTGGCCGGCCTACTTCGAGGGCAAGTGGATCGTCACCGACCTTTCGCGAGCCTGGATGATGTCCATTTCGATGAAGGAAAACGGCGACTACAAGTCGATGGAGCGGATTCTGACGAACTACAAGGCGATCGAACCGATCGACATGAAGTTCGGTCCCGAAGGCGACCTCTACGTGCTCGAATACGGCAGCAAATGGTTCCAGTTCAGCCCGGACGCCAAACTCGTCCGCATCGAATACGAAAGCGGCAATCGGCGACCGGTCGCTTCGATCGCCTCCAACAAGACCGGCGGAGTTCCACCTTTCGACGTGAAGCTTTCATCCGAAGGAAGCGCCGATCCCGACGGCGACAAGCTGACCTACCGTTGGGAAATATTCGAAGCAGGCCGCGACCCGCGGGTTTTCAACACTCCCAATCCCGACGTCCGGCTGGAAGGAGTCGGCTCGGTTGTAGCACGTCTCACGGTCACTGACCCGGCCGGAGCCAGCGACAGCAAGTCCGTCGGCATCATCTCCGGCAACGAACCACCGCGCGTTTCGCTCAAGCTCGCTGGCAATTCGACGTTCTTCTTTCCGAACCAACCCCTGCCCTACTCCGTCGAGGTCAACGACGCCGAAGACGGCACGCTGGCCAGCGGCAAGATTCCCGCCGACCGCGTCGCCCTCAGCATCGACTACGCGGCCCAGGGATTCGATGTCGCCAAGCTGAAGGATCTCGCCCGCGGCGACGCGGCCGCCGCCCGGTTCCCGGTGGCCCAGGCGCTCATCGCCCAGGGAAACTGCAAGGCGTGCCATCTCGTGGACGGCAAGCTGGTGGGCCCAAGCTTCACGCAGATTGCCGCCAAGTATAAGGACGACCCCACGGCTCCGGAGAAGCTGGCCAAGAAGATCATTACCGGTGGCAACGGATCGTGGGGAGAAGTCTCGATGCCGCCCAACGCCTCCATCGCCGAAAACGACGCGTCCACCATTCTCAAATACGTCCTGACGCTCGGGGACAAAGCGGGACAACCGTTGCCGCTTTCCGGTTCGTTCTCTCCGCAACTTCCCGCCGGCGACGCCGGCCGCGGCTCGTTCATCGTCCGTGCGGTCTACACCGACCAGGGCGGCGACGGCGTCCCGCCTTTGACCGGTGAAACCATCCAGGTCCTCCGCAGCCCGACTCTCGCGGCCAACAAACCAGACGTTTCCAAGGACGTTGAATCCAACGACCGCAACGCCACGGCCAAGGTTGGCGGCTACATCGGGTTCACCGGTCTCGACCTGACCGGCATCAGGCAATTGGAAATCGCCGCCAGCGCCAACCGCCGTGAAAACCAGGTCGGCGGCGAGATCGAGATACGGCTCGACTCCCCGACCGGCGAGATCCTCGGAACGACGAAGATCGAATCGCCGGAGCCCCGTGGTCCTGTAAACGGTGGAGTCGTCGACGGCAAAGCTCCCCCGGCTGCCGGCGGTCGCGGATTCCGTCCCAGTGCTTCGGTTAAAGTCGACCTCAAGGAAACGACCGGACGCCACGCGGTCTATTTCGTCTTCAAGAACGATGCGGCCAAGCCCGGCGACCGCCTCCTCTCGTTGACGACCGTGAAGTTCAACAACCAAAAGCTCTGAACCCTCCGGACGACGCCCGATCCCATGAAACGACTCCTCATTGCCCTTGCGATCCTGGCTTTTGCCCAGCCGATGCTCCGCGCCCAGGCCATAAGCGCCGATGAACTCAAGAGGGCGGCCGATCACCTGAAGAAAACCAGTGCCGCGTTCATCGCGGCGACCGAGAAGCTTTCAGACGCGCAGCTCAACTTCAAACCCGGCCCCACCCGCTGGTCCGTGGCCGAAGTGTCCGAGCACATCGCCGCGGCCGAGGACTTCCTGATGGACATGGTTCGCGACAAGGTGATGAAGGCGCCCGGCCGCACCGCGCCGGCCAGCCTCAAGGAGATCGACGACTTCGTGACCACGGTGATCGCTGACCGGACCAACAAGGCGAAGGCGCCCGAACCGCTCTTCCCGAACAAACGCTTCGGATCGTTCGCCGGCACGATGAAGCATTTCGGCAAATCACGGGCCAAGACGCTCGCCTTCCTCAAGGACACGAAAGATCTCCGCGAACACGCCGTCGAAAGCCCTATCGGCAAAGTGCTCGATGCCTACCAGTGGGTCCTCTTCGTCTCGGCCCATTGCGAGCGGCACACCAAGCAGATCCTCGAGGTCAAGGCCGACCCGGGCTTCCCGAAGCACCAGCACTGACGGGCGCGGATACCCACCGGGTCAAGGCCAGGCCAGCCGGAAGTATCCCTGCTGGTTCGTCGCAGGCACAATGTGCGGGGAATTTGTCGCGATGTTGACCCAGTTGGTCGGCGGGACTGAACCCGTGCGTTGCAGCTTGAAGCCGGCCGGCCACGAGAAGCTCAGGTTGCCCACGCCGAAACTGCGATTCAGGGTTGGAACCGATGGGACCGGAGCGCCGACGGTCATCACGTAGGCGTAGCTCCCGTTTGCAACGCCGCTGTTGAAGACGGCCAACCGGTAGGCCCCGCGGCGCCCTGCTGGGGCACTCTCAGACGATTCTTGCGATGCGCAATCCGCCCACAATTGATCGTCACAGCGAGTTAAGGCCTCCCCCTCACAGGTGGCCCTTCCGACCCACGGCGACCAGCCACCCGCGACCGTGAAAACGCAGGCCGACCACGGTGGCGCACGAGCATCCCGTGAACGATTCCGCCTTCGCGGAAGGGGCGAATCCACTGATTCCTGAGCGGGACAGAGCTCACGACTAGTTCGGCACGCTTTCCCGGGCAATCCCTTAAAATGGACTAGGGGCCCTTTGCCCGGGTTTGAGGCTTGCGTCTTTGGTTTTGAGGATTCTGATTCTTCACATACAGGACAGTCGCTGGTTTCGGATTGGGAATTGATACCGCCGGGGCTTTGGGTCACCGCCACTGAATAAATTTATGCACGCTTCGCATCTTCGCTCTTTCGGGAAATGCCTCCTCCTCGTTCTCTGGTGCCTCGCCTTTGGACAAGACGTCCGGGCGCAGGCGACCGTCACGAACATCATCCGGGGCGACATCGCCTATCCAGGCGAGCGGGACACCTATTCGTTCTCGGTAACAGGGCAGAAGCGTTTCTATTTTGACGCGTTGACGAATATCTCCGCGCTCGTCTGGTCCATCGCCGGGCCGCCGGGGGTGATCGTGACCAACCGATCCTTCACCAGCTCGGACGGAAACGCCGGGAACCCTCTCCTCGTCCTGCCGTCCGGCAACTACACCCTGACCATCGAGGCATCCGGCGGTGCGACCAACGCCTACGCCTTCCGCCTGGTGGACCTGGCCGAGGCCACGCTGCTGACGCCGGGTTCCACGGTGACGAACGGCGCGCTGCTCGCCAAACGCGCGGACTTCTACCAGTTCACGGCGGCAGCGGGGGACCAGTTCACCTTCACGAACACGGTCTCCAACGGCTCGCTGTATTGGCGGCTGGTCGGACCCTACAACAACTATTACTTCCAGCAGAGCTTCGGAACCGTCGCAAGGACCACCCTGCCCGACGCTGGGACCTACGTGCTCTTCGTCGAGAGCGACATCTCGAACAGCACGACGAACCTCTATTCGTTCGTGGTCAATCCGGTCGGGAGCGCTCCACGCACGTTCAGCGGGACGCCTCTTCTCTTCGGAACCAACTACTCGGGCACGCTCGCGCCGGCCGGCACCACGAACGCCTTCACTTTCACCGTTGCCCAGCCGACGTGGCTCTTCTTGGATTCGCTGACCAACCAGAACAGCCCGCAACGGCTGATCCTGGGACCGGGCGGCACGGTCGTCGCCAACGGGAGCTACGGATTCAACTGGAGCATCGGACAGAATCTGTTTTTCGCCCCAGCCGGCGACTACCAGATGAACATCACCGGAGGCTCCTACACCGGCGGCTACGTGTTCCGGATGCTCGATTTTGCCTCGGCCGAACCGGTTGTCTTGAACGCGGTTGTCAACGGCACCAACCAGCCCACCTCTGGAAGCCGCCTTTACAAGGTGTCGCTCACCGCCGGGCAGAAAGTCTATTTCGACACTCTCAGCTACAGCGGATACTCCTACTATGGCGTTCCATTCTGGAAGCTGCTGGACCCGTATGGGAACCAAGTTTTCGACACCGGCTTTTCGGACCAGGGACCGTTTCTCATCGGAGCCACCGGGGACTACCTGTTGCTGGTTTACGGCTACGACTATGAACCCAGCGCGTCCGGACCCTTTTCCTTCCGGGTGGTGTCGGTGCTCGACGACGCGCAGTCCCTGCCGTTGAACACGACTGTTGCCGGCGCGATCACGCAGCCGGGCCAGGCGCGGACCTACACCTTCACCCTCCCTGTCGCGACCACGCTGTCCTTCGACAGCATTTCCAACGTCGCCAACGTCAATTGGACCATGCGGGGTCAGCAAGGGGTTGTCGGCAACAGCAGCATGAACTCCGCAGGCTGGTTCCTGTATTCGCTGCCGGCCGGAGACTACAGCGTGACGGTCGCGTCGTCGGGCGACAGCACCAACGGTTACGCCTTCAGACTGATAGACCTAGCGGTCGCCACGCCGATCGCCACGGACGTGGCCGTCAATGGATCCGTAGTGCCTGCGTCCAGTTCCACGGTCTACAAGTTCAACGGAACCGCCGGTCAAAGAGTGTTTTTCAACATGATTTCAGCGAGCGGCTTCAACTACTACGGCGTCCCCTTCTGGACGCTGTTGACGCCGTCCGGAAGCTCCTTATTTGACACCAGTTTTAACGACCAAGGACCTTCGACCCTGCCCGAATCGGGCACCTACACACTGTTGATTGGAGGGTATGCCTCCTATGAACCAACGCCCAGCGGCTCCTTCACTTTCGTCATCTCGGGCGTGACCAACAGTTCGCAGCCGATGGCGTTGAACACGACCGTTGCCGGTGCGATCGGCCAGCCTGGACAGACGCGGACCCATACGTTTTCCCTGCCCGCCGCGACGACGGTCTCCTTCGACAGCATTTCCAACGTCGCCAACATCTATTGGACGCTGAGGGGTTCGCAGGGCGTTCTGGCCAACAACGTCGGCATGAATTCGGGGGGCTGGTTCCTGTATCCGCTGCCTGCCGGGGACTACAGCGTGACGGTCGCCTCGACTGGCGACACCACCAACGGTTACGCCTTCAGGCTGATCGACCTCGCGGCCGCCACACCCTTTGCGGTGGACGCGACCGTCAATGGATCCGTGGTTCCGGCGACCAGTTCGACGGCCTACAACTTCACGGGAACCGCCGGGCAGAGTGTGTATTTCAACACGGTTTCACAGAGCGGCTTCAACTACTACGGCGTCCCCTTCTGGACGCTGTTGTCGCCCTCGGGCTCCCAGTTGTTCGATACCAGCTTCAGCGACCGGGGGCCCACGACGTTGACCGAATCGGGCACCTACACGCTGTTGATTGGCGGGTATGCCTCCTATGAAACGACGCCCAGCGGCTCCTTCAGCTTCGCAGTCTCGGGGGTGACCAACAGTTCGCAGTCCATGAACCTCGGCAACACCGTCGTCGGTTCCATCGGGCATCCCGGACAGGCCCTGACCTACTCGTTCAACGTCGCCACAGACACCCGCATTTCCTTCGACACGTTGACCAACCGGTCAGGACTCGTTTGGACTCTCGCAGGGCCCTCGGGGATGATCGCGAATAACATCTCGTTCGCCAGCGAAGGCTGGTTCATCTATCCCGTCAGCGTCGGCAGTTACACCATCACTGTGTCGGGCAACGGCAGCGATACCATTGGCGGCTTCACCTTCCGTCTGCTGGACCTGAGTATCGGCACGACCATCCCGCCCGTCACCACGATCAACGGCAATACCACTCCGGCCGCGGGAACGACGGTCTACAAGTTCACCGCCAGCGCCGGCCAGCGCCTGTTCCTCGATTTCCTCAGCCAGAGCGGCTACGTCATTTATGGCGCTCCGTTCTGGAAGATCTATACCCCGTCGGGCGTAGACCTTTTCGACGGTTACATGGGGGGGGACACCGGTCCGTATACGCTGACCGAAGGGGGCACCTACACGCTTCTGATCGGCGGTAATTTCAACGAACAGGCGGCTGCGGGAATCTTCTCCTTCCGCTACGTGTTCGCCCCGGACAATGTCCAACCCCTTTCGCTGAACACCCTCGTCAGCGGAACGCTCGGTGTGCCCGCCCAGCGCCAGCGCTATTCGTTCACCTTGCTGGCCGCGACAAAGCTGGCCTTCGACTCGTGGACCAACTCCACCTTCCAGTGGAGCCTCGTCGGTCCGCTCGGCACCGTTGTCGGCACCCGCGGTTTCAATGGTTCCGACGCCCAGAACTTCGGCGGAGGCAATCCTGTGCTCAACCTGCCGGCCGGCGCCTACGAATTGGCGATCGCCGCGCAGGGGGATGCCGTGGGCGATTACTCCTTCGTCCTTCTCGATCTGGCCGCGGCCTCCCCTCTGACCTTGAACAGCGCCACGCCCGTAGGCCTCAGCCCGGCCTGGAGTTCAACGGCGTATCGGTTTGACGCCTTGGCGGGGGACCGCATCCGCCTTGACGGTAAAACCCTGTCCGGCGCGCCGAACGCGATCTGGAGGCTGATCGATCCCGCCGGCGACCAGGTCTGGTATTCGGGCTTCAACAATTCCTCTTTGAGCAACCTCCTCACCCGGGCCGGAACATACACCGTCCTGTTGGAAGGGTATCTTTTTGATTCGGTGAACGGTTCCCTCTACATCACCAACACGGCCTTTCCGAACATCCCCCCGCCCGCGCTGACCGGCACGCCGGTGACGCTCGGCGTGGCCTACACCAACGTGCTTGCCACGGGCACGACGACAAATTCCTTCCTCGTCCATGCCGCCAGCCCCATGGCGCTCTACATCGACGCGCTGAATCCCCTGTCCCTTTTCTATTCCGTGATCGGGACGAACGGTCCGGTGGTCATCGCCCAGTATATGAACTCGGGGCAGTATGACGCGCACCCGTGGGTTGAGCTGCCGGCCGGCGATTTCGAAGTCCAGTTCTGGGGAACCGCCCAGACCATGCAGGTGCGGTTCCTGGACATGCTCACGGCCCCGGCCCTCGCGGTGAACACGGCCATCACGAACCAGATTTCCCCGGCGTCGGGCTCCGTGCTGTATCGGGTCACCCAGCCGGCGGGGACGACGCTTTTCTACGACGGCCTGCTGGATTCAGGTTTCAACGCCGGCCGACAGGCCCGGCTCTACAGCCTGCAGAGCGGCCGGGTTTGGGCGACAGGTTCACCGGCCTCCGACTTCGGTCCGTTCGTCCTCGCATCCAACCAGACATATTTCTTCGCCCTCGAAGGGGATTGGAACAACACGACGGCGACGGGCACCGTCGGTTTCGCGATGCAGATGCCGTCGCCTTCCACCAATGCGCTCGCGCTCGGAGCGACCGTGCAGGGAACGTTCAGCGGCGGCGGCGATGTGGACACCTACACGTTCACGCTTGGGACCACAGCGCGTGTGTTCTTCGACTCCCTGACGAACACCTATTGGACCTGGTCGCTGTCCGGCTCGAACACAGTCTATGCGTCCAGCCGCGACGCACGCTTCTCCGATAGCGCGGAAGTCGCGGATGCTTCCGTCGTGCTGCCCCCCGGAAGCTACACGTTTCGGGCCGAGTCGCAGTCCACCCTGCCGTCATTCTATTCGTTCCGCTTGCTCGACGCTGCGACGGCGACGTTGACCAGCGTCGGCACCACGAATTCCACCAACATCCTTTTCGGCACCGGAACCTCGCTCTATCGCTTCGCCGGAGCGGCCGGACAGACGGTCCTGTTCCGCGCATTGGGCACCGTCGGCTTCAACCAATCGCCCTATTCCCGGCTCTACAGCCCGTCCGGCCAGATCATCCAGCAGTTCACGCCCAACAGCGACCAGGCCACCCTGGTGCTTCCGTCGGCCGGCGAATACACCTTCTCCATCGAAGGCCGGGCCTACTACAACACATCTGGCACGGGCTTCGTCAGCTTCGCCTATCTGCCCATCACGTATTCCACCAACGCGCTTGCCATAGGTGCGACGGTGCAGGGCACGCTCGATGGCGGCGGGGACGTCGACTACTACACGTTCACCCTCGACGGGACCAACCGCCTCTTCTTCGACTCGCTGACCAACACCTACTGGACTTGGACACTGACCGGGCCGAACGGGGTGATCACCAGCGATCGTGATTCCCGGTTTTCCGACTCCGCCGAGGTGGGCGATGCCTCGTTCCTGCTGACTCCCGGGAGCTACGTGTTCCGTGCGATCTCACAAACCACCTCACCCACCCCGTATGCCTTCAGGTTCCTCGATGCCGCGCTGGCGACAACGACCACGCTGGGAACCACCAATTCGACCAATGTGCTCGGCGGCGTCGGCACCGTCCTTTATCGATTCAACGCCAACGCCGGTCAGCTCGTCTATTTCGACGCGCTTCAGTCCAGCGGCTTCAACCAGCCTCCGTGGGGCCGCCTTTACTCCCCGTCCGGGCAGATCATCCAAAACTTCAATTTCACCGGCACCGGCGACCAGGACACGATCTCCCTGCCGGGCACTGGCAGCTACCTTTTCGCGGTCGAGGGACGCGTTTATTACAACAGCTCGACGACGGGCTTCGTGAGCTTCGCCTACGTCCCGATCACCCACCTCACCAATGCGCTCTCCTTCGACACGGTGGTGACGAACCAGATGACCGTGCCCGGCACGCGGCACTACTACACGTTCACCCTCGGGGCCACGACCCGACTCCTCTTCAACGCTCTCGCGAGCCCCACCGCGAGCTGGACCCTGAGCCGCGACGGAACCGTCGTGGTCAATTCACGCGCCTTCAGCGATTCCAACTTCTATACCGATTCGCTGATGCAGCTTCCGGCCGGGGAATATCTTCTGACGGTCAGCCAGCCCGTTTCCGTGGCCGGCGGATATTCCTTCCAGATGATGAGTCCGGCCAGCGCGCCGTTGATCGGCTACAACGTCCCGGTCACCAACACGATCACGGCGACCGCCCAATCCAAGCTGTATCAATTCAACGGCAGCGCGGGGGACAGGCTGTTTTTCGACGGACTCGGCGTGTTGTCGGGCGGCGGCCAGACTCCGAATGTCCGGCTGAAATCCCCGCTCGATACGACGGTCCTCAATCTGGGCATCAACGGTGACAGGGACACCTTCACGTTGCCGGCGACAGGAACCTATTTCCTGTCCGTCGAAGGATATTTCTTCGGGAGCCAGATCTCCACCCAGACCTCCGCGTTCGTCTTCTGGACCAATCCGTCCAAGGCCCCGGGCGCGCTCTTCGAAACGAACACCTCGCCCGACCTGATCGTCTCGTCCGTAACAGTGACGCCGCCGTCCGGCATCCAGTCGGGCCAGAGCCTCACCGTGAACTGGACCCTGCAGAACAACGGCGGCGCGCCCACGGCGAGTTCCTTCACCGACCGCGTCACCATCCGCAACACCGCCAACAACCAGATCCTCGTCAACTCCACGCTGCTCTATGACCAGACCCAGCCGGGAAGCGGTCCCATCGCCGCCGCAGGACAACAGGCCAGGCAATTGACCGTCGCGCTGCCGGACGGGACCAACGCCGTCGGTCTGCTCGAAGTCACTGTTACCGCCGATACTTTCAACAACGTCCTCGAACAGAACGGTGCCGGCACCGGCGAGGCCAACAACGCCTCCGCCACCACGTTCAACAGCGCCATTGCGCCGTATCCCGATCTCCAGGTTTCCTCGGTTTCCGTCTCGCCCCCCGGTGGCTGGGTGCCGGGAATGCAGGTCACGGTCACATGGGCCGTGACCAATACGGGCAACCGTTTCACGAGCAACGGATGGTCGGACCGCGTCATCCTGCGCAACCTCTCGACCGCGCAGACGCTCTTGAACACGAACGCCGTTTATGAACCGTCCGCTCCATTGAATGGACCGATTGGCCCGGCCGACTTCCGGATACGGCAGGCCACCTTCACCCTTCCCAACAACTCCCAGGTCTATGGCTTGTTCGAGATAAGCGTCGACACTGACGTCCTGACCGAAGTCTTCGAATACGCCGCCGGCATCGGCGCCGAGACGAACAACCTCCGTCTGATCAACCTCGTTTCCGCGCCCGACCTGCTGATCGCAGGACTCACCGTCACGCCGTCGCCCGGGCCTTTCTCAGGATCATTGCTGACCATCCAGTGGCGGTTGACCAACAGCGGCACGGCCCGCGCGGAGAACGGCTTCTACGAGGGTGTCCAGGTAAGGAATCTCAACACGGGCCAGATTCTGGCGAACCAGAACCCGTATTACAGCTCCGGCCCCCTCACCAACGGCTTCGGCGTCGCCCGCAGCACAACCGTCCAACTGCCCGAGGGGCTCGCTTCGGTCGGCACCATCGAGGTCACGGTCTCGGCGGATGCCTTCAACTACATCACCGAGGCCAACCTCGCCGGAACCGCGGAGGCCAACAACAGCGTCGTCACCTCGCTGGCCACCTCGCTGAACGAGTATCCCGACCTCCGCACCATCGGAATCACCGTGGAGCCCGCCAGCATCGCGTCCGGCACGAACATGACGATCCGCTGGACGACGACCAACAGCGGCACCGCCCCGTCGTTCGGCAGCTTCTACGACCAGGTCACCGTGGTGAACACCAACACCGGCGTCACCCTGGCCAACGCCTCGGTCTACTACGACGCCAGTGGCTCGAAGCCGATCACGAACGGCACTACGCGAAGCCGCTTCTACAGCTTCACCCTGCCGAACAACGTCAACGGCGCAGGCGGCCTGCTCATCACAGTCACGGCGGACATCTTCAACAACGTCTTCGAGTTCAATCCCGGCGGCACCGGCGAATCGAACAACGTCGCCACCCTGGCCATCACCTCCGGCCTGACACCGCTGCCCGATCTCGCGGTCGCCTCCATCTCCGGACCGCCCACCGCGCGGCCCGGCGTCCCGTTCATCGTCACGTGGGCGCTCACCAACATCGGCACCGCAGCGACCGTCGGATCGTGGAACGACACGATCTACGTCTCGTCGGACGCGATCATCGGGTTCGACGTCTTCCTCGGTTCGAAGGTCGTCACCAACGTGATTCCCGCAGGCGGTTTCCTGGTGGTGACGCAGACCGTGACCCTGCCGGCGGCCAGCGACTCCGGCCCCGTCTACCTCGTCGTCCAGACCGATTCCAACGGCGGTTTGAATGAGATCCTGGACAACAACAACTCCTTCATCAGCCCCACGCCCGTCATCGTCCCGGGCGCGCTGACCATGACGCTTTCCCAGTCGCAGATCGCCGAGAACGCCGTAAACCCCAACGTCAGCGCGACCGTCACGCGCAACGGCAGCAAGATCGCCGACCTGCTCGTGACGCTCACCAGTTCGGACACCACGGAGGCGACGGTTCCGCCCACCGTGCTGATCCCCGCCGGGCAGGCCAGCGCGACCTTCTTCGTCACGGGTCAAGCGGACCTCGAGTTCGACGGCCCGCAGGTTGCACAGATCGTCGCCTCTTCTCTGGGATATGATTCAGCCACCAATTCGCTGACCGTCCTCGACTCGAACCAGCGCCGCGTGACCCTGACGCTTTCGTCGAGCAACGTCGTCGAGGGAGGAACCGTCACGGCCACGATCACACGCGACCCGATCACGGCCACGAATCTGACGGTGCAGCTGCTCAGTTCGGACCCCAACCAGGTCGGCGTCCCGGCGGCCATCGTGATTCCGGCCGGAGTCGGCACGACAAACTTCATCGTCACGCCGGTCGACGATTCCCTGATCGAGAAGACGAATACCTACACGATCACGGCTTCGGCGACCGACCACCTTTCCTCGTCCGTCACCCTGTCCGTTGAAGACAACGACATCCCGAACGTCACGCTCGCCCTCGCCAGCCACAGTGTCAGCGAAGGCGCCGGTCCGAACGCCACATCGGGCACCGTCACGCGATCCAGCGCCGGACCGCGCAGCGTCGTCATCGTCCTGTCCAGCAGCAACCCGAACGCGGCCCAGGTGCCGGCCTCCTTAACCATTCCCGCAGGTGCCCTGAGCGCCAGCTTCCCCGTTTCAGCGGTCAACAACACCCTCGTGGACGGTCCGAAGAACCTCACGATCATCGGCTATGTCACCGACTCGGTGAACGGCTCGCTCCTGCGTGCCACCACGCCGGACATCCTGACCGTGACGGATGACGATGGTCCGACCCTCAAGCTGGTCATCGCCGCCGACCTCGTGCCCGAGGGCCGTAATCCCGCCACGACCGCCACGGTGACACGCAACACTCCGACCACCGATCCGCTGCTCGTGACGCTGGCTTCCGACAAAACCACTGAGGCCACGGTGCCCGCGTCGATCGTCATCCCGGCCGGGACGAACTCCGCGACGTTCAACATCGCCAGCGTCCTCGACGGTGTGACCGACGGAAACCAGACGGTGACGATCACCGCTGCGGCGGGCGGCTTCACGTCGGGGTCCGACACCCTCGTCGTCAGCGATGCCGATCTACCCGACGTCGTCGTGACCGGCCTGACCATCGCGACCAACGGCTACACGGCCCAGAACTTCGTCGTCAGCTACACGCTGGGCAACGCCGGCCTCCGCGGCGTCAACACCAACATCACCCAGCGCATCTACGTCTCCACCGATCCGCTCGTCGGCTCGGACACGCTCGGCGCGCAACTCTCCTACAACGGCCCGTTGAACGTCGGCGACTCCATCGTCCAACAGGCCACGGTCCTCATGCCGTCCGCGCCCGGCACCTACTGGATCATCGTCGAAGCCGACGCGCTCAACGTGGTCAACGAGGCCCTGGAGAACAACAACACCCGGATCTCGGCGATTCCGGTCCAGGTGGGTCCGGCCTACTCCGCCACCGTCTCGACCGCCGTCACCGTGGCCAAGGCCAACGACACCATTCCCATGACGGGTCAGGCCGTTTCCGCCGCCAACGGTCTTCCAGCCACCTTTGTTCCGGTGACGATCCATGTGGAAGTGCGGGGCACGCGGCGCACGTTCACCGCGCTGACGGATGCGTCGGGCAACTTCACCTTCGACTTCCATCCCCTGCCCAACGAGGCGGGCCTCTACCGCATCCTGGCCGCGCATCCGGGGGTGGTGAATCCGACGACCTGGCAGGACCAGTTCTCAATCCTCGGCTTCACCATCGACAATCCAGGCACCGTCGCCGTCGTCGAAGGCGGGAGCAACAGCGTCACCACCGCCGTGCGCAACCTGAGCGACCAGCCGCTGACCGCCTTGCAGGTGGACGTCTATACGAATCATCCGAGCATCCACGTGGACGCGGTCCTGGCTACGAACACGCTCGCCGGAAACTCGCAGGTCTCCCTGCGGCTCGACGTCACCGCGCTAAACACCTCGGCCGTCCAGAGCAGCGTCGGCGTGCGCGTCGTCACGGCCGAGGGCGTGACCAACTACCTCGTCTTTTATGTCAACCAGTCGCTCCTCCTGCCCGCGCTCGCCGCCAACCCGGGCAGCCTGCAGACGACGATGCGACTCGGCCATCAGACAGCCGTCACCTTCGTCGTCACCAACGGGGGCGGCCGTGCCACCGGACCTTTGCAGATCCTGATTCCGTCTCTCCCTTGGCTTGGATTGTCGTCGCCCCAGACGTTGCCGCCGCTGGCCCCGGGCACCAACACCACCGTCACGCTCCTCCTGACGCCGCCCGTGGAACTGGCCCTTGGCGACTACACAGGGACGATCGCCATCAACGCCACCAACGCGGCGCTGGCCGTCCAGTATCGGTTCCGCACGGTCTCCGACGGACTCGGCAATCTCACGGTCACGGCCGAGGACGAATACACCTACTTCACCGAGGGCAGTCCTCGTCTGACCAACGCCCTGGTCCGGATCACGGACGCACTCAGCGGTGTGCCCGTTGCTACCAACCGCACCGGTTCGGATGGCTTGGCCATGTTCACAAATCTGACCGAGGCCTACTACATTGTGGACGTGAGCGCGGATGCGCACAGCTCCTACCGTCAATCCACCCTCGTCACTGCGGGCCAAACGACAAACGTCGTCGCGTTCCTCCAGCGCCAGACGGTCAACTACACGTTTACCGTCGTGCCGACCACGGTGGAGGACCGCTATCAGTTCTCGGTTGAAAGCACCTTCGAGACCCAGGTGCCCGTGCCCGTCGTGACGGTCAGTCCAGCCTCGATCGACCTGGGACAGTATCCCGGAACCGACTTCCAGATCGAATACACGATCGCCAACCACGGCCTGATCAAGGCGGACAACATCCAGCTCCGGATTCCCTTCAACGACCATTTCCAGATCATGCCGTTGATCACAAACATCGGAACGCTCGGAGCCAACCAATCCATTACGATCCCCGCGAGGGTCCACCGAGGCGCGCCCGTCGCCCTCAGCGGCGTCCGCGGCCAGACAGGCCACAACGGCGGCGGCTGCTCCGTCACCGCCCAGACGCTGTGGAACTACCTCTGCGGCCCGAACGTCGTGAACAAGGAGACGGCCTCCTACGCCTTCGACTCCACCGGGTGCGATCTGTCCGCCCTCTACAACGCGGTGTATGAACTGGTGCCCATAGCCGGGGGCGGTGGGGGCGGTGGTGGACCTGCACCAGTGATTCCAGCCGACGCCGGATCGAATTTCGCTCCGCCTCCCGGCTTTAAGGGCCAATGCCGCCCAGCGCCGCTCAACATCGTTCTCCCTCCCCCTTCCAGTGGCCGCTCGCGCAGCTCCCTGACGTCGATCGGCCTGATGGACGGCGTGAACGGCGTCTGCGCCCGCGTGAAGCTCAAGCTCAACCAGTCGGCCGTCCTCACACGCGACGCCTTCAACGCGACGCTGGAGATCGGCAACGACACGGCCAATCCGCTCTCCGAAGTTCTCGTCACCCTCCAGATCCAGACCACGGACACGACGAACGCCACCGCGCTCTTCGCCATCCGTGAACCCGTCCTGGTGGGCCTGACGGGTGTCGGCGGTTCGGGCGGCCTCTCGGCCTTCACCACCGGCAGCGCCTCGTGGATCATGGTGCCGACACTCGACGCCGCTCCGACGAACGGAGCCCGCGTCTTCCTCGTCGGCGGCACGATGAGCTACGTGCAATCCGGCACCCGCGTCACCATCCCGCTCGCGCCCGCGCCCATCCAAGTGTTCCCGCAGCCCGAGCTCGTCGTCCGCTATTTCCACGACCGCGATGTCTTCGCGGATGATCCGTTCACCCTGGAGGTCGAGCCGAGCCTGCCCTATTCCCTCGGCATCCAGGTTGAAAACGTCGGCTATGGAGAAGCCAGGAACCTGAAGATCACCAGCGGAAAACCCCAGATCGTGGAGAACGAAAAGGGATTGCTCATCGAGTTCAAGATCCTCGGCGCGCAGTTGGAGAACCAGAGCATCAGCCCGGCCCTCGACGTCGACTTCGGCTCCATCGGTGTCGGGTCGAACAAGATCGCCCGCTGGTTGTTTACTTCGACGCTCCAGGGAAGTTTCACCAACTACTCCGCATCCTTCGAGCATCTGGACGCGATGAACGGCAAACGCCTCTCGCTCGTCCGCAGCACCGAGATCCACGAACTGTCGAAGATCGTCAACGTGGACGGCGTCTTCGCCGACGGCCGTCCCGACATGCTGGTCAACGATGTGGCCGACCCCGCCTTCCTGCCGGACACGCTCTACCTCTCGCAGGGTCCGATCCGGCCGGTGCTCGCCGTCACCAATGCCAACATCGGCAACGCGATCTCCGCCGGCCAGCTCCAGGCGCAGATCACCGCGACGATGCCGACGGGCTGGGTCTATCTCCGCATAGGCAATCCGGGCGGAACGAACTTCGTCCTCAAGCAGGTCCTCCGTCCGAACGGAACCGATCTGGGCGCCGGAACCAACGCATGGACGACGGACCGCTTCTTCCGCGGCGGCGAACTCCGGCCGATCCGGACGAACCTGCTCCACCTTCTCGACTACAACAGCGGCGGCACATACACCCTCGTTTATGCGGTCGCCACAAACGCCAGCGACATCACTCCTCCGACAAGCCAGATGACGGCGCTGCCGCCGGTCAGCCCCCGTGACTTCAATGTCACATGGAACGGCTCCGACGACATCACCGGCGTCGCCTTCTACGACCTTTACGCGTCGACCAACGGCGGGCCCTACGGCCTCGCAGCCGCACGCCTGACTTCGGGCGGAACCGTCTTCCATGGCCAACCCGGCGCATCCTACGCCTTCTTCACCGTCGCCACCGACAGCGCCGGCAACGCCGAGGCGCCGGCGGTGACTCCCAAGGCGCAGACTACGGTGACCACGGCGGTCAACCTGCCGCCGGTCCTGTCCGGCTTCAGCAACCTGTCGATCAACGAGGGCG
This sequence comes from Verrucomicrobiota bacterium, assembly GCA_043775315.1. Lineage (GTDB taxonomy): Bacteria > Verrucomicrobiota > Verrucomicrobiia > Limisphaerales > CANJSG01 > CANJSG01. The sequence goes on from JAYVSO010000095.1 coordinate 34,699, forward strand.
ACGTCTTCACCGCCACGCCGACGGCCACCGATCCAGACGGCGCGTCGCAGATCCTGACCTTCAGCCTCGTGAACGGACCGGCCGGAGCGCTTGTCAATTCGACGGATGGTTCCGTCTATTGGCCCACCACCGAATCGCAGGGAGGCCAGGTCTATCCGTTCAAGGTGGCCGTCACCGACAACGGGCAGCCCAGCCTGTCGGCCACGCAGTCCTTCAGCATCACCGTGGTGGAAGTGAACAACGCGCCCGTCATTACCAGCAGCTCCGTGATCAACGTGAACGAGGATTCCTCGATCGGCACACTCCTCACCGCCACCGACACCGACCAGCCGGTCCAGACACTCGCGTGGCAAATCCTTTCCGGAGCACCCGCCGGGATGACCCTCAGCCCGTCGGGTTTCCTCGCGTGGACTCCGTCCGAAACCGACGGCCCCACAAACCGCGTCGTGACGATCCGTGTGACCGACAACGGTTCACCAAGCCTCAGTGTCACCCAAGTGGTCAACGTTGTGGTCGCAGAAGTGAACCGCGCCCCGCAGATCGCGGCCGTTTCGGCCAAGTTTGCAGGAGTCGGACAGCTGCTGACGTTCACCAACACCGCCACGGATCCCGATCTGCCCGCGAACAAGTTGACGTTCAGCCTTGGCGCCGGCGCTCCGCGCGGAGCCCGCATCAACCCGACCAACGGCGCCTTCGCATGGACGCCGACGCCGGACTACGCGTCGACCACCAACACCCTCACGGTGCGCGTGACGGACGACGGCCTGCCCGCGTTGGTCGCGTCCACCAGTTTCACCGTCGGCATCGGTGATTTCCTCGGCGTGGAGATCGGTTCGGCCATCATGCTCACGAATGAGGCTGGGTCGTTGCCCATCCGCGTGACGGGAACCGCATTGGCGCAGAGCCTCACGATCGTCGTGCAGGCCGGTGCACCGGTCATGAAATCGGTCGGATTGGTCGACGGCGGCAGCGCCGTCTTCCAGAGCGGATGGCTGGATGAACTGGGGACGAATACCTACAAGATCTACCTCCAGAACCCGCTCGGTGTGACCGGATCCACCAACGTCGCCGCTCGCATCACCTTTGTGACGACCAATGGCATCCCATCGGCCATCGTTCCGATCAAGGTGCTCTCCGTCACCGCCCTAAGGTTGAATGGCCAACCCGTCGGAGAAACCGGCGGCTCGGACGGCCGGTTGGTCTTCATCAACCGTGAGCCGGTCATGGAACTGCTCCGCCTGCCGGCCGAAGACGACGTCAAACTCTACGGCCGTCCCGGCATCGGTTACGAAGTGCAGTTCAGCACGGACCTCGCCGGTGGAACCTGGAACCGCGTGTCCCGCATCCCGCTGACCAACCGGTTCACCCAGTTCGCGGTGGTCGTGACCAACGGCAGCGGCTTCTACCGCACGATGGAGCTCGGCCAGCCCAAGCCGTTGATCGACGTGCTCAGCCACAGCCCCTCCACGCTCAAGTTCATGCTCTATGGCGAACCCGGTGCGAACTACGACATCGAGACCAAGACGACGCTCGGCGGCGGCTGGACCTTCCAGCAGAACATCGCGCTCACCGGCGGATACCGCGAGGTCACCGTGACACCACCCGGAACCGGATCGGTCTTCATCCGCGCCGTGAAGAAATAGGCGGCGGAAAATTCATCGCCATCGCCGGGACGCAGGGCCACCGCCCGGCGAACTCGCCGCCGCTGTTATCCGAAGTCGTGCGAGCCGGGGCTCTTCAGGCCTTCCGCCATGAGGTGTTGGATGGTCCGCGTCTTCACATGGATCGTGCCCTGCCGCTTCTGGACGATGCCTTCGATCACTAGGAACGGCTCGGAGGTGATCTTGAGGCGTTCCCGCTCGAAGAGTTCGGGCGCGACGATGGCGTTGGCGATGCCGGTCTCGTCCTCAAGGCTCACGAAGCACACGCCCTTCGCGGTGCCGGGACGTTGGCGACAGATTACCTGCCCGGCTATTTGGACCATCTGCCCGGCGTTCGCTTCGGACAGATCACCCGCCCGCCACGCATCGGGAATCGTGGAGCGAAACAACGCCATGGGATGCGGCCCCGTTGTGAGTCTGAGCCCCGAGTAGTCGGCTTCCAACCGCTCCACCGGGTCCATGGCCGCCAACGGAGTTTCGGCCGGAGCTTCGGTGAACAGGTCGTTGTCGTGCCGGGTGCGTTCCACATCCCAGAGTGCGGCACGGCGGTGCGCGGAGAGTCCGTTGAGCGCGCCGATCTCGGCCAGGGTCCGTAGTTCGTCCTTCGTCAACGGCGTGCGCGTCTTCAGTAAGCGTCACTTGGAGCACCGGTTGAAGGCGTAGATGTCGTAGCGTTATGCTACGACGTTTATGACGCAAGTTTCTGGCGGGGCTGGCGGGCTTTGGCCCAGTTGGCTGGGAGGATGCCGTGGACCTGGTGGTTGGTCATCTGCGGGAGCCGGGTCAAAACATCCTTGAGGTAGGCGTAGGGGTCGAGGCCACGACGGCGGCAGCTTTCGACGATCGTGTAGAGGATGGCTCCCCGTTGTCCGGCTCCGGCTTCGCCGACGAACAACCAATTTTTTTTGCCCACCGCCGTTGGTCGGATGGCGTTTTCGACGCGGTTGTTGTCGATCTCGACGCGGCCGTCTCCGAGATACACCTCCAGTGTGGACCACTGGGCCAACGCGTAGTCGATGGCTTGGCCGAGGAGGCTCTTGGGCAGGTGCCGCGTCTTGTGCCGGACTAGGGCGCGATGGAAGCGTTCGACGACGGGTCGGCTGGCGCTGGCTCTCGTGGCGGAGCGGAGCGCCGGGCCTGACTTCTTTTCCCGCAGCGTGGCTTCGACCTGATAAAGCAGTTGGATCTGGCGGAGGAACCAGCCGCTGACCTTCGGGCTTTGTTCGCGGGCTTCGTAGAACTTCCGCCGGACGTGCGCCCAGCAGCCGGCGAGCTGGATCGGCTTTGGATGTTGCCGTGCGAAGGACGGATACGCCGCGTAGCCGTCGCACTGCACGGTGCCGGTGAAGTCGACGGGCAACACGTTGCCGAGACAGCTAGCGGCGCGACTGGTCTCCCAATGGAAGACGACGTCGCCGTCGGGTTTGGCGCAGGTCCACAGGTAGCCTTGGCCCGTCTTGCCCCGCCCGGGATCGAGATAGTCCACCGGCGTCTCATCGATCTGCACGTAGCCGCCGGACATCACCCCGGACTTGATCTCCCGGTAGATGGGCTGGAGCCAGTCGGCGGCCAGTTCGACCCAGCGGGCCATGGTCTGGCGTGATAGGTTCACGCCATGGCGGCGGGCGTAGATCTTCTCCTGACGATGGAGCGGGAGGTGGTCGACGTATTTGCCGACGAGCACGTGGGCCAGCAGTCCGGGCGAAGGAAGGCTGCGGTCCTGGAGACGCGCGGGCAGCGGCGCAATGACCGGGGCCGCGTCGCGGTCATCCCGGCGGACATACTTGGGGCGGACGAGTCGGCGGCGCAGGAAGCGGCCGGGTTCGTAGTCGAGCTGTTCGCTGACTTCCTCGCCGATGCGCCGCCACTGTTCGGGCGCGGCCTTCACGGGCTCAGGGTCCAAGATTTCTTCGACGACGGGGAGATGCTCGGGCAGACGCGGGGCGCGTTCCCTCGGCTCGCGGATGACTTTTGCAGCGGCGGGCTTTTCGGCGGGAGCGACGGCCGCCGGTGTTTCGGACAAGGCGAGCAACAGCTCCAGTTGGTCCGGCGAAAGCCGCTCGCTGGTGGAGCCGAACACGCGCCGGACAAGCAGGCCGATCTTCTGCCGGAGCAGCGCGTTCTCCTGTTGCAGCGCCGTGACCGCCGACAACGCCGCCTCCAGCTGGCGGGTGAGTTCGGCTTCGCGCGGTGTCATC
>JAYVSO010000096.1:0-9454 GCA_043775315.1 Verrucomicrobiota bacterium
GTCAGGGGACCGGGCCTACAGGGAAGACGGCAAACCTTCGGTTTGTTGTAGGCCGTGTGCCCTCACACGGCGCCGCGTCGGAATTCTCAGACGGGCTCTTAGCCAGAACCAGGCAGTTGAAGGTAGGGCGGGCTTCCAGCCTGCCCCGTGCTGACAAGGATTCCCGGATTGCCCGACACCCTGATCCGCCAGCACTGATTGATTTCAGACCGACAGCGCCAGGGGCAGGCAGGATGCGCTGCCCTACCTTGCCGACGCCGTTTCGTGGCTGCGTTTCGACGATTTCGCTTCAGATCAGATGCCTGTCTTTCTGCCGACGGCCCCGTCGCTCATCGTGGCCACGATCGGTGCCGTGTCGCGTTGGAGGCAGACCGCGACGTCGCCGTGAAACTCCGGATGCGCAAGAAGCCTGCGGCCGTTGCGCGAATGGCGGATGGCCCCGGCGAGATCGGCCTTTGCCCCGAGCCAGATGGTCCGCGCGATCGCGACGGAGTCGGCCGTGTTGGCCTCGCCAAAAAATCCTTCGACCAACTCCGCCATCGCGCCGGCGGCGAGCGTGTCCTCGTAGGCGGCCTCCTCGTAGGTGCCGGCGCAGACGAGGAAGAGCTGCTTGGGCTCGCTCGCGAGGACGGCGTTCGCGGTGGCGGTGAGATTGGGAAAGGAGCCGATGAACACCTGCTTCGCTCCGGCACACGCCCGCAGCGCCCGGGTGCCGTTGGTCGTGGTCATGATCAGGGTGCGTCCGGCGACCTTCTCGCGGGTGAACTCGCACGGTGAATTGCCCAGATCAAACTCCACGCCTCCGGTCAGCTCCGCACCGATGCGGAGCCCGTGGCGTTCGCCCGCCAGCAGCGCCTCGGGAAACTTCGCGCGCAACGCCAGCGCGTCCGGAATGTCATTCACCGGCAGGACGGCTTCGGCGCCATGGGCCAGGGCGAAGGTCATGGAAGTCGTGGCGCGGAGGATGTCGAACACGACGCAGACGGCCTGCGAGAGATCACGCTTCTGCAGCGCCATGAACTCCGCCGGGCTGAACAACACTTCGCAGGACCTGCCGATCAACATGGCTGGAAGACTGACGAGAGGAACCGGAACCAGGAAGCCGGCTTCTTCAACATCCAACATCGAAGCGTCGCCCCCGCAAACCCATCCCTTGAACTTGGCCGCATCGGGCCCATGGTTGCCGCATGAAGTCCGCCTACGAACTCGCGATGGAACGGCTGAACAAGTCCCAGCCCATGGCCAAGCTCACCGAACGGCAGAAGGCCGAGATCGCCGACCTGGATTCCAAATACGCCGCCAAGATCGCCGAACGTGAGATCATGCTGAAGGGAAAGATCGGCGAGGCGGCGATGGCCGGCGACTTCGAGAAGCAGCAGGAACTCGAGGCCGAGCTGGCCCGCGAACGCAAGGCCCTGCAGACCGAGTGGGAGGAGAAGAAGGAGCGCGTCCACGGCCGGAAATAGTTTCGCATCCCAAGAACTGGCGATTCGCGTTTCGTCAGCCACCTTCCCCGACCAACGGCGCCGTCGCGTCGTCTTTCCATGAACACCCTTGGCGACAGCTTTGAGCGCGTCCATCACAGCCATCTTGGTGATTCTTCGGCCGCGTCGTTGAACCAGGTGGCCGTGCCGGACATCTGGCAGCAGCAGGCCGTGGCCGCGTTGCGCGACGGGCAGGACGTCGTCGTCCATGCTCCCACCGGCGCGGGCAAGACCCTCGTGTTTGAGCTGTGGTCGAACCACGGCAAGAACCGCGGCCAGGCCATCTACACCGTGCCGACACGCGCGCTGGCCAATGACAAGCTCGCCGAGTGGCGCGCGCGCGGTTGGAACGTCGGCATCGCCACGGGAGACCTCGCTGAAAACCTCGAAGCGCCCGTCATCGTCGCCACGTTGGAGACGCAGAAGAACCGGCTCATCCGCGGCGATGGACCGACTCTGCTCGTGGTCGACGAGTATCAGATGATCGGCGACGCCGACCGTGGCCTGAACTACGAGCTGGCCATCGCGCTCGCGCCGCCACAGACGCAGCTGCTCCTGCTCAGCGGCAGCGTGGCCAATCCCGATCACATCGTGAAGTGGCTCACACGCCTCGGCCGGCGCGCCGTGCTCGTCCGCCATGAGGAGCGGCCCGTGCCGCTGAAGGAGATCGATGGCAACAGCCTGAACTACTTCATCCCTTCCGAGATCAAGGGCTACTGGCCGCGCTTCGTGGCCAAGGCCCTCGCCGAAAACCTGGGGCCAGTCCTCGTCTTCGCCCCGCAGCGCCGAGCCACCGAAGCGCTCGCGGCCGAACTCGAGCGTTATCTGCCAAACCCGAATCCGCTCCAGCTCACGGCCGAGCAGAAGCAGGTCGTCGGCGAGAAGATGGCCCGGATGCTCAAGTCGCGCGTGACCTACCACCACAGCGGCCTGAGCTACACGACGCGCGCCGGCGTGATCGAGCCGTTGGCCAAGGCCGGCCAGCTCCGCGTCGTCGTCGCGACCATGGGCCTCGCGGCTGGAATCAATTTCTCCCTCCGCAGCGTCGTGCTCGCGGGCGACTCCTACCGCCGCGACAACGTCGAGCACGCCATCAAGGCCGACGAGATCCTCCAGATGTTCGGCCGGGCCGGGCGGCGTGGATTGGACGAATGCGGCTACGTGCTCGTCTCGCAGAACGGCCTGCGCCTGGCCGACGGCCGGCCCGCGTGGCTGTCGCGCAGCGGCATGATCGACTGGAACGCGCTGCTCGGCCTCATGCACGCCGCGTCGGTCCTGGGGCGACGGCCCTTCGAGGAAGCCGTGCGCGTCCAGCAGCGGCTCTACACGACCAGGCCGATCATCCTCGGAGTCGAGGAGTCGTTGAAGCATCCGGACGTTCCCTGTGGCCTCCAGACCGACGCCGAACGCGCCCGCTACGTCCGCACCCACGTCCGCGAGATCCTCAACAGCCGCGGCGAATGGGAGCGGCTCGGCCAGATGAAGCCGGTGCCCGTGAAGGACGTGAAGCTGATGCGCGACGGTGTCGATGCCGCGACGCCCGGTCAGGGGACCGGGCCTACAGAAGTCGGCGCGCCCGCTTCTTCGTCTGTAGGCCGGGTGCCCTCACCCGGCGATGCCGCACCCCTTCTTATCACCGCGCTGACGTCGGCCAAAGCCTTGGAGAAAGTCGGCCAAGGAACCCTCGTTCCCGTCGGCGAATTGGAAGGCCAGCCGACTTACGGACGCTCCAGCACGGTGGCGGATCGTCTGGCCGATGGCCGTCTCGTGCTGGCCAAGTGGGTTCGCCGGGCAACCAACTGGCAGCGCCGCGAGCTGGAGCAGCAGGAGTGGGAGCAAACCGTCCTGCCCGCGTTGAAGGCCCATCTCGCCGCGCAGCACACGCCCGTCGTGCGGGTCGTCGAGGAGGAGATGCGCCTCATGGTCCATCTCGACGTCGGCGCTCTTCCGCTCCGCGTCGCCATCGACCGGCACGGCGTTGCCCTGTGGCGCCCGCCCGAGCGGGAAACCGTTTCCGCCAATTGCGCCCGCTGTTCCCTCGTCGACACCTGCATGGGCCTTCCCGCCGCCAGCGGCGTCGCGCTGCTCTGGCGACGGCTCGGTCTCGTCAATGCAGGCGGCGTTCCGACGCGCCGCGGCCAAGTCGTCAGCTTCTTCCACCAGGGCGACGGCCTTGCGCTGGCGGCGGCGTTGGAGGACGAGGAATACCCGCTGGAGGAACTCGTCTATGACCTCGCCAACCTCGACGCCGGGTTCCGCTTCAGCGGCGGCGAGGCGCGCTTCGACGGACGGCTGGCCTACGCCTGCCGGAGGCTCTTCGGCAGCCAATCCATCCCCGGCTATCTGGAGGACGGCATTCCGCCCAGCTACGGCTTCGGCGCGGAGGAAGTGGTCCGCAGCGTCCATCGTAACCCGGACGCCAAGCACGCCTTCGTGACCGAGTGGACCGGCCCCGGCGACATCGACCGCGTGATCATCGAATGGCGCAGCACGCTCCGGCAGGTCGTGCATTCGCCCGCGCTCGAATGGCCGCGCTGGAACGAGTTGAAGGCCTTGGCGAAAACCATCCTGAACGAAACCGAATCCCCCACGCTCACCGACCTGCCGAAGCTCGAGTTCAGCCAGACCCGCCGCACGGACCACAAGTTGAACTTCAGGAGGCATTAAGGGGCGGTCTGGTGGGAAGGGCTCCAGCGGAGCCTCCTGTTTATAGAAGTCAGATCAAACCGAAGCCCAAGCTCCGTAGGAGCGACCTGCTTGGGCCGCTCCTACGGAGCTTGGAAAGCTTTGATGTGTGCGGTTGCTATAAACAGAACGGCCCTACGGGCCTGATTCGTCGACAGTCGTGTTTAATACAGATCCGTCCGTGAGACGGAGCGCGGCCTTTTAGGCCGTAGCGGCTACGGTGGGAAACCGAGGCCGGATAGTGCTAGCGGACGTGCTGCGGCGCAAAGCGCCGCGCTCCGAAAACCGGGCGTCCCTGCTCTCCGAGCCTTGGTGCTATTCGTGCCCTTCGTGGAGAAACCCGTCCGGCTCAGCTCGAGGTCAGCGCGGCGCGGGCGTCGTTGAGCGCGCCGGTTTTCTCCAGGAAGTAGTCGTAGGTGCCGGGATACGCGATCACCCGGCCGGTGTTCACATGGAGCACCTTGGTCGCGAGCTGGCGGATGAAATGCACGTCGTGCGAGATGAAGACCAGCGTCCCTTCGTAGCGTTCCAAGGCGATCGTGAGCGACTCGACCGTGGTGATGTCGAGGTGCGTCGTCGGCTCGTCCATGAACAGAAGGTTCGGTGGATCGACGAGGAATTTGACGAGGTTGAGCCGCGTCTTCTCGCCGCCGCTGAGGATGCTGGTCAGCTTGAAGATGTCCTCCTTGCGGAACATGAAGGAGCCGAGGATGCCGCGCGCGGCGTCTTCCTGCAGGGCGGGATTGCTGGCGAGGACCTCTTCCAAGACGTTTTTGTTCGGATCTAGCGTCGCGGAGCGGTGCTGGCTGAAGTAGCCGATCTTCGCGTTGTGGCCAAGCTGCCGCGTGCCCTGCTGGAACTCCACAATGCCCGCGAGGATCTTGAGCAGGGTGGACTTGCCGGAGCCGTTCGGGCCGACGAGCACGGTGCGTTCGCCACGTTCCACGATGAGGTCGAGGCCGGAGTAGACCTTGTTGTTGCCGTAGGCCATGTGGATCCCTTCGAGGATGATGGACCGCTGTCCAAGCCGGGGAGGAACGGGGATCTGGAAACGGAAGGGCTTGCGCGGGGCGATCGGCTTCTCGATGAGTTCGAGGCGTTCGATCTGCTTGAGCTTGCTCATGGCCTGCGAAGCCTTCGACGCTACGGAGCGGAAGCGGTCGGCGAATTCCTGCAGCGCCTGGATCTCCTTCTGCTGGTTCTTGTAGGCGGCGGAATGGCGCTCGTAGCGGGCTTCGCGTTCGACGAGGTATTCGGTGTAGTTGCCATCGTAGGCGATGAGCTTCCGCTCGGAGATCTCGTGGACCTGCGTGACGACCTCGTCCATGAACTGGCGATCGTGCGAGATCAGGAGCAGGGCACCGGAATAGTTCTTCAGGTAGTTCTGCAGCCAGAGGAGCGAGAGCAGGTCGAGGTGGTTGGTCGGCTCGTCCAACAGCAGAAGGTCCGGCTCCATCACCAGCAGGCGGGCGAGGTGCGCGCGCATGACCCAGCCGCCGCTCATCTCCTTGGCGGGACGGCTGAACTCCGTCTCCTTGTAGCCGAGGCCGACGAGCATCTTCTTGGCCTTGGCCTCGACGTGCGGATCGTTGAGGGCGTCGTGTTTCGCGTGCGCCTCCATGTATTCCGCGCCGGCCACGTCGCCGGCGGCTTCGAGTTCGTGGAGGCGTTTCTCGAGGCGGGGAAGTTCGCTGGCGCGGCCGGTGGCGACTTCGAGCACCGTTTCGTCGCCCACCACCTCGCCCTCCTGCGGGAGGAAGCCGACCATCGTCCACGGGTCGCGTTCCACCACGCCTTCGTCGGGCGTGTTCTTCTTCAGGATGATGGTGAACAGGGTCGTCTTGCCCGCGCCGTTGGGGCCGACGAGCGCCACGCGGTCGCCCTGGTTGACCTGCATGGAGGCGTTTTCAAACAGGGTGCGTCCACCCACCGACATCTTGAGATCGCGAATTGTAAGCATGTGAAACCGGCGGCCGAGACCGCAGACGGACGGGGACGATGCCCGTCTCTTGGTTCCGCTGCCATGAAAGAGTGAGGTCTTGTGGGTAGGCATTGCCGCGACGCCGAAACCCCGGGGCCATGCCGCGGTTCCAACCGGTCTGTGCGATGAACAGGGTTTGACCGTGGCGGACGGGTTCTTAGTTTCGCCCGCATGTTCCTGCGCATGTTCGTCGCTCTCGTTCTGGCCGGCTTGTCGCTTTCCGCCGCCGACCTTTCGCCGCAACAGCAGCGCGGCCGCGTCCTCTATGGGATGGCCTGCGCCGCGTGCCACCAGTTCTCCGGCCAAGGCGCGCGCGGCGTCTATCCGCCGTTGGCCGCGTCAGACTACCTCATGGCCGACCGCGAACGCAGCATCGCCATTACCATCCAGGGCCACAGCGGGCGCATCACGGTCAACGGCGTCGACTACAACGGCGTCATGCCAGTGCCGCCCATCGCGTCGGACGACCAGAAGGTGGCCGACGTCCTCACCTACATCCGCAGCACCTGGGGCAACAACGGTGACGCCATCTCCGTCGACGAAGTCAAAGCCGTCCGAGCAACTCTGGCCCTCGCCGCCGCGACGCAGCCTGATCCATTCGCACCGCTGCCCACACCGCCGAAGGGCTTCAAGATCCGCGAAGTGGTCAAGCTCCCCGCGCACGGCGTCCGTCTCGCGGCGGTGCCGGGCACCGATTGGATCTTCGTCCTCAGCAACAACGGCGACCTCTACCGCCTGGAACCCGCCAGCGGCGACCTCGTCCGCATCCTCACGGCCAAGGATTACGCGGATGTTTCCCCCGGCGGCATCGACGCGCTCGGCCTGACGATCGATACGCGGAAACGCCTCTACATCGTCAGCAACCAGCGCGTTTCCACTCAGCCTTTTCATACGAACCGCGTCGCCATCTTCCGCTCGGCGCCGCTCGGCACGAACGGCCTGCCCACCGGCCTCAAACCCTGGTTCAGGACGAGTTATCCGTGGGGCGTCGGTCCCTACAACCACGGCGTCGGCCACATCGCGGAAGGCCCGGACGGCATGATCTACGTCACCAGCGGTTCACGCACCGACGGCGGCGAACCCGGCACCGATCCGAATCTTTGGAAAGGCGGCGAGACAGCTCTCACAGCCGGCATCTGGCGCCTGGACCCGAAGAGCGAAACGCCCGGGATCGAGATGTTCGCCCGCGGTATCCGCAACGCCTGGAGCTTCGCGTGGAACGACAAGGGCGAACTTTTCAGCGCCAGCAACGGGCCCGATGCCGACATGGCGGAGGAACTCGACTTCGTGCAGCAGGGCAAACACTACGGCTTTCCGTATCAATTCGCCGACAGCACGGAGAAGCCGTATCCGCACACGCCCGATGCGCCGCCCGGAGTGACCTTCACCCACGCCATCCGCAGCGTCGGCCCGGCGGCGGGCGGCTCGAAGGACAAGCCCATGGCGACCTTCGACCCGCATTCGTCCCCGGCCGGAATGGTCTACTGCGGCCAGGACTGGCCGCGTGCCTTGCGCGGGAAGTTCCTCCTCGGCCGCTTCGGCAACCTGATCAAGGAACGCGACGTGGGCTACGACGTGCTCACCGTGGCGCTGAAGAAGAACGCCGCCGGCGTCTATGAAGCCCGCGTGGAGACGTTCCTCGTGCCCCTAGCCCGGCCGATGGACCTGCTGCAAGTCGGCCGGAAACTCTACGTCCTCGAATACACCCGCCCGATCAACAACAGCTCCGGCCGTCCAATGAACCCGGGAAGGATTCTGGAGCTGGCGTGGTGAGCGAGAGCACTCCATGAAGAGATTTAGATGGAAACTGGCGGCGATCACGTTCGTGGTGCTCCTCGGCATCAATGCCCTGCTTCTCGTGCTCGACGTCTGGTTTCCGAAAAACGCAGCCATCATCACGGTCGCGCGAGCGGTCCAAGCTCCAGGGATTCCGCTGATAGCTTTCTTCCCCGCTCCATTTGGTGCCGGTGACGATCCCGCTTGGGACTACTTGGTGGTCGCTGGGGTCAGCGGGGTCAGCTCACTTGTGTGGAGTTTGATTGTGGGATTCTTCCTTCGCCCTAGTGTGATGAGCGATTAGTTCGTGCAAGAACTTATGGAGAGTGCCAAATTGGTCGCGTGCGATCGGGACGTCCCACCAAACCACTGGTTCTGAGCGGCGAGGAGCAAACAAAACTCGAACTCATGGCCCGCCGCCCCAAAATAGACCAGCGAACGGCGCTACGAGCCCGCATTGTCTTGGACTGCGCAACCGGCCTGAGCAACACGGCCGTCGCGTCCAGGCGCGGAGTGACCATCCAGACGGTGGGCAAGTGGCGTGAGCGCTTTCTGGAGGGCCGTCTCGAAGCCCTAGGCGACGCCCCGCGCTCCGGCCAGCCCCGCAAGCTGACCGATGCCACGGTCGAAGCCGTCGTCACCCGGACACTGGAAACCCGGCCCAAGAACGCCACGCATTGGAGCACCCGCACCATGGCCGAGGCCAGCGGCCTCAACCAGAACGCCATCGTCCGCATCTGGCGGGCCTTCGGGCTCAAGCCGCATTTGCAGGAAAACTTCAAGCTCTCCACCGACCCGTTCTTCGTGGAGAAGGTGCGCGACATCGTGGGGTTGTATCTGAATCCGCCCGAGCAGACCCGTGCGGTGGTGATGTGTGTCGACGAAAAGAGCCAGGTGCAGGCGCTGGACCGCAGCCAGCCCGTGCTGCCGATGCGGCCCGGCCAGGCCGAGCGGCGCACGCACGACTACTACCGCCACGGCACGACCTCGCTCTTTGCCGCACTGGACATCGCCACCGGGAAGGTCATCGGCCACTGCCAGAAAGGGCACCGGCAGCAGGAATTTGTGCGCTTCCTAGACCAGATCGAACGCACGGTTCCCGCGGGACTCGAGATCCACCTGGTTCTGGACAACTACGCCACGCACAAGACGCCCAAGGTGGCCGCATGGTTCCAGAAGCGTCCGCGCTATCACCTGCACTTCACCCCTACCAGTGGGTCTTGGCTGAATCAGGTGGAACGCTGGTTCGGTAAAATAACCGAGCAGCGCATCCGGCGCGGGGTCTTCAAGAGCGTCGACGAACTGGTCGAGGCCATTGATGGATACATCGCGGCCAACAACAGCAAGCCCAAGCCGTTCGTCTGGACAGCCACCGCCGAACTCATTCTCGATCGCGTGAGCACACTTTGTAATCGAACTACTCGCTCACAACCTAATAATACTAGGTTAAGTGGCTATTTACTTTAACAAGAGGGCGGGACAAGCTTGGGGCCGTGACAGCGAACGAACTGGCCGGAGTGGAGCGCCG